>NZ_JBAKIA010000003.1:0-2432 GCF_037783265.1 Roseibium algae
TCATGACGGGCCTTGCCAAGAAAGTGCTGATTGCCGACAGCGCGGCGGTGATCGCCGACGCGGCCTTTGCTATCCCCAATCCGACGGCGTCGGAAGCCTGGCTCGGGGCGATCGCCTATTCGATCCAGCTCTATTTCGACTTCTCGGGCTATTCCTCAATGGCGATCGGTCTTGCCATGATGGTCGGCTTCTATTTCGTCGAGAATTTCGACGCGCCCTATACCTCGGTCAACATCACCGATTTCTGGCGGCGCTGGCACATTTCGCTGTCCTCATGGTTGCGCGACTACCTCTACATCTCACTGGGCGGCAACCGCATCGGCATCAGCCGGACCTATGTCAACCTGGCGGCCACCATGGTGCTGGGCGGCCTGTGGCACGGTGCCAACATGACTTTCATCGTCTGGGGTGCCTGGCACGGGCTGTGGCTGATCATCGAACGGATCTTCAAGATCTCGGCCAATGCACCGTTCCAGATTGGCAACTGGCTGCTGACTACGCTGGTCTTTGTCATCGGCTGGGTGTTTTTCCGCTCCGAGACCATGGGGCAAGCGAAGGACATGCTCTCGGGCATGTTCGGTCTGCAAGGGTTTGCGCTGCGCAGCGACTATGCCTGGCAGTTCACCGCGTTCTCGCTGGTGTTCCTCGCGCTCGGCATTGCCATTGCCCTTGGGGAACGTCAGCTGCGCAAGGCGTTTTGCCTGAAGAGCACCCATGAGCTAGTCAAGACCAATGAAATCGACAATCCGCCGATTTCCCAGCCGATGGCGATTGCAGCCACCGTTCTCGGCGGATTGGCCATTTTAAAGCTGGTCGCCGACAGCGACACACCCTTCCTGTATTTCCAGTTCTAATCGGCCGGAGAAAGAAACATGCCTATTCGTCAGTTCAATCTCAGTGCCATGTCCGGCTCGGGCGACAATCCTGTCACCACGACTATCAAGTACCTGCCGACACTGTTCTGTGCCGCCATGTGCGGTCTGGGCATCTATGCCTTTGTGCATTTCTGGACCAGCGACGCGATGGTGGAGCATCGCCGGCAGCCCGTCGATTACGAGGATATTATCAAGGGTCGCGAGGCTCTCGCGCTGGAGGAAATCTACAAGGAAGAATTCCCGATCCGCGATTTTGCGACCGGTCTGATGAACACGATCAGCTTCGGGGTCTTTGACGAAGCCCGCAAGGGCCTGGTGAAGGGAGCGGACGGCTGGCTGTTCTCCGACGAGGAATTCACCTGGAACCGGGAATCGACCGAGACGCTCAATGAGCATCTGAAATTCATCGAGGAAACCGTCTTCGATCTCAGCCACAAGGGGATCACTGTGGTTGCCGTGCTGATCCCGGAAAAGGCGGACATCTACAGCGACAATCTGGGACGGATCGACCAGCCTGCGGCGCGGACGGTCTATTATGAAACAGTCCGCCAACGTCTTCTGGCGATGGAACACCTGAAGGTACCCGATCTTCGGGCGCGGTTTCAGGACGCGCGGGAATTTGAAAGCGTTTTCCTGAAGGCCGACACCCACTGGACCGTTTTCGGCGCCGGTGTCGCCGCGAAAGCGGTCGCGGAGACCCTGGCAGGCAGCGTCGATCTGAAAGAGACCGCTTATGAGCTGAAGCCGCAGGCGGTGACCGCTCATATGGGCGATCTCTATAATTTTGCCAAGTTTTCCGTCTTCTCGCCTTATTTTGACCAGTCGGCGGAGCAGGTCACGCGTCTCGACGCGGTGGCAGCCGAGCTTGGCCTCGACGACCTATTTGCCGAGGACAGTGCTGGACCAGAGGTCGCCCTGGTCGGGTCCAGTTACTCCGCCAATCCGCTCTGGAGCTTCGAGTCGCAGCTGCGCGCGGTCACCAGGACCGACCTGATCAATCTGGCCGCGGAAGGCGAGGGGCCTTTCAAGCCGATGGAAACGTTCCTGAAAGAGGAACGCGCGAAGCTTCCGCAGCTAAAAGTGGTGATCTGGGAGTTGCCGCTGCGCTATTTCGACGAGCCTAAATTCTGAGCAGTTGTTGAATGGGTATTGCCAAGTTGTTTGACCCCGGCGTTTCGGTTATCGAGACGACATGAGATTGCCGAGCACTTTCCCCGTCTGAAGGGGTTTCGTTTTCTGAGCCTCCCCCTTTGAAGTGGTCCTCCGCTATGTTTAGGAAAACGGAGGAAACACATGACCAACAAGCGACCAAAGCCGGAAGAGATTGTTACGAAGTTACGGCAGGTTGAGGTTCTGACAGGGCAAGGGATGCCGCGTCTGGATGCTATCCGTCAGATCAGCGTGACTGAACAAACGTTCTACCGCTGGAAGAAGAAGTACGGTGGAATGGGCACAGATCAATTGAAGGAACTGAAACGCCTTCAGCAAGAAAACGAGCGATTGCGCAGGGCCGTTTCTGATTTGACCTTGGACAAGTTAATTTTGGCGGAGGCCGCT
>NZ_JBAKIA010000004.1:0-558993 GCF_037783265.1 Roseibium algae
ATTCGTGTTCGCGGTGAATTGAATGTCTCAGAACGCCGGGCTTGCCGCGTTTTGAGACAACACCTATCCACACAACGTAAGGTACCAGTTGGTCGTCCAGACGAAGAGCGGTTGGTGGCCGACATGATCGAGCTGACTCGCCAGTATGGCCGATACGGCTATCGTCGGATCGCTGCGCTGCTGAGAGATGCTGGCTGGCAGGTGAACGACAAGCGGATTGAAAGACTGTGGCGGCGAGAGGGGCTGAAAGTGCCAATGAAACAACCAAAGAAGGGACGGCTCTGGCTGAACAACGGGTCGTGCGTTCGGCTACGACCTGAGTATCGCAACCATGTCTGGTCGTACGACTTCGTGCATTGCCGGACCGACGACGGTAAGGCCTTCCGCACGCTGAACATCATCGATGAATACAGCCGAGAGTGCCTGGTCATTCGTGTGGATCGCAAGCTGAACTCAGGCAATGTCATCGACGCCTTGAGTGATCTGTTCATCCTGCGCGGCATCCCGTCATTCATTCGATCCGACAACGTCCTATATTAGGAACGATTGATTGCTTTGGCATCAGATCGTATTCGTGTCGTTGGAATGCGACACGTTTGAAACTTGCCTCAGTTCAGCATTTTGGTCAACGTGTGGTCTCTCCCATAACAAACACAGAGTACGCATGATTGCGGCTCTCACCGTCCTTAAGACGAGATCCATTTACCGTTGAGCAGAAGGCCTGAACATTATCTACGAGGTCAGAGTGCTGCCTCCACGGCCCTATCAGAGAAAGGTCCTTCTGCTGTCGATCGTCCCCTCGAAGAAGGGGCGATAGGGGGCACCGCCTTTGATGATCGCATGGACTGTGCGGGCCATCTTGGCTGCGATTGCGGTATACGCCTTTCGGCGCAAATGGGTGTTGTTGCGATCCTTGGAGATGTAGCGCTCGAACTTGTCGCGGAAGCTGTTGGCAGGTTGAAGGACAGCGACTTGCCCGGCGAGCCAGAGGGTGCGTCGCAATCGGGCATTGCCGTATTTTGACAGTTTGCTTTGCCCCCGGAACATGCCGGACTGGATGGTGGCGAGATCCATACCGCAGAACTTCAGGAACTGCCGGTGATGCTGGAACCGACGCAAATCACCGGCCTCCGCCAGGATGGTCAGGGCGTTGATGGGTCCGATTCCGGGGATCGAGGTCAGCAGTTGATAATCCGGATTATCCTTGAGCAATGCGATTGCGCGGTCCTCAATCTGGTTGCGCTGCGCAATCAGGCTGCGCCCCTCGGCAAGGACCATGCGGAACATCATGATGGCATCGGATCGAGGATCGACCGGCAGTCCCACTGATGTTTTGGCGGTCTCATAAATATCTGCCAGCAAACGCTCTTTGGACACGCGGCGCCCTACAGCGTCCCAAGCATCCGCGATGAAAGCTTCCCTACCCATCGCTGAAATGAAATGTGGGGAGGGATATCGTTCGAGAAACGCAAAGAACCAATCACTGCGTGAGCTGCGGTGAAAGCGATCTGCTTCGGGAAAATACAGCGGCAGATAATGGGTCAAAACCCTGTGCCAGAGCTCAGTCTTTGATCTTGATACAATGTCATGGGTTTTGGAAAGCTCCTGAAGGTCGTTCGTGCCAGACAGCAGCGGATCGTGGTAGAACTGCAAGTTCCCGATCTCCATCATGTGCAAAATGACCTGAGCGTCCTTCGGATCGTTCTTGTCCCAACTGTTATTGAGAGCTTCCCGGGTCCGCGCCAACGCAACTGAGGAGACCAACCTCGTCTCAAAACCTGCGGCGCTCAGATGAAAAGCGAGGGCGCGGTGATAATTGCCGGTTGCCTCAAATGCCACACGGACCGGGCGGCCATAGTTTGACAGCGCTCCGATCAGCCGGGGGAAGTCGTCCAGCTGGTTCAAAACTGTTACACGGCGACGGCGCGTCTTGCCCGGCACAGCAATCAAAGCCTCATGGCGCGTCTTCGAGATATCGATCGCCACCAAAACGGGCTCGGTTTGTGGGATACTGGTATCGGTCATAGTCGATCTCCTCTGTAGGGTGATTTGTGCAAAACCACTTTAGAGACCTGAGGCACGGCTATATGACCACCAGTGCGTGCTGTTTGGGGACTGCACAGGCGCTCATAGCCTCTCAATCAACGTCGTTCCGAAGGTATTACGGACCTGAGTTCGTAGCTCAGGCAGTCAGGGGCTGGATCAAGGCCGTTGGAGTCCAAACCGCCTACATCGAACCAGGCTCGCCCTGGCAGAACGGATACTGTGAGAGCTTCAATGCGCGCTTGCGCGATGAACTGTTGAACGGAGAGATCTTCACCTGTCTGCGAGAGGCTCAAGTCATCATCGAAAGCTGGAGAAAACACGACAACACAAAACGACCTCATAGTGCCCCGGAAACTGGGCATTGGGCTACCGCCCGCCGGCTCCTGAAACCATCGTCCCGATGGACCAAAGGCCAAGCATGCACTAACTTTCAAAGTGGACTACTCAAGTGGGGCTGCTCAATAGGACCATTTGCCCTGACTCAGCCTGTGACGATCCACGAAAACCATATTTTGGGCGTAAAACCGAAACTTGGCCGTATTCAAAATGACCGCAAAATTTGTGGCACTGCCAAAATCTCACGAAGACCGATACATCAGCCTCGAATAGTCTCTACAATTTCCATAAACCGTTTGACCCGTTCAGAATCCACTTTGTTCCAAGTGTCGCCCTCATATTTGAAATGCGTGCCGATCACCACACCACTGGCGCAAGACAGAATGTCGGTGACATTGTCCTTGTTGACACCGGTATTGGCAAAGACCGGGACATCGGAAACGGCGTCGCATACGGCACGCAAGCCAGACTGATCGACCGCCTGTCCGGTGAGCGGACCGGACACGAGAATCGCGTCTGCCTGTGACGAGAACACAGCACTGCTGGCGCGAAGCTCAAGCGGGCGCTGGTCCAGCGAATGAGCGAATTCGGCGTTGATGTTGAAGAGCATCTTCATGTCTTTGCGGTCAAGTTTGGAACGCAACCTTGCAGCAGCAGCACAATCGGGCGCCCAGACACCCATGTCGGACGCAAAAACACCGGTGAATATTTCGCGGACAAATTTCGCCCCTGTTGCCGCGCCGACGGCAATACTTGCAACCGGATCCCAGAGATAATTGACGCCAAAAGGCACTTTCAGATGCGGTTTGGCCGCCTGTACGATGGCCGTCATCGCCGCAATGCCTTCCTGCGGAGCCTTGAGCTCGTAAGGCCGGTCATTTTCGTTGCCGAACATGATCGCGTCTACGCCGCCCTCCTGGAGCTTTTCGATATCGCTCAAAACATCGTCGATCAGCTGTTTCATGCCGCCTTTGGAGTCATATCCGGGAGAGCCCGGCAAGGCACCAATGTGCGACATCGCAATGATGACCTTCTTCTTGTCTCCAAAAAAATCAAAAACCATTTCTAGCTCCAAAAAACGACGGAATCGGACGGGTGGCAGTGCGTTAGTGTGTGCGACGCAATCTTTATTGAACCTGATTTGCGACGATGACTTCCACTTTCGCCGCAGCGAGAGCTTGAGCCAGGTCCGCCGGCGGCTCGGTATCGGTGATAAGCAGATCAAAATCTGCAAGTGGGGAGATGTGAACCAGTGACATGCGGTTGAATTTTCCGGCATCACACAGGACGATTTTCTTCGTCGAGCGCTTCAGATAGACCCGCTTCATTTCTGTGTCGTCAAACGAGTAGTCGTAAATTCCGTCGGCGGTCAGGCCGGATATGCCGACAAAGGCAATGTCGAACCACAGTTGACTGAATTGCGCGACTGCGCTGGCATTGGAAATCGACATCTCGTCGTTTCGCATGTGGCCGCCCGGGATATAGACCTCGCCCAGACCTTCGCCCAGTTGCAACGCATTGCGAATGCTGTTGGTGAAGAACTTCATGTGTTGTTGCGGTGCAAGCAACCGGGACAACAGAAACGTCGTTGTACCGACATCGAGCGCGATTGCACGCTCTCCCGCCGCAATGGATGCGGCGACTTCCGCAATCAGACGTTTGGGAAGCGAGTTCTTGGAGAGCCGGGCCTGAAAGGCGGGTTCATTGAAATTTGATGAGCTGGTGTCCGGCAAAGACGTCTTCTCGGTACTCACGGCACCGCCATGGGTACGGGCCAGACGCCCTTCACGCTCAAGCTCAGTCAGGTCTCGCCGGACCGTCATTTCCGACACGCCGAGCTGTGCGGAGACTTCTGCAACAGACACGGCGCCGGTCTCCGTAAGCGCATCCAAAATCCAGCTGTGCCTGGTTCGTGCTAGCACTTTGGTTCTTTCATTCGGCGGGGTATCTGTATCTGACGGTGTGTTCATTTCAGACAATCGATCAAACATTTTTCAGTTCGAACGAATCCCATGCTTTGGCTGACATTAAATCATTCTTTCTATGTGCTTAAAGCAGAAAGCGAACAAATTCAAACATAAAATTCGATTGATTTGTAAGTTTTTGTTGCTGTATGGTCGCCCCATTGTTTCAAAAGGAGCAGTTGGTGTGGGACATCCGAAATTCGCTGAGCTGGAAGGTTTGCGGGCGATTGTGACTGGCGGTGGCAGCGGAATAGGGCTGGCGATCGCACGGGCACTGGCGCAGCAAGGTGTTGTTGTGACAATCTGCGATATTCAGCTTGAAGCCGCGCAGGCTGCGGCCGCGGAAGTCGGTGGCCATGCACTTGAGATCGATGTTCGCAAGCGCGGTTCCGTGCAGTCTGCCTTTGATGAGGCCGACAAGATCATGAGTGGATACGAGATACTCATCGCCAACGCGGGCGTATCCAGCATGCAGCATGCCCTTTCTCTGACGGATGAGGATTGGGACTTCAATTTTGACGTCAATGCCCGCGGAATCTTCCTGTCCAACCAGATTGCAGCACGCTTCTTTGTCGAAAAAGGCCGCGGCGTCATTGTCAACACGGCGTCATTGGCGGCCAAGGTGGGAGCGCCTCTGCTTGCCCATTATTCGGCCAGTAAATTCGCCGTTCTCGGCTGGACGCAGGCGCTGGCGCGTGAGCTGGCACCCAACGGTATTCGCGTAAATGCGGTGTGTCCGGGCTTTGTGAAGACCGGCATGCAGGAACGCGAAATTGCCTGGGAAGCCGAGCTTCGCGCCGTCACACCCGAACGCGTGGTTGACGATTATATTTCCCAGACACCGCTTGGCCGCATCGAGACGCCGGAAGATGTTGCCGATGTTGCAGTGTTTCTTTGCTCCGATTCCGCCCGTTTCATGACAGGGCAGGGCGTCAATGTAACCGGTGGCGTCTACATGACCTGAACATCTCGCGTGCCGCGTCCTCCCGCGCAGCCGCACCATGCCGATATTGGAGAATTCATGGCGTCCATCATATTTGAGGGTGTCGAAAAGCGTTATCCGGACGGATCGACAGCCATTCGCCACCTTGATCTTGAGATACAGGATGGCGAGTTTCTAGTGCTCGTTGGCCCGAGTGGCTGCGGAAAGTCGACGGCTCTGCGTATGATAGCAGGTCTTGAGGATATAACCGGCGGCCAGCTGATGATCGGCGGCGAGGTCGCCAATGATCTTGCTCCGCGTGACCGCGATGTCGCCATGGTTTTCCAGTCCTACGCGCTCTATCCGCATATGTCTGTTGCCGAAAACATCGGCTTCGGGCTGTCGGCGCGCGGCGTAGCTAAAAATGTGATCGCGGAAAAAGTCGGGAAAACCGCCAAGCTCCTCGAACTTGAGCCGTATCTTAACCGCAAACCGGGACAATTGTCCGGCGGTCAGCGTCAGCGTGTTGCCATGGGCCGTGCGCTGGTACGCGAGCCAGCGGCGTTTTTGATGGACGAGCCGCTATCCAATCTCGATGCTCGGCTTCGCGCTCAGATGCGTGGGGAAATTGCCCGTCTACAGAAAATGTCAGGAATCACAACCGTCTACGTTACCCATGACCAGGTCGAAGCAATGACCATGGGAGATCGTGTGGCTGTGATGCGAGGTGGAGTGCTGCAACAGCTCGGCGCACCCAGAACGCTCTATGATGCACCCGACAATCTTTTCGTTGCCGGGTTCATCGGGACACCATCCATGAACTTTCTAAAGGCAGATGTGGTTGCCGAAGGCGAAAGCCTGTTTGCAGAAGTTGGCTCACTCCGGTTGCCGCTCGACGCAGGTCTGCTGGCGGCGAGACCGGCTCTGGCAGGCTATGCCGGAAAGAGCATTACACTTGGCATTCGTCCTGAATCGCTTGTGTCCCTTGGCGGTGCCGAAGCCACACAGGGGTGTATGCAGGGGCAAATCGCATTTGTCGAGGATTTCGGTGCCACGCAGCTTGTCCACATCGACATCGACATCGACATCGACGCAGCGGACAATCTTGAAGAAATTGTCGATGATGATGGTGAATTGGCGCTCTCGGGCCATCAATTGCGCGCATCACTGCCTGGCGGGCCGACGCTTGTTTCCGGGGCATCTCTGACTGTTTCCATTGACCCCGCACAGCTTCATTTTTTCGATCCCCAAAGCGAGCAGGCCGTTCGCACCTGAAGGCGCCAAAATTCTCGATCGGGGTCGCCAGTGATCTGCTGAAAGGTTTGCCCTATGCCTATTGTGATAGGTCTGGATATTGGAACGACATCCACGGTGGCCGTGGCGATGGCGCCTTCTGGCGAAACCTTGGCCTGGGCGTCCCGTCCCTCGAAACTCTCCTCATCACAACCCGGATTTGCCGAAGCCGACCCTGCCGAGTGGTGGCTCAACGCCCAGGCCGTGCTGCGGGAAACCACCGGCGCATTGCTGGATGTCTCGGAGCTCGCCGGAATTTGTGTGACCGGGATGCTGCCCGCAGTTGTTCTGCTCGACAAGAACCGCAATGTGCTGCGCCCCAGTATTCAGCAAAGTGATGCCCGCTGCGGACGGGAGGTGGAGGAACTCCAGGCGGAGGTTGACGAGGTTACATTCTTGCGCCGCACCGGCCAGGGTATCACCCAGCAACTAGTCGCCCCGAAGTTACGCTGGATCGCCAAACATGAACCTGATCTGTTTGCGCAAATATCGCATGTTCTGGGGTCTTATGATTTCATCAACATGCAGCTGACCGGCAATCTGACGGTGGAGCGCAACTGGGCTCTTGAGGCCGGTTTCATCGACCTAGAAACCCATGATGTCGATTCAGGGCTAGTTTCGCTTTCGGGCTTGCAGTCCAGTGTCTTGCCGTCATTGATTGCCGCGCATGAAGTTGCGGGCCATGTGACGCCCGAGGTGTCGCAAGCGACCGGGCTTCCGCCGGGTCTGCCTGTTTTCGGCGGGGCTGCCGATCATATTGCATCGGCACTCGCAGCTGGTTTGACAAATGCCGGCGATGTGCTCCTCAAATTCGGCGGGGCTGGCGATATCATTGCCATTGCAGACAAACCAGAACCCGACTACCGGCTGTTTTTGGATTATCATCTGATTCCCGGACTTTACGCGCCAAACGGCTGCATGGCCTCTTCCGGCTCCTTGTTGCGCTGGCTTGCCGCAATGATTGGCGGCAGCCAGGATGACACCAGCCTGAAGCTTCTGGACGGGGAGGCGGCGTCCATTCCCGCCGGCTCGGATGGCGTTCGGGCCTTGCCCTATTTCCTCGGTGAAAAAACCCCGATTCATGATCCGATGGCACGCGGCACTGTGACCGGCCTGAGCCTCAGTCACAGCCGTGCCCATGTCTGGCGTGCTGTTCTCGAAGCCGTGGCCTGCGGTTTTCGCCATCATTTGGAGGTGCTGGAAGAAACGGACCGCCCACCGACACGTTTGCTTGCTTCGGACGGCGGTAGCCGCAGTCGCGTCTGGATGCAGATTGTTGCGGATATCTGCGGGCAACCGGTCCATGGGCTGGCGGATGCATATGGGTCTTCGGTCGGTGCTGCATGGGTGGCCTTGGTCGCGGTCGGTCTGGCGTCGTGGGGCGACGTATCAAAAGCGACCGCCATCGGCGAAGTCTATCAGCCCTCAGATGAAGGCAAGGCGATGGGAGACATCATCTATTCCGACTACCGTGAACTCTATGATGCCCTGAAAGACTATTTTTCCAGGGAGCGTCGTAATGATTGAGGCAATCGCCTGGGACGTCGACGGCACGCTCGTGGACAGCGAGCCGCTGCATCACGTGGCTCTGATGAAAGTATCAGAGCGATACGGAGTGTCGGTGGGCAGTGATGATGTTCGTTTTGTCGGCGTTGCGATGGAAGATGTCTGGCGCGTGATGTCGACAGAATATCCGCCCAGCCTCACAAGAGAGGCATGGCTGCAGGAGATTGTGGAGGCCTATATCGCCAATGCATCAAGCCTGAAAGCCATTCCCGGCGTATGTGAAGCCGTTCAGTCCTTTCGTGACGCCGGGCTAGTTCAATGCTGTGTTTCCAACTCCGGTCATCGAATTGTTGAAGCCAATCTGGCTGCAGTTGGTCTGGATAGGCATGTGGCGTTCACCGTGGCGCGTGAGGATGTGGTGAATGGCAAACCGGACCCTGCACCCTATGCGCTGGCCTGCAGCAGACTCGGAAAGCGACCGGAAACCGTGCTCGCTATCGAGGACAGCGCGGTCGGTGCTGAGTCAGCACGCCGTGCCGGTCTTTCGGTCATGCAGCTCGGCAAGGATTTTGATGATTTCTCAGCGCTTCTTCATTTCATGGAAGGCAAGAGGGCATCGGCATGAGTGTATTCTGGCCCGTGAGCGATCCCGAAAGGGCAAGCCATGTTGCCCTCGTTATCATCGATATGCAGGTCGACTTTTGTGATTCTGGAGGCTGGGTCGATCAACTCGGCGAGGATATCAGCAACACGCGCTCAGTCATTCCGGCAGTCGCCCGGGCCTTGGCAACTGCACGTTCATTTGGAACGGCAGTTTTTCACACGCGTGAGGGGCATCTGCCGGACTTGAGCGATTTGCCGCAAAACAAGCAATGGCGGACCCGCTTACACGGGCTTGGTATAGGCGACATGGGGCAAAGCGGCCGCATTCTGGTACGCGGGGAACCTGGTTTCGACATTGTCCCGGAGCTGGCGCCGGTAGTGGGCGAGGCCGTAATCGACAAGCCAGGAAAATCAGCATTCCACGCCACGGATTTTGATCAGCAGCTCAAGGCGGCTGGCATAACCCATCTGGTCATCACCGGGGTCACGTCCGATTGCTGCGTGCAGTCGACATTCCGCGACGGTTTCGAGCGCGGCTACCAATGCGTCATACTCGAAGACTGTACTGCCGCAGTCGAAACCCGGAATCATTCTGCGACGATGGATATTCTGAAGGCTTTTGGCGGTCGATGGGGCAACGTTTCCACGTCTGTTTCATTTGCCCGGGCTTTGGAGGCTTTCAATGCCTGAACTGTTTCCGCAGGTCGATGCGAGCCCTTATCCCTGGCCATTCGATGGGCAATGGAATGCAGTCGATACGGCGCTTCTTTTGCTTGGTTTTCAAAACAATGCGGTTGATGCCCTGTGCGCTCAAAAGGAAGTTGCCACCGCGGCCCGGCTGCTGGCGGCGGCTTCCGCTTGCGGCATGTTGATGATTGCGAGCCGGAAGGGGCAAGATGTAATGGCGCTGGCGGCCTTGAACCGCCGCACGTCTCAAGCGGACATCTCGTTGACACCAAACACGAACGGTTGGCAGTTGTCCGCCGAGCTTGGCTTGAGCTCAACGGCGCCGATAGTTGATCACGCCGGCGACAATGCCTTCTACAACACCGGATTGGAGGCGTTGCTGAGGCGGCGCGGAATTCGCAACCTGTTGGTCTGCGGTTTGCCGACGGACGGGCTGGTCCACGCCACACAGCGAAATGCCAACGATATGGGCTTTGAGTGCCTTGCCGTTTTCGATGCCTGCAAGGGCACCAGTGCTGAGCGGCATACCGGCCAACTGCGCATCATGACATTCGGCAATGGACTGTTCGGTGCGGTCGCTTCTTGTAAGCCGGTGCTTGAATCCATTTCCCAAGAATAACATGTGACGAGAGGATTTCAGAATGTCCGATGCCGAATGGCTGGCAGCAACAGGTAGCCTGGATTTTCAAACTCTGAAGAACGCCTATGCAAGCGGCAGACTGACACCATCCGACGTGGTGAACGCGATTTATGACCGGATCGAGGCGCGCGGCGAAGACCATGTCTGGATCTATTTGGTTCCGCGCGAGCAAGCACTTGCCGCCGCGCGGAAACTGGAGGCGGAAGGGCATGTCGAGAAACCGCTTTGGGGAATTCCCTTCTCGATCAAGGATTGCAACGATGTTGTCGGCCTGCCGACCACAAATGCTTTAAAAGAAGGCTCATATGTTGCCGAAACATCCGGCCAGGCCGTAACGCGATTGTTCGATTCCGGCGCGATCCTGATCGGCAAAACCAATATGGATCAGTTCGGGATAGGCCTTGTGGGCATGCGTACTCCCTACGGCGCGTGCTCCAGCGTTTTCAATGAAGACTATATTTCCGGCGGCTCGAGCTCTGGGTCCGGGGTCTCCGTGGCCGCGGGCCTATCAAGTTTTTCCATCGCCAACGATGCTGCCGGTTCGGGACGCGTGCCGGCTGGCTTCAACAATATTGTCGGCATCAAGCCAACACCGGGTATCATCAGCAATGCCTGCGTATCCGGTGGCGGCTGCGTCAAGACAATTGAAACGCTTTCGGTCTTCTCGCTTACAGTCGAGGATGGAATGGCGGTCATGCGAATTATTGCAGGTTATGATCCGGGCTATCCGTTCTCAAAACAGGAAGCCGATGAGGTGCCGCTGGAGATCGTGCCTCCGCCGCCGAGCTTCCGTTTTGGCATTCCGGCTGGCGACGCCCTGCGCTTCTTTGGTGACAAGGAAGCCGAGCGCCTGTTTGACGAAGCCGTAGCGCGCCTGACGGCGATGGGCGGCGAGGCCGTTCCGGTTGATTTTGCTGCATTTGAGGAGACCCAGCGTATCCTTTATGATGGCCCATGGATTTCCGAGCGAGCGCTCAGTCTTGCAAAGACGCTTGCTGAGCATGGCGATGCGATCCACCCTGTCACCAGAAGCATTCTGGAAAACAGCGGGCAGTATTCCGCGCTTGATACATTTCGTGCCATCCACCGCATTGCTGAACTGAAGTGCGCAATCCGGCCGGTTTGGGACGATATCGCGGTGCTTCTGGTGCCCACCAGTCCAACGATCTACAAGAAGTCGGAAATCCTCGATGATCCGATTGCGCTCAATGCCAAGCTGGGAATCTATACAAATTTCGTCAATCTCATGGGCCTTTGCGGCGTTGCTGTACCAAATGGTTTCCGCGCCGACGGCTTGCCTTCGGGCGTCACCCTCTTGGGGCCGAGTTATATGGAGGCGAAGGTCGCAGGTTTTGCTGCCGATTTTCATCGGCGTACGGGCTTGGGTCTGGGAATGAACCTGAATGCCTATCCTGTATATGAGAGCGACGACGTCCATGCTGCCGGCCGTCGGGAAATCGCTGTGGTAGGTGCCCACCTTTCCAACATGGCTCTCAACCACGAAATTCTTGAGCGCGGCGGCATCTTCAGGCGCACGGCGAAGACGGCGCCCCAATATCGGTTGTTTGCGCTGGCCGATACGGTGCCGGAAAAGCCGGGAATGCAGCGTGACCCGGGTTTTTCCGGGCCGGGCATTGATGTCGAAATCTGGTCATTGCCTCTGGAAGGGTTCGCGGATTTTGTCGAACGCATTCCCCAGCCCCTGGGTATCGGCAAGATCGAGTTGGCCGATGGTACCCATGTGTCAGGCTTCCTGTGTGAAAGTGCAGCCCTCGCAGGTGCGCGCGAGATCACTGGATATGGCGGTTGGCGCAGCTTCAAGGCAGCCGAAGGCTGAGCCAGAGCTTCAGAAGGGCGTTCTTAATGAACGCCCTTCGTCAGGCCCTGCACAAAATGGCGATTGAGAGCAAGGACCATCAGCACAATGGGAATTGTTGAAAAATGGGCGAGCGCGCCAAGCGTTCCCCATGTGATGTCCTTTGTTCCATAGGCGGAAAGAAGCGCGACCGATATCGGTTTGGAATCGAGCCTTGTCAGGAACATCGCGAACAGGAAGTCGTTCCAGGAAAACAGCACGCAAAACAGCGATGAGGCGACAATGCCGGAGCGGACGGCTGGCAGCGACACACGCCAGAAAGCCGTGAACTGCGTGCAGCCATCCGTTAGCGCGGCTTCTTCCATTTCAGGGGGGAGTGCGCGGAAATAGGAATACATCATATAGCTGACGAAGGCGGTGTTGAGCACGCAGTTGATTAAAACGACGCTAAACCAATGCCCCACCAGCCCGATATCGCGCATCAGCAGGTAGAATGGAATAAGCGCAGCTACTGCCGGCACCATTCGGATCGACATGAAGAAATAGGCGAGCGCCATGGCAAAACGATGCGAAGATCGGGCCAGCGCATAACCTGCGGGCACTCCCAGGAGAAGCGAGAGGATCATCGATCCACCGGCAATATAGATGCTCGAACGCACGAGCGCCGGAACATCGAAGATGGTCAGCGCCTTCGTGAACTGTGCCAGCGTCGGTCTGAAGCCAAGCTGAGGCGGTATGGAGAAGATGTCCGTAGAAGGCTTGTACGCCGTCGTTGCCAGCCACAGGAACGGCAGGATGAAGAAAGCGAGCATAAACAGAAGAAAGCCCCGCCTGGCGGAATTGAGTGCGATCTGCCTGTTCATCGGATGCTTGCCTTCTTGTCGTAGTGACGGATCAGGAAAATAAGCCCAGCCGCAATCATGGCCGTGCACAGGAGAGACACATTGGCAATCGCCGAGGCCTTGCCAATATTGAAGAAGCTCAAGCCTTCCTTGACCGCATAAACCATCAGCGTGTTCGTCGCGTTGCCCGGTCCGCCGCCTGTCGTCACGAAAACACTGTCGAAGACCCGGAATGCATCAATTGATCGTATGGTCAGCGCCAGCAGGACGGATGGCAACATCAGCGGCAGCGTGATTGAACGGAAGACGCGAAGAGGATTTGCGCCATCGACGGAGGCAGCCTCCAGAATATCAGTTGGCAGTGCTTTAAGACCCGCCAGTAGAATAAGCGCCACCAGCGGGGTCCATTCCCAGACATCAATGAAAATGAGCGTTGCAAGCGCTGTATCGGGGGAGGCAAAAAGCCCGCGCGGATCGCTGATCCCCCATTGTGCCAGATAATAGCCGACGAGCCCGTAATCGGCGAGCAGGAGGCCCTTGAAGATCAGGCCGACGACAAGCGGAGTGATTGTAACCGGTATCAGGATCAAGGTCAGGCAGATGCGATTGAAGAGTTCGTCACGCCACAGCGCCAGCGCGATTACAAATCCAAGCACAAGCTCGAAGAACACGGAGCCGAGTGTAAATACAACCGTATTGAGCAGCGCTTGCCGCATGTCACTGTCAATAAACAGCTCCCGGTAATTATCGATGCCGATGAATTGGGTACGGGCCGGTTTGATGAGATTGTAATCGTAGAGACTGTACCAGATGCCTTTCACAAGCGGATAAACGCCGAGAAGCAGTACGTAGATCAATGCCGGCATGGCCAGTGCCGCAAGAAACAGCTTGCGGCGTTGTGTGAAAGTCAACGACCCGAAAACGGCAAATGGGTTGGCCGAAGGGGCGGTGCTCGTGGAAAGGGCCATGGATTTCAGAAGCCGTCTGGGAACAATGTGAGGGGATCTATTTGGCATGTGCCATAGAAAAAGAAAACCAAGACGGATAGACGAGGGGAAGGTCTATCCGTCTTGTGGTCAGGGCCCGGCCGCTTGAAATGCAGCCGGATCCTGTGTTCGGAAATCAGAAAAGCTTGACTGCCGCTTTCTGGGCCTTGTCCAACGCCGCCTTCGGATCTTCGTCGCCGACAAGAACAGAGTTTACAGCTGTACCGAGGATATCCTGAATTTCAGGATATTCCGGGATGCGTGGCCGGTAATCGCCATCACCCTTTTCGAAGGCCGTGTCGAGAAGCGGAAGGAACGGATATTTTGAATTCAGATCCGCATCGGCTACCACGCTCTTGCGGATGTAGCTGCCAGCGCCCTTCATATTGAATTCCTTGTGAACTTCAGGGCTGGTGATCCACTTGATAAAGGCCCAAGCTGCTTCTTTCTGCGGATCGCTGATGTCTGCATTGATGGCGAGAGCCCAGCCGCCAATTCCATAGAGCTCAGGCAGGCCTTCGCCACGCGGGGCGAGCGCAAGCCCGACCTTGTCGACGATTTTTGATGTCTCCGGATCGAAATAGCCGGGCGCACCGACAGACCAGGTTTGCATTGTTGCAGCGATACCTTGGCGGAAGCTTTCCTCACGTCCGCCCCAGTCGTAGTCGGCGGCACCGGGAGGCGCGGCTTTTTTGAACAGATCGCGGTAGACTTCCAGGCTTTTCACATTGGCATCGGAATTAAGCGCGGGCTTGCCGTCCGCACCTAGGATCGAGCCGCCCATTTCCGCATTGTATTGCATCCAGTCCTGGGCAACGGCCGGGCCTTTTTGGCCATTGGCAACAAAACCATACTGGTTCTTCGACGGGTCTGTAAGCTTGTAGGCGCTTTCGACAAGTTCTTCCATGGTCAGCGGTACATCCAGACCGGCTGCTTCGAACAGATCTGTTCGATAGGCGAGCAAGTTGGCGTATCCGGCAAAGGGATAGGCGACCTGTTTTCCCTCGTAGCTGCCAAGCGCATGCATGAGCTTGGGATAGATGTCATCAATTCCCAATTCGGCTTCATCACGCTTTATAAAGTCTGTCAAATCGACCGAGAAACCGTTTTGCGCATATTGGCCGGCCCAGACGATGTCCATCGTGATCAGGTCGTATCCCGCCGTGTCACCCACGAAATCGGTCGTGGTTTTTGTCAGCAGCGAGCCGTAGTCTAGAATGTCGACTTTGAGATCGGCACCGGTGGCTTCCTTAAAAGCAGGCGCCATGTCCACGAGTACTGTCGAAAACTGGTCGTTCATGGAAGCCAAGTTGAGGGTTACACCCTCAAGCGGCTTGTCCTGAGCAAATCCAGTACCCGCCGAAACGGCGGCCACCATGCAGGCGGTCAACAGAGTTTTTATATTCCCCTTTATACGAGCCATTAGGTTTCTCCTTGCTTGATCAAATTCAACTATACATCAAACAAAAACGCACTCAAGTGAACTTGACAAAAAAGTATAACAGCGCTGAATATAACATATTAAAACATAAACGATCAAAAATTGATTGATTTGTGTGCAATTCGCGCAAAAAATAGGCGCTCCAGTATGATGTAAGCTGGTGTGGAGCGGGTCTATACTTGAAAAGACCGTTTACTGTGCGTTTTGGAATGCGATTTTGAGGCGATATGGAAAGCTGGACACTCAATCAGCGGCTCGAGGCCCTCTCGAGAATGGCAGCCGATGAGCTGGAACGGACCGAGGGGCTGTGTGACACTTGGGTGTCGCCGCCGGCGGCGGGCGGAGACACCCCTTACTATAATGTCGTTGTATGCGGCGGCGGGATGTCGGGGCTTGCAATTGCCTTCGGACTGAAGCGCCGCGGTGTCGATGGTGTCTTGATTGTGGATCGCAACCCGTCTGGCTGGGAAGGGCCATGGATTGGCTGTGCGCGGATGAAGACGTTGCGTTCGCCAAAACATCTTGCCGGTCCGGATTTCGGCATTTCCGCCCTGACGCCGCGCGCCTGGTTTGAAGCTGTATATGGTGAAAAGGCCTGGCAAGAGCTCGACAAGATGTCCCGACAGGACTGGATGGCCTATCTGGATTGGTACCGGTCCGTCACCGCGCCAAATATCGAGAACGGAACCGAACTGCAGGCGATTACTTGGCGTGACGGGTGGCTGGAGCTGACCCTCTGCAGGGAAGATGAAATTCGCCGTGTTCGTTGCCGTCACCTTGTTCTGGCCACCGGCATTGATGGCGGCGGAGGCCCCCGGCTGCCGCACTTTGTTCGAGAGCTCCCCCGGCAATTTTGGTCTCACAGCGGCGACATTGCGGACGATAGCCATCTCCGGCGGCGCGCTGTCGCGGTCATCGGTTCTGCGACTTCGAGTTTTGACTGGGCTGTCACGGCGTTGGAACAAGGTGCCAGCAAGGTTACTATGATCGCGCGTGCGACCGACTTTGGGCGAACCGAAGCGTTGGCATGGACGAATTTCCCTGGATATCTCGGTCACTTTGCCAATTTGCCCGATGCAGAACGCTGGCGATTTACGAATCTCTTCAACAGGTTTCAGGTGCCGCCGACGCAGGACCAGTTCGATCGCGCGCTTTCCTATCCCAACTTTGAGATGCAACTGGGCCAGAACGTCAAATCTGCGGAGGTTGTAGGCGAGCACCTGCGTGTAGTAACGGACAAGACCGATTTCCTGGTCGATCACGTTTTGCTGGGGACCGGCTATGCGCACAATCTGGCCATGCGCCCCGAACTGAAAGACATTGCGCCTCACATCGCGCTTTGGCGGGACCGGTATACGCCGCCGGCGGAGCTTGAGTGCAGTGCGACCGCCAACTATCCCTACCTTGGCCCCGGATTCGAACTGATGCCTAAAACAACTGGCCAGTACGATTGGCTCCGGCGCATTCATATGTTCAACTGCGCGGCGCTGCCGAGCCTTGGGCCGATCAGCAACGGCGTCACCGGCCTGAAATATGGGCTTCCGCGCATTGTCGATGCCGTCACGGGAAGTCTGTTTGCCGAATTGACGGAAGACTTCATGTCTGACTTCGCGCAGTACAGTGAGAGCCATTTTGATCCGCGCGGTCATGTCAGCGGCAGGTTTGATGAGGAGCGTGAGCAATGACCCTTCATGTATCCGGGCACTCGCTTGATTCTGTATTGGAACAGGCGCGACGGGACAGCGTCGAATTTCCCTATCTTCTGGCCAATCATGCACCCATGGTGTTGATCGCGCTAAGCAACATGGGTGCATCGTCGGCGCGGATCGCTGAGTGGTATGAGATTTATCGGGACAAGCAGCGCCTTGCTCCGCCACCGCCGTCCCTCGCGCCCATCGATACGGCTTCATGGAAGGACGCGATGGGGGATCGGGCGCGCGAGACGGACTTTCGTGATTTCTTTTCCGCTGAGGTTGAGAGCCGGGGAATCTCCGAAGCGATCCGGCACTATATGCCGCATCTGGTTCAAGGCGTCGCAGCCAGTGCGCTCCACCCGTTGATGCGTCTTGCCTATGCTGTGCTTAAGATGGACAAGGCGGAAGCTGGTGCCGCCCTGGGCTATTGGGCGGCGTGTTATCTGCCTATGCCGGATGCTGGTGCGATCGAGCCGGACACGCGAGATCCAGCAGATATCCTTGTGGCGGTTTCTTCAGTTGAAGGAATTCGCACCTATACGCCGGAGACCGATCTTCTGTGGCATAACATTCATGCGGTTGCCGCCTTGCCTGATTTCGCCCCCTTGATCGGGCGGCTGCAACTCGACGAAGAAACCCCTCGGCGTATGGCGGAGACCTCCCTTGCGGTCTTTGCGGCCACGATGGATTTTTCGGCACTGCACGCGGTGACCGGCATGCACTGGGCCCGCCTTGTTTCACCGCATATTGACGAGCCACTGGCGCTCTACAAGGTCTTTTGGCAGGTCATTGCCTCGCTGGTTCCGAAGATCGGCTTCCCGGACTTGCCAACGCCGGAATGCCTTCAAGCAATGCGTGAACTCCCAGCACCCGGTTGGGCCGATATTAAGGCTGCAGCTATCGCCTCCGACGATGAACATGATGTCAGTCTTGTTTTTTCGGCATTGCAGGAGGAACAGGTGTGGGGTGATCCGCTTTATCGGGTTGTCGCGGCTCGCCGTGTCGGTCTCATCGAATAGGAAACACATGCGCGCTGAACTTCTCATTGAAAATATTCGTTTCCCGGACGGAACCTCAGGGGCTGTTGCCGTTTCGCAGGGTCGAATTCAATCTCTCGGGCCAGAGGTTCTGGCAGCCAGCAGAAGCTTTGATGGAGAGGGGGCACTGATACTGCCGGGCCTGGTTGATGGCCATGTCCATTTGGACAAAACCCTTATCGGGCTGCCTTTCATTCCGCACATCCCCGGCGACACGGTTGGCAAACGCATAGAGGCGGAGAAACACCTTCGGCGTACAATCGATGTGCCGGTCGAAACACGCGGCGCCCTGCTTATTGAAAAACTTTCGGCACAAGGCACGGTGGCGCTGCGCAGCCATGTGGATATCGATACCGAAATCGGTTTGATGGGGCTGGAGGCCGAACTGGCGTTGAAGGAGCGCTACCGGCATCTAATGGACATACAGATTGTGGCCTTTCCGCAATCCGGCATCCTTCGCGATCCCGGTACGGCAGACTTGTTGAATGCCGCAATTGAAGCCGGGGCTGATCTGGTCGGTGGTCTTGATCCGGCAGGGATTGATGGGGATGTGAGTGGCCATCTCGATATCGTTTTCGATATCGCGGGCAAACACGGTGTTGGCATCGACCTGCATCTGCACGACGCAGGAGCGCTCGGCGCTTTTGAATTGCGCCAAATCGCCGAAAGAACGCTTGCATTGGGACTGAACGGTCGCGTCGCCGTCAGCCACGCTTTTTGCCTTGGAGAGCTCGACGCGTTTGATTTTGATTTGACCGCAAGTTTGCTTGCCAAAGCTGATATTGCCATCATGACCACAGCTCCCGGCCCCGTTCCCATGCCACCGGTCAAGCCTTTGCAGGCGGCGGGCGTTCGCGTTTTCAGCGGGTCCGACAATATCCGCGATGCATGGTCCCCCTTCGGAAACGGCGACCTTCTGGAGCGCGCCGCAATCGTATGCGACCGGCAGGACTATCGCTCGGATGAGGATCTGGAACTGGCGTTCGCTCTGGTCAGCGACGCGCCGTCTCAGGTGATTGGCCGTCCCAGTGGGATGACGGTCGGCGCTCCCGCTGACTTCATACTCTTACCGGTGAGGTCGATTGGCGAAGCGGTTGCGGAACGGCCCGCGAAACGCACCGTTTTCAAGCGTGGCGTCAATGTCACACCAGTTGCAGGAGACTGACCCCTTGCCGGGCATCACGGCGGCATCAGGCCAGATTTCCCGAGCCGATGCGATCCGGATCGTGTCCGATGAAACCGGGACATGCGAAACCTTCAAGGAAATTGATCAGGTCGCGCAGCAATTATCCACTCCCGGGGCAGTCGGGTGCCCCGGGCTTGAAGGCGAACTCGTAGCGCGCGGGCAAGTTGTTTCGATGATTGAACAATTGAACCAACTTGTTGGCCCGGAAGGCGTACTCCGCCAACCTGGTGCGTGCGTACGACCCGCAAAACAATGCTGGAGAAATAGGCCTTTCATGAGCAAGACACCCCAATTCGATCTTCTCATTCGCAGCGTTCGCCTGAACGAAAACGGTGGACCTGTCGATCTCGCCATCGAGAACGGCCGTGTGGCCAAGATCGGCAGAAACCTCGTTTGCGAAGCAGTCGAGGCGTTCGATGGCGAAGGCAAGTTCGCTTTCCCAGGCTTTGTCGAAACGCACATTCATCTCGATAAGGCCGGTATTCTTTCTCGCTGTACATTATGCAAGGGAACCTTGGCCGAGGCCGTTAGTGAAACGGCAAAAGCCAAGGCTGAATTTACAGAAGAAGATGTTTATGCTCGCGCGGCGAAGGTGGTCGAGAGTGCGATCGTCAATGGCACCACGCGGCTTCGAACCTTTGTTGAGGTTGATCCGCGTGTCAATCTGCGTTCCTTCGCAGCTATTAAGCGGATTCGGGAAGACTATGCCTTCGCCATAGACATCGAAATTTGCGCTTTCGCTCAGGAGGGGCTGACCAACGAGCTTGAGACATACGAACTCTTGGAAGCCGCGCTGAGTGATGGTGCTGATCTTGTTGGAGGAGCGCCTTATGTCGATCCCGATCCTTCCAAGCAGATTGCCATGATCTTCGACATCGCTAAAAAATATGATGTTTCAGTTGACTTCCATCTCGATTTTGACCTGGATCCGGCACACACGGATCTGCCATCAGTTATCAGCGAAACGGTTCGGCGAGGCTATCAGGGCCGGGTATCAATCGGTCACGTCACCAATCTGTCAGCGATGGGAAAGGATGGGGTCACCGCAATTGCCGATCAATTGCAGGAGGCCGGTATTGGGCTCACAGTTTTGCCTGCAACTGACATGTTTTTAAATGGTCGCGCGTTTGATCATCTCATTCCGCGTGGTGTCGCGCCAGCCCATCTCCTCCATGCGAATGGAGTTCGAACATCGATTGCGAGTAACAATATCCTGAACCCGTTCACTCCGTACGGTGATGCTTCGCTGGGGCGAATGGCAAATTTTTACGCTAATGTCGCCCAGCTTGCCCGGGAAGAAGATATCCATGCAGCCTTCGATATGGTTTCAAAAGATGCCGCGGCCTTGATGGGACAGGAATACGGTATCCGAATTGGCGGCGAGGCCGATATCGTGCTTCTCGATTGCAGTAGTCCCGGAGAAGCCGTCCGTACAATAGCGCGCCCGCTGGCTGGCTGGAAAGGCGGACGCAGGAGTTTTGAATGCGCAAAGCCCGTCATACTGCGTGGGCAGCGCAGGCGGGCCTGACGAATTAGACGTCCGCCTCTGGAACTTAGGCGGGAACCTCGCCCCTGCGGGACTGGAAGCCATTTCCGTTTGCGGTTCTTTCACTTTGACGAGCGGTGTTCTCGACTGCGAATTAATCCGAAGTCGGGTAGCGTTCTTTGCATTCATTCAGTTCCTGAGGAAATACGCTTTTTGTAGGCAGAGGGGCCCATGTCGCGGATGTCGACACTAATTGCGTCGATCCGCGGGCAGAGTTCCACCGGCGCCTTCCGTAAGGTGAGGCATATCACAGCCACGCCGCTTATATCCGCCTCTCTCACGGCGGAGGGGAGTTTGTTTTTTGCGCAGAAACTGTATTCATTGCGTAATTTCAGTTGGCAATTTTTTCATCTGCTGGCGGGAAATGAGGCAAACGTTTTACCGCGCCGGGTTTTCTTAAATCCGAGCCCTTAGACTACGGACTGCTTCGGGCACCGGTTCGATCAAAGGAACGGAAACCCGGTTCTCCAGGCTCTTTGCAGCTTCTGCCAGCGGGCCGCCGCCAATCACAATTGCGGATGCGCCGTCGAGCCGGACGGCCTCTTCAACTGCGGCACCCAGACGGTCCGACAAAAGGTCCGGGTGGGTCATGGTCTCTGCCAGATCCCCTGACGTCAGGCGGATGGAGGCAAGCTGAGGCCCAAGGCCCAGCATCTTGGCTTTCCTTTGTATGGCCCCTACGAGATCCGGGGTTGTTGTCACCACTGAATACCGCCTGCCACCAGCCGCTGCTGCTTGCATGCCGGATTGGGCAATGCCAACGACCGGAACGAGCAATCGGCTGGCGAGATCTTCCAGCCCCGGATCTCCGAACGCCGAAACTATGACGCCTTCAAGGTCTTCGACCGTTGCAAAGTCAATGACTTGCACGGCCTCGGCAGCTGATCGGCCCCATCTGATTGGTCCATCCCTATAGTTTGGAAAGCGGCCCTACCTTTTCGTAGGCATTCCTTGCATCATCCCGGGCTGCGCCTATGCCGGGCTGTTCATCTGCTCTGCCTATTAACTTTACAAGTTGTTTGAACTCTCTTGAGCTTGATGTGATGATCCGCCTACTTGCTAGCTCCATTTTGAAAGCCAAAGCATGGCCGGCCTGAGCCTGTCTCGTCCTCTGGACCACGGCCTACTGTCACTCGGGTCTAATGGCACCATTGTTTGACAGTCTCGCTGCAAGTCACCCCATCTTCATGATCTCCGCCACTATTTCTCTCTCACTTGTGCGTTTCCTGTCTTTCATCTTGTGTGCAAGGTTTACACAGAGCGACATGCACTGCTCCAGCCTCGCCAGTGTTTGTTGGTAGGGCGGTAGAACCCAACCACGCGGTTTCGTGCTTTGGATTGACGCCCATGCACGATGAGTTTCCTTCAGCAATTCGCGTTTTGTCATCCTGCCGTGACGCATGAGATCCCTTGTCAGGTCTACGTCCGATTTTGTGTACCGCTCTGGCAAATCAGTGTTCATGACGTGGGCGAGGACAAGAGCAGTTGCACCGGCAAATGGCTCCCCTGTGGTCTCACAAACCGGATCTGGTGTCGCTCCGCCAATCCGCTCTTCCAACGCAGCCTGCAATATCAACACGTCGCGTTTGCCGCAGTGCGCTTTGACGATCTTGAGACCGACTTCATCGGCTGGACCGGTGATCCTGTAGCCCCGACCCTCAATGACTTGAATATCGTCCGGATGAGGTAAAACAGTCTCGGGGTCGTCACCATTTTCGATAGCCTGGTCGAGCAGCTGTCGTTGATGCTTTTTATATCGATTGCCAAATCGACATCCTCGTCAATCTGCTTTTGCTGAAGCCGTTGCGCCGCGTTGATTTCGTTGACCGCATTGCTGAGCGCATGGACCGAGCCGTTTGCCGCCATCTGCAGCAACTTACGGGACACGACCTGATCTATACTCACCTGCTGCTGCTGGCCATCACTGACGATCGTGACCTTTCGATTGGCCTCCTACAGAAGCGCCAGTTACAACGGGGTGAGGGCAGGGAGCTCAGGTCCCCCTGAGGCAGCTTGGCGCGACTTGTTTCTTCTGACAGCCATCATGCGTCTCCCTCTACAAGGGACTGCTGGCTGATGTGTTCAATCCCAGTCTTGGTCTGGGTGCCTGTGCCGGGTCCCCTCTCCCGCTGCGCTTTCACATCTGCGAATGCCTCTTCGGTCGAAGCCAGATGTGCGCGCTCTCCGGTCACGCGCTCAAACCGACGAATGATGGTGTCACAGTAAAGCGGATCGATCTCGATAAGCCGGGCAACACGCCCGCACTGATCAGCAGCAATCAACGTTGACCCCGATCCACCAAACACGTCGAGCACAACATCACCGCGCCTTGAACAATCCCGGATCGCATCGGCAATCAGGGCCACCGGCTTGAAGGTCGGATGCATGGCAAGGGCATCATTTCTGGTTGCCCCCAGTGAACTGATGCCAGGATAATCCCAGACGTTGGTGCGGTAGCGCCCCGTGTCTCCCAGACCGAAGGTGTTGATGTGGGGCGCAGTGCCTTTCTTGAACACAAAGACGAGTTCGTGCTTCGAGCGGTAAAACGAGCCCATGCCGCCATTGGTCTTGTTCCAGACGCACAGGTTCTTCAGCTCATTGAAGACTGAATGACCTGCGTCGAGCACCTCGCGCATGTGACGCCAGTCCATGCAGACATAGGCAATAGCACCATCGACCAACTGCGACGCTGCAGCCTTTAGAGACTGGCGCAGGAACAGGGTAAACCCGGCCTCATCCATCTCGCCGGACGCCAGAGCAAACTCACGATGTTTGACGCTGCCAAGCCCACTGACATGTCCATCGATTGGGACGTTTTAGGGCGGATCGGTGAACAGCAGGGAGGCTGGCTGGCCACCACACAGGCGGCTCACTTCCTCATCGGACCGCGCATCACCGCACAGAAGCCGATGCGGTCCAAGCTGCCAGAGGTCGCCCGATCGGGTTACCGTAGGTCCCGGATCCACGGGCTCAACGACATCCAGACCAGTCTCGGCTATTGAAGAGGACGGTTGAGCGTCGCCAATGGTCAGGTCGATTTCGGCAGTCGAAAAGCCCAGATCCTCAATGTCAAAATCGAGATCCATCAGGCCTTGCATTTCAATGGCGAGAAGATCCCGGTCCCAACCGGCGTTTTCTGCCAGTTTGTTGTCGGCCAGAATGTAAGCCCGAACCTCATCGTGCGATAAATGTGAGAGCCTGCGAACTGGAACATCGGCCATGCCGATCAATTTGGCAGCTTCAACCCGGCCGTGGCCAGCTATGATCGTGTTGTCGTCTGCGACCAGCACCGGATTACAGAAGCCAAAGCGTTTGATGCTGTCTGCGATCTGTCTGATTTGTTTCCTGGAATGGCTGCGGGCATTGTTCGCGTAAGGCACAAGGCGATCAATCGGACACAGGTCTTCGTTTGGCGGATGAATCTGCATTCTCCACTCGGCCCGCCGTCAAGGCGCAGGGCCATGTTCGATGATTTGAATACGCTGGAACTAAGGAGAAGGTTACAAAACCACAGCCGAGACCCGCAATGGGTTCCCTGCAGAAAGCAAAACTGTTTCCGACCAAACGCGTGTGTGTTCAAAAGGTCTTCAAAGACCCTTCAAGAGGTGTTTTAGACCCGTTTAAAACAAGTTTGCGTATCTGGCCTAAAATGGCCCTCAAATTGTAGAATATTTTTCCAATCCGCCTGTGGATTACGGCGAATATTAGAATGGTGAGACCGTTAAGGCCTGCGTGCGCCAACGCCAAACCACTCAAAACGCACACGGGCAAGTGTCTGACAGTCCACTCAAAATACGGCTCGCGTAACCGCAAAAAGCCATCGCACAATGGCGTTGAGTGCCAAAATCAGCTTGCGCAATGCCCCTGCGACCCCGGGTCCTGGCATTTCGTAACCGGCTAAACGCTGAGTAAACCCGCGTAACGACAATCCAATTACGTTTAACGACAATCGTCTCGCGCCCAACGGCACGATTTGGACCGGTTTATCCCGCTTAAAAACGAATATCAGATAACCTTGGATAGCCATCTCAACCGAATTTCCAAAAAAGAGAAGATGCGTTTTCACGATCAAGTTATTGAATAATAGTATTTTTCTGATGTTGAAGGAGGTTTTTTCTTGCTTTCTATCGCCATTTTTGCTGCGCATAAAACCAGACCGGTTCGCCAGAAAATAAATGCACAGCCATTCTCCCGATTTATGCATAGTATAAGTTTGTTTTCCTGATATTCGTTCGGATTATCAGAGCTTTACGCTGTCTCTGTTTTGCTGCGGAGCGCAGTCATTGCTGACACTACAGTGAGCTTCCCCGTTTTTCTGCGGTTGCGTTTTAACGCATGGGGTTTGCGGTGCGGCGGCTTACCCAGGAGACTTGATAAGGTCCCGCTGGTCCTGGAAGTCACTGGACAGCGTCTGGCGCAAAAGCCAGAGCCTCTGCCGTTGAATTGCTCCATCGCTTAGTTAGGAAATGTTAGCTTTACCAGCTCCGCTTGTTTGGACCAACTGGCTGGCAATTTTTCGGGTCTTAAGGCTCGGGCCCATAAAGTTGAATGCACTGTAGACGGCCCGTTCCAGATCCATCCGAAGGACGGTAAACCTGCTGCGGAGTTGGCATCAGAGCTTTTGATCCATGCAAGGCATAGCCCTACAGGCTTTTCCTGCTCCTCCTTTTCAAGTTCAACGCCAGCGGTTCCAATTTTATGAGCCTGAGCCCTAAGGCGCAGTGCGGAGCCGCCGCTTTTGGGCCGTTCCTCAGCGATATCGGTGAGTTGTTTTCGATTGGGCTATGGGGACGAGTTTCGTTGTAACCGATAGCCATGACACGAAGTCTGCTAGGTCTTGTTGATTTCTGATATCATAGCCCGAACGACGTCTGCATTTGTTTGTTTTGCCGGGCCAGAGAGAAAGCCAAGCTCGGAGATTTTTCCAGCTTCATCCATTTGAGGAGATGAGCAGGAGGCGTGAATTTCAGTAATCGGCAAGGTGGCTAGGAAGCTAGCTACGTTGGAGGGCTGGATTCCGCTGCCAGGCATGATGGAGATCCTGTTCTTCGCAGCATAAGCAAGCGCTGAAATGGCCTCCATGCCGTCCATCGCGGTTTTCGCGCCGCCTGAGGTCAAGATCCGGGAAAAGCCCAGCTCAATGGCTGTCTCAAGCGCATCCTGTTGATCGGGCACCAGATCAAAGGCCCGGTGCAATGTGATGTTCATCGGACCGGCATGTCGGATGAGGTCTGTAAGGACCTTGGTGTCCAAGTGTCCGGCACTGGTGCAGGCTCCAATGACGACCCCGGGAAGGCTGCAGGCGGCGGCGGCATCTATGTCACGTTTGATCGTGTCCAGTTCTGCCGTTGAATAATGGAACCCGCCGTGTCTTGGGCGGATCAAAGGATAGACCGGGATTCCAAAGGTTGCAGCCTGCTGCATGAAGCCAACCGAAGGCGTTAGCCCGCCTAAAGACAATGCAGAGCACAACTCTATCCGGTCTGCGCCTCCCTCTACAGCTGCGATCAAGCCATCGATCGTATCCACGCAGACTTCTAGAAGAACAGACTTGTCGGCCTGGGTACTTGCCTGGGAGAGTGTTTGGCTATTGTGGGACATGACGGCTCCTAATTCACTGTAGCGGCACGGCGGCCATCAAGGCCATACACGAGAGCAACACCCAAGATGCCTGCTAGTCCGCCCAGGATGGAGGTGCCAGCATAATCAGACACATAGGTGCCGAGAGCAAAGAGTATTGCGCTGATGCCCGCGCTCACAAACAGATTGACGGAAATCAAAGAACTGCCAAGGCCTGCGAGATCAGGAATGAGCTCCTGCAGATATGTGATTGGCAAGCTGATGATTGCGGCGGCCCCCAGACCGCTAATCAGGCAGAGCGCATAGATGTGCATGGGGGATGAAGACTGGCCCAGCAGGATCAGATAGGCAGCGTATAGGATCGAGCCTGCGCCGATGGTTCGCACTGGCCCATATTTCGGTTCCATACGGCCCCAGAAAAAAATGAAAACGATTTCCAGAACAGCGACCATGCCGATGATCACTCCAACATCGGTCAGTGTTCCTCCTGCAATGTCCGTTGTCACAAGCGGCAGAACTGCTGCGTTCACATGCAGCATGGAAGTGATGAGTGAAATGGCCAGCAAACGGATCACAACACCAGGACGAGCGATCCGTTTTATAGATGCCATGAACGGCACCTTCGGCTTCAACTCACTGGAGACCAGCGGTGTGGGCGGTAATGCAAATTGAAACAAGCCAAAGCAGACAACACAGGCTGCCATTGCGATCAGGTAGGCTGGTAGCATGCTGCCAGCATGTGCCAGAAACATACCGACAAGGCCCGGAACCAAAACCCAGGATAGGGAAATCATGGCACGAACAGCAGCATTGATCCCGGCAAACTCATTGCCCGGTAAAGTCACAGCATAGGCGCGTACATTGGCAAATATCAGCGAGTTGAGAGCCCCGAAAATCGGAAGCAGGGCCAGTAAGCCGATGAGAAAGCTGACGGTGTTCGCACCGAAGTAGATCAGGCCAGAACCGGCTATGCCGAAACAGCTTACCATAAGAAGGGCGCGTCTGTAGTCGCCCAGACGGTCAGAAAAGATGCCGATCACGACACTGGCCACCACATTGATGATGGCAGCAAACAAGATCACAGCCGAGTATGCGGCATCGCTCAGACCAAACTCCTGAATGGCGATGACGGACTGGAACGGGGTCGTCGCAGCGCCGGCAAGGCCAAAGAAAAAAATGGCAATTGCGCTGACCCGGATCGGGGTATGACGAAAGGCTGCCGCGTACATTGAGAGCATGGATAAAAACCAAAGAAAATGGCGACTGATTTAGCGTCAGTCAGAGAGATTGCTCAGTCCTTCCAGCGCGCCGAAAAGCGAGCCGTGGGCGTAAAGGCGAAGTCCTTGTCGAAAGGGTAGGCGGGGCCTGCCCTGCGCAGGTTGGGCAAACGCTCGATATCCTGGTTCACAACGCCATTTGTCAGTGCCATGAGATTGGGGGCAGCAATAGGGGCAAGTTCAGGCGAGAGATAGCCCGACTTGACCACGACAAGGCGGGCCGACTGCGGATCAAGGCCAAGGCGGGTGAAATCGGCGATATTGTGATAGGGGCGACGGCGCGCTGCCAGAACAACCGTGTTTCCATTAATCTCCAAAACCGCCTGGCGTTCGTCTTGCAAGCTGCCTGGCTGGTCATCCAGTGTGAGTAACCGGGCTGTCACCTCGACCGGCCGACTTGATGGATCGAGAGACCCGCCGATTTTCAGTTTTAGCGTTGCTCCAATTTCGGCCTTGAAGCACTTCTGGACATTGGGTGCATCTGTAATGCCAGCCAGAAGAGCGCCGGTAAAACCGCGCTTCAGCAGTTCACCCAGAACATCAGCCCGGTCTCCGACACCGCCACCTGTCGGATTATCGCCGGAATCGGCGAGGATCACCGGCTTGGTTACAGAGCTTTCCGCTAATGCCATCATGTCTGCCAACGGCCCGGTCGCAGGACCAAATCTGAAGTCGTCGCGGGCATCCCAATAGGACTGTGCGATGGCTTCGGCGGCTTTGGCTGCTGCCGGTTTGTTCGTTCCGGTGACAACCGCGCAGGCTGTTGCGCGGGGCTCGTCGGCCCATACGTAACCCACCATCAAATTGGCATCCAGGACGCCGTCTGCCTTGTCGTAGTTGGCGAGTACGTCATAAAGACGGGCAGCTGGTTGATCTTCCGTTGAGGTTCTCTCGCCCGGCAGCAGAACCGGAACAGGAGCCCAGGCAACGCCAGGGCCTTCTCCGCTGGTCAGACATTCCACCAACATGGAATAGGTCCGCATCATGGTTTCGCGAACGTCGATATGCGGGGCGGTACGGTAACCAGCGAAAATGTCGAGTTGGTCGATGATCCGTTGGCTGACATTGCCGTGCAGGTCATAGCTTGCGGCCATGGGAAGGTCCGGGCCGACCACATCACGAACAGCGGAAATCCAGTCGCCTTCGGCGTCGTCCATACCCTCGACATTGATTGCACCGTGCATGGCGAGGTAGACCCCGTCGACAGGTAAGGCAGCTTTCAGGCGATCAATGAACTCTGCCTTGAAACTCTCGTAAGTTGCCCGAGCCACCGGGCCGCCAGGCACTGCGCGGGCATGAAGGAGAGGGAATAGGATGACCTCTGGTCGGGGCAGAAACGAGAAATACTCGGATGTTATGAGATCGTCTCCCCGCATTACGAAGAAGTCCTCCGGCTGCATCAACACCGGGGAATAGGTGCTGCATTCGGTATGAATTCCGCCGACGGCAATGCGCATGAGTTCAGTCCTTCACAGCTTGGGAGCGTAGGGGGCGATGGCAGCAAAACGCAGCCAGTCCTTGGCATCTTTCGGCGACCAACCGGCCTCAGCCACTGCACAAAGTCGAGGGAACACCAGGCGGTTGAAATAATCATGTGACAGGAAATTCTCGGACCAGATGCAGGCCTGTATGCCTTTCAGACGCGGACGCAAGTCTTCCGGGAAATCACCTTCCGCCTCATAATGATAGGAGTGTTCAGGCGGAACAGTGCCGGCCCAGCTCGCGCCGGGCTCCTGCCAGGCGTCGTCCTGAACCATATCCAGGTAATAGGCCTGTCCCGGTGTCATGACGACGTCATAGCCCTTGCGCGCCAGGTCTATGCCGACGTCCGGGTTCTGCCATGCCATCAGGAGTGTGCCTTCGGGACTTACGCCGCCGCCATGGGACACTTCATCCCAGCCGGCCAGGCACTTGCCACGTTCCAGAAGCATCTGCTGAACCCGTTTCATGAAATAGGATTGCAGACCAAAGGTGCCTTCAAGGCCTTCTTGTTCCATGAGCTTTTTGGCCTTGGGGGAGGCCAGCCATGAGCCGTCTGCGACTTCGTCACCGCCAATGTGGACGTAGCGAGAGGGAAAGAGTGATGCCATTTCATCGAATACCGTGGCGAGGAACGCGTAGGTTGCTTCGATGGCAGGATTGAGAGCGTTGTTTGGGAAGCCTTGGACAGAGTGATAGCTGTCCGGTGCTTCCTGACCATCAGACAGGTTGCCGAAAATGGCGAGAACGGCCGTGCAATGACCTGGAATGTCGACCTCGGGAACAACCTCAAGGCCAAGGTGTGCTGCATGGGCGACAACGGCTTTCACCTCATCCTGAGAATAGAAGCCGCTGACGATTTCTGCGCCATTGCCAAGCTGCGGCAGCAAGATCTCGTCAGGGCCACGGGTCGCACCAATGGTGGTTAGCTCTGGATAGGCCTTGATCTCCAGTCTCCAGGCTTCGTCATCGGTCAGATGCCAATGGAAGATGTTCATCTTGTACCAGGCGAGGATATCGATCAGCCTGGTGACATCAGCCGTCGGATAGAACTGACGGGATACATCCAGATGGCAGCCGCGCCAGCCATATCGGGGGGTGTCGTCAATCGTACCGGAGGAGGGGAAGGAAAACGTTTCCGGATCCTGTCTTGCGCCGTGCAGCAGCTGGGCAAGTGTCGTCAGCCCGTATTGAAGACCGCTTTCCATTGTGTAAGTAAGAGCCACTTCCGTTTCCGAAAAGGTCAGCTTGTACTCTTCGTTGGCAAGCGTGTTTGTCTTACGCAACACCAATTCTCGCCCCTCATGCACAGGGCTGAGTGCAAAGGGGACATGGTCTGCTGCGAACAGGCGCTGATAGAGCGTCTGTACTTTTTGCACGGACGACTTTTCGTCGCTTGTTGCTGACTTGAGGAACAGGGCGACGGGATAACTGTCCCCTTTGCCAAGACTTGTTTTTTTCGGCCAAGGCTGAAGAAAGAAAGGTTCACTTACCTTGCCATCGGGGAGGAGCTTCGGGGCTGGTTCGCTATGGCGGCCCTCCAGCATCAAATCGCCGATAGCGCAAGGCTTGTGGGTCCCATCGGACAGGGTCACATAGGCGGACTTTGCGCCATCAGTACGGTGTTTCGCAGATCGATGTAAACCATCGACCTTGAAAGCCCAGGAGTCTCCCGGGGCCAGTTTAAACCCTTCTGGCGGACCGAACTCATGGAAATTGGCATTACGCCGGAGCAAGGTCGCATTTTGGCAAACAGCTTCGTCTGTGACACGGGTCAAGCTCGTGTAGATCAAGCGGAAATTACTGATTTCCGCTCCGGACATATTGTGCAGAACAAAGGAAAAACCGCCTGCCAGATCACCTTCAATCGGATACCAGCTGTTTTCGAGCACAAAGGGAAGCGTGACCATGGCGTATGTCCTTTGGAAATCGTTTATTTTTAGTAGTTGTCGGATTGGCTGAAAGTGCGAGCGAGCTCTGCCTGGCCCGCCAAGAGGCCGCAGTCGACCGGCAGGCAAACCCCTGTGATGGCTGAGGCTTCCGCGCCGGACAAAAATGAGACGGCATTTGCAACATCTGCTGGATCCGCGACGCGCTGCAACGGATACCAGCGCTTTGCTTCTTCGAATACATTCGGATTGACTGCGGCGCGGTCCTCCCAAGCCTGGGTCTTGACTGTTCCGGGCGCAATGGCGTTGCAGCGGATGCCGTATTTGCCGTATTCGACTGCGATCAGCTTGGTCAGGTGGATCATGGCAGCCTTGGCAGCGCTGTAAGCCGGGTGGCCGAAGACAGCGAGACCATTGACGGAGGCAATGTTGACGATGCTGCCACGACTTTGCTTGAGTGCGGCCTCAAAGGCTTTGAAAGTCAGAAAAGAGGCTTCCAGATTAAGCGCGGTGTCGTTGCGGAAGATCTCCGCAGTGGTGTCAGCCAGGGTGGTTGCCCGTGCCGCTCCGGCATTGTTGATCAGCGCATTTACAGGGCCATGACTTGCGGCAAACCTGGCCAGTTCCGCACAGTCCGCTTCACTTGTTACATCACATACGGCTGGTATGAATTTATCTTCCCTAACATCGCATAATTTGGCGACAGCTTCCGAATTGATGTCAGCGAGAATGATCTTATCATGTGTATCTGACAGGCGTTGGGCGATGGCCAGGCCAATGTCACCGGCCGCACCGGTTACAACTGCTACGGTTCCAGTCATGTCGTGTCCTAGATTTTGGAGAGACAGGAACCGCAGAAGCGGTCAGTCCCCAAGGAGCTGCTTGTCGTCTTCATCGCGATAGGCAACCAGTTGGTGTTTGATGTGGCGAAGGGCCACTGTCGATTGGGCCCGGTTTTGGTACGCAACCAGATTGGCCAGAATGTCCACGAGTGCGAGATAAACAAAGCGGGTGGAGGTTGGGCGGAAGATGTTGTTGCCTTCCGGCAGATCAATAGCCAAGACATGGTCGGCAGCCTTGGCAACAGGGCTGTCTGCCTGAGTCAGGGCAATCGTTGTTGCGCCTGCTTCCCGTGCCATGGTGAAGACACGGACAAGTTCCATATTTCGGCCGGAAAAGGATGAGCCAATCACTGAATCTTCCGGCCGGGCGGCAGCCGCCTGCATCATCTGCATGTGATGATCGGTCGAGGAGGTTATCCGAAGGCCAAGCCGGAACAGGCGGTTTTGAAACTCATGGGCAATCATTGATGAATTTCCGCCTGACCCGAAGGCGTAGATCATTTCCGACTTGGACAGGATATCTGCGACAGACTGAGCAGCCGCGGGATCAAAGGCACGGTGAAATAGAAACAGGGCGTTTTGGGCCTTGGTAACGATGTCTTCGGCCACATCTGCTGGCGCCGTACTCTTGGTGCCTGGGTTCAGATAGCGTGCACCCACAAACATGGTTTTCGCCAGCTGAACTTTGAAATCCGCGTAGTTCTGGCAATTCAGTCTGCGGCAAAAACGAGTGACCGTCGGAGGAGACACTTCCGCCCGCTCAGCCAATTCCACGATAGAGGCATTCACCGCGAAATCGAAGTCGTTAAGAAGAATCTCCGCAATGCGTTTCTCAGACTGCGAAAACTGCTCCTGCTCATTCTGTATTCGCGCGAGGATGTCCATGCTTTGCGTGCCCTATCTGCGTTATCAAGCCTTTGATTTATAGGCTACGCAGTCAATCTCGACCTTGCAATCGACCATCATTGAAGACTGCACACATGCGCGGGCAGGCGGAGCTTCGCCGAAGTAGCTCTGGTAAATCTTGTTGAAGCTCCAGAAATCACGAGGATCATCCAACCATATTCCGCATCGCACAACATCTGCAGTGGTATAATTGGCTTCTTCCAGAATGCTGAGCAGGTTCTGGATTGCCTTGTGGGTCTGTGGAATAATGCCACCTTCTATCACTTCGCCATCAACCATGGCGACCTGACCGGAGACATATAACCATCCGTCAGCTTCTACCGCGCGCGCGAAGGGAAGGTTCTGGCCACCTGCGCCGGATTTTTCAGCGCCGTATCTTTTTATGCTCATACTGTCTGCTTCACTCTAGTATGGAAATAATTTTCTTATCAGATTGACATGGAACCATATTGCTAAGAAATTGACTAGAGAAAATCACAATATATGAAAATTATTTAGATAGAGGCGCCATGCGGGATCCATTTCTCAATCCGTTTCCGGAGCAAGACGAGACACGCAGATCAATCTGGGAGATGCTTGTCGCTCGAGATATCGAGGCTTTTCTGACAGCCGACTGGTCCATGGTCGAAGATGATTTCATTGCTTTGGGCTTTCTGGGGATCAGCGGAAACAAGGCGAGTAATCCAGATAAATGGTCCCTGGCGTTTCCCACACTTGAGCACTACCGCGATGAATGGCTAAAACAGGCGCGTGAATTTGCCGAAGTCGAGTTTGCTGAAGACGTCCGCAAGGCAATTCACACTGCAACGCGTCTGGAGGAAATCGAAATCAAGGGCGACGTGGCTCTTGTGCGCAAGAAGTTCGATGGTGGCATCATGCGTGCTGATGGAAACTTCGATGTCATGCAATGGCAGACACTTTATTACTGCAGGGCGCAAAATGACGGCTGGAAAATTTCTGGCTTTACAGGCTATCTGCCCTACCCATTGACTGAAAGCTGAGGCCCCTTTGTGGTCTCCACGTCAGGAACCAATCCCTTGAAGCTCTTTACTGCTGTTCTCGCGACGGAAACGAACACTTTTTCCCCTATCTGCATTGATCGGCGCGGGTTCGAAGCGTCCCTCTATGCGAAGCCCGGCGAACATCCGGTCACGCCTACTTTGTGCTCCGCACCGCTCACGGTTGGACGACGAGTCTGCACTGAGAAAGGCTGGTCCCTGGTCGAGGGAACCGCTGCCTGGGCGGACCCTGCAGGGCTGGTCAACCGTCAAGCTTATGAAAGTCTGCGAGACGAAATTCTCGATCAACTTCGAGCTGCATTGCCGGTTGATGGGGTTGTTCTTGGTCTTCATGGGGCAATGGTCGCTGATGGCTATTTGGACCCAGAAGGCGATCTCCTGACCTGTATTCGGGACCTGGTAGGCCCGGATGTGCTGGTTTGTGCAGAACTTGATCCGCATAGCCATCTGACGGAAAAGCGAGTTGCAGCGATAGATTTCTTTGTAGTCTTCAAGGAGTTTCCGCATACGGATTTCGTTGATCGGGCAGAAGACCTCTGGCGGATTGCTGTCGATACGCTCGAGGGGCGGGTCACCCCGATCATGTCGGTTTTTGACTGCCGGATGATTGACGTGTTTCCGACTTCGCGAGAACCAATGCGCTCTTTCGTCGACAAGCTTCACCAGATTGAGACCAAAGATAATGATGTCCTCTCCTTGTCTGTGATACACGGCTTCATGGCTGGTGATGTGCCGGAAATGGGCACAAAGATGATCGCGGTGACCAATGGCAATGCCGAGAAGGGAGCGCAACTGACCCGCTCGCTTGGCCTTGAACTCTTTGCCAACCGAGGCCGTCATATGATGGCTCAGCTGTCGGTTGATGAAGCCGTCGCACAGGCAATGCTTGCTGAAAGCGGACCGACGGTTATAGCCGACATGTGGGATAATCCGGGTGGTGGAACTGCCGGAGACGCAACTGTGCTTCTCGCAGAGTTTATCGAAAGAGGCGGAGAGGGCGTTGCCTTTGGCACAATTTGGGATCCGGTTGCAGTTCAGATCTGCATGGCTGCGGGGGAGGGAGCCGAGATCCCCCTGCGGTTTGGTGCGAAGTCAGCGCCAGGAACAGGCAGCCCGGTCGATGGCCGCGTATCAATCGTCAAGTTGGTAAGGGATGCTGAAATGCGTTTCGGAGAGAGCTTCGCCCCTTTTGGCGATGCAGCGCATATCCGCTTGAATGGCATCGATATCATTCTGAATTCGGTAAGAGCCCAGAGCTTTGATCCGTCATTGTTTTCCGTTATGGGTATTGATCCTGCGCAAAAGAAAATTCTGGTCATTAAATCGACCAACCACTTCCATGCGTCCTTCAGTAAGATTGCCTCGCAAATCCTTTATTGTTCGGCGGGCTCGCCCTATCCGAACTCTCCTGCCAACACGCCCTACAGGCATGCTCGCCGGGATATCTGGCCAATGATGAAAAACCCTCATGGATAAGAAACTACATAAACTTGCTCCTAACACGTCGCTGGTCGGTTCGTTCATTACCCAGCTTTCAACGCCGCTTCCGGTGATCGATGAAGATCGGCTGGAAAATAATATTACCCGCGTCCAATCCTACATGGACAAGATCGGCAAGGCGTTCCGCCCACATATCAAGACCCATAAAATTCCGGCGATTGCCACACGTCAGGCGGAAGCCGGCGCGCAGGGTCTCAACTGCCAGAAGATCAGTGAAGCTGATGTCTTTGCCGATGCCGGCTTTCAGGACATTCTGATCACCTTCAGTATTCTGGGACCAGAAAAGCTGGAAGAGTTGGCAGTTCTAAATGGACGCATCGATGATCTGAAAGTCGTTGCGGACAGCGCAACGACAGTGTCCGGATTATCCGGCATGTTTGGCGGCAAGGACAAGGCTCTCAAGGTATTGGTCGAATGTGACACAGGCGGTGGGCGCTGTGGCGTGCAGTCCGCTGCTGAAGCATTCGACCTGGCTTGCCTGATCTCTGGTAGCGACGGGCTGACGTTCGGCGGGCTTCTGACCTATCCCAAGACGGATGGCGAGCTGGAGACAGAAGCGTTCCTGAGCGAGGCTATCGGGCTTCTGAAAGCTCGCGGCATTACTTGTGGCATCGTTAGCAATGGCGGGACGCCGAGCCTATTCAATGCGCATCTGGTGCCATCAGCAACCGAGCATCGAGCAGGGACTTACGTCTACAATGATCGTGCCATGGCTCGGGCCGGGCATTGCAGCCTGGACGACTGTGCAATGGAAATTCTGGCGACAGTTGTCTCGCGTCCGACACAGACGCGGGCTGTCATCGATGCGGGTTCAAAGGCGCTGACGTCTGATCTGCTGGGTTTCGATGATTTCGGCTATGTCGTGAACCATCCGGAAGCTGTTATCACGGGCCTGTCCGAAGAGCATGGCGTTCTGGATCTTTCGAAATGCGATCCAGACAAGCGGCCACAGGTCGGCGACCGGATCCGGATTATTCCGAACCACACATGCGTCGTCTCGAATCTGGTTGACCAAATGGTGTTTCACAAAGGCGGAGTGATCACGCGTGTGGAGCCTGTCGCAGCCCGCGGCTACGTCTGGTAACCGCGATCTTTACTCGTTATGAAGATGCCCGCGCCAGTGAGCTGGCGCGGAAATTTTACCTTGGATCAGCTTGTGAGGACGCCCCTGATGGGCGTCCAGCCTTGACGGTTTTTTGGCTAGGTTGCGTTCAGAGCTTCAAGATCAATTTCGTGAAGTTCGGTGCGCCGCTCCAAAGCCTCCCCTTGGTCATCAAAGAGATGGCAATCGGCTGCGCTGAAGCCGATCGTCGCGGGAGTGTCTACGGCAATGACAGCGGCGCCAGCAAGGGCGGCACTGAAAGGTTCATCGTCGGCGGCTGACGAATAGACAATTGTGTTAACGCCGAGCCGTTCGACAACAGATGGGACAATGGACATTTGCACATCGCCTTGGCCTAGATCGATGTGTTCTGGGCGGATGCCCAGGATCAGCTTCGCGCCCACAAGGCCTTCGCGTGGTTCCACAGGAATCGTCACGGTTTGATTTTCACAAACAACGCTCACGCCTTCTGGTCCGGCCGCGGTGCAAATCGCTGGCAGGAAATTCATTTTTGGATTTCCAATAAAACCTGCGACAAACATGTTTTGTGGCTTGTGATAGAGCTCAAGCGGCTTGCCGACTTGAGAGATGTAGCCGCCATTGAGCACCACAATACGATCTGCCATGGTCATGGCTTCGATCTGATCGTGGGTGACGTAGATCATGGTGGCTGCAAGATCATGATGCAGCTTTGTCAACTCGATGCGCATGTCGGCGCGCAGAGCTGCGTCGAGGTTCGACAGAGGTTCGTCGAACAGAAAGATCTTCGGCTCACGCACGATGGCACGACCGATGGCGACGCGCTGGCGTTGACCGCCTGAAAGGGCTCCAGGCCTTTGCTGCAAGTGCTTGTCGAGCTTCAGGACGGCAGCGACGCTTTCGACCTTTTCCGTTATTTCAGCTTCCGCCATCTTTTCCACGCGCAGCGGAAAGGCGATGTTCTCGAAAACAGACATATGTGGGTAGAGCGCATAGGATTGAAACACCATTGCAATGCCACGATTGACTGGTGCCAGATCATTGACCTTCAGGCCATCGATGACAATTTCGCCCTCGGTGGCATCGTCCAAACCTGCAATGATGCGCAGCAAGGTGGACTTTCCGCATCCGGAAGGGCCAACGAATACGACGAATTCACCGTCCTCAACGTCGAGGGTCACCCCTTTGATGACGTCAATCGACCCGAAGGACTTCGTGACCTTGTTGAGATAAAGCTGTCCCAAGACTGACCTCTTTTCGTCATTGCCACATGGGCAATGGAAACTGACGTAGATGAAACCCGCCACCGCAGTTGAATTGAACTGCGGCGGCGCATCAACGTGACTTACTTGTACTGTTCAAGGTCAGCAGCGGCCTTATCGAGAGCTGCCTTAGGCTCGGCCTGATCGGTTACGACGGACTGAACCATCTCGATCATTACGTCCTGAAAACCCTTGTAGTCCGTGAAGATTGGCTCAGGACCAGCGTTTGAGATACCGTCGATGAACGGCTTCCAATAAGGGTCTTTGGCGACGAATGCGTCAACCTGAGCGGAGGGACGAAGCGGGGTCAGGCCGGCGCCGCCCTGTAACTCGTACTCGCCTTGCGGACCAGGAGAGGTTATGAACTTGGCGAATTCGACTGCTTTTTCCTCGACGCCAGTTCCTTTGAAGACCGCCAGACTGTCAGTAATAAGCAGAGTGCCGGGGCCTTTTGCTGATGGTCCGAGAGGCAGGGTCGTCACACCCCAGTTCATGTCAGTGCCCTGTGCACGGGAGGCTGCACCTGAGCTGTTCTGAATCATGGCGACCTTGCCATCCAGCCAGATTGCGCGCATTTCATTTTGTTCGTATGCGGTTGGACCTTCGACGGAATAAGGCGTGATGTCCTTATAAGCCTGAAGAGCCGCAAGGACTTCCGGGCTATCCATCACGATATTGCCATCAGCGTCGATGACTTTGCCGTTGTTCGTATACACCCAATGCAGGAACTGGTGCATGGTGTTGTCAAAGGATTTCGCTGGAAGACCGTAGCCAGGAATACCGGTTTTTTCCTTGATGATCTTTGAGAACTCGATCTCTTCCGCCCAGGTCTTCGGCGGCGTTTCAGGATCAAGCCCTGCCTGCTTGAAGAGATCCTTGTTCCAGTAAAGCGCTTTGGTCGAGAAGGCGATAGGAACGCCCCACTGAGTGTCGTCGAAGGAAACCGTGTCGACGATGTTCGGATAGTAGCTTGCTTTTTCTTCATCGCTCATTGGGACTGGAACGATGAGATCGTTTTCAGCAAATTGTTTCAGTGTCCGCGAGCCAACATAGGCCATGCCGACCGGGGAACCTGCAGCTGCCAGTGTCGTTGCCTTGTCCTGGCACTGAGCCCAGCCGACGACTTCTGGTGTCACTGTCCAGCCTTCGTTGGCGGCTTCCCATTGGTCGATGTATTTTTCGTGGATCGGGTCGATTTTGTCGCCGCAATAGATCCAGGTGATATCCTGATCTGCCGCCTGCGCGCCAAGAACGTTGGCGAAGGTCGCGCCAACTAGAGCCAGGGCGCAAACCCCCAATTTCATATTTCCATGTTTCATAGTCTGTATCCCCATACTCTGGTGTGGATTTTGATTGTTTTTATTATTTCACCGCGCCAGCAGTCAGACCGCTGACGAGATATCGTTGCAGAAAGAAAATCACGATCATGGCAGGTGCAATGCCAACAAAACTTGCGGCCATGAGTTCGTTCCAGATCACTTCCTGGCGGCCGAAATAGGCGAAAAGCCCGATCGGCAAAGGCATGAATTCTGTCTTGGAATTGAACGTCAGCGCGTAGATGAACTGCTGTGCATAAGCGCCGATGAATGTGGTGATGGCGACAACTGTAATTCCGGGCATGGCCAGCGGAAGGATGATGCGCCGTAAGATATAAAGACGACTGGCACCGTCCACATAGGCCGCTTCTTCCAGTTCTTTCGGGATTCGCATCATATAGGTGCGCAACAGCCAGATGGCCGTGGGAATAAGGAAGGCGACACCAGGCACGATCATTGCCGCATAGGTGTTGAGGATTCCCAAGCTGCGCATCAACCGGAACAGCGGGATCAGCAGGACAGCGCCTGAAAACATGTTCACAGCGAGAAATGCGCCAAGAAGTGGGCCGCGCCCTGAAAACTGGAATCGGGCAAAGGCATAGGCGGCGGGAACCACCAGTATCAGTACGACCACAGTCACCACAGTCGAGATGAAGATCGAGTTGAAAACGTAAAGGCCAAACTTGGGCACGCTGTCCCACATGGTGAAATAAGCGTCGAATGACGCGTGCTCTGGCCAGAACCGATAAGGCGAGGAGAACAGGCGGCTCAAGGGCTTCAATGACACCAGAAAGCCTTCAACGAAAGGCGCCAGAACAAAGAACAGAAAAACCGCAATTGCTGCGTAAATGGAGATGACCTCATACCACCTGTAGCGGTTGATCATGGCGGTCTTTTTACTCATCACACAGCCTCCGTGGATAGCCGGTTGATTGCTTTGAAATAGAAGAAGCAGAAGATCGACAGGAAGATGCAAATCAGAACCGCGCGGGCGGCGCCGGCGCCGTATTTATAGGACCCGATCCCTGTCTTATAGGTGTCAATGATCATCGTTGTGGTCGACCCGCTCGGTCCGCCCTGGGTCAGGATCCAGATGATATCGAATGAGTTGAAAGTTGAAATCAGCGAGATCATCGACATGGTGATCATCGCCGGGATCAGAAGCGGAAAGGTTATCCGGCGGAAACGGTAGAACCGGCCTGCGCCGTCAGTCCATGCGGCTTCATATAGGTCCTCTGGTACTGCCTGGATTGCTGCCAGCATGTAAAGGGTGACCATTGGCACGCCGATCCAGACATCGGTGATGATGGTTGCCCAGAAGGCTGTGTTTCCATAGGCCAGGAACGCGATAGGGCCGTCGGTGATGCCTGTGTTCTGTAGCAGGCCGGAAATCATGCCGAACTGCCCATTATACATCCAGCCCCACATGAAGATGCCAATTGCCATTGGAACAATCCAGGGCGGCATGGTGAGCAGACGGAAAAGGGTGCGTCCGGGAACGGCTGCGTTCAGCAGCATGGCTCCAAAAGTTCCAATGATCATCTTGAGAAGGACGGAAAAGAACGTCCAGACAAAGGTTCGTATGATGACGGCTGCGAAGGTCTCGTTGAATATCTTGTCGTAATTGGTCCAACCGACATAGGAGTAGGTCTTGCGCAGGGATGCGTTCGTGAACGAGAGGTTGAGCGTATCCATAAGCGGGTAGATCACGATGGCCGCAATATAGAGAACTGCCGGCAAAAGCAGCATCCAGGCAAAAAGAACAGCGCTTCGTTTGGCGTTCATCATTGTGCCCTCATGCTGACTTGAGAGTGTGGTGCTCGGCTGCCGATCCGTTCAAGGCGGCGTCGTAGCGCTGCCACACAGAAGACAGGTCGACGACCGTGCGGGTCTTGCGGGCTTCATCCATGGTCAAAGCCAGGATACCAGCTTCAAGAGCGTCCAGAGCTGAAACAGGTAGCGGCGTTCCGTCCATGACATGTTTGATCACATCTTCGGCCATTTGTTCATCGGCACCGTAGTGATGTGAGGTCTCGCTGGGAGCTTTATACGTTGTTGCGATGACCTTCTCATTGTTCCGGGCATTGTGGACATCAAGGAAACCGCGAACAAAATCGCCTTCGGCCATGCCATTGGCGCCTATCACGCAAAATCGGCGGAACTCGTCAGGGACATTGATGTTGGTATGAAAGGTCATGGAGACACCATTCTCATACTCAACAATTGCGGTCTGATAATCGACGATGTCGCCATCGCTGTCGAAAACCTTTTCCGTTCCGAGCCAGCCGCTGGGCTTGCAGTGGTAGACATCAAGATCGTTGACGCCTTCATCAACTGGCGTGTTTTGGGGGGTAAAGCTTTTGCGCCCGCCGAAGCTGGCGACATAGCGGGGGCGGGCACCTACCACGCCATTGTAAAGGTCCAGATCATGGCAGCATTTCTCCAGCATGAAGCTTCCGGCATAGCTTTCATAACGGCGCCAATCACGCATGAAGAAAGCGCCGTGGTAGGGCTGAATATGTTCGGAAGCTTCAATCGAGACCACGTCTCCAAGAAGGCCATCCTGCTGTGCCTTGCGCAAATCCTGGTACAATGGAGAATATCGAAGGACCAGGCCCACCAGAAGACGTTTATGCCCATGCTGGTGTAGCAGGGCGGCTAGCTCAAAGCTCTGCTCGATAGTCATGACGATTGGCTTTTCGCTGAAGACCTTCAATCCGGCTTCAAGTCCCAGGCGGATGTGATCGAGATGCATGTGGTTCGGAGAACCTATCATCAGGAGATCCATCTCCTCGTTCTTGATCAGCTCCTGTGGCGTGTCATAGACGTTTCCAGCTGGAATGCCTTTTTCATCAAGCATGGGCATGCCGGCTGGAGCAGGATCGGCATAGCCAACGATTTCGAAATCCGGATCCATCTGATTGAACACGAACCCAAGATATCCAAGGCGGAAACCCAGACCGATTATGCCAACCTTCATCCCACTTGCCTTCTGATCATGTAATTTATTTACGTAATTAATTTTCTTAAGCTGCGCGATTTCAGTCAAATCGTCAATCTATATCCATCAAACTGCGTATTTTTTGAAAATAAATTACATATACGTGCCTGCTTGTTGGATTTTGAGCTTCTCCAAGACGGGGATTCGCACCCGACAGAAATCCTCTTGATTAGTGTTGGATGAAAGCTAATTTTTGATACCAATGCAATACCATAAATGCGGCATTCTACGCTGCAATTATAATCAGGCTATAAAAAGTTAATGAAAACAGATATTTGTTAAATTTTAGAGTTTTGAATCAACCTTTCGGTGAAAAAAAATTCGACAAACAGCGATTTGGTATTTATTTGGTATCTAAATTGACTTCAGGGTAGAGTTCTCGATATCGGGAAAATATCATTCTGACAAAGAGGCGTCGTGGATGAGCAGCATAGTCGGGCTTCGCGGATTTCAGGACCGGTTTGATGGTCCGTTGTACAAGCGTTTGAAATTGGCTTTTGAGGCTTTCATTCATACCCGGCGATTGCAGCAGGGCGATGCCTTGCCATCCGAGAGGGATATTTCGGAGATTTGCGGAGTTTCCCGGGTGACCGTGCGACGTGCCATTGATGCGCTGGTAGAGGAAGGCGCTTTGGTTCGCCGTCATGGCTCCGGGACTTTTGTTGCGGCGCCGGTGGAGCGCATGGAGCAGCCATTGTCTTGTGCGACTTCCTTTTCTGAGGATATGGCCCGCCGCGGTATGGTGGCGTCCTCCAGGTGGCTTGACCGCGCCCTGTATTTACCCAGTTCGGATGAGATGATGGCCCTGGGACTGACGGGGACCAAAAAGGTTGCCCGACTGCAGCGTCTTCGCTTGGCGGATGGTGCGCCGGTCGCGTTGGAAAACGCAACTCTTCCATCCGACATTCTGCCGGACCCTGAGAGTGTTGACGTATCGCTTTATGCGCGTCTTGCTCAGTTGGAGGCGCGTCCTGTTCGTGCTGTCCAGCGGATCTCGGCAAGACTTTTAACCTCTGACGAGGCCCTGTTGCTGGGAGTGTCCGAGGGCTCTGCTGGCCTTGCTGTTCATCGGATCGCCTATCTGGCGTCCGGCCGGGCTATCGAATCAACGAAAACCCTTTATCGCAATGACCTTTATGACCTTGTCGCCGAGCAAATCATTGGTCCTGCCTGATGCGAACACCGGAAAAATCATGACAAAATCAAATATGCTCAAGGAGATCCAAGAGATCCCCGATGCGGTCGATCGGCTGTTTTCTAAATCTTTCACCGCTCTGGTTACTTGCGGATCAAACTTTCGAAACCTTGACCCAGAAGTTGTCGTCACAATTGCACGCGGTACATCTGATCACGCTGCCAGCTTTTTAAAGTATGCCATTGAGCTGCAGGCAGGCGTTCCAGTTGCCTCACTCGGGCCTTCGCTTGTATCGATCTACCAGCGGCGATTGAAAGTGCGCAAGGCAGCAGCCATCAGCATTTCACAATCCGGCAAAAGTCCGGATATCGTCGCACTTGCCCGCTCCATCACAGATGCCGGAGCAAGTTCAGTGGCTCTGGTCAACACAGTCCCGTCGCCTTTGGCTGAGGCTTGTGCAACAGCAATTTCGCTGGCTGCAGGTCCGGAACTGGCAGTTGCGGCAACCAAGTCCTATGTGAATTCGATTATTGCCGGTCTGGCCATTCTGGCAGAATGGACTGAAGATGATGCTCTAAGGAGCGCGCTGCACGGGCTGCCAGCTCAGTTCAGGAAGGCGCTCGACTTGGACTGGAGTGATCTTGCAGATGAACTGGAGACCTCGCAATCGCTTTATTTCCTCGGCCGGGGTCCTTCGCTCGCAGTTGCCGGTGAAGCTGCGTTGAAGTGCAAGGAGACTTGCGAGCTTCACGGTGAAGCCTATTCATCCGCCGAAGTCTTGCACGGTCCGGTCTCGCTGGTTTCAGGCGGGTTTCCCGTTCTGGTGTTCGCAGCTTCAGATGCGGCTGAGCAGTCTGCAGTTGATGTTGCAGATCAACTGGCGGCCAAAGGAGGCAATGTCTTTGTGACCTCGCCGCTTGCGAAAGAGGCGCGGGGGGTGCCGCGCGTTGCAACTGGACATCCGTTGACGGATGCGCTCATCCAGATTGTGCCTTATTACAAGATGATCGAGACTCTATCGTTCCGGAGAAACCTTAATCCGGATGCACCGGCAGCACTTCAAAAGGTGACTGAGACCTTATGACTTTGAGCGATGAGCCCAACAGCGACTTGTTGATTTCCGGTGCGCAGATATTTGACGGCCAGTGCTGGCATTCTGGCAAGAACCTGATGGTCGAACAGGGCAAGGTCAGTGCTCGTTCTGAATGTAAGCCACATGCTGCAACAATCCTGCGAAACGTGCCTGAGGGAAGCCGGATTGTGCCGGGTTTCGTTGATCTCCAGGTCAATGGCGGTGGAGGGGTGTTGTTCAACAATGATCTGACTGTGTCCGGAATTGAGACCATCTGCAAAGCACATCGCGCATTTGGCACAACATCGCTGCTGGTCACATTGATCACAGATACCTCGGAGAACACCGAGCTTGGCATTCAGGCCGGAGTTGAGGCGGCCAAACAGGGTGTTCTCGGTTTTGCGGGGCTGCACCTGGAAGGGCCCCACCTATCAATTGCGCGCAAAGGCACTCACTCTGCTGACCTTATCCGATCTATGACTGAGCGGGATTTGGCTTTGCTTTTGCAGGCTGCGCGTGACTTGCCAAAATTGCTCGTTACGCTGGCGCCTGAAAGCGTGACGCCTTTTCAGGTGCGCCAACTTGTTGACGCTGGGGCCGTCGTCAGTCTGGGACACAGCGATGCAGGCATTGAGACGGTCCGGCTTTTTGTCGAGGCTGGAGCCTCAATGGTTACCCATCTCTTCAATGCGATGAGCCCTTTGCAACACCGCGAACCAGGGCTCGTTGGGGCGGCGCTGGGCTTTGGTGAATTAAGCTGTGGCCTTATTGCTGATGGGCACCACGTGGATCCGATTGCAATTCGAATTGCCCTCAATGCCAAGCAGGGGCCGGGCAAAGTCTTTCTCGTAACTGATGCGATGTCTTCCATTGGCTGGGAAGGTCGCAGCTTCCGGCTCAATGGCCGTGATGTCTTTCGGAAAGATGGGCGGTTGACCCTTGAAGACGGGACACTGGCAGGTGCTGACATCGACATGCTGTCCTGTGTGCGGTTCATGGTGGAGGTAATCGGCCTCCAATTGGATGAGGTGCTGCGAATGGCCAGCCTCTATCCGGCCGAAGCGGCCGGGCTTGAAAAGTGCGGTTTTTTAACGCCTGGAGCGCCTGCAGACTGTTTGGTTCTGGGGCCTGATTTGGAGATCCTTGCCAGCGTTATCAGCGGTCAGTGGCTGGATCATCAAGGATGCGCTGGATGATAGTCTGTTTTGACATCGGCGGTACGGCAATCAAAGGCGCATATGCGCTTGAGCCAGGGAACATTTTACAAGTTGCCAGGGTGCCGACTCCGACCATGGATTTCGAGGCTTTTGTCGCGGTTCTGGCAAAGACCATTGGCGAAGCCCCTGGGACCGTCGAAGCCGTTTCACTTTCAATCGCCGGGGTCATTGATCCGGACACGAGGGGCATGATTGTTGCGAATATTCCCTGCCTTCACGGCGTGGACCTGGAAACAGAGCTTTCCGCGAGGCTGTCACTGCCGGTTGTTGTTGCAAATGATGCGGACTGTTTTGCCATGGCGGAAGCCGGTTTTGGGATTGGCCGGGGGCATGACGTTGTCTTCGGCGTTATCCTGGGATCCGGTGTTGGCGGCGGGTTGGTGGTGCGCGGACATTTGATCAATGAGGCTGGTGGATATGCGGGTGAGTGGGGGCATGGGCCTGTTTCAGCAATGAAGGCTGGCGCTTTGTCGCGCGAAATTCCGAGATTTTCCTGCGGATGTGGTCAGACAGGCTGCTTGGATGCGGTGTGCAGTGCGCGTGGGCTTGAGCGCATTGACCAGCATTTGCATGACCGTGACCTCACAAGCATGCAAATCATTGACGGGTTTGAGGCCGGAGATCCCAAGGCCAAGGAAACAGTTGATGTTCATGTCGATATTTTGTCAGGCCCCCTGGCGGTTCTGATCAATACGACGGGAGCTTCCGTGGTTCCTGTTGGGGGAGGGCTCTCCAATGCTGTTTCGCTGATTGATCTGATCGATCGTGAAACACGCAAAAAGACCTTACGCAGTTTCAAGTCTCCGTTGGTCGTACCAGCGACCTGCACGATAGAACCCGGCTTGATTGGCTGTGCCACTCTTGGGTTTCAAAGAGTTGCAATATTGTAATTCTATGCGGTGTCACAGCCAGAAATGGTGCACCTGAAAAAGTTGTTAAGCACAGACCTGCATTCCAGATCAAAAGGGCGCTTCAAGATCTTGTTCGGCAACGCCTCCTTGAGATTAAGTGTTTCACTGCGCAGGTCTTCGTTTTTTCACGCATCAACATGCTCGGTCATAAAGGACATTGTCTGATCCCGGCGCGCATCCAAAGAGGGCTTTGAAACCGGAATTTTGCGATATTCCCGCCAAAAACCCTATCAGCTGAAGAAGCTATTTCCTGACTAAGGGCCTGATTTTGCTTGTTACTGCCTTGAGGATTGACCTCTTGGGCCGATTTGCAATTGCGGTCATGTCCGTGCTTCTCATCGCTACCACAGCCCAAGCGGCCAGCTGCTATACCGAAACAAAAATAACCGCTACTGATCCAGCAGCTGAATAATTATCCAGTAAAAGCTGTTCTTGTAAGATTTCCGTCGACTTCACCCCCACGCCAAAACACAAGTATCATCAACGTTCTGACGGTCCAGGGCCAAGCCTTGAGGAAAATGCAGGGGAGTTTCATGAATCAGAGGCAAATCAATGCGTTTCGTATGGTCATGCACCATGGTTCGATCACAGCTGCAGCAAAAGCTCTTAATGTGTCGCAACCTGCAGTCAGCAGGCTCTTGACGGATCTGGAAGCGTCTTTGGGGTTCTCGTTGCTGTTGCGAATGCGCGGCAAGGTGCAGCCGACAGTCGAAGCCTATGAGTTCTTCACTGAAGTCGAGCGCATGTTCTACGGCCTGGACAGGTTGTCACAGGTTGCAGGTGAGATCCGAACCCTGCGCCGCGCAACCTTTCGTGTCGCGTCGATGCCAATGGTCAGTTACGAGATCCTGCCGCAGGCGGTCGCCCGATTCATCTCTGCGCATGAGGGGGTCGACATTACTCATGACGTTCACACGTCTCCGCGCATTCTGGATCTTCTGGCCTCGCGCCAAATCGACATAGGACTGGCGCAGACGTCCCCTGATCGGCAGGACGTGGATGTCTTGGCTGAATTCAGTTCCAGCTGTGTCTGTGTGATGCCGCCAGATCACGCGCTTGCTGGATATTCCAAGCTTACTCCGACCGACCTGAAAGATCAGCCTCTGGTCGCACTGAATTACAAAACACTGACCTACAGCTATATGACCCAATGTTTTGCTGAAGCGGGTGTATCTCCGAAGATTGTCGCTGAGACACAACCCTCTTTCTCGGCCTGTGGGCTGGCCGCCATGGGAGTTGGCATTGCGCTGGTGGATCCGATTACGCCCGAGATATTCGGTGACAAATTGTGCTCAGTTCCCTTCGAACCTCGCATCCCATTTGATTTCCAGATCATGAAACCAAAAGACATTCCCCTATCCAGGGCAGCTCAGGCCTTCTATGTGGAACTCATCGCATCGATCGGGGCTCTTGGGAGTGTAATTGCGAAATAGATATAACATTTATGCATAAGGTGATGGTTAAATTGTATTTGATTTTATCCGTCAGACAAGGAAGTTATGTTGTCATAATAATAAACTTCCAGACGGCAGCAGGAGCTTTAAATGACCTTTTCCAGACGCGCTACCCTCGGGCTATCCGCCGGCCTTATCGCATTATTAGCAGCGGGACATGCATCTGCCGCTGACTACACGCTTCGTCTTCATACGCTGGTCAAGAGCCCTCATCCCTACAATGACATGGCGCAGGCATTCAAAGCCCAAGTCGAGGCTAAAAGTAATGGCGCTATTGAAGTCAAGATTTTTGACTCCGGACAGTTGGGCAAAGACCCAGCCGTGATTGGAGAGCTTGGCTTCGGCACTGTCGATATGATGATTTCCAGTGTTTCGAATGCGGCACAGAACGTACCTGAATATGGTATCTTCACCATGCCGTATCTTTTCAAGGGCATGGATGAGGCTGTCGCCAAGATCGAGCCTGGCACCGCGGTGGCCGCGCATTTTCAAGAGATTTATGAGGAACGCGGTGTTGGCATGAAATTGCTGGCTCTGGGTGCATCAGGTACGCGCAACATGTCAACGGCGGAAGTTGCTATCGAAAGTCCTGTTGATTTGAAAGGGTTGAAGATGAGAACCCCTCCGTCACCGATGGACAGCAAAACCTGGTCCGCGTTCGGGATGCAGCCAGTGACCGTTGCATGGGGTGAGCTGTATGCCGCAATGCAGACCGGGGTTGCCGAGGCAATGGAAAGTTCGCTGCCGGGCTACAACGGATCGAAGCTCTACGAGGTGGCTCCGAATCTTGCTCTCACACAGCATACAATTCAGATCAACCACACGTCGATTTCCCAGCGCACTTGGGACAAGCTGCCGGAAGAGTTGCAGGCCATCGTGTCGGACGCTGCTGTTTCGGCCAACGCATTGGGAGTGGAAAAGGCCAAGGGCTACGATGCAGCCCTTGTCGATAGTTTGAAGACGGATCATGGCGTGTCCGTGAGCACGCCGGACAAGGCGGCCTTTATCGAAGTTGTTGCTCCTCTGCAGGTCAAATTGGCTGAAGAGCTTGACCTGGTCGAAGAATACAAGCTGCTCACAGAGTGATCCGCTTTCGGCTTCGGCGCAGGCCGGAGCCGTTTTCCCAAGCTTGGACTCGACAATGATAAACCGTTTCTGCGATCTGGTGTTTCAGATGGTCAAACTGGTGATGTGGATTGGATTTGCCGCTCTCATCATCAATGTTGGACTGCAAGTGCTTTCCCGAAATGTGCTTCATACAGCAATGATATGGACCGGGGATGTTGCGCAACTTCTCTTCGCTTGGCTGATTTTCCTCGGGGCTGCGCTCGGTCTCCGGCTTGGTGCGCATTACAAGATCGATATGTTTCCGCAGACCAATCCGGTCCTCTCTAGGGCGATCTTTTCGATTGAAATTCTTGCCGGCCTTGCCGTTGCGATAATTCTGCTGCGTTACGGTTGGGATCTAGCTGTCATGCGGTCAACCGCAGAGGTTCAATCTCTTGGTATCTCTCGCTTCTGGATGTTCCTTCCGATGCCCATTTCTGGTGCCCTTATGCTGCTGTTTTTGGTCGAGACTATTGTTACCGGCCGCAAGATGACCAAATCTGGAGCGGCCCAATGAGCCCGCTCGTTATATTGCTATTGTCTTTCTTTGTCCTGATCGCGCTCAGGGTGAATATTGGGTTTTCCCTTATCCTGTCCTCGGCCTTTGTCATCTTGCTGGAGGATTTGCCGCTGATTTCAGTGGTCAATCAGATGTATGCCGGGATCGACAGCTTTACGCTTCTCGCCGTTCCATTCTTTATGCTTTTGGGCCGGATCCTGAATGCCGGGTCTATCACCGATCGCTTGTTGAATGTTGCTGATGCAACGGTGGGGCATGTGCGCGGTGGCCTCGGTCATGTGAATGTGTTCGTTTCGATGATTTTCGCATCGCTGTCCGGATCTGCAGCAGCGGACACTGCGAGTGTCGGGTCGATCCTGATACCAGCCATGAAGAAGGCAGGGTATCCGGCTCCTTTTGCAGCCGCATTGACGGCAGCTTCATCGACCCTGGGTGTGATCATTCCTCCCTCAATCGTCCTGATCATCTATGGCGCGTTCGGTAATGTGTCGATTGGAGCATTGTTTGTCGGTGGCGTGGTTCCCGGCATTCTGGTTGCCGCGTTCATGATGCTTTACACCTACCTTCTTGCTCTCAAATATGGTTATCCGGCGAACCCGTTTCCGGGTATGAGGTCGGCTGCAAAGATCGTCTGGCGGGGTTTGTTACCCCTGATGATCCCAGTTATCGTGCTCGGTGGAATTGTCGGCGGCATTGTAACGCCGACTGAGGGTGCGATTGCCGCCGTGCTTTGGGCACTGGCATTGTCCCTTTTGGTCTATCGGGATGTGCCGTTGAAAGTAGTCCCGAAGCTACTGGCTGACGGCTGTATCGATTTCGCTATCCCGATGTTCACTGTGGCAGGGGCCGGTATTTTCGGATGGCTGATTGCCTATCTCGGTGCCTCGCAAATCGTCGTAGATTTCATTCTCAGCGTCACTCAAAACGGCTTCTTCATCATGTTGCTGTTGATCGGTTTTTTGCTTCTGGTGGGTATGGTGCTGAACCCGATTTCGGCAACGCTTATCTTTCTGCCAATCATCCAGGCGCTTGGGGATACTGCCGGCATGAACCCAATTCATATGGGGGTGCTGTCTACAATCGTGCTGTCAGTCGGGTTGGTCACGCCGCCCTATGGGATCTGTCTCCTGATTGCATCGCAAATTGCCGATGCGCCTTTAGGCCGCTGCATGTTGGCAGCAGCTCCCATCTGTTTGCTCACTATTTTTGTCGCAATCCTGTCGATCTGGTTCCCGGATATTGTTTTGGGTTTGCCCAAACTGCTGGTTCCAGAACTGTTCACATCCAAAGGCTAAACCAATGACGCATATTCAACCAAAGGGTTCTTTCGTCGCACTTGTCACCCCGATGAATGCGGATGGTTCCATCGACTTTGAAGGCTTCCGTACGCTATTGAACTGGCACGCAGAGAACGGTACCGAGGCCGTTCTGATCATGGGGTCTACTGGTGAAGTGTCGATGCTGTCTCCCGAAGAGCGCAAGCAGATCATCACAGAAACTGCGAAGATGAAGCCTGGGAAAATGCTGATGTACTACGGCATTACCGGAAACAATACGGCAACGACAATCGACTACGCTCGTTATGCCAAGGCTGAGGGCGCCGATGGTGCCATCCTGGCTGCACCCGCGTATATCTGCGCGGATAATGATGCGATTACCGATTATGCAATGGAAGTTCTGGACAGCGTCGATCTTGCAATGGGATTCTATAACAACCCGCCGCGGGTGAAGACAGATCTGCACTGGGACAATCTGCTGAAGATCGCCAAGCACGACAACATGGTTGTCTTGAAAGAGTCGACAACGCGCGTAGGGCAGGTGGCGCAGGTCTGTGCTGCCAAGCCTGACATGGCAATCATGTGCTGTTGTTCTCCGAACCTTGGCCTCGTTATACCGACAATGGCTCTTGGCGGCCACGGTACGGCGAACATGACCGGGAATATCATTCCGCAGGAAATGGCAGTGGTTTCCAAGCCTTGGGAAAATGGCGACGATGCTTTTGCGTGTCGTGAAGCTTGGTTGAAAAATCTGCCGATGCTGCATTTTGCCTATTCAACGATCAACCCGGTGTCGATCAAGACATTGATGCACGCGCTTGGTTTGCCATCCGGACCGTTGCGTAAGCCTCTGCAGCCAGCGAACCCTGCCATTTTGCAAAAGGGGCTGGACGCGGTCGCTGAACTTGGACTTGCCGAGAAATATGGTTTCAATCCTTCGGCAGCCATTGCCGCCGAGTAATCCGGCAACAGGTTTGCAACAATGACCATCACCCGTGCCGTCAGCTTATGCCATTGGGGCGCCTTCGAAGCGGACGTTGAAAATGGAAAGCTGATTGCGACCAGGCCGATGGAAGGCAGTGGCGCTGATCCGGATATGGTCGGTGCCTGGCCTCATATGGTTTATTCGGATCAGCGTGTCAGTCAGCCTCACGTCCGCCGCTCCTATCTTGAAAAAGGAATTGCTGCAGGTGGCGGGGGACGTGGTCATGAAGACATGGTCCCCGTCGAGTGGGATGTTGCACTGGACCTGGTGGCCAATGAACTCAAAAGGGTTCATCAGGACTATGGACCGACAGCGATTTTCGGCGGGTCATATGGCTGGTCAAGTGCTGGCAGGCTGCACCACGCACGGACCCAAGTGCGAAGGTTCTTGGGGGCCGCTGGTGGTTTTACCGATCAGACTGGCAATTACAGTTGGGGAGCGGCACATGCGCTCCTGCCACATGTTCTGGGAACGGCGAATGCGGTCGCACGTGACGCCACCTCCTGGGAGACAATTGCCCTGCACGGTGAAACGGTTGTTGCCTTCGGTGGCTTGAACCCGAAGAACTGGCGTGTGAGTTCCGGCGGTGCTGGAGAATTCCATTTGCCTGAAAAGGTACTTGAAGCGCGCAAGCGCGGCGTGAAGTTTTTCATATTATCTCCCCACGCAGATGATGTGCCCGCCGGTTTGGACGCCACATTGATCAGGCCTCGGCCAAATTCCGACACTGCGATCATGCTGGCATTGGCCCATCAGGCGCTGACTAGTGGGCGGGCCGATCTCGCGTTCCTGCAGCGCTATACGACAGGGTCTGAGGTTTTTTGCGCTTATTTGCGTGGGGATACCGATGGCATTCCGAAAACGTTGGATTGGGCAGCGGGTCTTTCGGACGTGCCTGTGAGCGAGCTGAACGGATTGTGGGAAGCGATTTCTTCCGGTCGGGTCATGTTGAGCGCGGCCTGGTCCTTGCAACGCGCCGATCACGGTGAGCAGCCCTTTTGGGCTTTGATTGCTCTGGCGGCGCTGTTGGGGCAGATCGGACTTCCCGGCGGCGGGTTCTGTTTTGGCTATGGGTCCATGAACGGCGTTGGTGCTGATGCTAGCAAGGGATTTGTTCCAACGATGCCCATGCTTCCCAACAAAGGCATGGCTATTCCCGTTGCGCGATTTGTTGATGCGTTCCTTGAGCCAGGCAAAACAATCGAATTTAACGGACGCAGGGTTACCTATCCTGATGTGAAGCTAGTGTATTGGGCAGGTGGAAATCCATTTCACCATGCACAAGATCTTGATCGTCTGTCCCGGGCTTGGGAGCGGCCGCAAACTGTTATCGTGCACGAGCCGTGGTGGACGCCAACGGCACGTCGCGCTGACATTGTTCTTCCCGCGACCACTTCGCTTGAGCGGGATGATATTGGCGGCACATCCCGCGATCCTTATGTTTTCTTTATGCCGAAGCTGATCGATCCTGTTGGTTCAGCGCGCAATGACATTGATATTTTTAGGAGCCTGTCCGACAGGTTGGGATGCCGTGAGCTTTTTGATGAAGGTCTTGATGATCGCGGTTGGTTAAAACGTCTTTGGGACAAAAGCCTGGAGCATGGTGTGCATTCCGGCGTCGACCTTCCGGATTTCGAAGAGCTGCGGCGGCAAAACATTATCCGTATCCCCGCGCCGCTTCAGCCTGAGGTCATGCTGGAGTCTTTCAGATCTGATCCGGAAAACAATCCATTGCCGACGCCTTCCGGGAAAATCGAGCTTTATTCAAAAGCCATCGCAGGCTTCGGGTATTCGGACTGTCCAGGACATGCAGTCTGGATCGAGCCGCATGAATGGCTGGGGTCGGCCCCGTGCGGGAAATTCCATCTTGTGTCCAACCAACCCGCAAAACAACTGCACAGTCAGATGTGGCAGGTGATGGCAAAAGGACCGGCGGAATGCCGGATCAATCCGTCGGATGCCAAGGAACACGGAATTTCCGGTGGAGATCACATTGTTCTCAAGAGCGGGCGCGGTGCCTGCAGAGCTTCCGCCTTGATCGACCCGAGCCTCAGGCGTGGTGTTCTTATTATGCCAACAGGTGCCTGGTACGAGCCGGACGCTGAGGGAAGCATCGAACAGAATGGCAATCCCAATGTTGTGATTGGCGACCGCGGAACGTCACAACTTGGCCAGGCTTGCGCCGCTCTGAGCGCGCTCGTCGAAATCGAAAGAGAGACGCCTGCGCCAGGCAGTTTCTGAGTATCAAAAGAAGGTCAGATCTGATGGATCTTGGAATCACAGGACGTCGTGCTCTATTGACGGGTGCAAGCCGGGGTATGGGCCGGGCCTGCGCCGAGGCTCTTGCCGGGGAAGGCGTGGAGATCACAATTGCCGCCCGCACGACATCCGTTCTAGAGCAAACAGCCGAAGACATCCGCCGAACGACTGGTGGCACGGTCCACACTGTTACCGCTGATGTGACGACCGAAACGGGGCGTGACACGATCTTATCTGCCTGCCCAGATCCGGATATTCTCCTGAACAATGCAGGTGGCAAGGTTCCTGGCGATTTCCGGGACTGGGATCGCGATGAGTGGGTGTCCGCAATCGATCTGATGATGATCCCGCCGATCATGATGATGCGGGCGACCGTCGATGGCATGATGGAGCGCGGCTGGGGACGGATCGTCAATATCGTGTCCCGCAGTGTAAAAATTCCGCAACTCGAGCTGGGCTTGTCGAATGGCGCAAGGTCCGGGTTGGTTGGGTTCACCGCCGGTCTGTCCCGCCAGACAATCCGGAATGGGGTCACCATAAACAATTTGCTTCCCGGGATCTTTGACAGCAACGCACAGCGCGAACATATCGAAGGCATGCTGGTGGAAGGCGGCAGAAGCTTCGAAGAGGTATGGCAGGAACGGGCCGATAAGAATCCGGCCGGCCGTTATGGCCGTCCGGAAGAGATCGGAGCGTATTTCGCATTTCTTTGTTCTGAGCACGCGGGATTTGTGACCGGTCAAAATCTGCTCGTTGATGGCGGCAGCTATCCTGGAACTTATTGAGGTAACATGCATATTCTGGTCATTGGAGCAGGCGTTATCGGGTTAACAAGCGCTTGGTATCTGTCTCGCGATGGCCATCAGGTGACGCTGCTGGACCGCAATGACGGGCCGGGTCTGGGGACCAGTTTTGGCAATGCTGGCGGTGTTTGCCCCGGATTTGCTGGGCCATGGGCCGCTCCCGGCATGCCATTCAAGGCCCTTCGATGGATGTTTCAAAGTCAGGCTCCGCTGAAAGTCCGTCCACGTATGGACCTGGCACAATGGGCTTGGCTGGCGCAATTCGTTCTAAATTGCAGCAGCGCCAGATTTGGTCAAAACAAGACCCGAATGCAGAAAGTCGCCCATTTTTCGAAAGCCTGCTTGCAGGAGCTGCGTGGTGAAACCGGCATCGAATACGATCAGAGGACCGAAGGCGTTCTGCAGGTCTTTTCGACAGACGAAGAAGCCGAAGGTGGCGCGCGCTCGGCGGCTGTACTGGAACAGCTTGGCATACCGCATCAGCTTCTCTCATCTGGCGATTTGACTCGGGTTGAACCGGCTTTGGCGGCATCCGGTCAGACTTTTAGCGGCGGACTGCATCTGACCACCGATGAGATCGGCGATTGTCACAAGTTCTGCCAAGAGCTTGCCAGGCTGATCTCGGCGCAAGGTGCTTGCCGTATTCAGTATGGCACTACTGTTCAGAAACTCTTGACCGAATCCGGCAAGATCATTGGCGTGCAAAGCGACAAAGGTGACTTTCAAGCCGATGCTGTTGTGATCGCGGCCGGGCCGTGGGCGCGCGCGCTGCTGGACCCGCTGGGCGTCAAGGTGCCGCTTTATCCGGTCAAGGGGTATTCCATCACCGCAGAAATTACGGATCTGGAGTACGCACCGCGTTCGTCTGTCATGGATGAGCATTCCAAGGTGATGGTGACCCGACTTGGCAATCGGATTCGTGCAGCCGGGATTGCTGAACTGGCAGGCTTTGATGCCTCGCTTCCAACGGCTACCATTGACGCATTGCGACATCGTGTGGCGGAGTTGTTTCCAGGTGCAGCCGATTATGGATCTTCGAAGATATGGTGTGGCTTCCGCCCGATGACGCCTGATGGGCCCTCGATCACAGAAGCGCGTGGTTTCAGCAACCTGTGGCTTAATGTGGGACACGGGTCGAACGGATGGACGCAGGCCTGCGGAACCGGCCAGCTGTTGGCAAACCGTGTCGCCGGTCGTCCAACACCTGAGATCGAATGCTAATGGAGAGCGGGTCTGGCTGGAACCCGATCTTTTGGCGGCTCAAATTCGCAGTAATATTGTTGCATCGACGTCCGACCTGTTTCGGGAAGTTTCTGGTCTGCCATTTCACACAGGCATTTGGTAACCGCCTGAACGGCGGGCAATCCCACAAAACGGCAATTCGATTCCGCGTAACGACAAACTGGTCCCGTATAACGGCAATTGGCGCGCCCAATCACACGATTTGGACCGGTCTATCCTGCTGAATCACGAATGTCAGACAGCCTCGGGCACTCATCCTTCCTCTTTTAATTGGTCCATCCCCTTATCGTCAGGTAAATGGGGGACTAGATATGGCGTTCAATCCCAATGGGCCGCATGAAAGCCTTGTTATCCCGTCTGGAGTTTGGCATCTGCTACTGATGAGTACGCCTTCTGTATTTCTGGTGCTCACTCATCCCAGTAAAATCAGGCGCCGGAAAGTTGGGCAGTCGTAGCTGCGCCAAGCGGTATGTCTAGGCTAATGCCCCGGCCGATTACCGCAGTCGGAAACCCCATATCCTCAATGTCAAAGTCAAGAGCCAGCTGGATTGCTATTAATAAAATGCAATATCCATATTTTTACATATCTGCGTTTATTCGCTTAGGTGCCCCAAGAGGGTCGTCGTTGAATAGTCCTTTCTGAACAGGCCTACTTCGGCGAGTTCCGGAACCATTTCGCTTAGTACAAGATGCATGGAACCAACCGAACCTCCTGGGACGGCAACAAAACCGTCTATGGCACCTGCTGCAGCCCATTCGGAAATTTCTTCGACTGCATCGTTGACGGTGCCAATGATCTGCCAATGCGCCGAACCGATGACTTCAGGCCGCATGAGGAGGGAGTCCAACGTCGGTTCGTCCCGAACAATAAGGCGGCGCAGTAACTCGGAGTGGGTTCTGCTACGCACCTGCTGCGGTGCTTCAGGAAGGTCGCGTTCTGTAATTTGGCGACCATTTGGCCAGTCGTTAAGATCCAGTCCGGTCATCTCACCTATCGAGGCTAATTTGCGGGCTCTGTCCATACGCGCATGAGTTTCCTGAAACAGCTCCCGTGCTTCAGCGCGGCTTTCGGCAAGATAAAGGCTGAGGCCGGGCAATAGGCGAATGTCTTTCGGCTTCCGTCCGTGTTCTTCTGCGCGTTTCTGTAGGTCTTGGCGGAGTTCGATTGCCGCGTCCCTGTCCGGCGTCGACGCGAAGATCGCATCGGCAATGGACGCAGCGAAATTCCGTCCTACACTTGATGCTCCCGCCTGAAACAGCGGAATTCTGCTGTGGCCTGGATTGGGGATGTTAAGTGGTCCTTTTACACTGAAATTGGTGCCATTGTGGTTGATTGGCTGGACCAGTGAAGGATCTGAGTAAGTGCCGATATCTCGGTTCAGCTTCAATGCCTCATTTGGAAAACTGTCCCAAAGCTGACAAACGACTTCGGTAAATTCGGCGGCTCGATCATAGCGTTCCTGTGAAGAAGGCATGATCGGCAATCCGAAGTTTTCGTTTCCGTCGAGAGCTGTCACGATGTTCCAGCCGGCCCGTCCGTTACTGATCCAGTTGAGAGACTGGACCTGTCGAGCGACCACATAAGGCGGATAAAATGTTGTCGATATGGTTGAAAGAAGACCGATTTTCGAGGTTTCGCGCGCAATGGAAGCCAGTAGCACAGTCGGATCCAGGCTAGCCGATCCTGGTGTATTGTCCAGGGCTTGCGGATTGAGGAACAGGCTGTCCGGGCGGAAAACAAAGTCGAGTTTTGCCGTTTCTGAGCGTCTTGCAATGTCTACGTAGTAGTCTGTCGAATAGATGCCTTCAACGTTGCTGTCCTGACGCCGCCATGCATCGCCACTTAGCCATGTGGCGGCAAGCGACATACCGATATGCAGCTTTTTTGTTTTACTCATGAAAACAGTCCTTCCAGGCCAGAACCAAATGCGCTGACCAACAGTATGTTCCGCATTGCGGAATGCATTCTGAAATTGTAATTGCTGAATTTAATACTCTAGTTTAGGTTCCGCGCAAGTGCAGAATTCAGTGGGATGCATATGGTGCTCGAGGCAAAAGATATTGTGGCGTCTTACGGGCAAACGCCTGTGTTGAGGAAATTGTCAGCACGCTTCGCCGACGGGCGTATGACGGCACTCATTGGGCCAAACGGCTGTGGTAAATCGACTCTCTTGAAAGCAATGATGGGCTTTTTGCCGATATCCGGAGGGGAGGTGACCTTGGATGGATGCTCGATTGCCCGGATCGAGCGTCGAGCCTTGGCCAAGCGAATTGCCTATTTGCCGCAGGAAAATCACTGCCCTGATTATATGACACTCGGAGAATTGATCGAGCTTGGCGGATACTCAAGATTCTCGCTCTTCGGTGGACCTTCGGAGCGCGACCGTAAGTTGTTCCGTGAAGCGCTTGAAATAGTGGGCTTGACCGATATGGCTCATCGGTCGGTCAACGTGCTTTCGGGCGGTCAAAAGCAGCGCGCCTGGATTGCAATGGTATTGGCCCAGGACGCGGATATCATCTTGATGGATGAACCGGTGAACCATCTCGACATAAAATATCAATACGCGGTTCTTGAATTGGTCCGAGACCTAATCACAACGCATGGAAAGACCGTAGTGGCCGTGCTGCATGACATCAATCTCACCACCGCATTCGCAGATGATGTCATCATGCTTCGGGAGGGAATGGTTCATGCGGCTGGGTCAGTCCGGGAAACCGTGACGCGCGAGAATGTAGCTCATGTGTTCGATCTGGAGACGAACATCTTTTGCCGCGACGGCCGATTGATTTGTGTTCCGCAGATGACCGGCAGTCCATTGGTGCCTGCATGAAGGGGTCACTTGCTGTCCTGATGCTATTCGCATGCGTTTTTCTGATGAGTTTGATTGCCAATCTCATTATTGGGGCAAGTGCTATCCACTGGCAGGATGTGATTGGTGCGCTTTTTCTGTTTGACCCAGATAGTTATGATCACTTCGTGGTTCTGTACCAGCGCCTTCCACGCGCACTGATCGCGATTTTGGCCGGTTCGGTTTTGGCCTGCGGTGGTCTGGTTCTCCAGGGGATCACCCGTAACCCTTTGGCGTCTCCCTCAACACTGGGGATCAATGCTGGTGCTACGCTGTTTGTCGTTGCAGGCGCCTATTCCTTTGATTTGGGTGTAAAAGCCCAGGGAGCTGCTGCCTTGGTTGGCGGAACATTTGGCTTTTTGAGCTGTTTCGTGGTGGCCCGTCTGGCGGGTTTATCGCGCAGTCCGCATAGCCTGGCCCTGATCTTGTCCGGGGCACTCGTCTCCATGCTGTTCATTGGTCTCGCGAATGCCATTCTTCTCTCTGACCCTGCTCGAAGAACCGAGTTTCTGGGGTGGATAACCGGAAACATCAATCACGTTTACGCCGAGCGCTTGTATGATTTCTGGTGGATAGGTGCTCTCGCGCTTCTGTGCCTTCTGATGTCGGCAAGGCCGCTGACCCTGATCACACTGGGCCAAGAAAAGGCGGCTTCCGCTGGCGTCAATGTGGTTTGGGTGTCGCGGATCGCCCTGGTTGCTGTCATGCTTGGGTCTGCATCGGCGGTCGCAATATGCGGACCGGTCGGTTTCGTCGGTCTTGTGGTGCCGCATATCGTGCGCCCTCTGATCGGCTCTCGATTTGAAGTGAGCCTTCCCGCCAGCGCCATGATGGGAGCGAGCGTCTGCCTTCTCGCCGATCTGGTCGCTCGCAAGGCCTTCGATCCTTATGTTCTGCACACCGGCCTGATCATGGATCTTATGGGCGGACTGGTATTTGCTCTGATCGTCAAACGCTATTACCTCAAATCGTCATCTGGGAGAGAGGCATGAGGTTCAATCGCGCAACCGATGGCAAACCTATCTTGCGATTGGAAACAGGCCTTCAAGTCAGACTGGGTAACCTTGTGGCCGCCGTCTTTTTAGCGGTGCTTACTCTTGCCATGACAGCTATAGCCCTCGGCGTCGGGTCGACAGATCTGACTGTCGGCTCAGTTATCAAAGGCCTCTTAGGGCATCAGCTTTCAGACGAGCATTCCTATGCTCTTTGGGATGTGCGAATGCCGCGTATTCTGATTGGTTTTATGGCGGGCTGGCTTGTGGCGATGACTGGAGCGATGCTGCAATCGCTTGCTCGCAACCCTTTGGCCGATCCAGGTCTTTTCGGCTTGAGTCAGGGCTCAATGGTCATGATCATGCTGCTGATGGTGCTCATGCCTGATGCGCCGAAGGGCGCCATACCTCTGGCAGCGCTTGTTGGCGGGCTGAGTGTTGCGTTACTCCTGATCTGGCTTGTTGGCGGAAAACATGTCAGTGGCCTTGCCATCCTCCTTATGGGTATTGCGGTTGAGACAGTGCTCTCTTCGGTAAGCTCGTTGCTCATTCTCTATACGCCAAAGGAGATGTCCTACACCCTATCGGGTTGGCTGGCCGGGTCCCTTTTTCAGGCAAGCTGGAGTGGTATTGCGGCTCTTTTCCCATGGTTCCTTTTAAGCGTCCCCGCAGCGCTTTTCCTGGGGCGAGCGTTGCGTTGTTACGACCTCGGTAACGAGATGGCGATGGCTCTGGGGGTGCCCATCGGTTGGTCGCGGCCAGTTATCTTGATCGCGGCCGTACTGCTGTCTTCTGCTTCTGTGACCGCGGTTGGACCTTTGGTTTTTCTTGGCATCATGGCCCCGCATCTGTCCGGATTTCTGTCTCCGGCTACAGGGCGGGCACGGCTGTTTCTGTCTGGATTGACAGGAGGGGTTCTCGTCGTCGGAGCTGATTGCTTGACACGTGGACTAAGCGGGGAGATCGCTCTGCCGATCGGGCTGAGTCTTAGCCTTCTGGGCGTGCCATTATTTATCATTGCCCTCCGTTTGAGGGCTCTCAGAAACATGACCATCGACTGACAAAGGCAAGATGATGCGCTTACCCTTTTTAATTCCGGCCTTGCTTGTTGCAACGACTGCGCTGGCTGCAGATCAGAACGTGATTGATGATACAGGTCGCAAGGTCACAATCCCTGAGCAGCCGGAACGGGTGGTGGTACTGCACGAACCAGCGCTTGGCATTGCACTGTCAGACCTCGGTCTGGTGCCCGTAGGCAGTTACGGGCGCGATGATAACGGCAAAACGTTATTGGCCGTGGATTTTCTGGATGTTGTCCTTCAAAGTCGCTCTCCGGATCCAAAACCTAAGGGGATCGGCGCTCTTGGCAATCTCGACCTGGAAAAGCTGCGCGCGCTCGAGCCTGACCTGATCATCGGCACCGAGTACGACAAGGACAAGGCAGACCTGTTTTCGGCAATTGCGCCGGTCTATCTTCAAAACAGCAGTACCGGCTTGGTGCGCGGCTTTGGTTCTGAGGAAGCTCTCGCAGGAGTACTCAACCTTGAAACTGAGTTTGAGGAGCGCAAGGCGCAGTATCATGAACGGCTTGAGGACGTCCGGTCCAGCCTGCCATACAATCCCGAAGGCAAGACCTATCTTGCAATCTTCCTGACAGATCAAATCAACGCTGTAGGGCAGTTGTCCGGTGCAATACAGGCCATAGAGGATCTTGGATATAAGCGCCTGAAACTCGATAAAGTTGAAGCTATATCAGGATTTGGGGCTACTTTACTGGTTCCGATTAGCTCGGAGATATTTGGTAGGCTCAATCCGGATCTCCTGATCCTCATGTCTACCTATACATCTTCAGAACGAGGCGAAGCCACCATTCGGGCAACTTTGGATCGCATCGTTCCTGGCTGGGAGCATTTTCTCAAACCGGCTCGTGAAAACCGGGTTCTTTATCTCGATTCAGCAGAAGTCACCACTCCTACCATCGCCAGTGCAGAACGAACGCTCGATGCATTCGAAAGCCGCTTTAAGCGCTGAGATTGCAATACCCGACATGAAAAGACCGCGACCTCAAGAAGGTCGCGGTCCCGGCTGCAAGTATCGCTCTGGAGCGTGAAGTCTAGAACGTTGCCTTCAAGCCAACACCGAACATTCGGGGAGCGGTCATTATGGCGTCCGCTCCACCTACACCCAAGCTTCTGTTTGCTTGATAATATGTCGGGGTACGTTGGTCGAATATATTGTCGACGTAGCCGTAAACCTGGAAGTTGTCATTTACCTGATAAGTCGCTCTTGCGTTGGCGATTGTATAAGCATCGACCTCGTAGGCGGCTGAGTTTGCATCGTCGGAGTAGTAGCCATCTGTGTGGCGGACATCTGCCGATAGCACCAGATTTTCCAGCACACCCCACTCAACACCGAAGCCGAAGCTGTATCCAGGCGCGCTACGGAATTCATTCCCGGCAATACCTGGAAGTGCTGAGAAACGGTCCAGTTCTGTTTTCAGAACGCCCGCATTTGCTGAGAAACTCAGATTGTCCAAAGCCTTATAGCTGACTTCCAACTCTCCCCCATAGGAGTGAGCTTTCTCTGCATTACGAACCAAAAGGGCAACCGTGGGAACATTCTGAATAAAGTACCGCTGAGCATTGGTTAAATCATTATAGAACAGGTTCGCCGAGAAGCTTAACTTGTTTTCCAGAAAACTCCCGCGGGCGAAGAGCTCATAGTTCCAGGATGTTTCTTCTTTGAAACCAAGTGCTGTGTTGTTTCTGAAGTCGTAAACAACACCACCTGGATTAAACCCTCGGCTAATGAGACCACCTACAGTGAGGGTCTCACTAATGTCATAGGCAAGGGAAAGTTTGGGCAGGAAAGCACTGAAGGTTTCATCGTAACTGAAGTCTACCGTCGATCCGGTTGTAGACAGGCCGCGTCGTTTGACCCTGTCCATCTCGTAGCGAAGAGCTGTGGTCAGCGTCCAGCGATCAATGAAGCGGTAGTCAGTTTCGGCGAAAATACCGAGATTTTCCTTGGTATCGTCGAAATTCGGACTGCCGTAGATTCTCGGTTCGGAGAGGGATTCATCAGATTGCGTATGAGAATAAAAAAGGCCTGCAACACCGCTGTAGGCTGCTTCCTGAGAACCGAAATTCACCAAGGTCTCGTTGGTCACGTTCTGCCGATCAATCACCGCGCTGTAATTTGTCATCGGATTGATTGAACGCTGAGTATACGAGTCTGAATACTGCAGTTGGTTCGAGACCTTGATTCCGTTATCGAACTCATAGGAGATATCGCCGATGCCAGTGTTCACCCGGGTATAAAAGCTCGGCATATTCGTCACGACGCTATCTAAATTGTCGTAAGGTTTGACAGTCGCAGCTTCCAGGGTTGGCTGGTTGTTATGGGTAAGGGAATAGGTCAGCTTTGCGCTTAGACCGGGAATTTCAGTTGGCTCCCACAGCAGCTTTCCTCGTCCGGTAACCGACATGATATCCGTATCGGATGGTCCGGTGTCGTAAGCAGAATTGATATAATCGATGAATGTATCTCGGCCGAAGTAATCTATCGCTACACGAGCTGCGATCTGATCGTTGAGTGGGCCGGACAACATCGCCGATACACGTCGCTTGTTGCTGTTTCCTATTTCCGCCCGGAAAGCACCCTCGGGGGTAAATGTCGGGTCCTTCGTATTAACGATGATCGCTCCGGCAATACTATTGGCACCCTGGGAGGTGGTTTGCGGTCCGCGGAAAACTTCTACGGTGTCAACATCCCAGATAGAAGTCGACCCGAAGACGTACTCGGAAGAGTTCTGGTAATGGCCATCAACGCTGATGGTCGCTCTGGGAACTGTTCCGGAAAAAAATGAGATAGCTCCGGTTGCTGGACCTTGTGTATCCTGTCCACGGATCACTGGGGCAAATCCGACGGTGCCTGGATAATTGACATTAGGTATGCCTTGGATCGCTTCCTGAACATCCAGGTTTTCGGGCTTTTTGTTCAAGTCCTTGTCTGTGAGTACCACAACCGAACTTGCTGTATTTTGCAAGCGGCGGTTCAGGTTCTCGCCGGTTACGAAAATCGTGTCCAAGATGGTAGGGCTCTCTTTGCCTGAGGCATCTTGCGATTGGGCCGGAAGGCTTACGAGAACGGGGCTGGTCAGCATTGCTGCCGTCCCCATCAGTCGTGCTATCAGTCTGGAATTCATAATTGTCCTCGGGTTATCACGCGGCCTTGCTGGCATGAAAAGCTTGCAGGCAATTGGTTGGTGGTAAGGCGCTGGCGTGTAATAGACGCGAGGATTTGCCCCCTCGTTGCCCTTAGCTTAACCACTATTGTGTTCCACAATACAGAATGCATTCCGCATATCAATATGAGTTTTATACTCATGTATTAAGTGTGGTTTTTAGGCAACGTAAATTCTCTGGGGTTGAAAGTGCAGTATTTGCAATTATTTAGTGAGGTGCTGCCGACTGAGATGAACAGGGCATTGAACAGGAGCCGCTATGTCATTTATGCTGGGACTTAGAATCTTGAGCTTTGCTCAGTATAGAAGATGAACATTCAACCATCTTCGGAGTTCGTGCTCTCTTATGGGAAAGTGTCCATTGGATTTTTATGACAGATAGTTACGCCAATGGGCAAAATGGTGAAGTGGTAAAGCGCGCAGGGACGGTACAGTCGGTTTCCATTGCCAGCCGTTTTCTTAATGTGTTGGCGCATGCTGACGGACCTCTGGCCTTGGGCGTGCTTGCCCGTCGTGCAGGGACTGGCAACTCGACGGCACACCGCTATATCCAGAGTCTGGTCAAGGAAGGGTTGGCAAGGCAGGATGCCCAATCGGGATTATATGACCTTGGCCCCGCGGCGCTGAATATCGGAATTGCAGCGCTCAAGCGTATTGATCCGATCGAGATTGCTGCAGAATTCATGAAGGATCTTGCAAGCAGGACGGCCATGGCAGGAGGAGTGGCCGTATGGACCGAGCGCGGGCCAACTGTCGTGCGTTGGTACCGTAGCCCTTATTTCTCTTTCACGTCGGTTGCTCTAGGAGATGTTTTGCCTGTAGACAACACGGCTAGTGGATTGATTTTTCAAGCATTTTTGCCAGATAGTCAGATTAAGGTCGCAAGAGACCGTCAGCCCGAACCGTTCCGAGGCAGGCCCCACGATCAAGAGGAACTGGACGAAATTCGCCGATCTTGCTGGTCAGAGCTTACGGGGCACTTGGCATCGAATGTAACCGGGCAGGCTGTTCCGGTGTTCGACGCACAGGGCGAAATTGCATGTGCCTTGACCACTGTCACTAACTTTGGTGAAAGCACCAAGCAGGAAGAACGAATGGCGTTATATGAAGTTGCAAAGCAAGTTGCGATTGAGACTGGCAGTATAGACTTCTTTTGCAAAAGAAGTTGTTCTTGAGCTATTCCGTAATCTTTTTTTTGCTTAATATATCCGCGAATCTTGAGTTCAGAAGGCCATGGTCAACACATTTCAATTATCTGTTCTCGGGTCTGTTGAGGTTCATTGGCTATTGAGAAATGCGGCTAAACGTAGATGGGCTCCCGCAAAAAACCGTGTTTTCTGCTTGTGTCCCACGGGATTGTGTCACGAGAGCGCCGTTTTGGTCCGGTCCGGGCTGGTCCAGGCCGGGTTTGGGTCGTTTTTCCGCCTTTAAGGCGGACTCATCCCAGGGCGTTTTTTCGTTCATGGAAAATCAGGCGGTCGAAGTTGTAGGCGAGATTGGCCAGCGTCAGTTTGGCTTCGGCGCGCGCCAGGCCGATGGTGCGGATGAACAGGCCATAGCGGTTCTTCTGGTGTGCAAAGACATGCTCGACACGCGCGCGGATGGATGACTTTTTCGCATTGGCGCGGGCGGTTGCCTGCGGCATGGGTTTGCCCTTCGGTTTACGCCGGTGGATTTGGCTCACCAGCATGTTGTCAGCCAGCCATTTTTCATTCCTCTTGGAGCGATAGGCGCTGTCGGCCCACACATCCGAGGCGGTGTTGTCCTTGGCAACAACATGCTGCAACTGGCGGCCATCAGGGCTTGCGGCCGATGTCTCCGCACAGCCGCGGATGAAGCCAAAGCGCCGATCGATACTGATGTGGCTCTTGTAGCCAAACACCGGCAAGGCGATCTGCGGCAAAGGTGTGCCATCGGGCCGGAACCTTGTTTTACCGCCGATTTTCAACGTCCAGCGGGCATTGGTGTCTTTCTGCGCGGCCTTGTTCGGCTTCTCCGGCCAGATCTCCTTGGCCGTCTTGCCTGCCTTGATGGCTTGCCTTTCGCCTTCGGTGTTGCGCTGCTTGGGCGCGGGAACCAGAGACGCATCAACAATCTGGCCGGACATGGGGATATAGCCCTTCTTGTGCAGTTGCCAGTCGAAGGCCTTCATCACCCGCTTCAGCGTTCCGGTCTCGCTCATGCGGTTGCGGAAGTGCCGGATGGTGTTCTCGTCCGGGGTCGTCTCGCCCAGGTCAAAACCCAGGAACCGCAGCCAGGACAAGCGATCCCGGATCATGAACTCCATCTTCGCGTCGCTCAAATTGTGCTGGGCCTGAAGGATCAGAACTTTGAACAGTGAGGACGTCGGTCCGCCAATGGTTCGAGGACAAGTCCGAACACAGGGTCAAAAGGCGGGCGTCCACCCTTGGAACCATCACCGTACTCCAGACCCTCAACGAGCCAGACCCGGAAATAGTCAAAATCAACTGTCGCCGCTAGAACCTCAAGCGGGGCACCCTCCTTGCTCAGGCGCTCAAGATGATCGGACAAACTGAAAAGACTGCTGGCATCCATGACATCACCTCCATGCAGTCAGTGAATCACAAATCGGACTTCAACACGAGGTTTTTGCGGGGCTCCAGCTTTTATGATCTTCAGCTCGGCTTCATCCATTGGACCGGTGAACCAATAGCCTCAAAGATCGTGAACAACATCATTGGAAACCACACCTGAGCCCATAGCATGGGGCGTTTGGGGCTTGGCTGGCTTCAGTATGCTGAGCGCGGAGCATTTATGGTATCGAGGCTTTTCCAGCAGGAGCAATAGTGTGTGAATGTCTTGCCTGTAACCTCGAAAGGTTCTCAACCGCAATGAGGGGCGCTATACTCAGACGTGCATCGGAACCCGTCCAGTGATGATGCTGGCCGCGTGGCCGGACTGAGAATAAGGCACAAGAAGTGACGACAGCAGAAACGCCAGATCACGGCCTCAGCAATTTGCAGGCAGAGCTTGCCAGAAAGGTTCTCTCTTTGGCCCAAAACGGTCATTGGGGAAAAGATGAGCATGTCTCTGAAATCCGTTTAGCGAACACGCTTGGAACATCGCGAACACCAGTGCGGCGAGTGCTGTCAGCGCTTGAGGAACGCGGTCTGTTTATCAAGGTTCCCAATGTGGGCTTTAGGTATTGCGGGCTGCCTCAAGACGAGCTTGATATCATTAGGCACATGCCCCGGTCGGAGCCTGAAAGGATTTTTGATGCCATCATGATGGCCCGCGCCAAGGGCGAAATTCGATCGGATGTTTCCGAGACCGAGCTGGCAGAGTATTTCAGCACCAGCCGTGGCATGATCCGCCGGGTCTTGATGCGCTTTTCCAATGAAGGGCTGGCGGAACGGCGCAGTGGCCATGGTTGGCGATTTGCTGAAACCCTGGACAATCGCGAAGCTATCAATGCCAGCTATGGCTTCCGCATTATTATTGAATGCGGTGCTTTGAGAGATCCCGGCTTTGAAGTTGATCTGGATCAGCTGAAAGAGTTGCGCGGGCAGCAGACGCGGTTACGCGATATGCCTGTGGCTCAAATCTCGGACACTGAATGGTTTGAAGCCAATGCAAATTTCCACGCCACCGTTGTCTCCTGGGCGCACAATCGATTTCTCAGCGAGGCGATGGAACGTCAGAACAGCTTGCGCCGGATGACCGAGGTTGCCGAGTTCACAGAACTCAGCGCTGACCGCATCCGCAAGGCGGCTGGTGACCACCTGACAATCCTTAAGGCAATCGAGGCAGGTGATCGCGAAACAGCAGCTAAAATCCTGGAACGGCATCTCAGCCGATCCCCTTATAATTCCGGCCAGCTGGATTAGGTTGAGGTCCTAGTTCAGCAACTCATAGCCGAGCACGCGGGCGAAGAACTCCTTCACCGGTGGCTGTATTCCAGCACGGGCATGAGCAACGCCCGGGACGATGGCTTTTTCTGCGTTGATGCCGAGTGCGACCAGAGCGCGCTCAAATGCCTCTATCCGTTGCATCCGGTTTTCTCCTGCGTCATTGGCATCCTCTCGCCAGAAGCTTGAGCCGGGTGCAACCATGGTGCCCCGGGGTGAAATGTCCTCGCTGCCTATGACCAGTTGAACAGGCACTTCGCGCATCGTCTCAAGGCGCAAGGGTGCTCCCAGCGCCTGTTCCATATCGCCCGTGCCCACCCACCAACTTCGCGGATCACCGGGCAACGTAACCGTTCCCGGGGCCCCGATTGAAATCGCCTGAAGCCTTTCTGGATGACGCAAATAAAACCGCAAGGCGAACTGTCCGCCGCCTGAGAAGCCGTGCATCATGAAACGGCTGCTTTCCAGTCGAAATATTCCGGAGACTTCCTCAACCATGCCCAAAAGCACGTCGTCATAGGCGACACCGCCATAGCGCATGTGCTTGTAATTGTTGAAATCGTCTGTGCCTTCAATACCGCAGGGAAAAAGCGGTGCCAGCAATGCGCACTGTGTAGCCTCGGCAAAGTCGATGAATTCGTCGCGCAGGCCTGAGGCATTCCGAAGGCTTGGATGGATCAGCACCAGCAAAGGGTAGCTGCGGTCGCCCTCCGGATCGTAGCTCTTCGGCATGTAGGTGCAATAATGAAAGCGCGGATCACACTTGGCGGCGAACATCGCGCTTGCTTCCAGTCGATAGAAGTTCAATTTTGTCATCAGATCAACTGCTCTTTCACATAGGCCGCAACGCGTGCGACCAGATTGTCTATTGCCGCCTTGAAGGCTGAATAATTGGGACTGCGCTCCCGTGTCTCTTCGTTCATGTAAAGACGCCGGTTGATCTCGAACTGAACAGAGTGTCGGTTGATGGCAGGATTGGAATAGGCCTCTGTCAGCTCGGCCCCCCGGAAGGGTTTGTTCATAGCAACGGAGAAACCGTCGGCTTCCAGAACCTCGCGTAAAAGCGTTGTGAACTCAGCGGAAGCTGACGTGCTATTCATATCGCCAATGCAGATATCTGCGCGGCTAGTGCCCGGCCCATCAGAAGACATCGCATGACCGCCATTCGTCATGGAATGACAGTCCATGTGCCACACACATCGATATTGCGCGAAAGCCCCATCCAAAAGCTGACGCAGCGCACTGTGATAAGGTACCCAATAGCGCCGGATGCGTTCTTCTGCCTCGGCAACAGGCATTGGAGCTGAGTACATGGGTGTCTCTCCCCAGGCATTTCGCCAAATAATGCCCATGCCACGTTTCGCGGTGGAGCTGTCTCGCACGTAATGCGGCCAGTCACCCGCCAGCATTTGCCGGTCCATGTCCGACAGCGAGCGGTTTGGATCAAGGAAGCTACGTGGAAAGTGGGCCTGAAGCAGCGGCGCACCATGGTTCGGAGCTGCTGAGAAAAGATCATCCACATGAGTATCCGACGACATAAGTACTGTGGCAGCATCAACAGCAGGACGGAATTCAGACGGAATGTCAGTGCCGCTATGAGGGCTGTCGAATACAAGCGGGATCTGCGGTGACGATGGCGTGGTGACAGACAGCACGCCGGTGATATCTTCAGGCAGCGGCACCAAAGGTGAGAATAAGGAAGCAGCTCCGGTCATTTCGTTTCCATCTTTCCAGTTCCAATCAAGGCCTCGAACCGGGCATTAACGCCAGTGATATCTCCCAGCTTTTCGCCTTGCGTGAGCCTATCCATCGTCCGCGCAACGCGGCCCTCGCGGGCGAAACCGGCGGCGGCCTCATCTGCGGCCTCATCCGCCGGCAGGACGACAACACCGGAGGCATCGGCAACGACGATATCACCGGGAAGCACCGGGACGCCGCCATACGCCACAGGACGGTTGAATGTTCCGCCCAACTCAAGCCTTCGGGTGGTCAAGGAGGCGCTGCCTGTGCACCAGACGGGCAAGCCCTCGCCCAGGATCTCTTGCTCATCGGTGACAGGACCATCAATCACAACTCCCACGGCACCTGCGATACGCGCAGCACGGGCGACAGCACCGCCAACGCAGGCGAAGCGGTCATCCCCCAGCCGGTCGACAACCAGCATGTCGCCGGGCCGGATTTGGCTAACTGCGTAATGCATCAAGGTTGAGCACATGGCGGGCAGGGCCAATGTCACAGCCAAACCCGCCCGGGTGGGCTGTGCAGGATCCAGAGCCTGCACGTTCCGGGTCATGAAACCAGTCAACCGCACATGGCCAAGTGTCGCGGTCTCGATTTTCTCCAAAGCCGTCAGCAGGTCAGGTGCGACTTGGGCTGGAAGCGGGGACAGCCGATATTTGTTCATAGGGTCTCTCCAGATTGGATCGCCGGGGGCGGGCAGGGCACTGCTGTTTGCAGATGTGCGACAAGCCCTGAAATTCGAATGACCAGGTCTTCTGTGATTGCTGCGCCTTTGGCAGCCGAGGCCAACTCGGCAGAGCCGCCAAGCTGCCCTAAGGGATCAACCTCCGCAGCTGTGACCGGCATGTTCACGCGAAGGCCGTCGAAATCAGCTCCGGACACGCCTCGTATCGGCAGCCCCAGCAAAGTCTTTCGGTTATCGGCCACGCGTGTGTGCGGCTGAGCTTCTCCCGGGCACAAATGCATGGTGACCGAAGTCAGAGGCTCGCCGCCATGGCCGCGCACATCCACTCCGCCAAACAGATGGTCGAGCAGTTTGGCAGGCACCGAGGCCCAAAGATCAATCGAAGGTACAGCCACCCCGGTTTGCCTGCGCAATTGGCGTGTGACCTGAGAAATCAAAGGCGCGTTCGTGGTGTGCCCATTGAGAACAAGAAGCCGTACCCGCCCATGGTCCAGAAAGCTGGTCAGCATGTCTGTCAGCACAGCGGTAAATGTTTCTGGCCGGAGCTGAATGCCGCCGGGATAATCCCGAAAGAAGTCAGCATGGCCAAAGGGCAATCCTGGTGCGACCAACGCACCGCTGCGCTCGGCAGTCAGGTCAGCAATCCGCTCAACCAGACGGAAATCCCCCATTGGGCAATGCGGTCCCTGGCTTTCCTGAGAACCAAGCGGCAACAGGATCACCACAGGTTCCTCAATCCGCCGATTGAATTCCAACTGCGTCATCTCAGCCAAGCGAAACCTTGTCACGGTAGCGTTTCTCCCGAGGCAAGGGCCTTCTCAGATTGAAGTGTGGCGCGGATCTCAGGCAAGATGCGAATTGACGAGTTTACATTGACTTCGCGCTGAAGACGCAGGCAGCCATCTTTGAAATAGCAGCGGGCAGTGTCTCGAAAGGCCGTCTCTACCAAGACCCAATCGAAGACCAGACAGGCCCAACCATCCTTTGTTGCTGGCTGCCAGGCTGCCCAGGCAGCTACGCGAGCTCCTTCACCGAACTCGTAAGCATGATGCAATCGGGGCTCTGCAATGGTTGTCGTTCCCTCAAGGCGCTGTCCTATACCGGCCAAAATGCTATGACATCCTCGTTCATCGACAATTTCGATCCGCACGCCTTGCGCTTCATGGGCCAGGGACACGGACGTGATGCCCTGATCATTGTTTTCGGCGTGATACAGACCTTGCCAGCTTGCAGGAGCCACCGTCCCGTCGGCACGCGGTGGGGGGGCAACCTCCAATGCGTCAAGGCGAGCTGGAAGTTCTGCGCCGCGCCATTGGCCAAGGGCAGGATAAAGGTCCTTGTGGATCATGTTGAGCAAGCGGCGATCTTCGTCATCAATTCCGGCGGTAAAAGCGATCACGGCATTCTTTTGTTCGAAGACAATGCAGCTTTGACCAAAGAGACCACTTGCGGAGAAGCTTTCATTCGGGCCGCGCCACCACTGAAATCCGTAGCCCTCGCGTCGTTCGGCGCTTACGCCGCCGAAGCTTTCCTCTGGTCCAAGGTAGGCCTCGCCGGTGAGGAAACCGAGTGATACATCGCGGACCTGCATGCCTTTCGCCGCACGGACCCATTCCGAAGACAGCAGCTGTTTTCCGCACCACTGGCCATCCTGCAAATGCAGAAGGCCAAGGTTCAACAGATCGCTGGAGCGGCACCACAGCCCGTTGCCACCACTGTTCACCCCCTCCGGGCTGAGATCCCAGCGGATTTCTTGCGTAAGGCCCATGGGATTGAAGATGCGCTCACGGAGGTAGTCATGCACCGTTCGCCCAACAACCCGTTGGACAATAGCCGCAAGCATATAACTGCAAGCGCTGTCGTAGACGAAGACGTCTCCCGGTGTATGGACGATGGGCTGGCTTAGGAAATCTTCAGCCCAGCTGGATGACAATTTACGCCAGGCTCCTCCAGAGATTCCGCGACCGTGCCCGCTGGTCATGGTCAGCACGTGACGCAAGCGCATGGTTTCAATTCCCTGAGCTGCCGTGGCGAGAAACTCAGGGAAATAATCGATCACACGATCGTCTAATGACAGAAGCCCATCATCAAAGGCCAATCCCACGGCCATAGATGTGAAACTCTTCGTCACCGAATGCATCATGTGCAGACGGTCGGGGCCATAGGGCTGCCAATAGGCTTCAAGGATTAACGTGCCATGTTGCCAGATCAGCAGGCTGTGTAACTCCAGCTTCTCGCGGGCAATCTCGTCCAGCAGGTCCAGAAGCACTGCTGGATCAGTTCCATGAGCTTCGCCATCACCAGATCCGGGACGCTGACGTCGGAAACCGTCGGGCGCGTTCATCGGGTAACCTCTGCAACATTCGGTGCATCAAACCGCCAGCTCAATTCCACTCCGGTTTGCGTTCTACGCAATGTGGGGATGGCTGACAGCAACGCCCTGGTGTAATCGGATTTCGGCACATCAAAGACAGTGTCCCGTAAACCCTGTTCGACAATTTCTCCGTCCCGCATGACGACGACACGGTCTGCAAGCTGTTCTACAACTCCAAGGTCATGGCTGATGAAAAGACATGAAAATCCATGCTTTTTTTGCAAATCGGCAAGCAGTTCCAGAACCTGGGCCTGAACTGTAACATCGAGTGCTGACACGGCCTCGTCTGCAATGACAAAATCAGGCTCCGAAATAATTGAACGGGCAATGGCCACCCGCTGACGCTGGCCGCCTGACATCTCGTGCGGCAGGCGGTCCAGATGCATCTCTTCCAGCCCGACTTCCAGAATAGCCTGGCGGATCCGGTCTTCACGGACCGAAACTTCCTGGGCCTTCTCGTGATAAAGTGCTTCGCTAAGAATGCGGCGGATGGTGAAACGTGGATCAAGGGAACTGAAAGGATCCTGAAAGATCATTTGGCAGTTCAGGCGGTAATCCATCCACTCCGAATTGCGTTTGGAAACGGGCTGCCCACGAAACAGTATCTCTCCCTCACTGGTCGGGATGAGATGTGCAATGGCACGTCCAAGCGTTGTCTTCCCTGAGCCGGATGCCCCAACCAAGGCAACAACTTCGCCTCGACGGACAGACAGGCTGACCCTGTTTAACGCACGTTTGCGGCTCGTCCGGGCAAGCAGACCTGAGCGAGACACGTAATCCACCGACAAGTCGCGCACTTCAACGATAGGTGTCTCTGCACCCTCAAAGCTGCGCACCGGCCCACGCTTGGGCATGGCTGCCAAAAGCTTGCGTGTGTAGGCATTCTGAGGGCAGGCAAGAATAGTCTGTGCTGGCCCGGCTTCCACAATTTCACCTTGGCACATGACCATGATGCGTTCGCAATAGCGGGCAACCATAGGCAGGTCGTGGCTGATCAGAAGCAAGGCCGTGCCGTTTTCCCGAGACAGTTCCACCATCAGTTCCAGAACTTCGCGTTGAACCAAAGCATCAAGCGCCGTCGTCGGTTCGTCGGCAATCAGCAGCGCGGGTTTCAATAGCATTGCAGATGCCAGCATGATCCGCTGTCGCATCCCGCCTGAAAACTCATGCGGATAGTCTTTCAGCCGATCTTCAGGAGATGGAATTCCAACCCGTTCCATAATCTCTAGAATCTCGCCCCGACGCTCTGTTGCCGATAATTTGGTGTGAACCTGAAGGGGTTCTTCAAGCTGCTGGCCAATCGTCATCGAAGGATTGAGCGAGGTCATGGGCTCCTGGAAGACCATCCCGATTTCTGCTCCGCGCAAATGGCGCAGATCTTTCGCGGACATCGCCGACAGGTCTTTTCCGCGAAACGTGATGCTGCCGCCGCGCGGCACGATAGCGCTTGGCTGCAAACCGATAATGGAACGCCCCAGCATCGTCTTACCTGAGCCGGATTCCCCGACCAGGCCGACGAATTCGCCTGGCTGGATCTCAAAGCTGGCCTTCCGCACGATCCGTGCTTCGGGAAGGTGAGCAATTCCCAGCTCCAGCGTATCGACGCGGAGCAATTCAGATGTTTCGGACATCAAAGGCCTCGCATACGTGGGTCAAAACGGTCGCGGACATAGTCGCCGAAGAGATTGATCCCCAAGAGGGTCAGCGCAATGCAGAGGCCTGGGAAAATACCAAGCCACGGGGCCTGCGCCATATAGGGACGTGCTCCAGCCAACATGTTGCCCCAGGTCGGGGCGGGGGGCGGAACACCAAGACCAAGAAAGCTCAGCGCGCTTTCCGTCAACAGGACCGATCCGAACATGGAGGTCGCAATGACAATCACGGGGGCCAGGCAATTGGGCACAACATGGGCCCAAAGCGTATAATGGACAGGGTGCCCCATAAGGCGAGAGGCCTCAATGAACTGCTGTTCGCGCAGGGACATGACTGCCCCGCGCACAACACGTGTGACCGTGGGCATATAGGCCAGACCCAAAGCCAGAACGACGCCATACATGTTGGCCCCCAGGATCGACAGCAGCGCCAGTGCCAGAAGGATTGACGGGAATGCCAGCAGTGTGTCTGTGAACAGCATCACAAGGCGGTCCACCCAGCCCCGCGCATAGCCCGAAACAGAGCCCAGCAGAGTGCCAAAGATCACAGCGAAAGAGACTGTCAGCAGGGAGATTGAAACACTTGTTCTTGCGGCCGTTAGCAACCGGGAAATGACATCCCTGCCGTATTCGTCCGTGCCCAGAAGATGGCCGGAACCAGGCGCTTCCAGCTTGGCTCGAAGGTTGATGGCCAGCGGATCGAAGGGGGTGTAAACCCAGCCGAAAAAGGCGGCCAGAAGGAAGAATGCGACCAGAAGGCCACCGAGGTACTTGTTGGTCTTGCCAATGCTCATGCGGATTTAACTCTCGGGTCAAAGATCGGATAGCAAAGGTCGACGATCAGGTTGACGACGACATAGGTGATGGCAACGAACAGCAGGCATCCCTGAAGCACGGGGTAGTCTCGTCCAAAAATCGATTCAACGATCAGTCTCCCCAATCCCGGAATGGTGAAGACCGTTTCGACAACGGCAACACCGCCCAGAAGGTTACCGAGAATCAAGCCCAACAGCGTCCATGTCGGCCCGAATGCATTTCGGGCAACATGGCGGCGTAACACCTGACCTTCGCTCAAGCCTTTGGCGCGGGCATGTGTGACGTAATCAAGTCGCAGCACATCCAGCGTGGAGGCTCGCGCCATGCGCACAAGGATCCCGGTTTCATGCAAAACCAGTGTTGCAACTGGCATGAGCAGATAGACCGCACCGTCCCAGAAGTTCTCACCAAGCGAGACATAGCCAAGGACTGGCAACCAGCCGAGCTGCAAGCCAAAGAACAGCAGCATCATCAGGCCCATCCAGAAGGTTGGGATGGACATCAAGATTGTGCCACCGACGACGACACCCAAATCGAAGGCGGAGTTCTGACGCCAGGCAGCCAGCATGCCGAGTGGCACTGCGAATACGGTCGCAATGGTCACTGCAACTAGCACAAGCTGGGCGGAGATTGCGAAGCGATGCAGCACCAGCGGCAGGACTTCCTGGTCGCTCGTAATGGAGCGGCCAAGGTCCCCAGAAAGGAGGGATTTTAGCCACAGCACGAATTGAACCGGGATCGGCCGGTCCAAACCGAGCTGATGGCTCATGGCTGCATAGACCTGAGGGTCGACGTTATCGCCAAGCATCAGGGCCACAGGATCCCCAGGGATCAGCCGGATCAGTGTGAACACTGCGACCGATACAAGGAACAGAGTTGGTACCGCGGACAAGAGCCGCGACAGGACGAACTTGATCATTTGATGCCCCGGGTTTCCATATGTGGACCGCTTACTTCTTGAGGCTCACGCCCCAGAGACGGGCGAAGCCGTTCCAGGTTGTGTAGTTCTGCACATAGGCGGCAGATACAGACACATCCAGATTGTTGGCCAGCATCACGAAAGGCATCTGCGCCAGATACAATTTGTGCAGTTGATCGAACAAGGCCTGACGTGCGTCGCCATCAGGTGTTTGCAGCACTTCTTTTACCAGTTCGATAGCCTTTGGGTCATCCCAGATCGCACTGCCTCGGTCTTCCTTTGACGCGACAACTGCGCTGTAGGCAAGGACAGGGTCAGCACGGTTGGAGTAATTGAAGGCTGACATCTGGAAGCCGCCGTTTCTGAACCGGTCGAGCTGGGTCGCCCATTCCAGAACCTCAATACGCGTGTTGATGCCCGCCATTTGCAACATCGCTTGCGCGATCACTGCCACATTTTCGTTGATTGGATTGCGCCGGTTGGTCTGGATTACCAGCTCCTGCCCTTCGTATCCGGCAGCTTTTAGAAGTGCTGGAACCTTATCAGGGGCATAGCTGACGCGCTCGTCCTGCACTTTGCTATGATAGATGGAACCGAGCGGTACCAGCGATGCATTTGGCACGCCCAAACCATGGGTAGCCACATCGACCAGTTCGGGAATGTCCAGGGCCTTGACGATGGCCAGACGCATTTCAGGTGAGGAAAGAACAGGGTCTGCGGTCTGCAGGAGTAGTGTGATCATGCCGCCGTGGGGAGCAGATTGCACCTTGAATGCCGGATCTGAAGATAATTCTGAGGCCTTGGACGTCGAAAGAAACGGGACAATGTCCAGATCACCGCTGCGCAGTGCTGCAACAGCCGTGGCTCTGTCGGGCGTCACCACCAAATTGATGTCATCGACGAGAACCTCTTTGCGTCCGGCATACCCGTCGATCTCACCTTCCAACGGCACATAATCTGCGAACTTGGTAAGATGCAGCGACTGACCGCGCTTCCACTCGCCGAAGACAAAGGGGCCGGTTCCGACGGGGTGGTCCCACTTTCCGTCTGCATCGAAGCTGTCCGGATGCATGATCGCCATCCCGCCGCATTGGGATTGCGCAGTGTATTTCAGGAACATGGCATTCGGCTTGTCGAGTGTGATGACCACCGTGCGGTCATCAGGTGCCTCGACGGATGTCACCGCTGCGCCGCGACCTCCATTAAAGTAGCTGGCACAATTGAATTTGGGTGCTGCCAGAAGAGCCTCCCAGCTCTGCTTGACCAAATCCGCTGTGACCGGCGCACCATTATGAAATGTGCGACCTTCGCGAAGGGTAAATGTATAGACCTTGCCATCTTCCGCAACGGTCCATTCCTGAGCCAGCATCGGGACGATGTTGCCGCGCTGGCCAAAGGCCACCAAGCCTTCACTGACATTGAGCGCCATCGAATCTGACAATGCGTCCCGGTTCACGCCGGGTCGTGAACTTCGGATGTCTGCAGACAGCTGGACATTCAGTGTATCGGCCACTGCCGTACTGGCACACAACCCGCCTAAGGCGACCAGTATGGCCAAATTTGGTTTCATCTCAAGCATCATTCGAAAACTCCCGGTTGGATTGCCTCGACTTGTATTTTGAATATCTATAATACAATATGGAAAACATCCGGACGTCAAATGGAAAATTTCCTTTCAAAAATGCCAGCTCGGGCATGGCGACCAAATCAGGCTCAGAAGGGACGGATCTACAAGACAGTTTCCGGCCCATCCGCTTCGCGGCCCAACCAACTGAGGTTTTATTTACATGAAAATAGCGATGCTTCAGCTGAATACACGGGACGACAAGTCTCGCAACATTTCAGACATCGAAACGCTGTTCCGAAAAAAGATCACCAAGGGCGAGACAGAGCTGGTCGTGACACCAGAATATGCAACTTTTCTCGGCGGTTCACGGGACGAACAATGGGCCGCAGCCGAGGCATTCCCTAAGGGAGAGGGATACCGTGCGATGCAGGCATTGGCGAGAGAATACAAAACGGCCATACACGTCGGTTCGATGATCGAGGTCGAAGGCAACAACCATTACAACACCGCCGTCACCTTTGGTCCGGATGGAACCGAGCTTGCCCGATACCGCAAGATCCACTTGTTCGACGTGCGCACGCCATCAGGTCATGTTTTCCGCGAATCCGACGTGATTGATCGCGGGTCGAGAGTGATTAATTACCAGCTCGGCGAACATCGCATTGGCTGTGCAATCTGTTACGACCTGCGGTTTTCCGAGCTTTTCCTCGCCCATATGAAAGCCGGTTGCGACGTCATTGTTATTCCGGCTGCTTTTAATATGGAAACCGGCAAGGATCATTGGGAAGTGATGGTGCGCACCCGTGCCATCGAGACCCAATGCTATGTAATTGCACCAGGTCAGATTGGTCAGCATCCAGAACCTGCTGGTGAGCGCGCCTGCTATGGCAATTCCATGGTGGTCGATCCATGGGGCACGGTGATCACGCGTTCACCCGCCCAACCAGGGGTCACTTTTACAGAGCTCGATTTTGACTATCTCGCCAAGGTGCGCGCCACCCTTCCTTCCAACCAGCACCATGTGATGGACTGATGTTAGATTCCTATGCTTTTTGGATGAGCACTCCGAACCTCGATTTGTTGGAGATGGCGGCAAATGCCGGTTTCCGACGCGTCGTGCTCGATATTGAACACAACGGTTATTCTCCGGACAGACGTGAAGCTCTTGTGGTCGCAGCACGAGCGCTGGACGTGTCAGTCTGCGCCAAGATTGAAGCGCCGGAACCTGTCTGGGTCCAGCGCGCCGTCGACCTTGGCGTGGATGCGATCATCCTCCCCCATGTGGGCAGCCTTGAGCAGGCAGAGCACGCACTGGCGAGTTGTAAGTTTCCACCCCTCGGCACCCGGAGTTACGCCGCAGGGCGTTCTGCGTCTTTCCAGGCGCCGACAGCTGACTACTTTGCCAGGCAGAACCGCGATATTCTGTGCCTGCCGATGATCGAAACAGCCGAGGCGTTCGCAGATGTCGATGCGCTGCTTGCCAGCCCGCTGGTGGATGGCATCTTTGTTGGCCCCTTCGATCTGGCGTTGACCCGTGGACGACCAACTTATGCCTTTAATGACGCTGACCGGGCCGACATCGCACATTTGGGCAAGGCAGCCCAAGCCGCCGGAAAACCCTGGTGGATCCCGGCATGGCGGCCTGAGGAACAGCGCTTCGCCAAAGACAAAGGCGCCGCGGTTCGCGTGATCGCCGCCGAGCACCAATTGCTTCAGATCGGACTAACCTCGGTGATCGCAGCGCTTCCTGACGCATAAGAGACCAGTATTTTGGAATTGAACCCCGCCCATCGCAGAAGATTGGGCGGGTTTTTACCCCTTGTAGCGTGTGTGCAGGGCTGCGATGTGGTCAGAGGTGATCCCGCAGCAGCCGCCAACCATTGAGGCCCCGGCCTGGAGCCAACGGTCTGCCCAGAGCCCGTAGGCGTCGGGCTTCAGGTCATCGCGCACTTCGGAAATAACCTCGTTTGCCGCACCATCTTCATCCTGAGATCCGAACGCATTCGCATAGACGCCAATCGGCAGGTTGCACCCTTTAGTATGCATGACCTGCCGCGCGGATTCAATCGCCTGCTGCATGACTTCAGGCATGGAACAGTTGAACAGGATCGCCTCCGCCTCTAGCTTGATTGCAAGGGCGACAGCATCCCGCACTGTCTCATTGGAGCGCAATAAAGGCTCTGCCATCTCCCCAGGGGCAGCATCATCCCGCAAGGTATAAGATATCCAGAGCGGGTGGTCCGATCCGGCCACCGCAGCTGCCGTTACTTGAGCTTCCTCAAGGCTGCTCATGGTTTCCGCAAGCCATATATGCACATGAGGCTCTAGTGCACGGACCAGGACGGAGAGGATTTTCTCAGCTTCTTCGGGGTCAAAATTGTCTGGTTGATAAGACCCGCAGGCCGGGGGGAGCGAACCGGCAATTCTCGCGCCCGGCTTGGTTTTTGCCGCGTCTTGTGCGAGCCGGCCTGACAGGTCCGCAAGGTCATGGCCACATGCCTCGAACCTTTCCTGTCCAAGATGGAAAGGCACAATCGCATAAGTGTTCGTTGTCACCACATCCGAACCAGCCTTGAGAAAGGCCTCATGGGCAGCTCTGACAGCATCAGGTTTGTCGATCAACGCTAGTGCCGACCATTCCGGCTGTTTTAGGACCGCGCCGCAACGTTCAAGTTCCCGGCTCATGCCACCGTCAAGAAGAGTGATATTCGTCATTGGGTATTCCATTGCTGATGAGCAGTTGCAACGTGGCTCAAGAACAGGATGCCATTTGATCAGGACAGAAGTGCCAGTGCCAGACCAGTGAGCGCGCGTGCGCTTTGGCCGATGGATATCTCGTCCGGTTGATAGTCTGAATTGTGCAGGCGATCGTCCCGTCCCGGCTGTCCTGATCCGACATGCAATTGTATTGATGGCAGTCTTTCGGAAAACAGCGAGAAATCCTCTGCTCCAAAATTAATGTCTTTTTCAATGCTCGGCTCTTTGCCAAACTGCTGGGTTAACGCCTGGAGCGCCGTGTCGACAATTCGGTCGTCATTTTGGAGGGCGGGAACGCCGCGGGCGTAGTCGACTTCTGCCTCAAGGCCCATCGAAGCCGCGCCCTGCTCACACATTCGGCGCATGGTATCTTCTGCCATGTCCCGCGCAGCCGCTGATCGGCAACGCACAGTGCCTTCGAAGGCGCAGCTGTCAGGAATGATGTTCTGGGTGTGGCCGCCCTGGATGTGTCCTATGGTTAGAACAATAGGATCAGTAGGGTCCATGGAGCGAGATACGATTGTCTGAAGCTGCATGATCAGGGAGGCCGCGCCAACGATAGGATCATTGGCAAGATGAGGCGATGCAGCATGGCCCGATAGGCCATGGAGGGTGACCTTGAATTCGTCACTGGACGCTGTGCTTGCTCCGCGGACCAGCTGAAGCTGACCAGCAGGCAACTGTGGCATATTGTGGAACGCAATGGCCATGTCGGCACCATCCGCGGCACCGTCTTCAATCATCGCCCTGGCGCCGCTTTCCTGCGTTTCTTCTGCTGGCTGGAAGACAAGCCTGACACGGCCGCGCATACGAGGGGCAAGTTTAACGAGGGCTGCGGCGGCTCCCAGAAGCGAGGCCGTATGCACATCGTGGCCGCAGGCATGCATCTTGCCGGGAACGCTTGACGAAAATGGCAGGCCAGTTTGCTCATGAATGGGCAGCGCATCCATGTCTGCACGCAGGATAAGGCATGGGCCGGGGGCGTCGCCATCGATTTCGGCAACTACACCTGTGCGGCCAACGCCTGTCTGGGGATCTAGTCCGAGGGCGCGCAGCTCATCGACGACAATACCGGCGGTTCGGATGGTCTCGAAACCGATCTCCGGATGGGTATGAATGTCACGGCGTATTGCGATCAGTCGCGGCTCGTTCGCGCTCACCAAATCGTCGATTACTGGTCCGATATCGTTCGCGCCATGCATATCTAAATCACACCCTGTTTTCAGCTGTTCAATCCTTGCGCTGCTGTGATTATTCCAACGTTTAGAAGCATGGAAGGAGGCGCCTTGGTCTCCATATATCCAATATTTTCGAAAGGGAATACTGCAGCTCTGAGGAGAATAATTGGCATTTATTATACGTTTGTGCAACAAGTGAATTGACATTTGAATAACGCTAAACGCCTTTGGAGACGGTTTATGAACACCACGCCCCCGATCATCGGTGTCTATCTGAGCCCCACACTCGACCTCGATGCGATTTACGGCGAAACGCTGCGGGAAAATGCAAAGGACGTGATCCTGTTGCATCCGGACGAGGTGAAAGCTCCAGAAGAAGTGCGTTTTGCGATTTGTTGGCTCCCCGATCCGCAGGCCTTTGCCCCCTATCCAAACCTGGGGCTAGCGATGTCGATTGGGGCCGGGGTCAATGACCTGCTGGCGCACCCGTATCTCAAGGAAGATGTTGCCATCGCGCGGATACGTGATCCGCATCAGGCTGATCTCATGGCCGGATTTGTGGCGCACGAGATCCTGAACCGCGAACGCGGCTTTGACGACATGATGAATAATGCCCGCACCAGACAATGGCTGCCGCTGGCAATGCGTGCGCCTGCAATGGTGCAGGTTGCTGTGCTTGGCCACGGTACGATGGGCAGGGCGGTTGTTCGGGGGCTCTCCGCGCTTGGCTTCCAGGTGCGGGTTGCATGTCGCAGTGAACCCAACGAACCTTTGTCAGGCGTCAGCTATCATACAGGATCAGGTTCCATCTTGAGCGCTGCTGATGGCGCAGACTACCTCGTCAATGTGTTGCCTCTGACGGTCGAGACAGAGAATATCCTGAATGTTGGTCTCTTTACGCAGCTCAACAAAGGGGCCTGGCTTATCCAGATCGGTCGAGGCGAACATCTGGTTGAAGCAGATCTCACGACAGCCATCAACGAGGGAATTCTTTCCGGCGCGACCCTTGATGTCTTCAGACAAGAACCTCTCCCCGCAGAACATCCTTTCTGGTCTGAGCCCAAACTCAGGATTACACCGCATATCGCCAGCGATTCATTGCCGGAGACCGTCTCCGCTCAGGTGATAGAAACCGCGCGTGCCTTGCGCAGCGGTCAGCCTCTCGATCTCGCCATCAATCGCAAGCGCGGTTACTAGGGTTTAACTGACTACAAGAGGAGCCTTTTCATGAGTGCTCAATCAGGAAAAACAAACATCTCCGATGCCGAATGGCAAACTCGTGTCGAACTGGCTGCTTGTTATCGACTTGCGGCCCATTTCCGGTTTACCGACCTGATTTATACGCACATCACCGCCCGCGTGCCGGGCGAAGATGGACGGTTCCTGATCAACCCTTATGGGTTCCGCTGGGAGGAAATCACCGCCTCTTCGCTGGTCAAGATCGATGTTGACGGAAACAAGGTCAGCGATGGTCCCCATGGTGTGAATCCAGCAGGTTTCACAATTCACTCGGCTATCCATCAGGCAAGTCATGACGCGGCCTGGATCATGCATACGCATTCTCGTGCTGGTGTTGCCGTGTCGACGCTGGAGAAGGGGCTTTTACCACTGAACCAGATCGCCTTGCAGTTTTATAACAAGGTTTCCTATCACGACTACGAAGGCATCGCCCTTGATCTGGGAGAAAGAGAACGGCTCGTCAAAAGCCTTGGCAATAATCCCGCACTGGTTCTACGTAATCACGGATTGCTGACGACCGGCAGCACGGCAGGGCACATGTTCAACAACATGTTCTATCTTGAAAGGGCCTGTGAAATTCAAGTGGCTACCCTGTCTATGGGACTGCCTCTTCAGCCCGTGCCTGACGCCGTCGCGCGTAAGGTTGCCCAGCAGTATGAGAACAGCATGGGCGAGGAAGATGACGTGGCTCTGGAATGGGCTGCGCACCTGCGTTTACTCGACGAGGTGCATCCAAGTTACAAGGATTAAGGCACGGTAGACGAGCTGGATAATACCGGCCCGTTTCGCTTTCCCTACCGGCCGGTTGGTACCCGGTTTTCCAACCAGCGCATTGCAATCACCAGGATGCCACTCAGGCAGATATAGATGGCTGCCAGCAGGAGCAAAGGCTCATAGGTGAGGAATGTTTCCTGTCTGGCGCGGGTCACTATGGCATAGAGATCGGTTACGGTAATTGTAGCCACAAGCGGTGTCGATTTGAGCTGAAGGATGATTTCGCCGGTCAGCGTCGGCAGTGCCCGGAAGACGGAACGTGGAAACCAAACCCGCCGAAAGACCAGCCAGCGCGACATGCCAAAGGCGCGCGCAGCCTCCAGCTCTCCGCGCGGCACACCGGCGAAGGCCCCGCGCATGACTTCACCTTGATAAGCGGCAAAAGAGATGGTCAGCGCGATGAAGCCATAAGGCCACGCCTGCCGGAGATAAGCCCAGGCCCAGGAGTCGCGAATTTCCGGGAATTGAGCAAACAGGGAGCCCAATCCATAATAGAAAAGCCACAGCTGCAGAAGCAGTGGCGTGCCGCGGATCACGGTGCAGAACCCGGTTGCGAGCCAGCGCAAAATGCGCGGACCTGTGACTTGAGCCAGCCCCAGAGGCAGTGCGAATACAAAGCCGACAACAACACTCGAGCCGAGCATTGCGAGCGTCATCAGCAAACCGTTCCAGAGCTTTGGCAGATAGGCGGGCAGCCAGCTCCAGTCCATGTAGTGAATGATGGCTGCAAGTCCTGCCAGCGCGAGGGCCAACATGACCAGCCGGTGGGGGTGAGCCATGGCTCTGAGATGATCGCGAAGGCCGGGGCCGTCCGGATCTATAGGGCCAAAAGTTTCAATATTCGCCATATTTCTTCCTATCTCAGCCTGCTGCCGGTGCAAGGCCACGGCGGGATCTTCGCTCCACCAGTCTCAAAATGATGTTGGAGGTCAGTGTCAGTACGAGGTACAAAGCACCTGCTGCCAGGAAGAAAAGGAAATAGGCCCGTGTCGCGGACGCGGCCTGGCGTGTCACCAGGGTCAGTTCGCTAAAGCCGATAACCGCGAGCAGAGCAGTGTCCTTGGTCACGATCATCCAAAGGTTTGCCATGCCGGGCAGGGCATGGGGTATCATCGCTGGTAATGTGACGCGTCGGAAAACCATCAATGGAGACATTCCGAAGGCTCGTGCCGCCTCGATTTGGCCATGGGGAACAGCCCTGATCGCCCCACGCAAAACCTCTGTTGCGTAGCCGCCCATAACGGCGCCAAGCACCAGTATCCCGGCAAGGAGACCGTTGACGTCGACGCGTTCATATCCCAACGACACCATCAGTCGACTGATCAGATCGGTTCCTGCATAGTAGAAGAGCAGCATCAGCACGAGCTCTGGAACAGCTCGGATAACTGTGGTGTAAATTTCGGCCAGATCCTTCAGGATGCTGCTGCCATAGAGCTTGCATGCTGCGCCGACGGTGCCAATGACAATGCCAAGGGCATATCCGCCTGCTGCAAGCTTCACAGATTGTAGAGCCCCTACAAGAAGCGCTTTCCCCCAACCAGGCGAATCGTAAGCCAAAAGGCTGAAGTCGAAACCGGCGATCATTGTTCAGGGATATCCTTCTGGGCTTGCAGATCCTGCTTGTCGATTGGTGTTGGGCAGCCTTGCAAGGCGTGCCCTTTACCAGGTCGGGCCGCTTCTTAAAGGAGCGGCCCGACAGAGCATGTTATTGGCCGTAGATATCGAACTTGAAGTACGGCTTGGAGATTTTCTCGTAAGTGCCATCGCTGCGGATTTCAGCAATCGCCGCATTCACTTGCGCCAGAAGATCAGCGTCTTCCTTGCGAAGGCCTGCGCCCACGCCATGTCCCAGAACCTCTGGGTCCTCGATGACCGATCCCTTGTATTCGCAACAGGCCTGGCCTTCTGCTGAATCGATGAACTCGCTCATGGCGAGAGAGTCACCCACAACGGCATCGAGACGGCCAGCTGCCAAATCCTGAAGTTCCTCATCCAGTGTCTGGTAAATACGGATGTCACCAGCCGTGTCGGCGTAATGTTTATTGGCATAAGCCTCCTGGACAGCACCAGACTGTGCACCGACAATCGCGCCCGCTATGCCTTCGGGAGTAGGAACATACTTGGTCCCTTTCGCGACAAGAAGTCCGGTCGGCGTCGCGTAATACTTGTCTGAAAAATTGATCTGTTTTGCACGTGCTGGCGTGATGGACATGGAACCGATGATCATGTCGATCTTGCCGGTTTTCAGCGCTGGGATGATGCCATCCCATGCGATTGGTGTCACCACACACTCCGCCTTGATGCGCGTGCAGATTTCATTCATGAGGTCGATTTCCCAACCGCTCCACTTGCCGTCGGCATCAGGCGTATAGAAAGGCGGATAAGGTTCAGCAGAAACGCCGACCTTGTAGGTTTCCGCCATTGCTGGTGCGCAAAAGCTTGCCACAGCCAGCATCAATATCGTCAGTTTCTTGAACATGAATGTTCTCCGTTGGTGGGATGGTGAAGCGGGGATTGCTTGGTCTATTTAACCGAGCTGATAAACTGTTTGAGATGGGGAGATTGCGGAGTGCCGAAAATCTGTTCCGGATTTCCCTGCTCCTCTATGATGCCATCGCGCAGATAAATCACATGGCTGGCAACGTCCCGAGCAAATGCCATCTCATGGGTCACGATGATCATCGTGCGTTTTTCTGTCGCCAAATCACGGATGACCGATAGGACTTCGCCGACCAGCTCTGGGTCCAGGGCAGACGTGGGTTCGTCAAAGAGCATTGCGTGAGGCTCGACCGCCAGAACGCGGGCGATGGCAGCTCGCTGCTGCTGGCCACCGGACAGATAACCGGGGTAAGTATCCCTTTTTTCAATGAGCCCGACCCGCTCAAGCAATGCCTCTGCCCGCGCAGTCGCTTCCGCACGGGGGACACGCAACACATGGACAGGCGCTTCAATGACATTTTGCAGAACCGTTCGGTGGGGCCAGAGATTGAAGTTCTGAAACACCATGCCGAGATGAGCGCGGATACGTTGAACCTGCTTGCGGTCGGCTGGTTCAAGTCCGCCGTCCTTTGAAGGACGCATGGTATAGCTTTCGCCTTTTATGGAAATTTCGCCAGAGGTTGGCGTTTCGAGCATGTTGATGCAGCGGAGCATTGTGGACTTTCCAGAGCCGGAACCGCCAATCACCGCAACCACATCACCGGGATGAGCCTTGAGTGACACCCCTTTGAGGACTTCTTGTCCTGCGAAGCTCTTGCGCAAATCGCGTATCTCGATCGCCGCTCGCCGTTCCATACGTACTCCGTCCCATTGCCCGGCCGCCTGTTCAGAATAGTAAAAAACAGCTCTAGGCACTTGAATTTCTCTGATTGTTATACGATTGAATAACAAATGATGCCAGTCATTCAAAGGGAAAACAGGTGTCTCAGAGCAAAATGATGCCAATTTAGGCAAGGGTGCTGAAAATGAACGCGCCAAAATCTTTAAATCGAACGCCCCTGATCAAGGAGTTTCATGCTCATGAGCCGCAAGAGTTTTCGACGCCTTTCCGAAGACATTCGACGGAGAAATCTTGTTGAGGCAACTCTCAAAGTTGTTGAGCAACACGGCCTGCATGGCGCCACCGTTCGCAAGGTTGCTGATCATGCTGGTGTGTCCGCAGGATTGATCCGCCACTATTTCTCGTCGAAAGACGAATTGGTGCGCGCGGCCTATGCTTATCTGACGGGGTTGTTGACCAGCGATGCAGCTCAATCAGCATTGCAAGCTGGCACACAATCCGGGGCAGCTCCCGATATTGCCTTGAGCCGATTCATTGAAGCGAATGTTACACCTCCGAACCTGTCCGGCAGCAAAGTGTCTTTATGGGCAACCTTTATAGGGCGGGTTCGCTCAGAGCCGGGTTACTCGGAGATCCACCGGGAAAGTTACCGGGATTTTCTGGAGTTGCTCGAAACCTTGATTTATCCGGTGCTCGCAGGTCACGGGCGACCAATGGATCCGGCCACTTGCCAGATCCAGGCGATTGCATTGAACGGATTGATCGATGGCCTCTGGCTTGAAGGCTCACTCGATCATGGACTCTACAATACAGACCGGCTGCCAGCCATCGCACTGACTGCCGCCGAAGGCATTCTACGCCTCCCTGATGGCACGCTCTCCCGCCATCAAACATCCTCATAAACTGGACCCGATACATGCGTTATGCTCCGATCACCGAACGTCTGCAAAACCTGGGTGGCGAAAAATGGGCCATCCATAATACGGCGCGCGCCAAGGCAGCTGCAGGTGAGCCTGTCATTGAGTTGACCATCGGTGAACCGGATATCACCGTTGACCCCGCCCTTGTCGAAAAGTGCGCAGCAGCCATGCGGGCAGGCCGGACGCGATATTCCAACGGCCGCGGGGAAGCAGGCCTCGTTGATGCTCTCGTGGAAACCTACAAAGGGCGAATGCAAGGGATCACGGCGGAGAACATCCTTTGCTTCCCGGGCACTCAGACAGCTCTCTATGCAGTTGTTCTGGCATTGACGGATGAGGGAGATGGGGTTCTTTGCGGCGATCCCTATTACGCAACCTACGAAGGTGTCGTCCGTTCGACAGGGGCAAACATGCAGCCGGTCCCGCTTAAAATTAAGGACGGTTTCATTATGCAGCCCGATGATTTGCGGGCTGCAATCACGCCGCAAAGCCGCGTATTGCTTCTCAATACGCCCCACAACCCAACGGGCGCCTTGCTTGATCGGAATGTCTTGGGAGAACTTGGCCGCATTGCAATCGAAAACGATCTCTGGATCGTTTGTGATGAAGTTTATGAAGCGTTGATTTTCAGTGGTGAATTCGTGTCTCCGCTCGCCTTTCCAGAGCTGCACGAGCGCACCGTGGTCGTCTCTTCGATTTCCAAGAGCCATGCGGCAACGGGCTTTCGCAGCGGCTGGTCTATCGGGCCGGTGGAATTCAGCCAAAAACTCCTGCCAATCTCGGAAACCATGCTGTTTGGCAATCAGCCTTTTATTGCCGATATGACGGAAGCTGCCCTACGTGGCAACTTCGACACCGCCGAGCGGCTTCGCACAGCCCTGGGCCGAAGGGCAAAGCTCGTCCATCAGGCTGTTCAAAGCGTGCCGGGTCTGGCTGCAAGCTTGCCGCAAGGCGGCATGTTCTTGATGATCGACGTGACAGACACCGGACTGGATGGAGACACTTTCGCCTGGCGTCTGCTTGAGGACCACAATGTTGCAGTGATGCCCGGCAGCTCTTTTGGCGACAATGCCAGCGGTCTGATCCGGGTTGCACTGACGGTGCCCGATGATCAACTCCTGACCGCCACCGCCCGCATGGCTATTCTTTGCAAGACGCTTGAGGCGGCAAGACAATAGGCTCGGCGATAACCCGGGCTCAACAATGGTGCAATCGAGGAGCCTCAGACCTCAGGGGGGATCATCGACCTATAATGCACCGATGTGGGATAGGGGAGTGGCCAAGAACAAATCGGATCAAGGCTGCTTATCTTGTGCCTCTGAATGACTTAATGTCCCAGCAAGAAAGCCGAAGGCGATGGCGGTGAGGAGGCCGTTGCCGGAGAGGTAGCCGGAGACATCGGGACTTGAAACACCGCAAGCTGCGCCGCCGCCAGCAAAGAGGTTCGGGAATGGCGTGCCGGTGCGGTCAAGCACGCGGGCCTCGTCATTGATCATCAAACCGCCCTGGGTATGGAACAAGGCACCGGTGACTTTGACCGCGTGATACGGCGGCTTTAACGCTGGTTTGGTGGTGAAATCACGGTTGAACGGATCTGATGCGTCACCGGCTTGAAGGGCTGCAACCTCACTCAGCGTTTTGGTCAGGTCTGTTGCTGGCAATCCGGTGACTTGGGCCAGACCTGCTGCATCATCGGCGGTGCGGATCGCGCCTGCCTTGACCGCGTCCTGGTAATCGGGGAAGCCGGTGAGGGCGAACTGATGGATGCGGTCATCATAGATGTTCCAGGCAATGCCGTCCGGTTGCCGCAGAACATGAACCGCCTGTTCCGAATAGCCGTCGTGTTCGTTGGAAAACCGCTGCGCCTTTGTGTTGACCTGAATGCCGCCTTCCATCATCAGCGCCCAGGTGATCAGGATGCCGTGTGGATGGGCCAGCGAGCCGTGTCCCTGGTAGCCGGAGAGATGCTTAAGGTCAGCGCCGAGCGCATTTCCCCACCCAAGCGCATCTCCCTTGTTGCCTTCATGGCCATAGTAAAGGCCCGCAGCGATTTCCGATATATGCTCGGCGACCATGTCAGGATTGCCGCCATAGCCATTACAGGCCAGGATCAGCGTTTTGCAGCTGAGGATCTCTGTTTGGCCATCCGGCCTGGACATTTCGACAGCCGTGATGCGTTTGTCCGGATCGGCATAAAGCCGGGTGACCAGAGCTTCGGTGACAATTGGGATCTCGGCTTGTTCGCTCGCAGCCAGCAATCGTGCAAGCAAGGCAGCACCAGTCTTTTCCGGCACAGCATGCATGCGGTGACGTGAATGGCCGGGATATAGGAAATCGTCGAGCACAATCCAGTCAATGCCATATGCATCTGAGAGCCATTCCAGCGCCGGGCCGATGGTGCGGCTGGCAAGTTTGGCAAGGCTCTCTTCGGATTTGCCATTGGACTTGGCCAGTATATCTGTCTCAAAGACGTCCGAGCTGTCGTCCTGCACGCCAATGGTGCGTTGAAATCGTGTTGCCGGGGCAGGCACAAAACCGGAGGACATGGAGGTCGAGCCGGACGGCGAGGCATCGCGCTCCAGCACCAGGACATCCGCGCCACCGGCTTTGGCCCTCAAGGCAGCCGTCAGGCCACATGCCCCTGCGCCAATGACAACGACATCGGCTTCCGCATCAATACGCGGCGGCTTTTCCCGCAAGACCCCACCCTGGTTGGGAGCCGCGTTCATGTCACAGCCCTTCAATCAGCGTCTGTGCCTCGGCGCAGGTCATGATTGTGGAGACTGTGCCAAGATCGCCCATAGACTGGTCGTGAGTATCGCGCGAGAAGGCTGCGCAGCCATCGCTCAGGACGATGGTTTTGAAATCACGTACATGGGCGTCGCGGACAGTTGAAGCGACGCCGCCGTTGGTAACGATGCCACAGAAGATCAGCGTGTCGATGCCAGCCTTCTTCAGGACCCATTCCAGCCGGGTCATGTAGAAAGCCGAATAGGCAACTTTCTCAACGCTCAGATCCGCCGGCTGCAAGGGATCAACCAGTGCATGCCCCCAGCCACCAGGGGTGAAGTCACCTTTGGTGAGAAAAGGCCGCAGTTCCTTCAAGTGTGGTGAAATAAAGGGTTCGCCCGCCTTACCCGGTACCAGCGTGAAATGGGTCGAGACGATCCAGCCGCCTTTTTGCCGAAGCTCTTCTGCAATCGGCAGGACACTTTCGGGCAGGGCGGAGATATCTGCGTTCTTTTGCCCTCCGCGCGCATAGGCACCCTCTGGGTGCAGAAAGTCATTCTGCAGATCGACGATAACGAGCCCGGTGCGTTCCGGCTTGATGCTGCCCAGGTCCATGGTTCACTCCACCGGTGTGATGATCAAATTGCCAAAGCTGTCAACGACCGCAGCCAATCCCGGATCGACGAAGATGGTCGTATCCGCCTGCTCCAGAAGCGCAGGTCCTGCGATACGGGCGCCGATCTCAAGGTCCAGTCGCTCGTAGATGCCAGCCTCATGGGATTGGCCATCAACATAAACCGTCCGGCTGCCGGTCCGGCAGGCGTCCGCCGGTTTTCCGTCCAATGGTGCAAAGACGGACATATCCAGCTGAGGGCGGCGTCCAACAACGGCGATGCGATAGTTCATCACCCGCATCGGGATCCCGTCCAGAAGACGTCCGTAAGTGTCCATATAGGCTGCTTCGAAATCGACGCGAATGGCTTCAAGGGTCAGACCAGCTTTCGGGATCGTCACCGGCACGCTGACCGTGTGGGTCTGCCCAAGGTAAAGCATGTCGAATTCATAGACCCGGTCGACGGCGGCAAAGGCAACACCTGCGCTTGCCAGCAGTTTCTCGGTGTCATTGGCGACGCGCTCCATTTCCGCGCCGAGTTGATCGGCATCGATCTGGTCAAGCAGTCGGTTGACGGTCTGGACCCGGTCGTGGCGCATGTCAGCGACAACGCAGCCGAGCGCAGACGTCACGCCAGGGAAACGCGGTACCAATGCGGAGCCAAGGCCAACTTCCTTGATCAAGGCCCCGGTGTGCAGGGAACCACCACCACCGAATGGCATGGCCGCGAATTTCGACGGGTCGTGCCCCTTTTCGATGGACACCAGACGAATGGCACCGGCCATCTTGGCATTGGCCAGCTTGAGGATCGCTTCGGCTGCTGCTTCAATGCCAAGACCAAGCGGATCGGCGATATGGACCTTGATGGCATGGCGCGCCGCATCCACATCAAGCCGGTCCAGCTTGCCGCCAATTGGGCGGTCCGGATTGATACGACCAAGAACGACATTGGCATCAGTCACGGTCGGACGATCATTGCCCAGTCCATAACACACAGGCCCCGGATCCGATCCGGCAGACTCTGGTCCAACCTGCAACAGGCCGGATTTGTCGACGGATGCAATAGATCCACCACCGGCACCAATGGTCGTGATTTCGATCATGGGCGTTCGCACCACCATGCCGAAATCAATCGCTGTCTGGGCTGCAAGTGCTGCTTCGCCGCCTGCAATCAGGGAGACATCAAAGGAGGTGCCGCCCATGTCGCAGGTGATGATGTTGTCAAACCCGGCCGCCTTGGCAATTGCAGTCGCGGCTATCACACCTGCGGCGGGACCCGACAGGGCGGTGCGCACCGGATAACGCTTGGCGGTGTCTATGGACATGACGCCGCCATTCGACTGGACGATCAGGATGTCGCCGCCAAAGCCTTTTTTGGCAAGGCCTGTTTCCAGCCGGTCCAGATAGGACGACACGACGGGCTGCAGATAGGCGTTGAGGGTTGCCGTAGACAGCCGCTCGAACTCGCGGATTTCGGGCAGGATTTCGGTCGCTGAGGTGACATAGGCATTCGGCCAGACCGAGCGCACGGCCTCGACGGCGATTTGCTCGTTGTCACTGTTGGCATAGCCGTTGATGAAGAAAACACAGACGGCCTCACATCCGGCATCGGCGAGGGCCAACGCCTGCGTCTTGACCTGCGCTTCGTCCACGGCTTGGAGAACCAATCCGTCGGCGAGGACACGCTCGTTGACTTCAACGCGATCAGTCCGATCAACCACCGGGGTGAAGCTGCCCTTCAGGCCCCAGGTTGTCGGGCGGTCCCGGCGACGCATTTCCAGAACGTCGCGAAAGCCCTCCGTGGTGATGATGCCGGTTCGCGCGCCCTTGCGTTCAAGCAGCGCGTTGGTGCCAACGGTCGTGCCGTGGACCACGGTGGAGATCAGGCCGAAGTCATCAACCTTCCGGCCGATGCCTTCAACGAAGCCCTTGGATTGGTCTCCGCGGGTTGAGGGCACTTTGGTGGTACTGACAGTTCCATTCGCCTCATCCAGGATGAAGACGTCTGTGAAGGTTCCACCGACATCGACACCGATAACATAAGCCGGTTTGGTCATTTCGCTGCCTCACTGGAACGCAGGTTATCTGTTGCAGCGCTATCGACTGAGCCGTCATATGACAGGACAACGCCATATTCGCTCTTGGCTTGATCAGGGCTAACGATGCCGAGGCGAACGTCTTTCGCCACGCTGTCAGGCGCGCGTTTCAGCGGATCGCCATAGCCACCGCCACCAGGACTTTCCAGTCTCAGCTTCTGGCCGCGTTCGATGTCGATATCAACGATTTTAGAGGCCATTGGCGGTGTGTGGAAACCATCACTCTGTTCAAATTGAAAGCGGTTGGGGGCAGCTGCATGTCCGCCGACCACGCCCGCTGGCGCAAACTTTCCGCGCTCACCGAAGAGGAAGACATCGGCTTGTTTTTCCAGAAGCTCGATCTCGTAGACAGCGCCAAGGCCACCGCGATATTCGCCAGGGCCGCCAGAATCCGGACGCAGCGCCCACTGGGTAAAGCGGACCGGATAGGCTGCCTCCAGAATTTCCAGAGGGGGAATGGTGGCGGTGGAAATCGGTGCGTTGCCATGATTGAGGCCATCGCCTTGCGAGTGTGCCCCGTGGCCACCGCCGAAGAAGGAGAACATCACCCAGCGTTGACCGTTGGCGCGGTGACCGGCCAGTGACAGGGCGTTGATCGTGCCATAAGCGCAGGCCATGGCATCTTTCGGCGCGATCTGGGCGACAGCCTGAAAGATGACGTCAATCAGCCGCATGATGGTTTCTGTATAGCCCCCGACCGGCTTGGGTGCTTTGACCGACAAGAGAGAGTCTTCGTCAATCCGGAACTCGACCGGCTCCAGCACACCGGCATTGGCTGGTACGTCGCCGAAGATGTGCTTCAATGCAACGTAGCAAGCCGCAATCGCGGTGGAGCGGGAGATATTGACCGGGCCAGCGCAGGCAGGAGACGAGCGGGTGAAGTCGAGCACCATCCGATTGCCATCAATGGTCAGATCAAGTGCGATCTTAAGCGGCTCGTCAACGATGCCATCATTGTCGAGAAAATCTTCAGCTGAAACTGTGCCCGATGGCAGCTCCGAGATCTGCGCCCACATCATCTGTGCGGCTCGTGTTTTCAGCTCAACCAGACAGTCCGCGACCGTTGCGTCCTTATATTCATCGAGCAGCGCGTTCATGCGCTTTTCGCCCAGCTCCAGCGCGTTGATCTGACCGTTGAGATCGCCATACAGCGACAGCGGCAAGCGTGAGTTGGCAGACAGGATATCAACGATGTCCTGGCGAAATTCACCACGGTCATAGAGTTTGACCGGCGGGATCAACATGCCTTCCTGAAAGCACTCTGTTGCCGCTGGATTATAGTTGCCGGGCACATTGCCGCCGACATCATGCCAGTGGCCAACAGACGCGAGATAGCAGAACACCTTGCCATCCCGGAACACCGGCTTGACCAGCCGAAAATCGGACAAATGGGTTCCGCCATCGTATGGGTCGTTGAAGATCCAGACGTCGCCCTCGTTGATGCCGCCTTGTTTGGCCGCCTTTTCGATAACGGCTTTCACGGCAAAAGCCATCACGCCGACGAAGATCGGTAGCCCGGATTTACCCTGCACAAGGGTTTCCCCGGTGATGGCGTCGTAGATACCATGAGAGGCGTCATGTGCCTCGGCGATAATCGGATTGAACGCGGAGCGGAACAAAGTCGCATCCATCTCATCCGCGATCTGTTCCAGGCGTCCTTTCAGGATCGCAAGCGTGACCGGATCGATTGCCATCAATTGCCTTCCTCATCGTATTTCTTGCCTTTTGCCAGCAGCTCTGGTGTGCCGATGACACTGTTAAGCCCGGCAAAGTCGAACATGCGTTCCCGAAAGGCTTCGTTCGAGCCATTTTCGATCAGATTGGAGTAGTAGTCATACGCAGTTGATGCGATTGCCCTTACAATCCCGCCAGGGAAGATCACGAAGCTGAAGCCGAGATCCTCAAGGCCTGCTGCATTGACGATCGGCGTTTTCCCGCCTTCGACCATATTGGCCATCAATGGCACGCGGCTGGCAAACCGGGAGACGGCTTCGCGCATTTGTTCCAGCGACTGCGGCGCTTCGATAAAGAGCATATCCGCGCCTGCTTCGACATAAGCTTCTGCCCGGTCTAACGCGGCCTCGAAACCTTCCACTGCGATGGCATCTGTGCGCCCGATGATCAAAGTATCTTCGGAGGTGCGAGTGTCACAGGCTGCACGAATCTTCCCGGCCATTTCGCTTTTGGACACAAGCGTCTTGCCATCCAGATGACCGCAGCGTTTGGGCAGGGTCTGGTCTTCCAGCTGCAGGGCGTTGGCCCCCATGCGTTCAAATATTCGTACTGTGCGCTGAACATTGAGCGCATTGCCGAAGCCATTGTCTGCATCAACGATGATGGGCAGTTCGATCCGGTCGCGCACTGCTGCGATTGTGTCGGCAACTTCACTCATTGAGACCAGGCCAATGTCTGGCCGTCCGAAACGGGTATAGGCAATGGACGCGCCAGACAGATACACTGCTTCTGCTCCCGATTGCTCTGCAATCAGACCTGTCAGCGCGTCATAGACACCCGGTGCAAGCAGGATTGGCTGCTTGGCCAGTCTTTGTTTCAGGCTCATAAGCCCGTCTCCCTTTCACGCTCCGCCGTGAAGCGTTTTTTTAAATGCGGCACCAGTCCACCATCTGCGAGCATTCGCTTCAGATTGTCGGGCAGTGGTTCCAGCTTTATGGTTTTATCCCGGTCCACCAGCCTTAAAGTGCCAGCGTCCAGATCAAGGTCGGCGGTGTCGTCGTCGGCAACAGCGTCAAGATCATGGGCGATCAAAACCGGCAGGCCGAGATTGATCGCATTGCGATAGAAAATTCCGGCAAAGGATTTGGCTATGACGGCAGACAAGCCCAAGTGCTTGAGCGCTTCGGCTGCCTGTTCGCGCGAGGAACCCATGCCAAAATTCCGGCCCCCTACAAGGACATCGCCGGAACGGACTGAACCGGCAAAGTCCGGACGAACGGTCTCAAGGCAATGGGCTGCGATCATCTTGATGCCGCCCTTCATGTATTGTCCGGGTGCCAGAACATCCGTATCGATGTTGTCGCCGAAGAGGAAAACGCGGCCACTCATGACACGCACTCCTCAGCCCTGAGAAAGTCTCGCGGGTCGACAATCCTTCCGGCAATCGCAGAGGCCGCGACTGTCAGCGGTGAGCCGAGCCAGACCTTGGAAGATGCTGCGCCCATACGGCCCTTGAAGTTCCGCGCTGTCGAGGAAATGCAGGTGACATCCTCGCCAAGCCGACTGGTGCCATAGCCCGCGCAGATGCCGCAGGCATTGGGCAAGATCTGGGCTCCCGCATCCTCAAACACCTTCATGATGCCCTCGGACGTGGCCCGGTCCTGATCTTTGCGGGACGCCGGGGCGACCATCAATTCGATGCGGCGGGCAATCTTTCGATTGCGCAAGATATTGGCCGCACGCTTGAGATCGATGTACTTGGCCCCGGTGCAAGCTCCGATGTAGGCAACATCGACGGGTGTATCGGATATATCGGTTACAGCTGCCGCATTGGCAGGCGAATGGGGGGCGGCGACCTGCGGGGCAAGCTTTGCTGCATCAAAGACGTGATGCGCAAGCAGCTCTGCGCCCGGATCCGTCCGCAAACCTTGCCAATCCGGCGCGCTGGACCCAACGCTTTCAAGGTAGGCTGCGGTGGTTTCATCTGGCGCGATCAGGCCTGCTTGTGCGCCGAGTTCCGCGGCCATATTGGACAAGGTCATCCGCTCTTGCATCGAAAGGGCTGTAATGGCGTCGCCAGTGTATTCGACGGCCTGATACTGCCCGCCGTCCATGCCGAGCTTGCCGCAGAGCGCCAGCATCATGTCTTTGGCGGTCACCCCTTCGCAGAGCTGGTTCTGCCATTCAATCAAGATCGTGTCAGGCATCTTGATCCAGATCTCGCCTGTGGCCAGTACGCCAGCCATTTCGGTTGCGCCAACACCGAACATATAAGTGCCGAAGGCACCGCCCGTCGGCGAATGGCTGTCTCCGCCAACAACGAACATGCCCGGCTTCAGATGTCCGCGTTCAGGCAACACCACGTGGCAGATGCCTTCACCATCATGGAAAGCGACTTTGCGCTCCTTGGCCCACTGACGGGTAAGCTCAAGAATATGGGCACCTTCATCGGTATCGCCCGGAACGAAATGGTCAGAAATCAGGACGACCTTGTTCTTGTCCCACAGGCCAACGCCCAGATCCTTGAGGATTGGCTCAACCCGGCGTGGGCCACCTGAATCATGGAGCATTGCAAGATCGACCCTGGCGGTCACGACCTCGCCCGGAGTGATCGCATCACGTCCTGCTGCACGGCAGATGATCTTTTGTGCGAGCGTGGTTGCCATCATGCAAGCCCCAGATAAGAGCGCTGCAATTCCGGATCGTCGATCAGATCAGATGCTTTGCCCGACAAGTTAATCTCGCCGTTCTCCATGACAAATGCGCGGTTCGCAATTTCCAGAGATTGCAGGACGTTCTGCTCGACGAGCAAGATCGTCAGACCTTCTGAATTGAGCTTTTTGATCAGATCGAACATCTCCTCGACAAGCAAGGGAGAGAGGCCGATGGATGGTTCATCCAGGATCAAGAGCTCCGGTTCCGCCATCATGCCCCGGCCAATGGCCAGCATCTGCTGTTCGCCGCCGGACAGGGTTCCCGCTTTTTGGCCAAAGCGTTCGCGCAAACGGGGGAAGATCTCGACGACATGTTCCAGATTGCGAGCCCGGTTGGGTTTGCCGCGCCGATAGGAGCCAAGTTCGAGATTTTCTCGAATGCTCAGGTTTGGAAAGATATGACGGCCTTCCGGAACGTGGATCAGCCCGCAGTCGACGATGGCCTGAGCACTCCAACCATGGATTTCCTTGTCCTTGAAACGCACTGTCCCGCCCCAGGTCTTGATCAGGCCAGACAGGACGGCGGAAAATGTCGTCTTTCCAACACCGTTGGACCCCAGCAGAGCGACGATCTCGCCTTGCTGGATATCCAGGTCAACGCCGCGCAGGACCTCAACCGAACCATAGCCACTGCGAAGCCCGCTGACGTTAAGCATTGCGCGCCCCCTGTTTGGCTATGCGCTCGGCCATACCTTTGCCCAGGTACGCTTCGACCACTTGCGGATCGTTCACCACATCTGACGGCACGCCCTCAGCAATCAATGTTCCCTGGTTCAGCACCCAGGTGTATTCCGACAAGCTCATCACAGCCTGCATGACATGTTCGATCAGCAGGATTGTCACGCCGCTTTCGCGCACGGATTTGATCACCGGGATCACATCGCGAATTTCAGACGGGTTGAGACCTGCAAGAACTTCATCAAACAGGATAAGCTTGGGCTGGGTCGCCAGCGCGCGGGCCACTTCCAGACGTTTGCGCCCCGCAACGGTCAGCGAGGCGGCATCCATATCAAGCCTGTCACCAAGTCCAACCTGTTCGGCGACAGCCTCCGCCTTGGCCAGAGCCTCAGCGCGGGAACGAATGCGCAAATGAGCCCCAACCGCGATGTTTTCCCGCACGGTCTGTCCGGCAAAGGGTTGGACGATCTGGAACGTGCGAACCATGCCCTTTTGCGCAATGACTTCCGGCGGCAATCCGGTGATGTCTTCGCCAAGTAAGGTTACACGACCTGCATCAGGCTTGTGAAAGCCTGTGATCAGCGCGAACAACGTCGTCTTGCCTGCGCCATTGGGGCCGATCAGTGATGTGATTTTCCCTTCGGGCACACTCAAGCTGACGTTGTTGGACGCTTGCACGCCGCCGAATGCTTTGGAAATCCCGTCGACTTCAAGCATGGGTCTGCTCCACAGTCTTAGGGTTTATGCGCTTTGGCTTGGGCGTCAGCCGGTTCACAAGGCCTGCAAGGCCCCGCGGCATGAACAGCACCATGATCACCAGCAGCGTGCCGTATAGAACAAGGCTGATGCCTGGGATGTCGCCGATGAATTCCCGGGTCAGCTCGGAGATGCCATGCAGCGCTACCGCCCCCAGGAGAGGGCCGAACAAGGTGCCCATGCCGCCAATAATAGGCACCAGAAGGCTTTCGACCGAGACCGCCGGACCGTAAGCGATGCCCGGATCCAGATAGAGGAAATACTGGGCGTAAAACACACCAGCGAGCCCGGAAAACAAGCTCGACAACAAGATCGCACCCATTTTCACCCGGTAGGCTTGAACGCCCAAGGCCCGAGCTGCAGCCTCATTGTCACGCACGGCCATCAGCTGTGCACCAAAGCGCGAATTGCCGATCCACCACACGGTGGCAAAGGCCGCCAATGTCATGAACCAGATCACCCAGAAGTAGCCGTCTTTGGTCAGAAACTGGAAATTGGTAACGCCCGGTTCGAGCGGGATCAGGATCCCGACACCGGCCCCGGTGAAGTTCACGGAGTTGGACAGGATCCGAAGGACTTCCGCAAACGCCAGCGTCACCAGTGCAAAATAGGACCCGCGTAAGCCATAGCGGAAGGTCGAGAAGCCGATGATCGCTGCGACCAGCATGGCCATTGACCCGCCAGCGATCATGCCGAGCCACGGATTGATGCCAATTTCAACCTGAAGCACGGCGACCGTATAAGCCCCTGTGCCGAAATAAGCTGCATGTCCAAAGGAGAACTGCCCGCCGTAGCCGCCCAGGATATTCCAGGCCTGGCCGAGCAGCGCTGCGTAAAGGGTCATGATCACAAGGTTGAGCCAGGCGTCGGATGAAATCACCAATGGCGCAAAAGCGATCAGGGCAAACACAAGACCAAGAATTTGAAGCTGTCTCATGATCCTACACCTTGTGCCCGAGAAGGCCGGTCGGCCGGAAGATGAGTACCAGAATGAAGATCAGGAAAATGCCGATCTGGCCAAGGCTTTCGCCTAAAAACAGTCCACCGAGTGCTTCGACAACGCCGATGATCAGGCCGCCGATCAGGGCACCCACGAAGGATCCCATCCCGCCAAGAACGACCACTGTGAAGGCAATCAGGACAAATCCATGCCCCACATGAGGGCTGACATAATAGCTGGGCAACAACAGACAGGCTGCGACCCCAAGACAGGCAATGCCCAGACCGAAGCTCATGGCAAAGACATGCTCGGTGTCGATGCCAACCAGTTTGGCACCCTTGGGCTCCTGGGCGAGTGCCCGGATGGCCTTTCCAAGGTCCGTTCGGGCCATCAGCAGCCAAAGAAGGGTCGCCGTGATCAGAGCCCCGGCGAAGGCGATGACTTTCGGCAGCGGCAGGAAAGCACCGAAAAGCTCGATCACTTCGAAAGAATAGGGCGTGTCGATCACCCGTGTGTCGGACTTGAACACAAAGAGGGACAGGTTCTCGATGATGATGGCCAGTCCAAGCGTCACCAGAAGGATGTTTTCGTCCCGGCCATGCCCCGCTCTGCTGATGATGCCGCGCTGCAGGGCATAGCCGAGCGCAAACATGGCAGGGGGTACGATCAGAAGGGCGATATAAGGATCGATACCGAATTGAACGTTGAGAAAATAGACGGCATAGAGTCCGATCATCAGCAAAGCGCCATGGGCGAAATTGATGATATGCAGCACGCCGTAGATCAAGGTCAGCCCGAGGGCGACCAGCGCGTAGAGCGCACCTGTGGTCAACCCGTTCAAGACTGACGGTATAAGGATATTTATATCAGGCATGGCCGTTCTATCGTTGGATGAATTGGTCGCCGGGCAGCGGGCCGCCCGGCGTTAGGTCCGCAACGCTTATGTCATCGGGAAAATGGCTTCGGCTGATGCGAATTCCTGAGGGAAAATCACATCGATGTCGCCATTTTGAACCTGGGTGTTAACTGGCTGTGCGCCCTGGTTCTGGCCGTTGACCATTTTGGTCGGTGCATACGGCATATAGGACATGTCCATCGTTGACGCTGCGAGCGCGGCATTGACGGCGTCCTTGTCGGTCGTGCCTGCTCGCTCGATCGCATCCGCCAGTCCAAGGACCGCATTATAGGCAAGGAACACTTCGTAGGTGTAGACGAGGCCCTTGGCTTCTGCGGCAGCCTTGCGCGCCTGAGCGATTTCAGATTTCGGATTGAACCAGTGGTTACAATCCATGATGTTTTCGGCAGCTTCCGGAAATTCCTTGACGAATTTGTAGTTGGACGCCGCGCCGCCGAGAACGGAATAGATGCCCATGGCTTCAACGCGCTGCTGGCGCATGGTCCGTGCCAGGAGAACGTATTCATTGTAGTAGTTGGCCGGGATGATCAGGTCAGGCTTTTTCGACTTGATCTGCAGCACGATGTTGGTGAAGTCACGTGTTGGATTGGCGTGCTTGATGACATCGATGACTTCAATGCCATTCTCCGGCAGCTTGGCCGAAAGCAATTTGGCTGTCCCGGTGCCAAAAAGCGATTCCTCGTGAATGATCATCGCGGTCTTGGCAGGAGAACCGGCAGCCTTGTTGATCGTGTCCAGATTGGCAACAGCGAACTCGGCAATCTTGCCGTAGCCGGGGCCAAAGCGGAATGTGTTGGGCAGGCCACGGCTGACAATCTTGTCGGAGACACCAACGTCAACCACATGTGGCGTGTTGGTTTTGGCTGCTTCCTGAGATGTGGCCAGCGAGATCGACGAGGCATAGCCAGCAACGATGCCATCAACACCAGCTTCTGCCATTTTGGTGACTTCGGCAGCGCCAATGTCAGGCTTGCCCTGACTGTCCGCCAGCATGGCTTCCAGCTGGGCTCCGCCCATTGATTTGATGCCGCCAGCGGCATTCAGGTCGGCAATCGCCATCAGTGCGCCTTCGCGGCACTGGTTGCCCGAAAAGGCAATAAACCCGGAGACGGGATGGATCAGGCCGATTTTGACCTTTGCTGACTGTGCCCGCAGCACAGCCGGAAATCCGGTCACGCCGAGTCCCAGCGCAGCAGCGCCAGTGGTTTTCAGAAAATTACGCCGGCCAACGCCTGCCGGCTGTATTTTATCGGTCATAAAGACCTCCCATATTGGACCTTGCTCAGGTCTTGGCTTCCCGGTTTCCCATCTGGTTTTTTTATCCGCCGTCGGCCGGGACTGGCGGCGGGCTTGTAGCTGTCCAGCGCGGGCCGTCTTCTTCACTGACCCGGCGCATGGACATCTCAAAATGATAAAGATCAGGGCGGTACAACACCCTGATGTATTCCACTGGGCGTTCCCGGCTGTCGCGCACGACGCGGCGCACCTCAATCAACGGCGCCCCTGCGTGAACCGACAAGGCATCTGCGGCTTCAGAATCTGCGAGAGTCGCTGAGATTGTCTGACGGGCAGAGCGTACATCGACGCCCGCGCGCTCCAGTAGAAGCAACAGCGGTTTTGCGTCCAGATCAGAACGCTCATATTGTCGGCCGATGTCTGCGGGCACATAGGTGATGAGAAACGACATCGGCTCCTCGCCGAGCCAGCGCACTCGAACGGCTCGCTGAACCTCTGCTCCTGTTTCAAGCTCTAGCGCCTGTGCAATGTCATCGCTTGCGGGCACATAGTCGAAATCCAGAACCTGCGCCTTTGTAGATTGGCCCATCAAAGAGGCATTTTCCAGCCAGCCCTCGATGGAAGAGGTGACTGCGGGAGTGGAAAGACGCTTGATAACACGGGTGCCGCGTCCGCGTTCGCGCACGACGAGACCGGCATCGGCCAGTTCGTTTAGGGCACGTTTGGCGGTGATGCGAGAGACGCCGAATTCTGTGGTCAGGTCTTGTTCCCCTGGAACCAAGTCGCCTTCTGACAACTCGCCACCGAAAATCCGATTTCGCAGGATCAGGAAAATCTGGTGATACAACGGCACATGGCCAGACGGCGTGAGGCGTCGCTGCGACCGCGCTTCCTGCTCAACACCCTTGTTCGCCTGTTCCGCCTTGTTGGTCACGCTGTACCTCATGTGTGTTGATTGAATGGTATGTCATTATATCATTATGTCAAATAAAATTAATTTTCGAGGCAATAATTTTTAGCAAAATAAACATGTACTAAAGGGCGTGCTTGGGTAAAGCGGCTCTCTCATTGAGAGCTGTTTGGTTTAGAGCGCATCAGGGTTCGGACACATACAATTGGGATCCACTGGCGTTGAAACTGCACAGAATGGGTTGGAGAAGAGCTTGAAGAACCATGCCTTGCATAGGGCAAGTGCTTTGACACCCGCAGCAGGTTCATCGTCCTTCGGATCAGTCTGGTACAGGCCGTCCACAGCTTTGCAAAAATATGAAAACCATTCGGGTTTTCATCCTTTTCGCGTCAGGGATCCAACGTGGCCCAGATTGACCTATGTATGCAATTTTATGAGGCTGAGCCCTAATTCTCAACTTCGGCCACTCAAATGAGACCAAGCTAGGTCGGGCGTTGTTCTGATGCCAATTTGAGTATCTCGCCGTTGCAAAAGAACAATTGGCCCCATAGGGCCAATGAATTGATTGCAAAAGATCGATAGAGACAGTTTTCGGCAGCTGCGTATATTTCAATGAGAATTGTGTAACTGGCGCAAAGGTCAGGACTTAATCATCATCGTTCATGTTGGGTATTTTCTGCAATTGAACTACGTTGTAAATGCCTTTTTTTCCATCGCTATAGCCAGAAGCGGCAAGCGCTTCAAAGATCTGTAGGGCATCGTCATACCGGCCCATTTGTGTAAAGGCGTATCCACGCAACAACATCAGATCGAGTTGTTCAGGTGCAAGCAGGCGACGTTCATCAAGGGCAATCAAGGTTTCCGTGTATCGACCCGCTTCGAATGCGTTGCTTGCACGTTTGGCCAGCAAATCAAGGTTCAACTCGCGGGTCCGTTCTGGTGACAGTCTGGCCTGGGTTGCCGAAACCGCGGCCTTGTTGACCAGGCCCAATCTCAGATAAGCTAAACTTTGCCCATAGGCGGCGTCACTGCGAACCTTGGCATTGCCTCCAGACAGTGCCACAGAAAAGACGTCGGCTGCTTCAAGAGCGCGGTTCTTGTTCAGCAAACACCAACCGCGTGATAGCGCGGACGCCGGAGCCAGGGTGGCAGGGGGAACAAAACTGCTACAGCCTGAGGACACCGCGCCGGAACTGGCTCGGCCTGAACGGTTGTTTGTGCCTGCCCGTGCCGTTCGACTGGCCGGCCGCTTCGCGGGGCTGTATAGCGCAGCAATTCGGAGCGAACGTTTGGACCAATCTGCCACCAAGGCTTCGAGTTTGTCGTGGTCGTCAAGTTTTTCATATGACAAGGCCAGACCATATGCTGCCTCCTCGTCTTTAGGATCCCACATCAAGGCGACTTGGAACCATTGCGAGGCGGTCTCGATCTGCCCAAGTTCATAGGCATACCAAGCGATTTGTTGGGCAGCGGGTGCGTCTTTGGCTTTGGTTACAGCCTCGGCAATTGTCTTGAAAACATCTGCGTCGATTTTCTCGCGGGGCTGCTTTGCCAGGATGGCGGAGGCCGCAGCAAGGTAATTCTCCAGGCTCCTTGCGGATGCCTTCCACCATGGCCGCAGCTGCACTTCCGCCTCAGAGGCTTTACCCAGGCCTACCAATGAAAGCCCAAGCCCTTCCGAGGCCTCTTCAGACTGTTCTCGCTTTGACGCGGTTTGAAACCAGCTTTCTGCATTCAGAAAGTTCTTTTGTTCAAGGAAATACCAACCAAGCAGCAGGGCATCCTTGGCCGTTTTGTCCTTGTTTGCGATCAGCACAACGGTTTTCAGATCGGCTTGAGCGGCAGGCTTGCCGTTGTTCAGGCTTCTGAAAATATTCAAGCGAGCCAGATCATCACGGCCCTCTTTAAAATCTCCGTCCTGGTTGGTCTTTAATTTTTCTTCGGCAATGAGCTGATCAATATCAGCATCCGGCAACAGTGTAATTGCCTTGCGAATAGTCGACAAACGCTCTGAAGGAACGTCGCAGTTCTTCAAAACGTATAAATAGGCATCCTTGGCCCGGGCGTTTAACTTTTGTTTTGCGAAGGCCTCAGCCAACTGCCACATAGTGTCAACATTCGCGCAAGTTAACAGGGCAGGGTTGTTTGCAGCGATCCGTATGACTGTTGCGTATTGCTCAAGCTGGAAGGCATTTGCGATACGCTCTCTGGCTTCTGCTGTTGCCAGTTTTTCCAGAAGATCCTTGGGTGCGGTCCAACCAGGTTCGGATTGTTTCCGCTCCTTGATCAATTTGCGCAGTTCCGGAAATTTCTCTTCCTTGAATAATGCCCACATCCGTTCCTGTTCGGGATCGGTTTCGACACGCAAAGACGCCGGGTCTTTCGGCGGCGTCCAATTGGGATAGAGCGCCTGAAGCCTCTTGATTTCCTTGTTCAGGCGCGCCGTGTCACCAGATTGCGCAAAAAACTGAAGCCCTGCCAAATCAGCCGGTGACAGCTTGGTCGTCTCCGTGCTGCTGCCATTGCTTGATTTGCTGGCTGACGTGACATTTGGCAGAACAATTCTATTGACTTCTGATGGCGTCTTTTCGGACGCTTCATTATCAGGACTTTGCTGATCGGCTGACATGACCGCATGTGCGGAGAAACCCACGCCCAGCATTAACACAGGAAGGAGAAAGCTTTTCATCTGCAGACCGGATGCTGTTCAGTGATAAATGACAAGACGAGAAGGTGAAGTGTCGACGGATAGTAGCTCGTCGGTTTGAAAGTCGTGATCTCTTCGGGCAAAGGCTTGCCCTCCAACACGCATTCAAGAGCAGCGCCTATGGCAGCGTAACCGAGATCATTCAACGGTTTTGACCGTGCGCCAGTGTTTACATTGATCACTTGAACTCCGTCTTTGGAGCTGCCCATCGCATTCAAAAATGGTTTCAAGAGTTCCGTAGACTCATGCCCGGACCTCATGAGATAGAGCGGGATACGAAATGAGTTGTAACTGAACTCAGTCGGGAAACCGGAAGCCGGTTTCATTCCGTCGTGCAGGCTTATCCAGTCGCTGGGCAACATGTCCGGGCCGAACCGGGCCTCCTGGATCAGGTCAACGCCGCTATGGGTGAGCTTGTTCAAATCACCCTGCTTTGTCATTTCAGCGAGAACTGGAAAGGCTTCGAATATCCAGTAGGACAAGTTGATGACTGGCCCATCCTCGGCGTCCTTTGAATCAAAGCCGGTAACAGCAGGCGTTATGATCCATTGCTCATCTGTTTTGAAAACCAGCTTTGTCGCGATTGCGGTCGCGATGCGAAGTGCCGCATCTCCCAGATCTGAACGGTTCCATTTCTTGGCGGCGAGCGCCAAGCTGTAGGCAATTAGCACATCCCCGTCTGACGCATTGTTGATGTCCTGAATATGCGGTCGCGTTGCAGGATCCCACTTCCAGGCAACCAACCCGTCATCTCGCAACCACATATTAGTTTCGGTGAAGGACCAAATCTGGTCGAAGGTCGCTTGATCCTTCGAAAGATAAGCAAGCAGCAAACCATATCCCTGGCTCTCGCTATGGCTGATGTTGCCGTTTGCATCGTCGACGACACGTCCGCCTTCAGTGACGAAATGAGAGACATAGGTGTGCCATTCGGCTTGGGTGATACTGCCGGGTTGGGGCACCTGTGTTGCCGCTAGTCCAGGGAGCGCAACAAGCGAGAGCAAGCCAGCTGCTGCAATTCGCCAAGTGATTTCTCGAAGCGTAATCCGGATCATGACTGCCTCCCGAAAACCCGTAACAAACCTGAGGTGGCAAGCCCGAGCAGAACCACCACGATCAAGAAGGCTGCCCCGAAAGCAATAATATTCACTGAAACCCAGTTGGTGGTAATCAGGCGCATATTGCCAATTGAGAATGGCTGAGTTGCCACGAAAGTGACGTCCCCGGTGCGTTCCGAGCGCAGTTCGCCAGTCGTTGATCTCAAGGCACTTATGTTTCCGGTAAGTTCACCCCAGCCGTCCATGAGGATATCAACATTACGGGAAAGGTCTTGTCCGTTCGGAGCGGTGACGACTGTCCATGCTCCATTCCCGCTCAAACCAGCGCTCTGTGCAAGCAGCAGGTTTGTTCCAACGGGAGCGGTGTAGGGCTTGTCCCGGCTCGATAACAGGGCCATGTTTTGCTCGGAGAGATCAAAGTTGCTCTGAAGATTTCTCACGAAAGCAGACATGTAACCACGCCAGCCTTTTTCTGATATTTTCTCCCGCCAGGTATCGAGTGTCTGCTTGTTATCAAGAACTTCGTTGAATTCCACCGTGTCTTGTTCTGCTGTGGATTCTGCCCAGGGGGACCGCAGAACGCTGTGAAGGCCAACGCTAGTCAGAACCTGATTTGGTATTTTGGCAATGCTTCCGACAAAAAGCGTGTTGTGATTGAGCGTCTCGAAATTCGGGCCAACGGTCTGCATTGAAATGGGCTCGCCTGCCGCTACAGCCAGACGTGCAACCAGTGTCGCCGCAGCAGACAAGGTGCCAGCTTGCGTATCGCCGAGCGCGAGCGTGGTGTTTGCCGATGCAAGATTGTAGGGGAAACCAAAGCTTGCGAAGGATGCAAGGTCGGGTATGCGCCCGATGCGAGCGAACTTTGAAAAGACAATCTCGCTGGTGTCAAACAGGACGAAGCGCTGCTCCTTCATCGCGGTTTGGCCGGGAGCGCAAACCTCATCAGCGCGGGTTTTAAAGTTCCCCTCGATGGTGACCGTATTCATTCCCGGTCTTGCGTGGCGCAGATCGACTTTCACCGGGAATTTGCTCATGATTGAGCCGCCGCGTGCTGTGATCGGAACGTTGGCTGCCACTTGTCCATTGACGTAGATATCGATGCTGCTTCCCGGGAGCGCACTTGGTGCGTATGCCGCGTCCAGCTGGATGATAAATTGCCCATATGCTCCGGCGTAGAAGTCTGACGGAAGTCCGAATGCAATTTCGGTCCGAAAGCGGCGGCCAGAAAATTCGCGGGTTTCAAATCCAAGTTCTGAAAACGGGAAGTCTTCAGCATTGCTGATCAGCGGCGGCAGAGGTTCATAAGCATTATGGGTTTGAAGTAGATTGCCTGGGGTTCTCGAAGCGATCTGTTTCGCAATACTGGCAACACCGTCGATCTCATTTTCGACATCAGCCCATGTGGCTCCTGAAATGATCAGCGAAGATCTATCGTTTCCAAGTGTATTTATAAAAGAGATGCCCGAGGTGTTGTTGGTATATTGGCTGAGCTCAGGAAATTTTGACAACTGATCTGATGTTCCGAAATAAACAGTCAGTGCAGCAGTGTCTTCCTTGGAGGGTTCCGCCATGATTGAAATAAACTGCCGGGGCATGTTTGCGATCACGGCAATATTTTGAGCCAACTTCAGCAAAAGCTCACGAGGAGATTTTTCATCGAACTCGGGTGCAATTATGTAGATCGGGGTGCGACCTTCACTATTGTTGCCAATGGTTGCGATGTCTGAAATGCTGCGTAAGCGGGCAGCGTCAGCATCTTCAAACTTCAAAAACGATTGTGCCGGATCTAGGTCGGTCCACAGATCGTAGGTGGATTCAATAGTACAGTCAGTCCGATGCCGTTGCTCTGCAGAGATCTTGAAAACATTACCGCCAGCCTTCAGCAAGCCGTCAGGAATTGGAACGACAACTCGTTTGGGTCTGTTCGGGGAAGAAATACGTTCTGTAATCAATGCTGTACCGTTGACCGAAACATGTAGAACCGATGCTTCGGGGGCAACGAGGATGGCGTTTTTATATGTAATCTGGAGTGATGCGGAAGAGGCTGCCTGAGTGGGGCTCAAAACAACAGACCAGGAGTGCGCTGACATTTCGCCGTTCATCTGCAGTTTGGAAGTCGGCAGAATAAAGCGCTGATACCCGGTAGAGGGAGTAGCGGGTCTTGAATTGACGAGCGCCTCGGCGGCATCGGAAGGTTGGTCCGGCAACAGGCTTGCACCGTCGTCGGGGGCTTTCAAATAAGGAATACTCGTCTGCGGGGGCAGGTCGAGCACTGGGCTATCGTCGACGCGGGTTTCAGGCTCCATGTTAAAAGGAGCCACTTGGGCGACCGCAACCGATTGTGCCAAGACGAAAGCCCAGAAAACCGTACTTGAAAAAAGGCTGCGGGAGGGGCGGGTCACGCGCTTTTCTCCGATGAGGTCGAGGGTTCTGAAGGGGTATTTTGTTTCCTCAAACGTGACAGGAAATATGAAATTCCGCGCGCCGTTTGATAGAATGAGATCCGGAGGAACGAGAAAGTGCCCCCAAGAACACCCGGATTAGTGCGACGATGCATTTGAAACTCTGTCCACTGCTCAGAGTTTGCAAAGATAAGGTCTGCAATAATCCGTTGCTGCTGAACATTTTTTGTCGCGTACTGGCAGCCGAATATTGCACCTTCCGGGCTGTTTTGAGCATATCTGATTTCAACGGGTAAGACGTTCTCGGGTAGCTCTGCGTAGGGCGAAATGCGAATTTTGACCTCTTCGCCTTCCGAAACGGTCCTGGCTGTTCTTCCAAGCACCTCAATCCGGGCTCCACGGACTGAAACATCATCTATGGTTGCCTGAAGCCACTCATCTCCAACCTGTACATCGCAGCGCCTGCTTACTTTCACGCGCCGTGTCGATTGTCTCTCACCACGCTCAGACACAACGCCAAGCGCACAACCGGCCAGAATGAGATTGAAGAAGTTCCATATGCCGACAACGATCGTAATGTCTGATTGATAAGGGTCGGTTGAGAGCCTTATCAAGGTCACGACAACACCAAGCAGCAAAATGCCAAATATGATGAAAAAGGGCAGGCTAAGCTCTGAAAGTCGGCTCTGTGAGACGGATTCATCCTTTGCCGTCACCTTAAACGTTGGCCTTTTGGGGTTGAGAATGACCGAGATAACCGCCGGTAGCAGGTGAACGGTCTGAATATACTCATAGAGCTCAGAGATCAGAGGCCATCGAAAACGCCCGTAAAGATAGTTCTGCATGATCATATTTACGGCCATGTAAACGGATGTATAGACAAAGAAGTCTCGTCCTGATGCATAAAAAATCTTCAGATCAAAGAACAGGTAGAGCAATGGAGAGACAAGGAAGCTCAGGCGCGCAAAGGGAAATAGCCAAAAGAGCGTTGAAGACAGGTAGCAGAGCATTTGCGGAAAGCTCAGGCCACGTTTGAAAAGCGGGAAGTGATAACGCAATATCTGCATCATACCTTGGGCCCAACGGCTTCTCTGACCGATGAAGCTTGCGAATGTGGCAGGCTGCAGACCCGCGATGAGTGGTCTGTCGACGTAGAGGCTGTTCCAGCCTCGGGCGTGAAGGTTGATGGCTGTTTCGCAATCCTCGGTGATGCTGACGCCGCTGAAACCGTCCGTTTCTTCCAGGGCTTTACGCCTTAAAAGCGCTGCAGAGCCGCAGAAGAAAGACGCGTTCCATTTGTCCAGCCCTCGTTGAATGATGCCGTAGAACATTTCGTTTTCCGACGGCATTTTATCAAAGGTCCGAAGATTCCGTTCAAGCGGATCCGGGTTCAGGAAAAAATGGGGCGTCTGGACAAGGAAGAGCTTGGGATCGTCCGCGAAATATCCGACGGTTTCCATCAGAAAGTTACGCGCTGGAGCGTGGTCAGCATCGAACACAACTATCAAGTCTGCAGTCGAATGGGCCAGGGCATTGTTCAGGTTCCCAGCTTTGGCATGCTCATTCTTATCACGCGACAGATAGCGCACTCCCAGTTCTTCACACAGGAGTTGCAAGGTCTCTTGTCTGGTCTCGGCTGCATGTGCGGCCTGAAGGTTGCTTGAAGATCGTTTTTCCAATGTGCCGCCGTCATCCAGCACCCAGATAACGATCTTGTCGGACGGATATTTCATCCCCTTGGCAGCTGAAATCGTGCTTGCGAGGAGTTCTGCATCTTCGTTGTACGTGGGAATGAACACATCAACCGACGGGATGTCTTCATCGTCTTTCAAACGCCGTGGTGGGCGCGGGGCCAATGGCATGGCGACGATGAACATGCTCAACCCAAGCATCATGACGCTGTAGAGCTCGGCAATGTAGAGCAGGAAGCCTGGAATGAAGTTTTGCAGCTCTGTGATTGGCGGCAGAGTGCTGGTTGTGCGCCAATAAATGTAACGCAGCACTATGGCAGATCCAAATGTCAGGACAACAAGGCGAAAACTGCCCTTCGGCCCGATAAATTTCAGAACAATCATCGAGACGAGAACAATAACGTCGATGGAAAGCTGAGCTTGAGAGCTGATTGGAAGCGTTGTGATAAATAGAAAGCAGATAGATGCTGCTACCCAAACCAATATATAGAATAATTTCATCATTTTAATATGCCAAAGCTCTATCGGTTTAGTTCTCTCCCAGCTAAATCGAATAGTTCTAATTTAATTCGGGCCTAGGGACTTCCCCTAGACGTGCATCAGATGTGGTCATGGAACTTGCGCCCGTAATGTTTGTTGGCGGCGGGGGGACGATCACGTCCGGTGTTGGTGCCGACGGTGCTTTTAGAGCTACTTTGGGGTGTGGCACTTCAAGCGTTTTGACAGTGGCTGCCGGTTTCTGAGTTCTTGCCGGAGCCCGCCTTGCCTGCGCCCTTGGTGCGCCTGTTCGCTTTGGAACCACGCCAGGGAAATTATCAGCAAGTGGATTAATCGGAGAGCCTGTTCGACCCAAGCCAACAGGCGGCGGCAAGGGCGATCCGTAGGGATTCCAAGTCGCCTTTGAGACCGCTACGTTGATGTTAATGCCGTACATTGTAGAAAGTAGATCTTGTTCACTTTTAACTGGATCACAGAGCCTCAATCGAATTTGAACGACGCCCCTGGGCGAGAAAACCGACTGCTTTGGAGCCTGGTGGCCCATGCGTTGCCAAGCGTAGAGGCAAGTGTCTCCCTGTGCCGACCTGCCGGCTGCATAAGAGAACGGGCCATATTTGTTTTGCAGGAAATAAGGGGAGCGCGTGATCGTCATTCCGGGAAGAAATTCTACAATTTCTCTGGAAATGTCGTCTTGAGTTGGGATCCTCTCAGACAAGCTGGATCCATTGGTGATGGAATTCGACGCAACACCAATGATCTGTACCCGCACGAGATTTTGCCCGGGCGTATTGCCTTCAGTGGCCAGCGTGATGTCCTGCTGAGTTCCATTGGTGAATGAAGTTTCGATGATGCCAAGAACCGCAGGACCACCAGGGGGAGGTGTCGCGAAGGCCTGATTGGTCGAAACGGTGTTCGCATTCGAGAGCAATTCGACCTTGGGAGATTTTGCGCAGCCTGCCAATGAAACCGCCAAGGCTGGAATTAGCACAGCTTGCCGTAAGGCAATGGTTCTTGATGGCAGGGCTCGCCTGAAACACGATCTGTAATCGAAATGAAATATTAAATTCAACATATACCATTGGTCGTAATTTTAGAGTTTTCGCGCTTTAATGACGTAACGTTATAATGCGGTTTTATGGTTAAAAATACAATAAGTTTATTATTGTTTTGGCTGCAGGGCTTTGATACGAGGCTGGCGTGGCCAGGTCTGAGCACGTTTCTAATTTTTGATTGGGTTTAGCTCGGAAGAGGACCATGCCGTAAGATCGCTGTTAGGCCCCTGTTTTTCACCGAAGAAAAACAGGGGCAGGATCACCTGAAGGCCAAGACCATTTCAGTCTAACTCGACGAACAGGATCGCTGGTGAGGCAAGAGGGATCGGCTGGGCTGTGAGGACTGTTGGCGGCGTGTTGAGCCAATCGGGATCTATAGCCGCAGCTTCGAAATGATCCGCATCGAGAATTCTGTATACGCCTTTTCCCGCAAGATTAAGCTCTTGCGGTTGCCCGCTCAAATTGGCAACAACCAATCGTGGACCGCTGTCCGAGACAAAGGCCGCTGCTTGAAGCACGGATGGCAGGCCGGGAACCGTTAGCCGCTGGCCGCCGCCCGCCAGAAAGCGCAGGGCATGGAACATTGGATAGACTTTGGCTTTGGGGTGACGGTCAAACCAGGGCCGCGAAAAGGGAACGGGGCCAGCGACAATGCCAAACGGACCGGTCGGAGCTGCAAGGGCCATTGCCTCAACGTTGAAACCTTCCGTAGCAGCCAGGGCTGCGACGGCCCAGGCGGCCCCGAAAATGGAGCGTGCGCGCGGGTCCCAGGTCGCCATGGTCAGGCGGGTTTGGTTCTTGTTGGGCGTCACCGCAGTGCCATAGGGGTTCGACCGCATGCCAATGGACGTCAGGCCCAGCCGATAGCGCCGGTCGCCGCCTATTTTGCGGGCGCTGCCGAAGATATCCGGCAATGTTTCAAGCGTTTGTGAAACGCTCCAGTCATCGGCCGCATGGACGATGGCCGAGTTGCCATGGGTGATGAAATCAGAACGCAGGCCTTCAGGCGGACAGCGGTTGAACTCTGTGAAATTGGTCAACATACCGCTGCCGATACGTGCATCGGGAAAGGCGAGCCGCGCTGCCGCATAGGCCTCTTGCGGAGACAATCCCTCGGGCCATTGCCCGCTTGGCTGATAACTCTGCAGATAGGCTTTGGGCAGAGCTGTCACGTGTTTGGGCAGGAGACCGGCAGCGCGGCAGGCAGAGGCAACCTGTTTCATCTGTGGTTCGGCTGCCACTGTGTCTTTCAGCACGACCTCCAAATCCAGTGAGCCGGATAAGGCTTCAAGAGCAGAACTGGCACTGGCAAGGTCAGCGGCTGCGCGCGGTGGTGAGGTGCGCAGCAGCAACGTCTTGAGGCTGCTGGTTCTGAGGGTTTCGAGTTCTCTTGCACTTGGTATCCAGTCCGGTTCTGTCGCCAGAACAATCTCAGGGATCCTTTCGCCGAGCGCTGCGCCAATTTTGGCAGCACGCCGGTCTACGACTTCGGTGCTTGCTGGATGACCGGTGATGCGAAGTTTGATTTCCTGGCGGATCGTCGTACGGGCTTTGATATCATAGGGAAATGGCTCGGACAGCGGGCGGGAATAGGTCTTGAAGGACGCATCAGACCAGTTGCGCTGGTCTTCCATCTCAAACACATCTCCAGAAAACGCGATATCCAAAGACAGTCCTTCGATCGCAAACATCAGGCCTGAAATATCCTTGACCGGTTGTCCGGGCGAAATTGTATCAGGCATTTGTGCCGACGTGCTCTCGCCTGCCGAATTGGTCACTTGAACCGTTTTTCCTGCAACACCGGCAATCGGGTGCAGGAGGGTGAAACCTGCCCGGTTGGTGACGAAGTCGCGTGTGGCCGTCGCTTCTCCAATGGCGGTGACCACACCATCTGAGCCGACCTCATAAGTGACTTTGCAGGACAAGGCCCCTTCACCAACGTCAAAATGGCGCTCATAGCGAAAGCCATAGGACCGTTCGTCGATCTTCTCGCGTGTGACCTTGACCGGCAATGTCGCCCAGTTCTCGTCCCGGATAGGAAAATCTATCTGGCGCAGCAGCTCAACCGGACCAAAGGCCAGTCGCCGCAGCGCTCCAGCATCGATCACAGCGGAGATATCACCTGCGACAAGTACCCGGGCAGGAGAGCTGGGGTCGGCGGTTCCGGTGTTAAAGATCTGACGTTGAAGTGGGGAAAGGGGTTTGGTCATGAGGTACACGTGCTGCCATTGGTGAAAACATAGTCTGCATAAGCGATTTGGCCCGGCAAACAAACGCATGATTGCCGATTGACCAGTAAATATCAGATGTTCAGCAATCGCCCATGCTGATCAACCCGCATGCCATGGGATGGGAAGGCCATTCATTGTGTTTCGCTCAAGATCTCAAAGCCAATGTTTTGGCGGCAGTGGAACATTGCGTTTTCTTGTGCTCGCATCCTCTCTCGCAATTTCCGGTTCGAGGTAACCACTTGCATTACATGTTAACTGGTATAACGTGTTGCTGAGCTGACGTCCATGAGGGGGGGGTCTGTTGCTCAAAACTGGGAGGAAAGACATTGAATAAATTCATTACTGCAACACTCTTCGGGGTTGCTGCATCTGTTGTTGCAGCTGGTCCTGTCGCAGCTGCATCTGACAAGCCGGTGATCGCGCTTTCGAACGCCTATTATGGCAATACATGGCGTCATCAAATGGTCGAAGCCTTTGAAGATGCGGCCAAGCAAGCCAAGTCCGATGGCCTGATTTCCAACTATTTCGTCATGAATGGCGATGGTTCAGTTGCCCAGCAAAACAGCCAGATCGCTGAGTTGATCCTCAAGGGTGTCGACATGATTGCTGTCGATGCAGCCTCTGAGACAGCTGTAAACGGCATTATCGAAAAGGCCTGCGCTGCGGGCATTATCGTTGTGTCTTTTGACTCGGTCGCCTCTGCACCATGTAACTACCAGCTGAACTTCGACTTCGAGGGCTACAAGGCAGTGCAGGCTGAAGCTGTCTTCAAGATGCTCGGCGGCAAGGGCAATGTCATTCAAGTGCGTGGTGTCAAAGGCTCCGCTCCGGATAATTCAATGTTCAATGCACAGCAGTCTGTGCTGGCGAAATATCCTGACATCAAGGTCGTTGCGACTGTCTTCGGTCAGGCAACAGCTTCTGTTGCTCAGGCAGCCATTGCCAATGTTCTTCCGAGCTTGCCACATGTCGATGCAGTGCTTGGACAGGGCGGCAGCGATGATGTCGGCATTGCCCAGGCCTTCGTTCAGTATGGCGGCGAGTATGAAGGAAAAATGCCAATCATCGAAGGCGGTGGTGGCACCGATTTCGTCAAATGGTGGGCTGAGGAAAACGCCAAGAATGGCTATCAGACGATATCGGTGAACACGACTCCGGGTATTGGCGGCGCAGCATTCTGGCTCGGCCTGGAGCTGGTCAATGGCGGCAAAGCACCGAAGAAGATGATCATGCCGGTTGCGACGGTTGATCCTGAAAATCTTCAGGAATACGCGGACCTGCCCGGCGGGCAGATCATCAGCCCGTCCTATTCTCCAGAGTGGGTCAAGGAAAACCTGCTGTCCAAATAAGGGCGGCAAGGTCACGTACGACACGATTGATCGGACGCGGAGCCAGAGCTTTGCGTCCGGCGCATTTGTCTTCCGGAGCTCGTAATGCTGCAATCCCAAACTGCCCCGATGGTTCATCCGACAACGGCGGGTGACGCCCATATGGCTGTCGTAAAACTTGACAAGATTGTCAAAGGCTTCGGCCCGACACTCGCAAATGCGAATATTGATCTTCTGGCAATGCCAGGGGACGTGATTGGCCTTGTCGGTGGCAATGGTGCTGGCAAATCCACGCTGATGAAAATTCTATGCGGGGTTTTGAGCCCCACGCTCGGGGAAATTTCCTTTGGCGGAGAAACTGTCAAATTCAGCGACTACGGAGCTTTGGAAGCCCAGAACCGCGGCATCCGTATGGTGCATCAGGAACTTTCCTTGTGCACGAACCTGTCGGTTGCGGAGAACTTCTTCATCGAAGCCTCTGGGGAAACGCGTCCTGCTCCTGGATGGCGATCCAGCCATCGAATGCGGGCGCGCGCTGCTTTGGATGCAGTCTTTCCCGGCAGCGGTATCGATGTTGACGCCAAAGTTGGTCATTTGACCATTGGCGAGCGGCAAATGGTTGAGATTGCCCGCGCTGCGACCACGCCAAACGTCAAGCTCGTTGTTCTGGATGAGCCGACTTCGTCTTTGGATCAGGAGCGCTCCCAACAATTACGCAGTTATATTCGGGATACATCGAAGACCGGCACGGCCTTTATTTTTATCAGTCACAAGCTGCAGGAAGTCATCGACATTGCGAGCATGGTTCTTGTCTTGCGCAATGGCAAAATGGCTTGGCAAGGGGACGCAGTAGAAGCGTCGATTGAAAAGCTCGTGCAGTTGATGGGCGGCGACGTCGGCTCAATCAAGCATCATGACAAGGTGGCTGCGACCGAAGCAAAGGATGCCATTGTGCGTCTGACTGGCGACGTGACGTCTTTTATTGGGCGTGAGATTGAAATTGGACGTGGTGAAATAGTGGGGCTGGCAGGCCTTGAAGGCAGTGGCCAGAAGGAACTCCTGCACGCCATCTTCCAACGGAACGGTAAATCATCTGATGTCGTGCGCAACGAGCCTGTCAGCTTCATTGCCGGTGATCGCCAGAAAGAAGGCGTGTTCCCGATGTGGAGCGTGCTTGCCAATATGTCCATTGGCAGGATCGCTCAACGGTCTGGGCTGACCGCTGTTTCCGATAAGGCTGAACGGCAGGCGGCATTAGAGCCCGCAGGCCATTTGCAACTTGATGAGGCTCGCTTCGATTCAAATATTCTGGAACTGAGCGGTGGCAACCAGCAAAAGGCACTGGTGGCGCGCGCGCTGGTCGCAGACACCCCAATTATTCTTCTTGATGATCCCACTCGCGGTGTTGATATCGCCACCAAGCAGGACTTCTATCGCCTATGCGATGATATCGCACAAGCTGGGCGGACCCTGATCTGGCAGACCACCGAAGATGCCGAGTTGCTGGCAACAGACCGGGTTCTGGTGTTTGCCGACGGTAAAATCGTTGAAGAGCTAACCGGATCCGAGATTACCGAGGAAGCCATTGTCGCAGCCTCATTTGCCCACCAGTCGGGCGAGAAAGATGTGGCTGAGGACAAAGGCAGCACATTTGCAAAATTCGCACGTTACCTTGTGGACGCTGCGCCGTTTATTGGCTTGGCCGCTGTGCTCATAACCATGATTTCTGTCAACCCAATTGTCGCCTCGACCTTCGGCCTCGACTTGCTGTTACTGCCTGCCGTGTCGTTGGTTTTGATTGCCATGGCACAGATGTTTGTGGTGGGGGGCAGCGAGATCGATTTGGGGGTGGGAGCCTTTGCCGGACTTGTCAGCGTGCTCAGTGCCACATTGCTATATGATCAGCCCTGGCTTGGAGGACTGGCCATTGTGGCCGCGATTGCGGGCTATTCCTGTCTCGGTGGTCTTATTCAGGCACGCAAAATTCCAGCCATCGTGGTCACTCTGGGAGCATCCTTTATCTGGATCGGAATAGGCTACTCGCTCCAGCCAACACCCGGTGGAGCCAGCCCGCAATGGCTGAGCGCAATGGTGAACTGGTCTTTGTTCGGGCTGCCGACTTCGATCATCCTGATCATGATTGTAACAGCTATCACCATCCTGATTGACCGAATGCCTCTAGGCGTTGTGCTGCGGGGCTTTGGCAACAATGCGGCGGCCATGACACGATCTGGCTGGTCTTCAGTGCGTTATGGCGTCATCCGGTATTTCATTGCAGCGCTGTATGCCGCAACCGCCGGGTGTTCCCTCACGGCGATCAACACGGCCAGTGACATCAACTCCGGCAACTCGTTCACCCTGCTCAGTGTGGCAGCTGTCGTGATGGGCGGATGTGCATTGATCGGCGGCATCATTTCACCAATCGGTGTGGCAGCGGGCGCTGTCACCCTGTCCTTGATCGGAGCCTTGCTGGGCATGTTGAATGTCAGCAGTGATTACAATGCCGCAACCCAAGGGCTGGTGTTGATCGCACTTCTTGTGCTGCGAAGTGCAGTTGCTGACCGGAGGAACGAACCATGAGATCTTTCTCCGATTTCGGCTTTTGGGCACAGAAAAACCGCTGGATCTGGGCAGCTCTTGGCGTTGTCCTGCTGTGGTTGACCTTGTCGATCATTACCAACCGATTCAGCCTGTCGAGCCTGTCCGGCATTGTATTATCCGCATCGTTTCTGACGATTATTGGCATCGGGCAAATGTTCGTTGTCACAACCGGTCGCGGCAATATTGATCTGTCGATCAGCTCGGTCATCACGCTCAATGCCTATGTCGCCTTGCTGACAATTGAGGGGCAGGACGCCAATTTGATCATAGGTATCCCGGTTGCGATATTGCTCGGCCTTGCCATTGGTGCAGTGAACGCTTTGCTGGTGGTCGGCCTGCGGGTCCCCGCCATCATCGCCACATTGGCCATCGGCTATGTGCTGGCCACCGCGACGTTGCTCGCCAATCGTGAGATGAGCACTTTTGCGGTCAGCCCGACCCTGAAGTACCTGGCGAGTGCCAAGCTTGGCGGCCTGCCGATCATGGCTCTCATCGCCCTGGGCGCTGTTCTGATTTCCATCTATATCCTGCGTTTTTCGGCCTATGGTCGGGCGTTGTCTGCTGTCGGGCAGAACAGGTCCGCCGCGCGATTGGCTGGGATCAAAACCGGCAAGGTGATTGCCATTGCCTTCATCATCTCGTCGGTGCTGGCATCGATCACCGGGGTGCTGCTCGGTGCATATATCGGCGGTGCGTTTCTGGAAATGGGCCAGCCCTATTTGCTGCAATCCATTGCTGCTGTGGTGCTGGGCGGGACGTTGATCTTTGGCGGTTCAGCGACAGCGCTGGGCACATTGTTTGCCAGCATTCTGCTGATCCTGATCGTGACCACGATGCAAATCATGGGTCTACCGCCAGGGGCACAAGATATGGTTCAGGGTGTTGTTATCATTCTGGTCCTTGCTTTGGCCGGGCGGGAAGCCGTGATGCGGCGCACGCCCAGCGGAGCGGACAACGGAACACAAGGGCCTTCAGAAACGGATGCAGCCTCTGCTGCGGGCACAATGCCATCTGGAGCCGCATTGGAAAATCGCTAGCCTCTTCGGTTGGCCAGAAACACAACAAGCATGGAGTAAAATGAAATGACAAAGATCGCGTTGTTTGGAGCAGGCGGCAAAATGGGATATCGCCTCGCGACCAACTTCCTCGGCTCGCGATTTTCCATCAGTCACGTCGAGGTCAGTGAAGCTGGCTGTGAGCGCCTTAAAACCGGCTTGGGTGTCGAGGCTGTGTCCGCAGATGTCGCGCTGGACGGGGCTGAAGTGGTTATCCTTGCAGTGCCTGACACGCACATTGGCAAGGTCATGGAGAGTATCGAAAGCAAGATCAAGGCGGGCACGATGGTCGTGGCGCTTGACGCCGCTGCTCCCTTTGCAGGGCATTTGTCCGACCGGCCAGATCTCACTTATTTCATCACGCATCCTTGTCATCCGCCGATCTTCAATGATGAAACGGAAATGGACGCGAAGCAGGATTATTTCGGCGGCGTCAAAGCCAAGCAGCATATCGTCAGTGCGCTGATGCAGGGGCCAGAGTCTGACTACGCCAAGGGCGAGGAAATCGCCCAGGTCATCTGGGCTCCGGTCATGCGTTCGCACCGGGTGACGGTCGAACAAATGGCACTTCTTGAGCCGGGTCTATCCGAGACGGTTTGTGCATCTCTTCTGTCCGTGATGAAGGAAGCCATCGATGAAGTTGTTGCGCGTGGTGTGGATGAGCAAGCAGCGACTGATTTCCTGCTCGGCCACATGAATGTTCTGGGCGCCGTGATCTTTGGCCAGACCGAAGGCGTGTTCTCAGATGCCTGCAACAAGGCTATCGAATTCGGCAAGCCGGTGCTGATGCGCGATGACTGGAAACGCGTGTTCGAAACTGACGAAATCACCGCCAGCATCAAACGCATCACCTGAGTTTTCACTGGTTTAAAAATGACCGGTCCGTCGGCATCTTGTTGCCGGGCCGGTTTTTACGTTCACCCGGTGTTTGGGGGGGGATGCTGTCGGTTCGGATTGGCCCCGTAAACAGGGCCAGTCAGCCGTCTGCTTTTTGAACGTAGAGTGTCTTCGAGCGCTCAAGGTGCTTGATCATCACTTGTTCCGCGCCATCGGCGTCGTGGCGGGCGATGCACTCGATGATCTCTTCATGTTCGGACAAAGTGGTGTTCTCCTTGCCGGACCAGATCAGCATGTCGGTGTGGTATTCTTCGAGCCAGCCAAGCATCGCCTCACTGACAGCCACATAGATCGGATTGCGGGAAATCACAGCGATCTGTGTGTGCAGGCGCATATCTGCATTGATGAAGGCCTTCGCATCGCCAAGTGCATCGCGCTGCTCCGTCAACATCGCCCGAAGCTGCTCTAAATCCTTGTCCGTTGCCTTCTGGGCTGCTTCACGCACCATACCACGCTCGAAGAAAATACGGGCGCTTTTTAGGTCTTCGAGAGAATCCTTGGAAGAGGCCAGCATGATTTTAGCGGTCACATCGACTTGCTTGAAGATCGACTTGGCCGACAGCTGGAGGACCTTGGCGCGCTCGCCATGGGAGATGGCAACAAGCCCCATGTTGGCCAGAGCTTGCATCGCTTCGCGGATCGCCGGGCGTCCGACTTGAAAACGCGCCATCAATTCCCGCTCTGAGGGCATTTCATCGCCGGGGCTCAGCTCTCCGCTGCTGATCAGGCGTTTCAACCGTTCGAGCACTTCGTCAGAGAGCTTGCGCCGAATGATGGGCTCTGAATGGCTCATGATGGGGATATACTCTGCTGATGATGAGGCGAGTGAATGAGTTTGCGAATGTTACCCGGCATGCGAAAACTGCATTTGCCATAGGATGCGCATTACAAAGGGCAAAATATGAAGAGCAAATCAACAATGCTCGCAGCCTGATGTGATGATTATACCACTCTGCATGGCAGATGGAAGACATCTACACGAATTAGCCGAAGCCATTCATGCCGTTTGACTATAGATCATAGGCAAAATTTGGCGAAGTGAAGAGGCTGAGAAAAGCGGGGAAGGGATGCCGGGGAATATCCCCGACATCCAAATGTCAGCTTGCTCTACTTGATGTAAAGCATTTCCTGAAAGGTCGGCAGGGGCCACAGGTCGTCAGCAATAAGCCCTTCCAAAGCGTCTACGACACCACGAATGTCCAGCATCTGCGGCAAGATCTTGTCTTTGATAAACAGGCAATGCGCAGCCACCTCACCCTGATCGTGTTCTGCTGACTTCAGGGCTTCAAGTGTGGCGATCCCGCCCTGCAGCTTTTTGATCAGATCCGTGATTTCGGAGATCGTTGTGTGATCTGCCTCAATGCCGATTGCCTTCAGGCTTGCAAGGCTGGAGGCCAGCTCGCCCTGGTAACGCACAGCAGCCGGGAAGACGATTGTCTTGGCCATTTCAACAACGAGATTGGATTCCACATTGACCGAAGCGATGTATTGCTCCGCGTAGACCTCATAGCGGGAATGCAGTTCTCGTTCTGAAAGCACACCATATTTGCCGAAGAGCTCGGTGTATTTCGGCTCCAGAAGAACGCCCACCGCATCGGCTGTCGTCTTCAGGTTTGGCAGGCCACGGCGTGCTGCTTCCTCGTGCCAATCGTCCGAATAGCCATCGCCGTTGAAAACAACGCTGGAGCATTCGCCCCAGACCTTCTTGATGTAGCCCTCAACCGCGCCGCCGAGTTTTTCCGGCGTGCTGGTGTCTGAGGCTTCAAGATGGGACGCAGCTTCATCCAGTGCTTCGGCCATGATGGTGTTCATGGCCACCATTGGTCCGGCGATGGACTGGTTTGAGCCAACAGCACGGAACTCGAAGCGGTTGCCGGTGAAGGCCATAGGGCTGGTGCGGTTCCGGTCGCCTGAGTGTTTCGGGATCGTTGGAATAACGTCGACGCCGAGGCTCAAGGTGCTCTTTTTCGAGGTAACAGTGTCGCCGTTGACGATGGCTTCCATGATCTCGTTGAGCTCATCACCCAGGAAGATCGACAGGATTGCCGGTGGTGCTTCATTGGCTCCCAGGCGGTGATCATTGGACGCTGATGCCACAACCGAGCGCAGCAATTTGGCGTGCTTGTAAACGGCGCTGATCATTGCTGTGCAGAACACCAGGAACTGCGCGTTTTCCGCAGGCGTATCGCCCGGATCAAACAGGTTGCCCGCCGCAGAAGAACCCATGGAGAAGTTAACGTGCTTGCCCGAGCCGTTGACGCCAGCAAATGGCTTTTCGTGCATCAGACAGGCCATGCCGTATTTTGCGGCGACCTTCTTCAGTGTCGTCATAAGCATCTGCTGATGGTCTGTTGCGACATTGGCGTATTCATAAACCGGCGCGATTTCGAACTGGCCAGGTGCCACCTCGTTGTGCCGTGTCTTGGTTGGGATACCCAGCTTGAAGCACTCGCGCTCTACTTCGAACATGAATGATTGTACGCGCTCGGGAATCGCACCGAAGTAATGGTCATCGAATTCCTGACCCTTTGGAGGTGGGGAGCCGAACAGGGTCCGTCCGCACGCCAGAAGGTCGGGGCGATTATAATAGAAGTGATTGTCGATTAGGAAGTATTCCTGTTCTGCGCCGGCGGTGGCCGAGACAAATGGGCCGTCCGTACCGAAGAACTTCAAAACCCGCTGGGTCTGGTCGTTCAAGGCCTGCATGGAGCGCAGAACCGGCGTCTTCTTGTCCAGCGCTTCGCCGGTCCAGGAGACAAAGGCTGTTGGAATACACAGCGTCGTGCCGTTCGGGTTCTCGATGATATAAGCCGGGCTGGTGACATCCCAGATGGTGTAGCCGCGTGCCTCAAATGTCTGGCGAATGCCGCCGTTCGGGAAGGATGAACCATCAGGCTCGCCCTGGATCAGCGCTGTGCCGGAGAAGGTCGCGATCGTTCCGCCGTCGCCGTCTGGATCAAAGAATGAATCATGCTTTTCGGCGGTCAGGCCGGTGAGCGGGTAAAAGACGTGCGCGTAGTGTGTCGCGCCCTTGGCCAATGCCCAAGCCTTCATGGCCTCGGCGACCGCATCTGCAGTCGAAATATCAAGGGCATCACCGGATGTGATGGTTTTCTTCAAGGACTTGAAGGTCGCCTTTGGCAGGCGCTGCGCCATTTCATTCAGGCTAAAGACGTTCTCGCCCCAAACGCTGCTGGTCGGATTGGCAATAAAATCAATCCCTGACTCATATGCAGGGGCCGTAGTGATGGAGGAAATGGCATTAAGCCGCGCAGCGTTTCCGCTCATGAAAAGGTCCTTTATAAACGTCGAATTATCAGTTTTCCCTTTGGGGAGTGCCCATGTTGCATGTGCTAAGCAACTGCCATGCCAATGGAACTAAAAGCGAGGAAATGCCCAATAAAGCGCCGGATGGGGATTCTTGGTTTTGATGTTCACTGCTTAATTGTGTGGCAATATCAGAGTTTGTGATTGTTTTCTGGGCTGCGGGAGTGTTGCCACTTTCGAGAGGTTCCGGCAAGTCGGGGAACTCCTGACAGCTCGTGGCAGGCTATTTGCTTCCAGCTGTCTCCATAACGCAGGCCACTTTGTGACCGCCCATCACATCGACCATTGGTGGCAAGCCTTCGCGGCATTTGTCCGCCGCAAACGTGCAGCGTGGCGCGAAGGAGCATGACGTGGGGGCTTCTTCCAGAGCAGGGGGCGCGCCGGGGATGGCATCTAATCGCTCGCCCTTGATTGCGCCATGAAGGTTGGCTGCAAGAAGCCCCTTTGTATAGGGGTGGCGCGGGTTCTTGATGACGTCCCTGGTGGTTCCTGTCTCGACGACATTTCCTGCATACATCACGGCAATGCGGTCAGAGACCTCAACGGCAACGCCAATGTCGTGGGTGACGAATATCACGCCCATGCCGAATTCTTTCTGCAGTTCACGAAGCAGCAGCAGGATCTGGATCTGGACTGTCGCATCAAGGGCTGTCGTCGGTTCATCTGCCAAAAGCAATTTGGGCCGACAGGCCAGAGCAAGAGCGATCATGGCCCGTTGTCGCATGCCGCCGGACATTTCATGCGGGTATGTCTTCAACCGGCGTTCAGGCGAGGGGATGCGAACGCGGGTCAACATGTCGAGTGCCACGTCCATAGCTGCTGTCTTGCTGATGCCCTTGTGGCGCATCACGGTCTCGGCAATCTGGTCGCCGACAGTATAGACAGGATCAAGTGCCAGAGCGGGCTCCTGAAACACCATGGAGACATCGCTGCCGCGAAACTGCGAAAGGGCTTTGCCAGACAGGGACATCACGTCCGTTCCGTTGACCTTGATGCTGCCTTCAATGTCGCTGCGCTTCGGCGGCAGGAGCTTCAGAAGGGTTTTCAGGGTAACGCTTTTGCCTGATCCGGATTCACCCAGCAGACCCAGCATTTCACCGGGTTGCAAACTGAGGTTCAGACCATTGATGGCATGCACAGTCCGCTCGCCCTTGAAGCGAACCGTAAGGTCCTTGAATTCAACGAGAGGTGTCTGGGTCATTCTGCGGCCTCTCTTGCAGCCAGGCTATGCCCTGAGGCTGGATCCTGAATATGGCAGGCGGCCAAATGATCCTGGTCGCCTCCGATCACGCTCAAACGAGGTTTGGCGGTGCCACAAACAGTCTCGGCAAACTTGCACCTTGTGTGAAAACGGCAGCCGCTGGGTGGGTTGATCGGGTTGGGTGGATCCCCTGCAAGCGGCGGTTCTTGCGTGCGATTATCCGGGTCCATTGAGGGCATGGCGGCAAACAGGGACGCTGTGTAGGGGTGAGCTTGATTTTCGTAGATGGCTTCTGCCGGTCCAACTTCGACCACTTCTCCAAGATACATCACCAGCACCCGGTCGGAGATGTAACGCACGACATTCAGGTCATGCGATATGAAGACATACGTCAGACCAAATTCCTTGCGCAGATCATTCAGCAAATTGAGAACCTGCGCCTCGACAGACTTGTCCAACGCGGACACGGCTTCATCCAGAATGACAAGGCGGGGTGACATTGCGAGTGCTCGTGCGATGTTCACGCGCTGGCGCTGACCACCCGAGAGCTCGTGAGGATACCGGTTGGCGAAGCGTTCCGGATCCAGGCCAACCCGGGTCATGAGATCGCGTGCAATCCCGGTGGGATCTTTCATATTGTGAATTTTCGGGCCAAAGGCGATGGAATCAACAATGGTCAGGCGCGGGTTGAGAGAGGCGTAGCTGTCCTGAAACACCATCTGCACGCCGCGGCGAAGATCCTTCATTGAAATGTCAGAGCCTACAGCATCGCCGTCATAGATGATGTTGCCATCATCCAGCTCGATGAGACCAATCAGCAGCCGGGCTGTGGTGGATTTTCCGCACCCGCTTTCGCCGACGATCCCGAGGGTTTCGCCTTTTTTGACTTCGAAAGAGATACCGTCCACCGCGTGAACCGTCGCCGTTTGCCGGTTGAGCAAGCCGGAGCGTATGGGGAAGTGCTTCTTCAGGTTTTTGGCGATGACAAGTGGCTGTTGCGGGCCACCGCGATCATCTGTGCCGGAGCCTCGGCTGGCTTCAGTCTTTGACATTCATGGCACTCCGAAGACCGTCGCTGAGAAGGTTGAGACAAAGGGATGTGACGAAGATCATCAGGCCGGGCAGGGCCGCGATCCAGGGGTTCACATAGATCGCGGTGCGGAGCGTGTTGAGCATCAGGCCCCATTCTGGTTCCGGCGGGCGAACGCCAATGCCGAGAAAGGACAGGCCAGCAGCCAGGATCATGCAGACGCTGGTCAGGCTGGTCGAATAAACGAAAATCGGACCGAGCACATTGCCGATGACATGTACGCGGATGATTGTCAGGGCGCTGCCGCCGGACGCGCGCGCAGCGTCAATGTAGTCAAGCGAGCGGACACTCGACGTTGCGCTTTCTGCGACCCTGGCAATGGGGGGGATGAAGACGATGGTCAGTGAGACCAGGCTGTTGAGAATCCCCGCGCCAAGAGCGCTGGAAATTGCGATTGCCAGAAGGACGGACGGAAAGGCAAAGAAAATATCGACTGTCCGCATGATGATCGTGTTGACCCAACCACCGACATAACCGGCGATCAGCCCCAGCGTCGAGCCAATGAAGAAGGCAAAGACGACAGGCATTAACCCGACGAAAAGCGTCAGCCGCCCGCCGTAAATCAGCCTTGCGAACATGTCGCGGCCTTGCTCGTCGGTTCCAAGCGGAAACCCCGGGTAGCCAATGGGCTTCAAGCGTTTGATCATGCTTGCTTTGTAAGGGTCGCTCAGTCCCAGGTAAGGCGCGAACATAGCTGCAAGGATAAGCGCCAGGATCAAAACTGCACAGGTGACTGCGACAGGGTCTTTGCTGAAGCGTTTGAAGACGCCAGACCAGTAGCCCGGTGTCTTGGTGACTGGTTCCGGCAGGTCTGAGGTGTCTGTGGCAACACTCATTGTCAGGACCTCTTGATACGTGGATCGATGGCGGCCTGTGCCACATCGACGATGAGGTTCATGGTGACGAAGAACAACGCCAGCACCAGAATGGTTCCTTGCAGCAAAGGCAGATCCCGCTGGAAAATGGCGTTGGACAGCAGAAAGCCGGAGCCGGGCCAGTTGAAGACTGTCTCGATCAAGATCGAGCCGCCAAGAAGGTAGCCGAGTTGAAGGCCCATGACGGACAGTGCTGTGGGGGCTGCATTCCGGATCACATGACGCAGAACATCGCTATGCCGCATGCCCTTTGCATAGAGCGCTTGCACGAAGTCCATTGAAAATATGTCACCAACCAGCGCTCTGACAGTGCGTGCGACGATGCCAATAGGGACCACAGCAAGCGTAATTGAAGGCAGAATGAGATGGCGTATATGCGCATAATCCCAGACCCATTCTCCAGACCCCCCAGGACCGGCCCCCATGGAGGGCAACCAGCCGAGTTGGACGGAGAAAATGATCACAAGCACGATGCCGAGCCAATAGTTCGGCACGGAGACGCCGGTGATCGCAAAAGCCGTGACTGCACGGTCGATGATCGTGTCGCGAAAATAACCTGCGATAAACCCAAGGAACAAACCGATGGGGAAGGCGATCAGACTGGCGGTGAAGGCCAGCATCAATGAGTTTTTCACCGCGCTGAAGACTTCACCCGCAACAGGGCGGCCAGTTGCAATGGATTTCCCCAAATCCCCGGTGAGAGCCTTGCCGATCCAAATCGTGTATTGGATGGGCAGGGGCTTGTCGAGCCCGTAGGCGGAGCGCATGGCAGCTTGTTCTTCCTGGGTCGCATCGACTGGCATGATTGCAGTCAACGGATCGCCCGGCGCGATATGCACGAGCAGAAAGCAGATAATGCTGACACCTACGGCGACTGGAAGCACATAGATCAGACGTCGGACGAGATATGTGAACATGTCTCAGATCATGGTTCGGGTGTTCAGGAAACACCGAGTGCTGGCGACATGGCCCCTAAGTCATGACTTCATAAACAAGGTCATGACTTAGGGGCCTGCTGGCGAAATAGAGTGAGAGAAAGCAAGAGGCCGCAGGAAATCTGCGGCCTCTTTTGGGTCTGGTTAGTCCATCGTGATACCAGAAAAATTCTGGTACCAGTTCTGAGCCTGAACAAAGCCTTTGACCTTAGGGTTCATGGCGCGCGGTGCAACGTCATGGGTAACCATCAGGAACAGAGCGTCATTGACGTACTTCTCGTGGGTCTTGCGCAGGATTGCATCCTGTTCTTCGGGATCAAAAGTGGTCTTGATCTGTTCGAACAAAGCCTGCATTTCCGGATCGCAATAGTGGCCCCAGTTTGTGCCGTTCGGCGCGATCAGATCACAAGAAAGGTGACGGATCAGACCGGTGAATGGATCCTGAATGAAGTAGGTGAAGTTGATCGACTGGGAGTCTTCGACGCTCGGATCGGCAGCGCCTGCACGCCACAGATTGATCATCTGGTTCCATTCAACAACCATGAATTCCACTTCGATGCCAACTTCCGCTAGGCTCTGCTGGATGTATTCGTTCATCGGCAGTGGCAGCATCTGGCCGGAACCGGATGGTGAGATCAGGGCTTTAACCTTGAGCGGCTTGTCAACGCTGTAGCCAGCTTCGGCCAACAAGGCTTTTGCAGCTTCAGGATCATACTTCACGTCGAAAGTCGGCTTGCCGAACCACTGGCTGGACGGAGGCAAGAAACCTTTCGCCGGAACCATCAGACCGCCAAGCAAGGCGCCAAGGCCTTCCCGGTCAATCGCAAGGTTTGCAGCTTTACGAACGCGGATGTCGTTCCAAGGCGAACCTTCCAGGCGCGACAGATGCCAGGTCCAGTTGTGTGGATAGGCGTTTGAGACGATTTCCATGCCGTTGCCGGTCAAGGCAGGGATGGTGTCTGGAGCTGGGGCTTCGATCCAGTCAACCTGACCGGACAGAAGGGCTGCAGTTCTGGCATTTGGCTCAGGCAACGGCATCAGGACCATTTTGTCCAGCTGCGGTACGCGGCTGTCATCCCAATAGGCTGCGTTCGGGACCAGCTCTGCCCGTTCACGTGGAACGAAGCTTTCCAGTTTCCATGGACCTGTACCAGATGGCTCCTTGGCAACTTCTTCCCAGCTCTTGCCATGGGCTTCCCAGTTGGCTTTGGAAGACATCAGGATCCAGGCAAGCTGGTAGGGAAGAGTGGCGTCTGGCGTTTTGGTGGTGATTTCCAGCGTGTAGTCGTCGAGGGCCTTGTAAGAGGCAACAGCAGGAATGCGGGACTTGCCCTGCGCTGACTGGCGGGGGTCATATTGTTCGCTGTCCGGGACGAGCAGCTTGTCTAAATTCCACACGACGTCTTGAGCTGTGAAGGGGCTGCCGTCATGGAATGTTACACCTTCGCGGATCTTGAACGTCCATTTGGTGTTGTCTTCGGGATCGACACTCCATTCGGTCGCCAAACCCGGGATGAGAACCGATGGCTTGTCGGCGCTGGTCAGGTCCCATTCGATCAGGGAATCATAGACCGTATAGCCCATGAAGCGCATGCCTTCGCCGCCTTGGTCGGTCTGGCCAGTTGTCAAAGGAATGTCGGATGCTGTCATGCCGACGCGGAGTGTTCCACCCGCCCATACGTCGACCGACCCTGTCGCGATAGCCGCAAGCGATAAGGCCGCCAACGCTGCGCGTCTAAGTGTCTTCAAAGCCATTGATGATGTTCCTTTTTTGAACGTGGCATTGGCCCCTTTCTGGTCCCTTGGAGGAGGGAAATTGAGCGAAGGCCGTGCCGTTTTTGTGCCGCGTCTGTTCTGAGCAAGAACGGGATATTTCACTCAGATTTATGAGTTTCCGGCTGTCTGGTGGCCGAAGATGCAACAGCAATCAGTTGGAAGCCAGCAGGTTTCCTATTGTGGAGTTGAGCCTCAATAAAGTCATATAATTCATATGTTTATGTTTTATTTTCTGCTTTCCACTTGACCTGTTGCTGATAAGTTCGAATAACTGGTCTGACCAGACAAGCCTATGAACTGACCAAAATTCACGCAAGGTTATATTTTAAGCAAAAATGACTAATTTAGCGCCAAATAATGATCTTTTGAGCAATGAGGATGACCAGTGCATGCGGGGATCTTCCGTTCCCTCACGGGTTGCGCGTGCGCTGCAGGATATGATTGCAGAACGCCGACTTAAGCCGGGTGATGCTTTGCCGTCACAGCGGGAATTGACAACGCTGCTCAATGCCTCGCGACCGTCGGTGCGTGAAGGAATATCCATGCTGGAAACCCTGGGGCTAATCCGGGTTGAACAGCGCAAAGGCCTTTTCGTAGCAGCGTCCTCGGGTCGCACTCCTCTAGATTTTTGGACGTTTGAGAAAGGTTATGATCTTCGTGAGGTCTACCAATTTCGAGCCAGCTTCGAGCCTGCTGCCTTGTTCCTGGCTTTTGCGGAACTGAGGCGTAGCGGATTAGAGCGGCTGAGAGCCCATGCCGAAGCTCTTCACACAGCAGCCCGGGAAGGCAACGCCGTAGCAGCTGCGGAGCAAGATACCCTGTTCCATGACATCATTTTCGACTTCTGCCGCAATCGTCTTTATCAGGATATGCGCCGCAGTCTTGCAAAGGTCATGCAGGACAGTCAGTGGGTACCCATGGTCATTATCGACCGGGTGAGTGATACGGCGCGTGAGCACTCAGCCATTGTCAATGCTATTGAAGCGGGCGATCAGGTTGCTGCCTGCAAGGCGCTTGAAGCCCACATTCTCGCTGCTGCAAGGCGTTGTAATCTCGATCTCTCTCTCCAGACCTTGCCGTTTCAGGCTCTAGCGTGAAAGTGACTTCGCATGATTGTAGATAGCGTTTCAGCCTTCTCCGATATTCTCGATAAGCCGCTTGTGACTGGATCAGGCGTGCTTGACGGTCTGACATTCGCAGCCAAGGAAAACTATGAATTGGCAGAGCGCGTTGCGGGCAACGGCAACCCGACCTGGAAGGCAACGCATGGACCTTCTGCTGTAACGGCCTCTGTCCTTGCAAAGGTTCTGGATGCGGGGGGGCGTCTGGCAGGCTTCACTCATATGGATGAGCTCGCCTACAGCATTATTGGTGCCAATGCCCACACTGGAACTCCGGTGAATTCTGCCTCACCGGATCGGGTGCCAGGAGGGTCTTCGTCCGGATCTGCCGCAGCTGTTGCCGCAGGTCTGGTCGATTTTTCCCTAGGCAGCGACACAGGCGGTTCTGTCCGTGCTCCGGCTGCTTTTTGTGGTCTTTTCGGCTTGCGCCCGACCCATGGCCGAATTGATGCAACAGGACTTCTGCCCTTGGCTCCCAGTTTTGACGTGCCTGGCTGGTTCACCCGTGATCTTCCGACCATGCTGCGGATTTCTGCGATTTTTGGCATAAAGGCGGGCGCGGGGCGCACGCCAACTCGTTTGTGGTGCCCATCGACGATATGGGATCGTACCTCTCCCGAGGTGAAGGCCTCTCTGGCACCAGCGCTCATAAAGTTGCAGGGGATTTTAGGTCCTTCCGACATAAGCCCACTTCCAGACCCTGCGCCGGAGGAGTGGTTTCGAGTTTTTCGTATTCATCAGGCCTATGAAGCCTGGGAAGCACTGGGTACTTGGGTCGATGAGGCGTCTCCGGCGTTTGGTCCCGGGGTGGCCGAGCGCTTCGCTGCTGCGAAAACGGTCACAACTGAGGATTTTGAACAGGTCGTGAAAGAGCGCAAGGCCATCCGGGCCGCGATGGACAAGCTCATGTCGCCTGAAACGGTTCTTGTCATGCCGACGACGCCAGGCCCCGCGCCTTTGTTGAATGCGTCTCAGGCTGATCTGGATGACTACCGCGGCAAGATCATGTGCATGACTTGTCTTTCCGGCCTCAACGGATATCCGGAGCTGACGATCCCCGGTGCAAAGCTGAAACATGCGCCCCAAGGCCTGTCTTTGATTGGGGCACGGCAAAGGGATCAGGACTTGTTGGCGCTTGCCGGTTTGCTTTGAGCCTCGCCCACCAAAAGACGATTGAAACAGGCTTGCTTCGAAAGGTTTCCCATGTCCCGCCGTCTTGTCATCGCTGCTGCTCAACTTGGCCCCATTGCGCGGGATGAACCGCGCAGCGACGTGGTTGCCCGTATGGTCGGGCTTATGCGAACCGCAGCGGGACGGGGAGCAGAGTTGGTCGTCTTTCCCGAGCTGGCACTGACAACATTCTTTCCGCGCTGGTTCATGGAAGATCAGACGGAGATCGACCGTTTTTTCGAGACAGAAATGCCGTCCAGCGAGACCTTGCCGCTTTTTAATGCTGCAAAGGACCTCGGCGTCGCCTTTTCTTTTGGTTATGCAGAAAAGACCGTCGATGAGACTGGTAAAACCCGGCGTTTTAACACCTCGATTCTGATCGGTTCAGATGGAGAAATTCTGGCGAAATACCGCAAGATCCATCTGCCCGGTCACAACGAACATGAGGACTGGAGGCCATTCCAGCATCTGGAAAAACGTTACTTCGAGGTCGGGGACATGGGCTTCCCGGTCTCCGAGGCACTGAAATGCCGGATCGGGATGTGCATATGCAATGACCGGCGCTGGCCGGAGACATTCCGCATGCTAGGCCTGCAGAAAGCGGAACTGGTTCTGCTTGGCTACAACACGCCCGTGCATTATCCGCCCGCGCCAGATCACGATCATCTGCAGGACTTCCACAATCACCTGTGCATGCAGGCGGGGGCCTATCAGAACGGCACCTGGGTGGTCGGTGTCGCAAAAGCGGGGTGTGAGGAGGGCTGTGATCTCATCGGAGGGACGTGCATCATTGCCCCTACCGGAGAAATCGTCGCGAAATGCGCAACCCTTGGAGATGAGGTGATTGTTGCTGAGTGTGATCTGGATCGGTGCCGGGAAATTCAGGACAATATTTTCAACTTCGCCCACCACCGCCAGCCGGACCAATACGGCCTTCTGACAGAGAAAATCTCAAGCTAGGGGCCGAGCCCTAGATCTGCGCTTTATTGGTCCGTTGCGCCAAGGATGTCCAAAGAGACGTCCAGCTTGCTGTCCCAGAATGCCTGCCAGGTTCCGGCAGCGTTGACTTTCTGCATACCGGTCATGGATCCGGTGATGACCCATTGCCCAGCTTTGAGGCCACCAAGCGCGTCGCCGCCGATGCTTGCGTAGGCGCGCAGAGATTCCACGGGGTCAATGTCTGCCGGTTTGAATGGCTCTGGTGTACTGTCAAAGAAGAGGCTTAGCTTGTGAACAGGAGAGGTAAAATCCTCTGTGAAAGGCTGTGGGACACCCAGAACAAGTCCGTCGTTCGCAAGGCAATCGGCAAGCCGTTCAGGAAAGGACATGTCCGGAGCGCTGAGCCGGTAATCGACGAGCTCAAATGCGAGGGCATATGCCTCTATACCTTCGAGAATGTCTTCTCTCGTATAGCCACCGGCAGATCTGATCGGCAAATCACGGTTCAGTTTCAAGGCGATTTCGGTTTCCAGAAGGCTGGTTGTTTCAATCGCCGCAGGGCTGTTGAAAATACGTCCGGCAAGGATTGGAGCAGCCGTCGCGCCGCGTGGTCCTGAAGCGGAAACCTTCCATGCGGCAACCTCGAGCTTCAGGAGATCCGCGACCTTTGCCTGAAGAGCATAGGCGTCTTCTTCGGTCTGTGGCTTGCAGTTATCAGGCAACCTCATGATCGATTGTCTTTGGCGGCGCAGATCAGCGATGAGCTTTGCAGCTTTTTCGAGCGACATGCGTGTTAACGTCCTTCAGCAATGGATGGCCAGCTATCGGCGAAGGGATAGGCCATCTCGACTTGCCGTGCTAGTCGCAGCAACAACCAATCCCGGTTAAAGCCACCGATCATTTGTACGCCTATCGGCATGCCATCGGAGTCACTGTCGGTGGGAATGGCAATGGCCGGGTGGCCGATTGCATTGACCCAGCCCGTGTAAACAGCATGTCCGCGCGGCCCGACAGGCTGGCCGTCTATCTCTGGCGGAAAATCCATTCCGATTGCCCATGGCATGGCAGCCGCCGTTGGGCTGACGATAACATCATAGCTTTGGAACACGGTTGCGGCCTGTCGGCGCAGTGTGGCGATCAGATCAAACACTGCAAATAATTGCCCTCCTTCAACAGCACGGCCTTCCTCGGCCATCGCCAGATATTTGGGAGAGGCTTTTTCAAAAGCTGCACCAACGGTGCGTGCCATGAAGGCAAGCCCGCATTTGCCAATAAGAGGCCAGGCGTCGTTGAGGGCTGAGATGTCGAGGGGAAGGGGACCATTGTCCACCTTGTGTTCAAGACTTGCGAGACGGTCTGCAAACGCCCGACAGGTGCTGGCGATCACTGGATCAAGGGGGGCGTCTCCCATCCGTTCCACATAGAGGACACGCAGCGGGGCAGGCGGCGTATCGAGAGACAGGTTGCGATCAGGCTCAACAGTCAGAGCCGAGCGCGGGTCTTCCGGATGCGGGCCTTCGAGCGCCGACAGGATCAGGGCTGCATCTGAGACCGTTCGCGTCAGCGGTCCGATCACTTCCATATCAACAAGGACTTGTGGCAAGGCTGAGGTTCTAGGGATCCTGCCGATGCTGGGCTTTAGCCCGACAAGACCGGTATAGCCTGCGGGGCGCCGGATGGATCCACCGCCATCGGTGCCAAGAGCTGCCGGGAATAGACCTGCCGCGACCCCAGCCACAGACCCGCCGCTGGAACCTCCGGGCGTAACGTCTATATCATAGGGATTGCGCGTTGGTCCAAAAAGCGTGTTGTCCGTAAAGCCTTCCAGAGTGAATTCTGGAACATTGGTTTTGCCGATTATGACGGCCCCTGCAGTCTTCAGCCGTTCAACAGCGATCTCGTCAACGCTGGGCTGATAGTCTTCATAAACGGGACTGCCCCAGGTGGTTTTGAGATCCTTGGTCAGAATGTTGTCCTTGATGGCAATCGGGATGCCATCAAGAGGTCCAATGCACTTACCTTTGCTGCGACGCGCATCACTGGCTGCAGCCTGGATTTCAGCTTCAGGGTTATGCGTGATGAGCGCATTCAGCGCCGGGTTGAGCTTTAGGATCCTGTCCCTGGATTGTGCGAGAACTTCGCTTGAAGTCACCTTTCCTGAGGTCAGGAGTTCTGAAATCACGCTCAGGGGCAAACGCCAAAGGTCGGTCATTGATACATGGCCCTTGGAAGGAACAGGACCAGATCCGGAAATGCGATCAGGAGCAGCGTAAAGACGAGCATGATGATCACATAAGGAACAGCCCCTTTGACTGCGTCCATAAATGGCCCACCGTCGAGCCTTACGCCATGGACCACATAGAGGTTCATGCCGACCGGCGGCGTAATCAGCCCGAGCTCACACATGAGCACCACGAATATGCCGAACCAGATCGGATCAATGCCAGCTGCAACGATGACCGGAACTGCGATTGGGATGGTTAGGACCTGCATGGAGAGCACGTCCATGAACATGCCAAGGATCAGATAAAAGACGATCAGGACCAGGAGAAGTGCAGTTACTGAAAGACCGAGCGACGCAATCCATGTGGTCATCGCCTGAGCCGCTCCGGTGAGCGATAGAGTGACATTCAGAACGAACGCGCTGGTAATGATCAACAGCACCATACCGGTGGTTTTGGCCGTCTGAATGAAGCACCGGTTCAGGAAATCAATTGAGAGGCGACCATGCGCAATGACGAATATAAGGGCCGTTGTGACACCAAGGGCCGCAGATTCTGTTGGTGTGGCAATGCCAAGATAGATGGATCCCATGACGATTGCGAAAATCACCATGGGAGGCACGACAGCGGTGAGAGCCTTGATTTTCTCGGCTAATGGAACCGAGACGTCTTCGGTGTTGCGACTGCCCCAGTTGGCGAAGGCAATATAGGCCATGAAGGACAAGGTCAGCAGAATGCCGGGAATGATCCCTGCGACAAAGAGCTGGCCAATGGATTGCTCTGCCATGGAGCCGTAGACGAGCAGGTTCACACTTGGAGGAATGAGAATTCCAAGCGTTCCCCCGGCTGCCAAACTGCCAAGGGACTTGGAGGTGTCATAACCCCGCTTGTCGAGGGTGGGCATTGCGACAGTGCCGATCGTGGCAGCGGTGGCGACTGAAGATCCGGAGGTTGCCGAAAACAGCGCGCAGCAGCCGATATTGGTGTGAAGCAGGCCGCCAGGAAGTCGCGCAAACCAGAGCGACAATGCACCATACATCCGATCTGCAATACCACTTCTGAGCAACAGTTCGCCCAGCAGAATGAAAAGAGGGATGGCGGTCAGGAGGTTTTCATTTTGAACGCCCCAGATCACGGCTCCCATGGATTCCACCAGTGGCCAACCGAAAGCCAGAACGCCTGCAATGATGCCGGTGAAGGCCATGATCGCGGCGATGGGCATGCCGAGCAGCATGATCGACAGCATGATCGCAAAGGCTATGAAAATAGCGGTGACTGACATGATAAATTACCTTTGCGCCAGATCGTCTAGTTCGTCATTCAACTCTTCCATTGCCCCTTTGGGGCCAAAGTCGGCATTGACGCGGTCATACTCGCCGCCAGCCAGCGCCAGTGCGGAAGACACGAGTAAGCAAACGCATGTGATGAAGAATATGGCGAGGGCGCAGTACCAGAGGGATTGCGGATAGATCAAAGGCGTCGCCCAGGGTGTCGCGGCTGTGCTGCCGTAATCAATGGTGTCGCGAACAACCGCATAGCAATAACGCACGAAGAAGAAACCCAGCCCAGTCAGGACAATCAGGGAAGCAAAATTGAGCATCGCCTGGATACGTGGGCTGAAGCGGTCATGCAGGAAATCGATGCGGACATGGCCACGCTCTATCAAGGCGACAGTAAAGGATAGCGATCCACAGATGGCCAGGATGTAACCACCAAGTTCGTCAGCTCCCTGGAAGGAATAGTTGAGCAGTTTGCGGCTGATGGTTTCCAGTGAAACGAACAAGGACAAGCCCAGAAGCAGCAGTCCGAAGATCCAGCTGACGGCGATTGTGAAACGATGCATGACTTCAAGGTCCAAATGGGTCGGGTGAGCCGACAGGGGCTTTGGAATTGCGACCGGGGAAAACCCGGAAGAATACAAGAAAGAAGAATGCTGGGCTCAAGTGGCGAGCCCAGCAGATTATCTATTCAATGGCTTACATGCCGAGGCGTTTGCCCACTGTGGCTTTCCAGTCAGCCGAGCAGCTTGGGTTTGTGGCATCGCAAACCTCTGCCCAGGCGGGGAAGGAAAGTTCCTTGACTGCGTTTTGAACGATTGCCAGATCTTCGTCGGAAATAGGCACTTCAACAAGATCATAAGGCTTGTTCAATTCGCATGGAGTTTTGCCGACGTTACAGCGCATAGCGTCATCGAACAGCTCTTCCGAATAGGCCCAGATGTCGTCAACCAGACCCTTGAAGGCGGCTTCGATAGTGGCCTGATCTTCAGGGCTGAACTTGTTCCAGGTGTCCAGGTTGATGCCGTAGCCGTTCACCGCGATCTGGAAAGCAAGTGGTAGAACATGTGTGGTGACTTCAGGCCATGCTGCGGAGTTCGCAGAGCTTGGGCCGGTGATTGCACAGTCAACAACACCGCGGGCCAGAGACTGCTGAACTTCACTGAAGCTGAGGGGCACTGGCGTACCGCCAACGGACTCTACGAATTTTGCAAGGTTCTGATCGTAGACACGAACCTTGTAACCCTTGAGGTCTGTCAGTTTCTTGATTTCAGGCTTGCAAAACAGGACCTGCGGGCCAAACGGCCAAATACCAAGAAGCTTGGTGTTGAATTTTTCCTGAAGCCGTTTGTCTACGATGGGAAGGAATTCTTCCATCGTCTTCTTGCCAGCTTCATAGGTCGGGTTGAGGCCAACGAGATCCAGGCCGAGGATTGTCGGCTCGTCTCGGCTGACTTGTGACAATCGCAGTGACACAACGTTGAAGAGGCCACCTTTGATGATGCGCAGCTCTTCGGTGTCCTTGATGCCCGTTACATCAAGCGGCTGGAAATTGACGGTGACATCAAGGCCGGTCTTTTCTGCGAAGGTATCAAAAAACGGCTGTTCTTTGTTCTTCTGGATGAGGCCGGTCGAGCCTGGCTGTCCGAGAACCTTGAGTTCGACTGTTTCAGCAGTTGCAGGGGCTATGAAAGCCGCTGTCATTGCCAAAGCTGCAATAAAATGACGCATGAATATGTTCCCCGTGTGAGTTGACGGTGAACATTTTGCAAAGGCTGTGCCAAGTTATTCAGGGAAGACAAGAGTGCCCACCCAAACCAACTATTCCGGGGCGTTTGTAGCGGCCTTGATTGAAAGGCCGACGACCTCTCCGGTGCGAAGCACATGCGCCTTCATCAATTGGCCCGCACGAGGGGCATCACCGGCTTCTATGGCGGTCATGATGACTTCATGTTCTGCCATGGCTTCGACCCAGCGATCCTCGTCGGCCAAAGCCCAGTAGCGGAAGTGCCGTGCCCGGCTCATCAAGGTTCCATGGGTTTCGATCAAGATTGGGTTTTTGGACATGGATACGATGCGCAAATGGATCTGATGATTCAGCGCGAAATAGTCCTTGCGCTCGCCAGCTTTATGATGAGCTGCCATCCGGTCCTGCAGCACACGCAAGCGTTTGATATCAATAGGTTTGGAAGTCCTGACTGTGAGTTCGGTCGCCAGTTGTTCCAGGCTGGATATGACTTCGAATAACTGGCTCATTTCCAACGGGGTGATGCTAGCCACCCGCGCACCACGATTGGGCTGATGTTTGATCAACCCTTCATGCGACAATGTCTTGATTGCCTCACGCATCGGAGTGCGGGAAACATTCAGGGTTTCGCAGAGTTCTGTTTCAACAATCCGGTCGCCTTCTTTCAAGACCCCATCGATGATCATCTGGCGCAGGTGATCTGCAATTTCCTCTGGAAGAGTCTTGCGCCGAATTGGAGCCGGTTTTCTGTCCGTATTTTTTTTGATCGCTCGGGCCACCAACTCAGGCTCCTGTCTTGTTTTCGTCGCAGTCGAAAATAGAAAATGCCCATAATCCAATCAACTAGGATTAAATTGTATACATAATACAATATTTGAGGCGATGTTAAACTCAGTGCACTCTACCTACAATGGAGTTTTGTTGTTGGATTGCAAATGAATTCAAGGGTTTGTCAGAGAATGTGTGTCAGGGAGGGGCCTCTGGCATGATGATTGCGATTTGAAAGCAAGGCTTCTGCCGCATTACCGTCATGCAAAACCAGACTTGGCAACCTGCCGGATCTTAGCCGGTTTGCTGATTTTCATAGAGAAAGAAACTTCCCATGACCGCTTCCGAACGCAAATTCCTCGGAATGCTTACCCCGTCCTCCAATACGATCCTTGAACCGGTTACCTCAGCGATGCTTGCAGGAACACCAGACATTACCGGGCATTTCGGCCGGTTCCGGGTGACGGAAATCTCTCTTGGCGAGCGCGCGCTGGGCCAGTTCGACAGTGAGCCAATGCTGGCTGCTGCAGAGTTGCTGGCCGACGCACATGCCCATTCGATCTGCTGGAACGGCACGTCTGCCGGTTGGCTCGGATTTGACCGGGATGAAGTTCTCTGCGCGGCGATTACTGAACGTACGGGGGTTCCAGCTTGTTCCTCGGTGCTCGCGATCAATGAAATCTTTCAGCGCACGGGCGTGAAGCGTTTCGGACTCGTGAGCCCCTATCTGGATAATGTTCAGGAAAAGATCATTTCCAACTATGCGGCGTCAGGATGGGAGTGCGCTGCTGAGGAACATCTCAAATTGTCGGTCAATTTCTCCTTTTCCGAGGTCAGTCAGGATCAGATTTCAGCAATGATCCGGAAGGTGGCTGAAAGTAAGCCGGATGCAATTGTCGTCTTCTGCACAAATCTTATCGGAGGCCCTGTCGTGGAAGCGCTGGAAGCGGAAATTGGAATTCCGATTTACGATACGGTTCAAACCGCTGTCTGGTCCTCCATGCGGGTTGCTGGCGCAGATCCAGCGCGCATCAAAGGCTGGGGAAGTCTTTTCAGCGCGTTGTCCTGAACGATGAGTGAATAGGTACATGTCTTGTTGGTCGTGCGGTTTTGTTGACCCTGTTGGGCGCGATCGTTTGTCTTAAAAGGAAGGTTTTCATGAGCAGCTACGACACAATCATTTCTGGCGGGACAGTTGTTACAGCGGCCGACACATTCAAGGCTGATATCGGAATTCGCAATGGACGGATTGCCGCGATTGCCGACAAGCTGGAGAATGGGACTGAAGTGATTGATGCGACCGGCAAGCTTGTGCTTCCGGGAGGGATCGACAGTCATGTTCACATCGCCCAGCCGTCCGGCGAAGGCGTGGTCATGGCGGATGACTTTGACAGCGCAACCCGGTCGGCAGCTTTTGGTGGCAATACCACCGTCATGCCGTTCTGCTTTCAGGAAAAAGGCCAAAGCCTGCGCGACGCTCTGTCCTGGTATCATGGGCTGGCAGAGGGGCAATGTCATATCGATGTCAGTTTTCATCTGATCGTCTCAGATCCAACACCGCAGGTGCTGGGGCAGGAGCTGCCGGCATTGGCCGAAGAAGGCTATACGTCTTTCAAGATGTTCATGACCTATGAGGGACTGAAGCTCACCGATCGGGAAATCCTGGAAACTTTGACGGCGGCCAAAATTTCGGGCGCGATGCCAATGATCCATGCCGAAAATGACGACGCCATCGAGTTCCTTCGCGAAAAAGCGGAACTGGCTGGTGAGACCGCACCAAAGTATCACGCTTCAACGCGTCCCATTCCGGTCGAACGTGAGGCAACACACCGGGCTATCTCCTTGGCTGAGATCGTCGACGTCCCGCTTGTCATCGTGCATGTGTCCAACCGCGAGGCGATGGAGGAAATCCAGCGTGCACGCGGGCGTGGCCTGAAAATTTACGGGGAAACCTGTCCTCAGTACCTGGTTTTGACCGCGGAGGATCTGGAGATTCCACAAGCTGCGAAAAACGTCTGTTCGCCGCCGCCGCGGGACAAGGCAAGTCAGGTCGCCTGTTGGGAAGGCATCGAGCAGGGCGTATTCGATGTTTTCTCATCCGATCATTGTCCGTTTCGATATGAAGACACGGCTGGTAAAATGCATCCCAAGGGCGAAAAAAGCTTCCGCTGGATTCCAAATGGCATTCCAGGTGTAGAGACACGGTTGCCTATCCTGTTTTCCGAAGGTGTAAAAAAGGGCAGGATTTCGCTGCAGGACTTTGTGGCGCTGACGTCAACCAATCACGCCAAGCTGTACGGGCTCTACCCAAAGAAAGGGGCCATCGCGATTGGGGCCGACGCTGATCTGGTTTTTTGGGATCCGGACAAGCAAATGACAATTTCACAGGAGCTACTCCATCACGGTGCAGATTATACGCCTTATGAGGGATTCGAAGTCACCGGCTGGCCGGTTTTGACAATGGTGCGGGGGAAGGTGATCGTTCAAGATGGAGCACTTGTGACATCTTCAGAAGGTAGCCATGTTGTGCGGGACAAGCCGCTTGGCTGACCTTAACGCAGTTCCTCAACCTGTCGTGTTGATCAATCCGAACACGACGCTTGCCACAACGCAGAAGATGGTTGAGATCGCGCGGGATTTTGCAGCCTTGCAAGGCGCCCAGATCAGCCTGTCCGGACTGACGGCGAAATGGGGCGCGCCGCTGATCACAACGGATGTCGCATTGGCGGAGGCAGGTGATGCGGTGATCGGGTTGTTGCCGGAGATTCCAGCCGGTACAGCTGCTGTCATTGTCTCGGCTTTCGGGGACCCCGGACTGGAAGGCCTCAGGGGCCTTCTGTCCATTCCGGTCGTCGGCATCGCTGAGGCCGCGTTTCTTGTTGCGGGTATCAATGGCCGGAGATTTTCCGTTGCCACAACAACCTCGGAGTTGGTAGGCGCGATTACACACCGGGCTGGTACTTACGGATTTGGAGATCAGCTTGCCTCTGTAAGACTGACAGAGGGAGAGGCAGTTCAGCTTATGGCAGATGAAGGCCACTTGACAGAAGCTTTGGGTAGGGCCGTCGAACTGGCCGTTCGAGAGGACGGGGCAGAGGCCGTGATCATTGGCGGAGGTCCGTTGGCAGTCGCAGCGCGCCACCTTGCCAATACGTCGCCAGTTCCCTTGATCGAGCCAATCCCGGCTGCTGTGCGTTTGGTCACCGAACGAATTGCGGCGACTGTTGGTTGACAAAGTCGTGCTAGCTCGAAAATTCCCATATCTCATTCAGCAGGTCGAGCACGGCACGCAAGGTGGGGGTGTCTTTTCGGCTGGCCAATGTGGCAAAGCTTAAAGACGCATCGACCGAGACGACGTCGGACAACTCAACCCCGTAGGCCTGGTTGTTATGCAAGGCAAGCGACTCGCGGCACAGGCTCAAACCCATGCCGGAGCGCACCATTTCGATCATGGAGATTTCCTGATCCACCTGCGCCACGACGTTTTGCTCACAGCCGAGCCCTCGGAAGATATTGTCGAGAAGACGGCGATGGACCGATGAGGTCGGTGTGCCGATCCAGGGCAGGCGCGCAAGGTCCGGCCAGTCGCGTCCCTCGATCTCCGAACGCCATCCGGCAGGTGCAATCACCCGATATCGGAAATCGGCAAGTTTTGTAAAAACGAACTGCCCGTCGCTGTCCGGCGGCAACATCTCATAAGGATCTGGCCCGCTCAAAAAGAAACCGGCGTCGAGTTTATTGCGTTTCAAGCGCTCCAGCACATCGCCGCTGACGCCATGGGTCAGTTCAGGTTTCAACTCGGAATAGGTCTCTCGCAGCTGAACCAGAAACTGCCCTAACCGGATAAACTCCGGGTCAACGATTGTTCCTAGTCTGAGACGTCCGCCGATCTGTCCGATGCGACGTTCTGCGCTGCGGTCAAAGTCTGCGAGGGCCTGCAGCACCTGTTCGGCCTTGGTGCGTAAGGCCGCGCCGTCACGGGTCAGTACCAGTCCTGTTGCTGTGCGAGTGAACAGCACGCTGCCGGTGTCTTCCCCAAGGCGTTTGATCTGGTGACTGACAGCGGGTTGCGTCAGGTTCAACACCTCAGCCGCCCGCGAAACGCTGCCCTCACGAGCGACGGTGACAAAGGCAAGGATGTTGTTCACGCTGGTAAGTCTCTGCATATAAAAATTTCTAATATGTCTCTGTGTCGATTGTCATTGGATTTTTTGCGCTGCCTCAACAAAAGTGTCTCTGACAAAAAGACGCAAGAGGGATGGACAGGCTCATGGCAACGGAAAACAGCTTTGATTACATCGTTGTAGGTGGTGGATCTGCCGGGTGCCTGCTCGCCAACCGCCTGAGCCGCGATCCGTCCAACAAGGTCTTGTTGCTAGAGGCCGGTAAGCGCGACACGTATCCCTGGATCCATATTCCTGTCGGCTATCTTTATTGCATTGGCAATCCACGAACGGATTGGCTGTTTGAGACCGAGCCTGACAAGGGCCTGAACGGACGCAAGCTGCGCTATCCCCGAGGCAAGACACTTGGCGGCTGTTCGTCGATCAACGGCATGATCTACATGCGCGGGCAGTCTCGCGATTATGACAATTGGGCCGCCAGCACTGGCGAGGAAGCCTGGGGCTGGTTGCAGTCTCTGGAAGATTTCAAGAAGCACGAAAACCACTACAAGCTGGACGATGGGGCAGATCCGCAGACCGGCGACAACAGCCGTTTTTCCGACATGCATGGCCATGGCGCCGAATGGCGGGTGGAGAAGCAGCGTCTGCGCTGGGATGTGCTGGACTCGTTTTCGGATGCAGCCAATGAGTGCGGCATCAGCAAAACGGATGATTTCAACAGCGGCGACAATGCGGGCGTTGGATATTTTGATGTCAATCAACGGTCCGGTTGGCGCTGGAACACATCGAAGGCTTTCCTGAAACCAGCGGAAAAGCGTCCGAACCTGACTGTTTGGACCGAGGCGCAGGTCGAGCATCTGGTGTTTGAGGCCGGTACTGAAATTGGCGGGGTCCCGCGCTGTGTAGGCGCAAAGGTGGATCGCTCAGGCACGTCGAGCGTTGTTCATGCCACTAGGGAAGTCATTTTGTCGGCAGGGGCGATTGGCTCCCCCCAGATCCTGCAACTCTCAGGCGTTGGACCAGTCGACCTGCTGAACGCGCACGGCATTGACGTCATTGTGGATGCGCCTGGCGTTGGTGAAAACCTGCAGGATCACCTTCAAATCCGAGCGGTGTTCAAGGTCAACGGCACCCGAACCTTGAACACTTTGGCCAATTCGCTGATCGGCAAGGCAAAGATCGGCCTGGAATATGCGTTTAAACGATCCGGTCCCATGAGCATGGCGCCAAGTCAGCTGGGGGCATTCACGAGGTCTGATCCCGGCCAGAGCCACGCCAATCTGGAGTATCATGTCCAGCCCCTCAGCCTTGAGGCCTTTGGCGAGGACCTTCACAGCTTCCCGGCGATGACCGTCAGCGTGTGCAATTTGAAGCCTTCAAGTCGGGGGCACGTGCGCATTCGCTCTGCCAATTACAAAGATGCGCCGATGATTGCCCCGAATTATCTCGACACGGAAGACGACCGTAAGGTCGCGGCTCACAGCCTTCGTCAGGTCCGGGAAATCATGGCAGGCGAGGCAATGAAGAAATACGATCCTGAAGAATTCAAGCCGGGTGTTCAGTATCAGAGCGACGCGGAACTGGCGCAATTGGCGGGCGATATCGCCAACACGATTTTCCATCCGGTCGGCACGGTCAAGATGGGGCGCGATGATGACCCAATGGCCGTTCTGGACCCGCATTTGCGCGTGCGCGGGGTTACAGGACTGCGCGTGGTGGATGCCAGCATCATGCCGGAGATCACAGCCGGTAACACCAACTCACCGACCTTGATGATTGCCGAAAAGGCCGCAGGCTGGATTTTGGCCGACAACGCCTAACAGCGGGTCGAATGTTGGTCCTGACCTAGCTCTTTGGAGGAATTATGAAAAATCCTGTCATGTCAAAATTGCCTCTCAAGGGCGTCAAGGTCGTTGATTTCGGCCAGTATATCGCCGGTCCTGCGGTTGCCATGCTGCTTGGTGACCTTGGGGCTGCTGTCGTTCATATTGATCCGCCCGGCGGCGACATGTGGGACAATCCGGCCAATGCCATCTTGAACCGCAACAAGATGATTGTCTCGATCGACCTGAAGTCGAAGGAAGGACTGGAGCGAGCACTTGAACTCTGCGCTCAGGCGGATGTCATCGTGGAGAATTTTCGCCCCGGAAAGCTGGCTGCGCTGGGGGTTGATTTTGCCAGGATGCGGGAAGAGCGTCCCGAGCTCATCACAATTTCGGTGCCCGGCTTTGCTTCCAATGATCAGGTCCGGCGTGACTGGCGCGCCTTTGAAAGTGTGGTTGCCGCCAGTTCCGGGGTCTTCACGGATATGGGCCTGAACCGGGTGTTGATGGGCATCAATCCGTCGTTCTCACCCCTGCCTCTGGCCTCCGCCTATGCCACTCAGATTGCAACGTCATCAGTGGTTCTGGCCCTTCAATCAAGGCAGCTGACCGGGGTTGGCGATCAGATCGAAGTGCCTTTGGCAGCCGCCGTTATGGAAGGGCTTTGCTACAACTCGATCAAGGTCGCAGATATGCCCGAACGCTATCTGACCCAGCGGGAACAAGAGATCGAACGGCGGCGTATCGAAGGCCTGCCGATGAATGTGAGCTATGAGGATCTGCAGGAGCTGCTTGATCCGTTCTTCCGCAGCTACATGTGCAAAGACGGCAGAATGTTCTACGTGGTCTGTCCCAGTCACAATCTCCATGCCCGTCGCTGTCTTGAAGTCCTGGGCCTTCTGGATGAGATGTTTGAAGAGGGCCTTACCGAAGAAGAGGATACGTATAAACCCGTTTCCGAGTGGTCGTCCTCAACCTCTCTGGGCGTTTATCCGATGCCCAAGGAGTGGGCGGACAAGATTGCCGCGCGGATGAAAGAGGTTTTCATGACCCGCACATCGCACGAGTGGCAAAAGATGTTCGGCCGGGCCGGTATTCCGGGCGCGCCTCAGCGGTGGCTTCAGGAATGGGTGAATGATGAATACGCCGAAATGTCAGGCTTGATGATCGATGTCGAGGACCCGGTCTATGGCGAGATGACCCAGCCGGGGCCCGTTGTCTGGATGGAGGAAAGCGGCGAGGAGGCGCTGACGCCAGAGCCGCGCCGCTGGGTGGAGTTCAATGAAGCGCTCAAGGTGTTCAAGCGCATCAAGACAGATATTCCTGATCCTGAAGATGGTGTCGAGACCAAAGGTTGGTTGTCGGGCGTCCGGGTGTTGGATCTTTGCAATGTGATCGCGGGGCCGCACTCTGCAAGTTATTTGGCCCGCTTTGGCGCAGAGGTCATCAAGCTGGACCCGGCTGTCCCGATGTATGACAGCTGGAACACGGTTGTCTACGGGCTGTCGCAGATGCGCGGCAAGCGGTCTATTCTGGCCAACATCAAGGGCGAACACGGACGAAAGGTCTTTGAGGATCTGGTCAAGAGCGTCGATGTGATTGTCTGGAATGCTCCAGATAGCCAGATCAAGCGCATGGGGCTGGATGCAGACAGCCTGCGCAAACTCAATCCTGATGTTCTGTTTTGCAAGCTGGACTGCTTTGGCGGCGTGCGTCGCGGCACCCGTACCGATTACATCGGCTATGATGACCTCGTGCAGGCGGTCACCGGGATCATGTTGCGCTTTGGTGGGGCGATGGAGCGCCCGGAAGAGCATGCCCATGTTGGCACAATCGATGTGATGTGTGGCTTTGGTGGCGCGCTGGCGATTGCGACCGCGCTTTACCAGAAGTACCGGCACGGACGCATTGGGCGCGGCCGCACCTCGCTGAATGCAAATGCCGGTTTGTTGCAAATTCCTTTTGCGTTCGACTTTCGCGGACGGGGACTTTTCAACGAGCCATCGGGTCCGGAGGTCAGTGGCTACGACCCTCTGTCCCGGTTCTACAGCACAGCATCTGGCGTTTATGTATTGCTCAGCGCGTATGAACAGGATCTACCCAGATTTGAATCGGTCGAGGGCATGGAAGGCGTGTCTGAGATCACCAAGGAAGAGCGGGCGGCATTCCTGTCCAATGCATTCCAAAGCGCGTCTGCGGCGGATTGGGTAGAGCGTTTGCGTGCAGCTGACATCGGCGTGGCGATCTGTGACAATATCGATGCACTTCGCGCTGATAACACCCGGCTGGCTGATGGTCTCAACGGCACGGAAAATGGCAGCTATTCCTTCTCTCACTACCCGGATCACCCCAGTGGTCATGAAATAACCCAGCTGGATCCCTACGCCGTGCGCACGGTTGTCGGTGAGGTCACGGCTGTATCGCCATCTGAGAAATTCGGCACTTCCACGCGGGTGATCCTGGAAGAACTGGGCTACGGGAAAGAAGCCATTCAAAGTATAATCAAGTCCGGCGACGTCAGCGAAAGCTGGAGCAAGGAATACTTGCCCAGCTGACGTTGGGTGTCAGATGGGTCTTGTTCTAGGCATCCACGCGGATGTATCCGGTCAGGCCGGTTTTCTGGTGTTCGATGACATGGCAATGGAAAGCCCAGTTGCCGGGATTATCAGCCACCAGGGCGACTTCCATGGTTTCGCCTTTCATCAGCAGTGCTGTGTCGGTGATCAGCGGTGGAATAGCGCGCTTGTTCGATCTCAGCAGCTTGAAAGACAATCCATGCAGGTGGATCGGATGCGCATTTTGGGTCTCGTTGCGCAGTCTTAGAATGTAGGACTTGCCTTGCTTGAAGACCGCAAGCGGATCAACCGGTCCGGGGGTGTCTCCCTCCCAGGCTACACGGTTGATCGACCAGAACGTATAGCCGAGCGAGCCGCAAATGCTGGGCTCTGGCGTTGTGCCGTCCGGTGTCCAGCCAAAGACAAATTCGACGATCTCTGCATTGGCAAGGTCGGCCTCTGGAATCGGGTTGAGGGCCAGCGGCTTGAGCTCTGCAAGGCTTCGGTTCGCACTGGCACCCACTGGATGGAAGCTGGCCAGAACCTTGGGTCCTTTTGGCGTTCTGCGGGTCAAGGTGACCACTTGCTCTTCGCTGTCCGGAACACGCAGGGCGATGTCAGCTCTCTGGCCAGGTGCCAGAATGACACCCTCCGGCGTTTTCAGGTTGACCGCAGTCAGGGGCAGCGGATTGGAATCCAGGGCGATGACTTCAGCCTCACCGCCATTCAGGTCGTAAGTGCCGACCCGCGTCAAATCCGTCACTGCAAGACGAAGACGCACAAGGCTGCCAGCAGGAAGGTCATAGACTGGCGCAACGTTCCAGTTGATCGTCGAGACTGTACCAAGTGTCCCGCCACGCGCCGCACTGCGCGGTTTGAAGAGTGCAATGAATTGCCCGTCACCGCCAAGTCGGAAGTCTCGGATGTTCAGCGGAAGATCCTGATCAAACCCTGGGTCCTCGGCGTCTTCGACCACCATGACACCCGTGAGACCACGGGCCATCTGCTCCAGAGTGTTGCAATGGGGGTGGTACCAGTAGGTGCCCGCGTCCGGCGGCGTGAAGCTGTAGCGGAAGCTCTCTCCAGGTTCGATTGGAGTCTGAGTGAGATAAGGGACACCATCCATCTGGTTTGGAATGCGCATGCCGTGCCAATGGACCACTGAGGCCTCATTCAGCTCGTTGACCACATCCACTGAAAAGGGCTGACCTTGCCGCATGCGCAGGACTGGCGGCGGAGCGTCTTTGCCAAAGCCCATGATGCCCTTTGTGATCTCGCCGGAAACAATTGAGTGATCGAACCTGGTGATCGGCAAGGTCATGTCTGCTGCGTTGGCTTCAAGTCCGATCAATCCGCCTGTCGCGAAGGCCGTAGCGGTTCCGGCGCTGCCCAGAAGAAGTTCCCGGCGGGACAGTCCAAGCATCGGGTGCTCCTTTTTAAAATCCTGAAAAGAAAACTATCATGCTCAGGTTTTATGGCAATGGTTCTGTGGCGTTGCGAATTGACGCAACCTGGGATTCGATAAATTGGCCATGGGTTCGAAGAGCCGCGCCGACTGCTGTGTAAATGGTTATTCGAACTGGACTATTGCGGGCGTGCTGCCTATGTTTTTGACTTGAAACGGGCATGTTGACTGGATCGAACATAATACTGGAGCGATATGATGGCGACTGCCAAATCTGCAAGTTCTTCCTCGTCTGCGAACTCAGACGAGGCCGTCACTGCGCGTGAAATCGAAGAAAACATTAAACGCATTCGCAGCGATATTTCTGCCTTGGCAGGGTCACTCAAGAAGTTTGGCGAAGGCAAGGCGGATGAATACAAAACGCGGGCGAGTGAAGCTGGAGATGATCTGACGAAAATGTCCGAGGAAGCCTTGGAGGATCTGACCGCTGATCTTCAGGCTTATGAGCGTGCGCTGGTGGCGCATGTTCGCAAGCATCCTCTCCAATCCATTGGCATTGCCGTCGGCGTTGGGTTTTTGCTCTCAGCTCTGTTGCGGCGCTGATGGTGATGAGGCCTTTATCGCAGGCGCTGACTTACGCAACGCGCGACGTTCAGGGCACGTATCGCCGGGCTAAACGAAACGCCGTTCTGACCGCGCTGGCCGTATTCTTCTTTGCGAGCGCCTATCTGGCTGGTTTGATTGCTGCGGGTGCCTATCTGGTGCCTATCTTTGGGCCTGTGACGGCGGCACTTCTTATTGCCGGGGCGATGGCCAGCATTGGCTGCGTGATCCTGATTGTGGTTGGGGTGTTGAAGTCCCGTGAGAAGAAGCGTCAATCGCGCCGAAGAGAGACACAGCGTTTGGCGACAGCTGCCGCGATTTCCATTCTGCCGGAATTGGTGAAGTCCAAGGGCCTTCTTGCTGTCGTGGCGCTCGGTGGATTGGCCTATCTTGCCTCGCGAGAGCGGGGTGATGGGGACTAAGCTTGATCTTTGGTTCGATTCTTAAGGACCGAGCAACGTCTTAGTCTGCGCTGGACTAATAGATATGAACTGCCTATCCTTTTGGTGGGAGGAATAAGTCACGGACTCATAAAGTCACTGGGGCATTCTCTCTTGAAATTAAATCATCAAAACGGCAGCTCGAATTCCTCACCTGTTTCTGCAAAGCCTCTTGAAACCAAGCCTGATGGCGCTTCGGCAGCTCACAGTGTTTTCGATAACCTCCAGGGGCAGGCCTGGGGCATCTTGATGACAGCCTTCGGCGTATCGATGTTGCGCGCCTGTGGATTGATCACCGGGCAGACAGCAGGCCTGTCGTTGCTGATCTCTTATGCGAGCGGCTGGAGCTTCGGCCTTGTCTTCTTTCTCGTCAATCTGCCGTTTTATGCCTTCGCTTTTCAGCGTATGGGGACGGCCTTCACGCTCAAATCGTTCATATCAGCCACCGCGATTTCCGTTCTTGCCGAATTTGCGCCCCACGTGATCGCTTATGCTCATTTGAATGTGATGATTGCGGCGCTGCTGGCCGGGTGCACGGCTGGGATCGGTCTGATCGCTCTTTTTCGTCATGGAGCAAGTGCAGGCGGTCTTGGAATGCTGGCGCTATATATTCAAGACCGCACAGGGTTTCGGGCTGGATGGTTTCAGCTAAGCGCAGATATATTGATCTTCGCCATCAGTTTTTTGGTAATCGATAGCACCGCTGTTTTGGCCTCGTTGTTCGGGGCGTTCGTTCTGAATGCAATCATTGCCATGAATCATCGCAAGGACTGGTATGTCGCCCAATAGGCGATAACAGGACAAAACCTCTCAGCCTTCTTGATCCTGGCACACGTTCACCCAAGTGCCAGCGGTGATCTCTGCCATGCGCGTTGGAGATATGCGAACGGCAGCGTTGACCGCGCCTGCTGCCGGGATCACCTCGTCAAACGCCTTGAGGCTTTCGTCCAGATAGATCTTGAGCGGCTGTGCCAGCCCAAACGGACAGACGCCGCCAACCGGATGACCGGTGATGTCTTCCACTTCATCCCGGCCAAGCATTTTAACCTTACCGCCAAAGGCAGCTTTTGCCTTTTTGTTGTCGAGCCGTGCATCGCCGCATGCGACCACGAGGAAAACATCCTCTTTCAGTCGGAATGACAGGGTCTTTGCAATTTGAGCAGGCGCGACGCCATGGGCTGCAGCGGCCAGTTCAACCGTTGCGCTGCTGCCATCGGTTTCCAGCACGGTCAATTCGGGCGCAGCTTCGGCGAGGTGCTGGCGGACACTGGCAAGGGTCATTTTCTCAACCTATGTTATATGGTATGATGCATAAGAGGAGGCGGACGTTAGGCAATTGCGGATCGATTTCAAGGACAGTGCTGGTCAAACTGGTACGCTTACAAAAACCTGAGGACCATTCGATTTAATCAACGGTTTCATAAAAGTTAAAATCGGTGATTTACGAATCGTTAATGGACCGGTGCCTAGGTTTCATTCGATGAAATCAAAACGTAGAAATGCTGGAGAACCAGACGGGATGGCATCTACAGCCGCGCAAATCACCGATACAACTCGCAAAACTGCGATGGCAACGGTGTTTTGGGTTGCCAAGAACGTGCTGTTCTGGGGATCAATGGCGCTGTCTGGCTACGTGCTTTATGCGTTGGCCAGCTTTGCATTGGAATAACGACAGACACCTTCTTGGCGAGAACGTTTTCAGGCACCTCTTGGGGTGCCTTTTTTAGTGCTTCAGGGAAAATGATGCGCAGGCAAATAGCTCGGTGGCAGAGGAACTTGTGGAACGCTTCCGGTCAGTTCACCGACAAGGGCATCTGCAATCAGATGGGCAATGCCGAAAGAGATCTTGTAGCCTCCGGTGGCAACGTAAGTTCGATCTGTTCCAGGCAGCAGGCCAACCAGGGCGTCGCGTTTTGAGCAACGGGGCCGAATGCCTGCCCAAACGGTCAGAACCTCACGTCCCTCCAGTGCCGGACAGAACGCCGTGGCGCGCGTGATCAGATCTTGCGTGCGTACTGGGTCAACTTCGGTTGTCTCATAGTGCCTGTCTGATGTGCTGCCAACGGCCACAGTGCCATCATCATGGGGCACCACATAAAGTCCGTCGCAATAGATCGCGGGTTTTTCTTCCAGTCCAGCGCCTTCCAGCAGCAAGGCTTGGCCTTTCTCGCCGCGTCCGATCATCTGACCGGTGAGGGCTTCTATTTGCGCGAAGGCAGCAGGGCCGCTTGCAAGCACGAGCCGGTCCGAGGAAATTTGCCCGGTGGCATCGGAAACAGAAAGCGCGCCAGTGTCTTCAGCGTAGCCTTCAAAACGCGTGCCTTCAATCAGGCGACCCTTTTCCCGCACATAAGCGGCAAGCGCGGCGAGATAATCACGCGGCGCAATGCGGGCAGCCAGTGTTTCATAGACAATGCCAAAGGGCGCAGAAGCCCCGTTCAGCCAATCAGACCTGCTGCCTGCTGGCTCGACTTGATAGGAAAAGCCTGTGTCTGCCGGATTCCAACGCTCCAACGCCTCTTCTGCCCGTTCCATATGATGATCGAGCTTGTCCTGCGTGGTCAGCGGCAGGATGCGGCCACAGCGCCGATAGCCGGTGGCAATGCCGGTTTCTGCTTCCAGTCCCCGCGCATATGCCTCCAGCTGATGGAGGGCCTGAAACTGAAACTCTTTCTTCGGGTTCCAGCGGGCTGGCATATGAGGCATCAATGCGCCCAGAACACCGCCGCTAGAGCCAGCTCCGACCTTGTCGCGCTCAATCAGAACCACGGAAAGACCAGCCTTCAGCGCCTTGTAGGCAATCGACAGGCCGAAGATTCCACCGCCGACAATGGCAAGGTCGTAGTGATCGCGTGGTGTAGAAGACATGACGGGTCTTTCGTTTTGAGCGCTGGGCAATGTGGAGAGGAAACAATCCTGTCTTTATCTGCCCGCAGTGTCCGCTTAAGAGGAGAAGCACAGAAGTTCAAGACCTGCCGGAAAACCATCTATGAGAACGCCCAATGAGTGATCAGCCGCAACAGGCTCCCGAGCTGGAATGGCTGGAAGACGGCGTGCCACGCGCGCCAGCCTTTCAGGACACGTATTTCTCACGCGCTGGTGGTCTGGCGGAAACCCGCCATGTGTTTCTGGGCGGAAATCAATTGCCGGAGCGCTGGCGGGGGCGGGAGGCTTTCACCATTGCCGAATTCGGTTTTGGAACGGGTCTGAGTTTCCTGACCACGTTGCAGGCCCTGCGCCTGATCACTGATCCGCCAAAGCTGACTTTTCTATCGTTCGAGCTGTTTCCAATGACTCGGGACCAGCTGTCCCGTGCCCTGTCTGCTTTTCCGGAGCTGGCGGGCGAAGCCGCAGAGCTGCTGGATGCCTGGCCGCCCACATCCGGCTGGTCAAAGCTGCCGATCAAAGGAGCTGATCTGGTTCTGGCCATCGGCGATGCGCGGAACATGATTGCTGATGTTGGTGCAGGTGATGTGGAGTTGCCGCTCGTCGATGCCTGGTTTCTGGACGGTTTCAGCCCGTCGAAAAATCCGGAGCTTTGGGGCGATACGCTGTTGAAGTCAGCTTATGAACTGACCGCAGAAGGTGGCACACTGGCGACCTATTCGTCTGCGGGCTGGGTACGGCGAAATCTCATCAGCGCCGGCTTCAGCATTGAAAAGCAGAGAGGCTTTGCCGGAAAACGAGAGATGGTTGTGGGGCGGAAGGAACTTCACATACAAGACAGTGCGCAAGGTGATATCAATAAGCCCTGAGGCTTGCAGAATTACAAATCTGCGAAGAGCCACTCAGATATAATTTTAGACAGCATTTAAGACAGGCGTCGTCGATAACGGCCCGCCACGGAGGACAATATGGCGATTTCATTGCAGGTAATCTACCCGATCACGAAGGGGTCTACCTTTGATTATGATTACTACGCGACCAAGCATATCCCGCTGGTGGCAGAACATCTGGGCTCGTTTGTTGAGGACATGCTGGTAACAAAAGGAGTTGCTGGCGGCCAGGGCACTCCTCCTGCCTATTATGCAATTGCAAGCATGATCTTCCCGGATCAGAGCCAGTTTGACGCTGCTATGGGGATTGCGGATCCTGTCCTCGCAGATGTGCCGAATTTCACAAATATAACCCCGCAAATGCTGATTGGCGAAGTCATCGAGTGATGTGAGGTTTTTTGAGAGGCGCGAACCAATTCGCGTTGCCTCGATCAGGCAAAGCTATGGAGCACTCCCCCTCTGCCATGTCGGCGAAGGGGGAGCTCAATCAGTCAAGGTGTCAGTTCAGCCGCGCCCGATGAAGGGCATGTTGGTGGCCATCACGGTGATGAACTGGACGTTGGCGGATAAGGGCAGATCCGACATGTGAAGCACTGCGTCGGAAACATGCTTCGCATCCATCACCGGCTCCGGCATCGAGGTGCCGTTGGCTTGAGGCAGGCCCTGGGCAAAATTCGCGGTCATTTCCGAGGCTGCATTGCCAATGTCGATCTGGCCGCAGGCGATGTTGAAGGCTCGGCCATCCAGGGACAAGGTTCTTGTCAGGCCTGTGATGGCGTGTTTGGTGGCTGTGTAAGGCGCGGAACCTGGACGCGGCACTTCGGACGAAATCGAACCATTGTTGATAATCCGCCCGCCTTGGGGGTCTTGATGGCGCATCATGCCGAATGCTCCGCGCGCGATCAGGAATGCGCCATGCAGGTTGACGTTCAGAACCTTCTGCCAGTCTTCGACGCTGATCTCGTCGATCGGAGCTGAGGGCACATTATTGCCAGCATTGTTAAAGCACATATCCAGCCGTCCGTACTTGCCCTTGATTGCGGCAAACAGCTCATCAACCTGAGCTGCATCCGATACGTCGCAAGGCACGCAAAGGGCATCTCCGCCTGCATTCTTGGCTGTTTCCTGCAGACGATCCTCTCGTCTTCCGGTCAAGACGACGCTGGCTCCAGCCTCCAGAAAGGCTTTGGCGGTCTGGCGTCCGATGCCGGAGCTGGCTCCGGTTACAAGAATGATTTTTCCGGCAAGTGTCATCGGTGTTTCCTCGTTATGTATCATGACTATGTGGCAGGGCATCAGTGGACCGGAGTCGAAGGTGCTGATGCATGCGTGTTCATAGGATTGTCAAATATGCCATGAAGCTTAGGCCCGGCGTGGGGCGAGAGCAAGGTCGTTCCGCTGTCGTTTGGTCAGGCGAAATGGTTGATTGTCAACAATTATGGATTGCGGAATAAGCCCTTCTTCAAATCGGAAATAATGTGTAGGTGCCGCCCTGAGTGTTTGTCCTTCTCAAGGAAGGTCAGCACGAGCCGATGAACCGTTTGCAACAGGCGAGGAGCTTTATGTTCTGGCGATCAGGATGCCTTGAACGCAGCGGTCTCCATCGGGCCGGAGTATGTTGCACGTGTCGGAAGTGGTAAATGGCAACCGCGCTGCGCGAGAAACTGAAAGGCTTTGGCATATCGGTTGAAGAATTAGCGTGGGTGAAGGCCCAGGCAGGCCTTGACCTTGGTGCCATTACACCGGATGAAATAGCTCTCTCCATTTTGGCTGAAATCCTTTGCATTCGTAGTAAGGGCCAGCGCGGATTGTCAGAGGAAGCCAATTGCGCGTAGCATTCAATGGATCGAAAAACCGGAGTAACTATTCATGAAGATGTCAGACAGCCAACGCATTGAAGCGCCACGTGAAAAGGTTTGGGCCGCCCTCAACGATGCAGAGGTTCTCAAGGCTTGTATTCCGGGCTGCGAAGAGCTGACAAAGCACTCTGACACCGAAATGGAGGCCAAAGTCACGCTGAAGGTCGGTCCGGTTAAGGCCAAGTTTGGCGGCAAGGTCACGCTTGAGGATCTCAATCCGCCTGAAAGCTACAAGATTGTCGGCGAAGGATCTGGCGGTGTTGCAGGCTTTGCAAAAGGTGGCGCGGTCGTTCGCCTTGAAGACGACGGACCAGATGCAACCATTTTGCATTATGACGTGGATGCAAAGATCGGCGGCAAGATTGCTCAGCTGGGTGCGCGCCTGATCGACAGCACGTCCAAGCGCCTCGCCGGTGAGTTTTTCGCAACATTCAGTGAAACGGTGGCTCCGAGCGCAACTGACGAAGCTGCTGGCGAAGCTCCTGCAGAGGGCTCTCAGGATGCCGAATCCGGGGACGAGAAAAAGGGTTGGCTTGGCGGTTTGTTCGGCGGCAAAAAAGACGCTGAAACAGAAGAAAGCGCCTGATGGAAAGAAGAGCTGGCGCCTGAAGCAAAGCGCCTGCTATAGTTGAGTGGGGGGAGTAAAATGATCAATAAAGCTGATGAAACTGACGCAGATGCAAAGGGCTTTGAGCTGAGCAACTTTCTGGAAGAAATCCGCAATGACCCTTGGCTGTTTGCGGCTTTGGGGATAGGTACAATGTTATCACTGGGTGTTTTGATCATGCACGTCTGCTGTTTTGCTGCATAGGGCATGATGAGGTCCTTGTGCGTGATCTGCTCAGCACCTCTCTGACGTCAAAATTGTCAAGAACCAGCGTAAGATCTGCTCGGCCTGCTCAATTTCGCTCGTTCTCTTTGTCCTGTGACATCAGTTGGCTCACGACGCTGTCGGGCATTGCATCCTTGGCGTAGAAGAAAGTACCATCGCCCAGAACTTCTTCCGCCGCGCGTTTAAGCGCGCCCAATGCAGCTCGTGCGAAAGACCCTCCAACACTGATGCGCGACACGCCTGCAGCAGAGAGTTCTGCGACCGAGTAAGATGCCCCTGTAAGGCCCATGACCACATTCACAGGTTTGTCGACTTCGCGGCAAACGGTGCTGATGGCTTCAATATCAGGCAGACCCGGCGCATAGAGGACATCTGCACCGGCTTCGGAAAATGCCTGAAGCCGCCGTATGGTGTCCTTGAGATCGTTACGGTTCCACAGATGATTTTCAGCGCGTGCCGTTAAAAGGAACGGGAGACCTTTGGCAGCCTCTGCTGCTGCTGTAATGCGCTCAACAGCTGCTGAAATTTCATAAATCGGATGATCCGCATCCCCGGTCGCATCTTCAATTGATCCCCCGACCAGCCCGGTCTGCGAGGCCAATTTGATGGTCTCGGCACATGTTTCTGGTTCGGGGCCAAAGCCGTCTTCAAGATCTGCGGACACCGGCAAGTGGGTCGCCGCAACAATCGCAGCAGCGTTTGCCAGAAGCTCGTCGCGGCTGAGCCCGGCAAATGAATCCCGCTTGCCGACAGAAAACGCATATCCAGCGCTTGTCGTAGCCAGGGCTTCAAATCCCATGCTGCTTAAAAGGCGCGTGGAGCCAGCATCCCAGGGGTTGGGGATGACAAATGCCTTCGACTTGTAATGAAGGGCTTTGAAGCGGTTATATTTAGCAGTCTGAACATCCATGAATCTGCCCTCTTATACAGATGAGAACAATAAGAGAACATTTAAGTCGTGTAAAGGCTCCATGCACTTCATCTATGGGCTATTTATGAACAGGTGTCTGGGCTGTCCTGGGTCAGGTTTCTGATTTGTCTTCGGCGTTGATGGATTGGCGACTTGCCGACAACTCGTCCATATGAGCCTTGATGTCTGGAGCTTGCTCCATCAGTGTTGCGTAGTCTGCGGCAGACAGGGTGAGGAGTTGGCAATAGCCCAGCGCAATGACATCAGCCGTGCGGGGCTTGCCTGTGACCAAAGCGATCTCGCCCACCATGTCGCCGCGTCCAAGCCGGAACGAACTTGTCGGGGTCTGAACTTCGACGGCACCAGAGGAAATGAAGTAGACCGTATCTCCCCGCTCGCCGTGTTGGATCAGCATCTCGCCCGGCGTTGCAAAATGGGGGTGCATCAGCTTGACCAACTGCGTCCTGCGTTCTAGGCTGAGGTCGGAAAAGAGCTCATGTTGAGCCAGCAAGTCTTCTGTGTTCAGACCAAGGTCAAGCGGCGGGCGTTGATTGGTTTGTTGGCGCGCGTGCGATAGGTCATTGGTCAGGTCGTTGTAGAGTTCCTCTCCAATCAAGGCTTGGGAGTGCGCATCCGCATAGGCTGTTTCTTCCAGGCGGAGCCCGGCTTTTCTCAAGAAAAGCCTTTCCTGGGCATCGGCATAATCGGGGTACTGTAAGCGCAGGGCTTCAATGGCTTTCAACGTATCGTCGCGTCGGCCGCACAACGTTTCATCCAGAATGCGCGCCACGCGTTTGCCGACCAGAGGACGGACGCGCTGCTGGTTGAAGGTCACCAGTTCACCGGCGATTATTCGGCTGACCAGTAGAAACTCAAACCGGTCGGCGATCTGGACGGACAGGGCGTGCTGCATTTTCAACCGGCGATGAAGCCACTGTGCGAACCGGAATTGCTTGTCAAACTGCAGTGGTATGCGGGCGGCACGATTGTATCCGGCCCGGCCTTCGGTTCTGGCCATATCGCCAATCCGACCGGCTGCTTCCAAATGTTGGGAAATCGAGCGATTGGAGATGGTCTTTTCATGGAAGTGCGTGAGCACAAGCTCGCGTTCACGGTCGGCCAGGGCGACAAGCCCGAGGATGACGCGTTCCTTATCCTTCAGGTCATCAAGAGAAACCGTGGCCTCTGCAACAGCCTGTGTTCGATCTTCGTAATACTGCTTGACCGGCTCAGCCACCCTTGGCTCGATTTGATAGGCTTTGGCTGTTGCGGCAACTTCCTGGCTAATGTCTGACAGCACCAGAGAGAGGAACTGATTGCGCAAAGCCTCATCCCGTGCGGACAGTCGATCCAGTTTCAATAGACGTATGAGAGGCTTCAGGCTGGTGCCATAGACCATCAGGGTGAACAATACGAAGCTGGTGGACAGTTTGGTGACGAATGTACTGACGTCTTCAGTCAGGGCTTCGTGTTCCGACACACTCAGAGCGAGTGTCAACGTGACTGCACCGCGCATTCCGCCCCAAAGGATGACGGTTTTGAAGCGGTTGTTGACGACCTCTCCCATACGCATTTGCGAGAGGACCGGAAGCAATCCGAAAATCACGACAGCCCGCGCAGCAAGAGCCGAAACGATGAGCACCAGCAGCAGAAGAATGTCCAGCAGTGCGAAGCCTGAGACCAGACGGGGGATCAGGATCGAGACCAGTATGAAGATCAGAGACGATGCCAGAAAGGCGATCTGCTGCCAGACATCATGCAGGAAGGTCCAGCTTTTTGGTGTGATGCGAGATGGGCCATAGAGATTGAACACGATGCCAGCGGAAACGACTGCAACAACGGCAGAGACATCGGCAAACTGGTCAGATACCACATAGACCAGATAGGGCAAGGCGAGACTGAGAGTGACCTGCGCCAGGGGAAGATCCCGCATCATTGGGAGGGTCATGACAGCCAGCCGTGCAATCAGGATGCCGACGATAATGCCACCAGCAAATGAGCGGACAAACGCAATGGCCGCCTGGGGTGCATCGGGAGGCTGGCTACCGGTCAAAATGCCCAGCAAGATGACGAAGATCACAATGGCGGCTGCATCATTCAATAAGCTTTCGCCTTCGACGATCCGGCCAAGCCTCGCTGGTGCGCCGATGTCGCGAAAAATGGCGACAACGGCAATTGGGTCCGTGGTGGCCACAATTGCTCCCAGCAACAGACAGGCGACAAGAGGCACGCCAGCCAGCGGGTAAAGCGCAAAGCCGATGAAAAAGGTGGCCACGAACACGGCGATGACCGCCATGAGCAGGATCGCGCCGATGTCCTCAAAGATACGCCGCACATCAAGGGTCAGCGTCGTTTGAAAGAGAAGGATCGGCAGGAAAACGTAGAGGATTTTCTCGGCATCCAGAGGAGGATCAACAAACACCAGAGCAATGGCGTTGAAGGTATCCAGATGCGGTGTGTAGAGCAGGTAGGTGGCGGCAATCCCGATCAATGTCCCAACCATGGCCAGGACCACGCTGGGAGCGAGTCCCAGTTTTCGGGCAAGGGGCTGCATCAAGGCAATTGTAATGAGGAGCGCGGCAAAGGCAGCGATGATGATCGGTGTTTCCATAGGGGCAATTTGCCAAGCTCTTGCGGCAATGCCAAGGCAGCATTGCCGTAATTCTGAGGTTATGGCTTCCTGCCTGACGTCAGTTGGTCATTTCGGGCTGGCTTTACGTTCGGACAGCCAGATCCCGCCCAGCACTAGCACCAGCGCAATGGCATGGTGGGTGTGAAATGGTTCACCGAGGATCAGGATCGCAAGACCTGCTGCGAATATTGGCACAAGGTTGATGAAGACACCGGTTCTGGATGGTCCGATCAGTTCCACGCCGCGCATAAAGAAAATCTGTGCAAGGCTGGAGGGGAATAGCGAGATATACAATACGATCAGCCAGCCTTTAGGGGTTGGCATTTGCAGAGTATGCGTTGCCAATTCGTAGAAGAAGCCGGGCAGGGATGTCAGCGCTGCGATGATTGACAGGACGGTGAAAAAAACCATGCCCGAGATCTTGGGGCGTGCGCGCAGAGACAGCGTATAGCAAGCATAGAACAGGCAGGCGATCAGCATGATGCCATCGCCCGGATTGACTGACAGGTTCAATAGCAATTGGAGATCGCCTTGTGCGGCGACCATGGCGACACCTGCCAGAGTGATCAGGATGCCCAGAACCTGTAGGGCGCGAACACGGACACCGAAGGTCAGGACGGCACCAATCAACACGAGAACAGGCATTGCGCCCTGAATAATGCCCAGATTAACGGCCGTTGTATGATGGGCTGCAATGTAGAACAGCGTGTTGAAGCCGGTGAAACCGAACGTGGCCATTAGGATGAGACGACCCAAGTTGGTGCGCACAAGCGGCCATTCCTCTTTCAGGTCGGTACGGGTCACGCACACCATGACAAAGGCGACAATGAACCAACGTAAAGACACCACAGCCATTGGCGAGACTTCACCGATGGCAAGACGACCGGCAACTGTGTTTCCGCCCCACATCAAGGTGGTCAGGATCAGAAGCAGGAATGCATTGCCAAAGACGTGCTGTCTAAACAGTGAGGCTGCAAAAGCCATGGATGTCCTTATCGATGCGAAACAGGGCAACGAGCGTCTGGTTTGAATGCGTTCGGCCAGTAAGTTAAAGCGCGCAAACCTAGCGTCAACTTTAGAGGAGCAGGTGTGATTTAAATGGCTTCGCAGAAAATTCAATGCGGTGCAAGGTCGGATCATCAGGGAACCGAAACAACTCAATTGGATAAAATAAGTTTTATTATTTCCATTTTGGAAAAGGTAATTGAAGTTTGTGTTGGATTGACGTGCAGCTCAGTTGCCGCGACAAAGGCACCTTTGATGGTGCGAGCAAACCATGTCTGCTCTGGCCACTTAACGTATAAGCAGTAAATCGAATGATCGGATCCGATCACATCGCTAGGAGAATTCCGATGACGGCGCGCATTGATGCAGACGGTCTTCAGGTTGCAGGCGAACTCTATGAGTTCATCAACGATAAAGCCCTTCCGGGCACTGGCGTCGACAAGGAGGCTTTCTGGAAGGGCCTGTCCGCCATTGTTCATGATCTTGCTCCGAAAAACCGCGCTCTTCTGTCAAAGCGTGATGCATTGCAGGCAAAGATTGATGGTTGGCATCAGGCCAACAAGGGTGTGCCGGACATGGCCACCTACAAGGCTTTCCTGACTGAGATTGGGTACCTTGTGCCGCAGGGCGCGGATTTTGCCGTGTCGACTGCGAACGTTGACCCTGAAATATCAACGGTTGCCGGTGCGCAGCTGGTCGTGCCTGTGATGAATGCACGCTATGCGCTGAATGCCGCAAATGCCCGCTGGGGCTCTCTGTATGATGCGCTTTATGGCACAGATGCCATGGGCTCCAAGCCAGCTGGTGGCGGCTTTGATGCTGCTCGCGGCGCAGAAGTCATTGCCTATGCGCGCAAGGTTCTGGACGAAACCGCACCACTGGCCGCCGGCTCATGGACGGACGTCACGGGTCTTTCAGTTTCCGGTGGCGCTCTTGTCGCAGCTGTCGGCAGCGCCTCTGTTGCGCTGGCTGACCCGGCACAATTCACTGGTTTCAAGGGAGACGCTGCTGCTCCCTCCAGTGTTCTGCTATCGAAGAATGGCCTGCACGCGGAAATCGTTATTGATGCAGTCCACCCGATCGGCAAGACCGATAAGGCGCATATCGCTGATGTCGTGCTGGAATCGGCTATGTCCACGATTATGGACTGCGAAGATTCCGTTGCGGCTGTCGATGCTGAAGACAAGATTGTTGTCTACACCAACTGGCTCGGCCTGATGAAAGGCGATCTGCAGGAAACCTTCGAAAAGGGCGGCAAGAGTGTCACCCGTAAAATGAATGGCGACCGCGTTTACACAGCTCCGGACGGCAAAGGCGAAGTCACGCTGCATGGCCGCTCCCTGCTGTTGATCCGTAACGTCGGGCATTTGATGACAATCGATGCGATGTTGGACAAAGACGGCAATGAAGTGCCTGAAGGCATTCTCGATGGCATGATCACGTCCTTGATCGCGCTGCATGACATTGGCCCGAACGGTAAACGCAAGAACAGCCGCGCCGGTTCCGCCTATATCGTCAAGCCGAAGATGCATGGCCCTGAAGAAGTTGCCTTTGCGGTGGAGCTCTTCGACCGGATCGAAGATGTGTTGGGCATGGCTCGCAACACCATCAAGATGGGCATTATGGACGAGGAGCGTCGCACTACGATCAACCTCAAGGAGTGCATTCGCGCTGCCAAGGACCGTGTGTTCTTCATTAACACAGGCTTCCTGGATCGCACCGGCGATGAGATGCACACCTCCATGGAAGCAGGCCCGATGATCCGCAAGGGTGACATGAAGGCTGCGACCTGGATCTCTGCCTATGAGAACAACAACGTTGATGTTGGTCTTGCTTGCGGACTTCCAGGACACGCGCAGATCGGCAAGGGCATGTGGGCCATGCCGGACCTGATGGAAGCCATGCTGGAACAGAAGATCGGTCATCCGATGTCTGGTGCCAATACGGCGTGGGTCCCGTCGCCAACGGCCGCGACTTTGCACGCATTGCATTATCACAAAGTGTCTGTGCCAGCCCGTCAGGCTGAACTCAAGACCCGCGACGCGGCGAAGGTTGAAGATATCTTGTCGATTCCGGTTGCTGAGCGTCCGAATTGGGAAGCAGCTGACATTCAGGCTGAGCTCGACAATAACGCGCAGGGCATCCTGGGTTATGTTGTGCGCTGGGTCGAGCAGGGCGTTGGTTGTTCCAAAGTTCCGGACATCAACAACGTCGGTTTGATGGAAGATCGGGCCACCTTGCGCATTTCCTCGCAGCACATTGCCAACTGGCTTCGTCATGGTGTGTGTTCGAAGGAACAGGTTATGGAAACCATGCAGCGTATGGCAGGGGTGGTTGACGGACAGAATTCTGGTGACCCTCTCTACCGCCCAATGGCGGCTGATTTTGACAAGTCAATCGCATTCCAGGCGGCCTGTGAGTTGGTCTTCAAGGGTGTTGAACAGCCCAATGGTTACACCGAACCCGTCCTCCATCGTCGCCGGATCGAGTTCAAGGCGCGCGAAAATGCCTGAGTAACCAGTCTCTAAATGGCTGAAATCGTGAGTTTCCCAATTAAATCAGGCCCCTATGCATCTGCATGGGGGCCTTTTTATATTTATAAAGCTTAGCTAGCTAATCGATGGTGGTTTGAAGAAAAGTGAAAAATGCACTAAGTACACCTTGATAAGTGCACAAAGTGCGCTATTTTGTATGTCTAGGTCGAAAATAGAAAGCCGAAAAGCTTCAAGTCCAAATACAAGGAGACGACCCATGAACGTACATGTTGCCCGTGCAATGCTGGTAAACCAGAGACAGGATTACAATCGTGATCGTCTGCCATGGTTGCCCCAGCGCCTCTATCGCTTCTTGTCGGAAGTGAAAAGAGATAAGTAGCCGTAGTATTCGGTCTATGTATATAGCGTCCTGTTCATGTGGCCCCATCGCATGAGCACACCTTAAAAGCCCGGCTTCGGCCGGGTTTTTTATATCTGGCGTTTATTTAATGGGCATCAGCTCGTGGATGATCACTCCGGATTAGCCAGTGGGAACTGTTCCAATAGGGCTTGTTCTGAAGGCCCGGAGAAATGCGCCAGTCGAGACCCTTTTGATGTCTGCGCCCAGCCGAGATCTTTCAGGCGGGTCAAAATAGCCCTACCGACCGATCCTGCAAGGTGATAGCGCCGCTCACTCCAGTCCAGGCAGGAACGACATTGCAGTCCCTTGGTCAGGCGGGCCTTGTCCATGTCAATGCCAAAGGATGTGAGGCTTTTCTGACCAGCGTCTGTCAGTTCCAGACGGCCGTCGTCAGTCTCGCAAAGGTGGCCTTGCGCCAAAAGGCTGTCGTAAATCCGAACGCCGAGATCGCCCGCCAGATGATCGTAACACAGCCGCGCTTTTCGCAATGCCTGATCTCGAGGTCCGGTCCGTGTGCGCAAATGGCCTTTCTTGGCGGCCAACCCCATCAGGCTTTCCAGTGCAGCGCCAACATCATTGTCTGCCAGGGCGAAATATCGGTGGCGACCTTGCTTTCGTAAACTTACCAGGCCGGCATCGGTCAACTTGGACAAATGGGAGCTGGCTGTTTGCGGCGTAATGCCAGCCTCAGCGGCCAGTTCACTCGCGGTCAAGGCTTTGCCGCTCATTAGCGCGGTCAGCATATTGGCGCGGGCCGGATCGCCAATCAGTGATCCAATCAGGGCTATGTCAGGTCCATCTCGCATAGTTCGATCTTAATCGAAGCATCGAGGGATGGCAATGTGTCAAACCGGAGCTCAGCCATAAGGGCAACAAAAGCTAGGACCTGACATGATTACTTGTTTCATTCGCTATCACATAGATCCGACCAAACGCTCTGCATTTGAAGAATACGCCCGCAATTGGGGTGTTGCCATTCCGCGGTGTGGGGCGGATCTGATTGGGTATTATGCACCCCATGAAGGTTCAAGCACATTGGCCTACGGCGTGTATAACATTGAAAGCCTTGCCGCTTATGAAGCCTACCGTCAACGGCTGAGTGCCGATCCTCTTGGACGGGAAAATTACGAGTTCGCGCAACGGGAGAAATTTCTGCTGCGCGAGGATCGGACTTTCCTCAAGTTGGCATCGACGCCAAACTTGGCCACAGAGTCTATTGGGCAAGGATCGAAGGAGAGGGACAAACCTTGATCGCTGTTATTTTTGAAGTCACGCCACATGCGGACCATAAAGCCGCTTATCTCGACATTGCGGCAAGCCTGAAGCCGGTGCTTGAAGGGATCGACGGGTTTGTCTCGGTCGAGCGGTTCGAAAGCCTTACCAACCCGGGAAAGCTGCTGTCGCTGTCGTTCTTTCGCGATGAAAAAGCGCTGGATGAATGGCGCAACATCATGGCTCACCGCAAGGCCCAGAGCGCGGGGCGCAATGTCCTGTTTGAGGATTACCGCCTTCGCGTTTCAGGTGTTATCCGCGATTATGGCATGCATGAACGGGACGAGGCCCCCAAGGACAGTCTGGCGGCGCTTTGAATTCACGCTTCAAGCATCTGCATCGATCGGCAATCGGACGATAGCTTCCAGCCCGCCTTCCGGGTGATTGATCAGTTCGATTGTGCCGCCGTGGGCGTGCACAATCGAACGGCTGATCGCCAAACCCAATCCGATGCCACCGGTCTCCTCGCTGCGTGATTCTTCCAGCCGTACGAACGGTTCGAAGACATCGCTCATGCGGTCACTTGGTATGCCAGCTCCATTATCGCGCAGGGAAACGACGGCCTCATTGCCAGCTTTGGAGAGCGTGACAGTTGAGCGCTCGCCATATCGGATACCGTTTTCCATCAAGTTGCGCATGGCTCGCTTCAGAGATAACGGACGACAGGACAAGGTTATTTTCTCGCTTGCGCTGATTGTGACATTATGGCCGAGGTCTTGCTGGTCGCTGGCAAGACTGTCGAGCAGGCTGAAGAGATCCGTTTTGACAGCGTCTTCCTTGGCAGCCTCATCTCGTGAGAAGGCCAGTGTTGCCTCGGTCATCTGCGCCATTTCATCCAGGGTTTCGATGATCCTGTCGCGGTTTTCGTCGTCATCGATGAACTCGGCCCTCAGCCGCAAAGAGGTGATCGGGGTGCGAAGATCATGGCTGATCGCAGCGAGCATACGCGTGCGGTCCGACACAAAGCGGGTCAATCTGTCCTGCATATCGTTGAAGGCGTGGGTCACGGCCCTAACTTCCTTTGGGCCGTCGACATCAAGAGGCCTTAGCGCTTCACCGCGGCCAAGCTTCTCTGCACTGCTGGCCAGGTCGCGCAGGGGCCGGGCAAGTCTGCGCACTGCAAGGCCGACAATCAGAACAATCGCTGCGATTGTCAGCAACATCTGGACCACCAAAGGCAGCAGCGCGCGCGCCGGCGGACGGTAGTCGGTCGCGACATTGAACCATGCACCGTCATTCAGCTGAATAGAAAGCGTCAGATCAATCTGTCGATTGGCCAGACGCCTGGCTCGAACGGTTTCGTCGCGGGTGTTAAAGTGCCTCTTGTCAGACGGTCCCGCTCTGAAACGGCTTTTGGAGACTGTCTGGAGGTCGATTTTAACGTTCCGCGCAGGCGTGAACTGCTCCCCCAGATAGCGTTGCAATCTTTGCTCGGTTTCCGTGTCAGCGGTTTGCGTTACTGTGGGATCTTCGCTGACCCAGAAGGAGGTAAACCGACTGCTGGAGGCGCCAAGGATTTTCTCATGTAGCGTTGGCGGCGTGTCTTCGAGCAAGTGCACCATGGAGACGGAGCGCATCAGCAGGCTGTCTCTTGCGACAGCCAACAGGGCGTGGCGGCGCTCGTCGTGGAAAAGCCAGATGCTGATCGCCTGGGCCGCGATGACCGCAATCAGCAGCAGCCCGACCAGCTGGACACCGAGGCTTGCGCGCTGCAGACGGGACACTCCCCAGATCTTCATTCTTCTGAGCCCTTCACGCCAGCGGTGAACATGTATCCACCACCCCAAACAGTTTTGATCAGCTGAGGGTCCTTGGCATCAATCTCGATTTTGCGGCGGAGGCGGGATACCTGATTGTCTATGGAGCGATCAAAGACGTTCGGTGTTCTGCCTGTGGTCAGGTCCAGCAATTGATCTCGGTTCAAAACCATTTTTGGCCGTTTCAGGAATGCGCAAAGCAGCTGGAATTCACCGCTGGACAGGGAAACAACAATACCAGCTGGATCGGTCAATTCTCGTTTGGCTACGTTCAAACTCCAGCCCTCGAATGTCAGGGTCTCGCCTTCAACCGGATCCCTTTCCTTGGGAACAGTGCTGGTTCGCCTTAGCACTGCACGGATGCGGGCGAGTAGCTCGCGCGGGTTAAATGGTTTTGTAACGTAATCATCCGCACCGATCTCCAGCCCGATGACCCGATCGGTATCTTCTGCCATGGCTGTCAGAAGAATGACCGGCATGGCGCTGCTTTCCACAAGGCTCCGGCACAAGGACAGACCGTCTTCTCCCGGCATCATGACATCCAGCACCACAAGATCGATGGCGGCTGCCTTCAGCGTCTTGCGGGCATGGGCTGCACTTTCCACCGCGGTCGCCCGCAACCCGTTCTTGATCAGATAGCGCGCAAGGGTTTCACGGATGTCCCTGTGATCATCAACCACCAGGATATGTGGACTGGGCTCGCTCAAGATAGTCTCCGTTTCGGTGTTCTCGTTCTGTCGGTGGATCGCGCTTTGGTGCGGAGGCTTAATATTATGTCATGGACTCATAATTGAGGTTGAAAGGATAAGTCAGGGAAACTTGTAACAAGATGTAACCGGGGTGCGTATCGCCACACACCGTGACACTTAGGGCATTTTTCGCACCTAATCTTGCGACAACTGGACCTTAGGTTCATCCCATCAACAAGCAACCAAGGATCTGACAGATGACAAACCGCTTTAAGATGATTGCCATTGCTGCTCTGGCTGCAAGTGTTTCCGGCATTGCTCTGTCTGCCCAGGCGGGCAATCAAGGACAAGGCAAACTTCAGGTCGCTGGCATGATGGGTCATGACAGCGAGATGGGGGGCATGGGCAAGCGTCATGGCCATAAGGGCGGACGCCGGGGCGCCAAGATGTTCATGTCTCAGTATGATCTGGACAATGACGGTGTTGTCACAGCTGTCGAGTTCGATGAAGTCACGGCCAAGCGCTTTGCTGAGGGGGATGCAGACGTCAACGGCGCGATTAGCCTGGATGAATTCAAGGATGGCTTTGCCGAGCGTAGCAAGACTATGCAAGTTCGCGTGTTTCAGCGTCTCGACAAAGATGGCGATGGGATCGTCAGCACGGAAGAATTCAACAGAATGACAGATCGCATGTTTTCGCGCATGGACCGCGATGGAAACGGCGAACTGGAACGTAAAGTTGTTGGCCATGGTGGCAAAAAGCACGCCGGTACTGAAGGCCAGGGCAAAGGCAAATCTCGCGATGAAGCCAAAGAAGGTGGCCGAAAGTTCATGCATGGCGGTCATGAGGGCAAAGATCGTTACGCTCGTGGAGGCCGTGGCGGGATGAAGGGCTCCATGATGGGCCATATGTTTGTGATGCTTGATACTGACAACGACGGCAAAGTGACCCGCGCCGAATTCGAAGACGTTCGCGGCAAACTCTTTGCCTTGGCAGACACGGACAACTCCGGCGGATTTGAGCTGACCGACTTCTCCACCATCTGGATGACTTTGAACAATGGCCGTGTCGTGCGGATGTTCCAGGGTCTCGATGCAGATGGGGATCTTGCCATCACTTCGGAAGAATTCGCCGAGAGAGCTGGAAAGCGTCTGGACCGTATGGATAGAAATGATGACGGTGTTGTCAGCAAGGCCGACTTCAAGCGCATGCATTCCAACGGGAAAAAAGGATCTCCACGCGGCTAAATATCGTCCAAATAAACTGAGAAAGGGCCGCCGCGTGCGGCCCTTTTTGTGGGAAAGTCAGAACTCAGGAGACGGCTTGATCAAGCAGGCGTGTTTTGCTGATTCCGGGCCTTGCGTTCCGTGCAATCCAGTCATGCAGAAAAAATTCCGAATCGAGGCCTTTTTTTCTTGATCATGACAGCAAATCATCGCATTTAATCCTTGCCCAAATTCGCACGTGCCCGTGGTCGTCCAAGAATAAAAGGGGCCGTTGCCGTAATATTCGTCGCTAGACGACTGGCAGCAAACCGGATGACTTAAAGCAACGACGTAAGAGGGCTTTTTTAGTCTCAGTCGGGGGATCCACCCCTCGGCGTCACTGAAGAGGCACTTGTTACATCATTGCCTGACGTGCGGTTCGGTTCCCGATCCAATCAACGGCATCACACGCGGGAAAGTGTTTCGGATCCGTCTGTTCAGCGGTCTGATCGCCCAACCGTTTCCATATGTTCAGTCTTGCCCTGGCGGTTCCAACCCGGGGGGCTTTTGGCTATTCGTGTGGTCCCCTGCGACGTGACCAGATTAGACGGGAGAGTCCCGATGAGTGAACGCATTCTTGAATTTCTGCGACGACGTGAAGCCAATGGTGCCAGCGATGGTCCTTGTGTCGTGGTCGACTTGGATATCGTCCGCGATAACTACGAGACCTTTGCCAAGGCTCTTCCGGACACTTCCGTATATTATGCTGTCAAGGCAAACCCGGACCCTGAAATCCTGAACCTTTTGGCCAATCTCGGGTCATCATTTGATTGTGCCTCTGTGGGCGAAATTGAAATGGTTCTGGCAACCGGCGCTAAGGCAACTCGCATTTCCTATGGTAATACCATCAAGAAGGAGCGTGACATTGCGCGTGCCTATCAACTCGGCGTCCGGCTCTTTGCGGTCGATTGTGTCGAGGAAGTCGAAAAAATCGCCCGCGTTGCAGCCGGCAGCAAAGTCTTCTGCAGGGTCCTCTGTGATGGTCTCGGAGCCGAATGGCCGCTCTCCCGCAAGTTCGGCTGTGATCCTGCCATGGCGCCCGATGTCCTCGAACACGCGCACCGCAATGGTCTCGAGACTTATGGCGTCTCCTTCCACGTCGGCTCCCAGCAAGCCAACCTCAGCGCCTGGGATCTCGCTCTCTCCATGGCAGCGGGCGTTTTCCAAGAGATGGCGCTCCGGGGAATAGAGCTGAAAATGGTCAATATGGGCGGCGGCTTTCCTGCTCGCTACCTGAAGGAAGTTCCAGGCGTTCCAAGCTATGGCGAAGCCATTTTCAGCGCCCTGACCAAGCATTTCGGCAACCGTCTGCCCTCGACAATCATTGAGCCGGGCCGTGGAATGGTTGGCAATGCCGGTATGATTGAAGCCGAAGTGGTTTTGATTTCCCGCAAGTCCGCTGATGATGAATTGCGTTGGGTCTATCTGGATATCGGCATGTTCAACGGGCTGGCAGAAACATTGGGCGAGGCTATTCGCTATCCGATCAGTACACAGCACGATGGCGGCAACACTGCGCCTTGTGTCTTGGCGGGGCCGACATGTGATAGCGTGGACGTTCTCTATGAGAAGACGCCCTACGAGCTGCCTGTTTCCCTGTCGATTGGCGATAAAGTGCTGATTGACGCATGTGGGGCATACACAACGACCTACTCAACGGTCGGCTTCAACGGCTTCGCTCCGCTTGAATCGCATGTAATCTAAAAGATTTTTTTGATCAAAAAAGCCAGCTTGGAACAGACTTCCCGGCTGGCTTTTTATGTCTTGGTGTCTGGCTGATACTGTCAGATCTGCAATCTGATGACGTCCACGGGCTTGTGTTTGCCTTTGACCTTTTGGGCTCCGAGCGCTTCAATTTTAAATGTATCTGGCAGCATGTCGCCCAAGTCGCCGGATGCCAGAATGATCACTTCAGCGTCCGGGTCCACCTCACGGCCAAGGGATTCCAGCCTTGAGGCTATGTTTACCGTGTCGCCAATCACTGTGTAATTTACCCGCCCGGTTGCGCCGATGTCGCCGACAATCAGGGAGCCGCTGTGTAAGCCGATGCGAACACGCACCGGTGCCAGGCCGCTGGCCCGTCGCAGCTCATTGTCGGCGATGATGGCATGAGCGATGTCGATTGCTGCCTGAGCTGCTGGAACTGCGGGTGTCTCTATGCGCTGAGGGGCCCCCCAAAAGGCCATGACGCTGTCACCTATGTATTTGTCGACGGTACCGCCTCGGGCATCGATAGCATCGCCGATCAGGGACAGATGGTGATTGATGAAGTCGCCTGTTTCGCTGGTGCCCATCTTCTCAGACAGGCTGGTAAAGCCGACGATGTCAGTAAAGAGAACCGCGAGGTCGCGCTCCTCGGGCGGAGCATCGATGCGTCCTTCCTGAACAAGTTTCATGACCAGCGATTTCGGCATGTAGCGCATGAAGGCCGACAAACCACTGACCATTGCGTTGAACCCAACAGCCAGGTCGTTCAATTCCCGCACTTTGCTTGGTTTAAGCAGTTTGATGGCTTCCAGGTCAAGCCGTGCGACTGCGCTTGCGCCTTTGGCCGCACGCCGGATTGGACGTGCAATGTAATGCGCAAGCAAGCCGGAGCAGAGCAGGGAGATGCCCAGCAGGGCGAGGCCCACTGTGATGGCATGGCTGAGTTGGTCCAAAGGCTGATCTAGAATATTTGCCGGGAAATGCGCACCAATAGAAACTGGCAGTTTGCCAAACTGCTCGCCGCTGTCTTTCAGCACAACAAACCGTCGCTGTCCGGCTTCTGTGGTCCCAACAAAGAGCTTCAGATCCTTCTCAAGTTGATAATCCTGTGGGGGCAACGGTTTATGTTGAGAAAGATTGGCGAGGAACGGATCCGGGCCCTTGGCGACATCGATCAAGGGGTTGTTTGGAGACAATTGGTCTGTGACTTTCGGCAGGTCCGGATGAGCCAAAAGATCCACGCCGCCATAAGTCAGAAACACGGTCAGGTTATCGGTCGAGATATTGGCTGCTATTTCAGATAGCCGGTCCAAAGACATGCCGATGATGACAAGCGCGTCGACCTTGCCGTTCGTATCCATAACCGGAGCCACATAGGAGACATAGCTATGGGCGTGGGAGGGGATATAGCGCACTGGCGTCCAAAAGCCCTTGCCTTCTTTCTGCGCGGTTTCTCGAAGGGCGGCGACCTCCGGAAGGCGGGAGATCGGCAGCCTCCTGGGCACGAAGACGCCGTCGCCATCGCCACGATCGACTTGGGTTGCGGTGCCATCTGCCGAAATGATGAGGATAAGGGACGCATGGGGGGTGCCTGCCAGCGCGCCATAGGCAAACGTCGCGAGCTCTTGATAGTCGTCGATCAGAATAGCGCCTGTCTGCAGGGCTTTCGCGGTGAAGGCTCCCTGAGCCTCGATCCCATCAAGATGAGAAGCAAATTCATTGCGAAAGGCATCCATGGCAATGTCCACCATGGTGCCGCCAAGGCTGCGGACGACCTTTTCGGACGTTGTCGCCTGAACATAAAGCACAAGGGACGTGGTGAGAAACACCAGAAGGCCGATGATGACTGTGAGGGTCGGGGCCAAGCGTAGAATGTGTTTCAGGCGCAAGAAGTCTATCCGTTCTGGGGTTTCTGCATGCCGTCGGCAATAACCGATGCCTGCATCATGCCTCAAGAATGATTTTCAGGAAGGGTAAAGTTGGTCCGTCTCAAAAAAAAGGGCCAGGAAATTCCCGGCCCTTTCATCAATGTGCTCGAAAGAGCCTAGCTCTTGGCGGGAGTGTCTTCGAACTTATGGCCGTAATCGACGGCGATTTCATAATCGGGATCTTCCAGCACAGACACTTCAACCATGGTGCCGGCTTTTTCCAGCAGGAGCTTACAGTCCCTAGACAGATGACGCAGATGCAAGCGCTTGCCCAAAGCCATATATTTGGCAGCCAGAGCGTCAATCACTTCCAGACCGGAATGGTCGACGACCCGGCTGTCTATGAAATCGATGACCACGTCATCGGGATCGCTTTCTATGTCGAAAATATCCTGGAACCGGGTTGTTGAGCCAAAGAACAGCGGGCCTGACAAGCGGTAGACTTTCCAGCCTTCTTTGGAGACGCCTGTGCGGGCGCGGATGCGGCTGGCAGCGTTCCAGGCATAAGCCAGGGCAGAGATGATCACGCCAACAACAACAGCGACGGCCAGATCAGAATAGACTGTCACACACGTCACGATGATGATGACCAGAGCATCGGTCATCGGGATCTTGTGCATGATTTTCAAGCTGGTCCAGGCAAAGGTGCCGATCACCACCATGAACATCACGCCGATGAGGGCCGCGACAGGGATCTGCTCGATCAAGGGGGCTGCGAACAGGATGAACGACAGCAGGAAAAGGGCTGCTGCGATGCCTGAGATACGGGTGCGTGCGCCGGATTTCACGTTGATCATTGACTGGCCGATCATCGCGCAGCCGCCCATGCCACCGAAGAAGCCTGTGACCACATTGGATGCGCCCTGTGCAAGACACTCCTTGGAGGCCCCGCCCTTGGTGTTGGTCATGTCGGCAACCAGGTTCAGCGTTAGCAGAGATTCAATCAGCCCGATTGCCGACAGAATAACCGCATAGGGCAGAATGATTTCCAGTGTTTCCCAGGTTAAAGGCACCATCGGGATATGGAAAGTTGGCAAGCCGCCTGCGATGGAAGCAAGGTCGCCAACCGAACGGGTTTCAAGACCAAAGCCAAGCACCAAAGCTGAGACAACCAATATGCCTGCAAGAGGAGCCGGGAATGCGCTGGTGATGCGTGGCAGGAACCAGATGACAGCCATGGTCAGGGCAACAAGACCAAGCATCAGATAGAGGGAGGATCCTGTCATCCAGGTCAGGCCGCCTGCGCCGTCATCAACCTTGAACTGGCCGAGCTGGGCCAGGAAAATGACGATGGCAAGTCCGTTGACGAAGCCAAGCATCACAGGATGCGGCACCATGCGGATGAACTTGCCCCATTTCAGCAGTCCAACAACGATCTGGATCAGACCCATCAAAACCACAGTGGCGAAGAGATATTCAACGCCGTGGAGGGCAACCAGCGATACCATGACCACGGCCAAGGCGCCGGTGGCACCAGAAATCATGCCAGGGCGCCCGCCGAAACAGGCGGTGATCAGTCCGACGAAGAAAGCGGCGTAAAGTCCGACTAGCGGATTGACGCCTGCCACGAATGCAAAGGCAACGGCCTCAGGCACCAGGGCTAGGGCAACGGTCAGACCAGCCAGCAGCTCAATCTTGATCCGGTTCGGCGTCAGCTTTGTCGACGTTATGGGGGCAGGGGCCTCGGCACGTGCGGTCAAGGACAGCTCCAATCTGTTTTTAGCGCCGTTTTCCGGCAGCTATCATTTTATCTGGCAATGCTTGGGTCAAAACGCTGCTCATGTTTGAGGAGGTGTTTTGGTCCAAATCGATTTAACCGCCCTTCTACCCAAAGTTTCGCAATGCAGCAAGGGAAGTCGGCTTCTGGGTGGTTGTGTGAAGAAATTGTGACACGTCCTTTTGGTTGTGCTTCTATTAACTGTTGTTAATATTTCATGGAGGGGAATGATGACTATTAATTTCGTCGTCGGTTTTGACGGCAGCAAAGCATCTGAGGCTGCTGTTCGCTTTGCTGTTAAGCAAGCACAGACATGCGATGCCACTTTAATTATTGCACATGTCTTGGAGTGGTCTCCCTATTCGTTTTTGACACCTACGGAAATTGAAGAACGCCACGCTCGCAGAAATATGGAACTCAAAAGAGCCAAGGAAGCTCTGATCGATCCGCTACTTGAAAAAATCAAGAGTGAGGTTGGGGCCGTCGAGAGCGTCATTCGCTATGGCAATATCGTCGATACGATCATTGCGATTTCAAAAGATTCTGATGCAGCGCAGATCTTTATCGGACGTACGGGGCACCGTGGTGTTGCTTCACGGGTCTTCGGTTCCGTCGCTGGCAGTTTGGCGCAACATGCCAGCGTGCCCGTGACCATCATTCCGTAAATTCCAGAAATATAAAAATAGAAAAATCTGAGGGTGTCATGCAAACAATCAGAAAAGCTGCGTTTGCCGCAGCGATCTTCGCATTATCAACAGGGGCGTCTGCAGCGCAATCAATAGATGAACAGGTCAACACAGGGTTTACTCTGGCCACTGGCTGGTTCGTCAATCTGATCTTCAGCCCATTTCCAGGCACCAGTTTTCCCTGGATCGTCGCCTGGCTTGTGATCGCAGCCACGATCTTCACGCTGTATTTCGGTTTCATTCAGGTGCGGGCCTTTGGCCACGCGATCTCGCTCGTTAAAGGTGATTACTCCGATCCCAATGATGCCGGTGAGGTCAGCCATTTCCAGGCGTTGGCAACAGCGCTATCGGGAACAGTTGGCCTGGGCAACATTGCAGGTGTTGCCGTTGCCATCGGAATTGGTGGTCCCGGAGCGACCTTCTGGATGATCCTTGCAGGCCTGATGGGCATGGCATCGAAATTCACAGAGTGTACGCTCGGCGTCAAATACCGAAATGAATATGCCGACGGCACAGTGTCCGGTGGTCCGATGTACTACATCACCAAGGGGTTTGCTGAACGCGGTGTGTTTGGAGGCAAAATCCTGGCGGTGTTGTTCTCGATCTTCTGTATTCTGGGTGCACTGGGCGGCGGCAACATGTTCCAGGCCAACCAGGCGCATCAGCAGATTGCCGGGATCGTTGGAGATTATCCTGGCTGGATCACAGGCATCATCTTCGCAGGCGTTGTCTTTGCCGTGATTGTTGGCGGTCTGCAGTCCATTGCAAGTGTGACTGAAAAGGTCGTTCCATTCATGGGCGTGCTTTATGTCACTGCAGCGTTGATCATCATCGGCATGAATGCTGACAAGATCTTCTGGGCCTTTGAGCAGATCTTCCTGGGAGCCTTTACCGGGCTTGGCGTTGCCGGCGGTATCACTGGCGCTTTGATCCAGGGCTTCAAACGGGCGGCCTTCTCAAACGAAGCGGGTGTTGGCTCTGCTGCCATCGCTCACTCGGCGGTTCGCACGAAAGAGCCGATTACCGAAGGTGTGGTTTCGCTTCTGGAGCCTTTCATCGACACTGTGGTGATCTGTACCATGACGGCTTTGGTGATCATCATCACCCAGCAGTTGGTGATTGATCCGGCAACGGGCCATTATGTTGTCGAAAACGGCAGCATCGCAACAGTAACCGGTGCTACGGGTGTTGGACTGACATCTGCCGCATTTGGCAGCGCATTCAACTGGTTTCCTTATGTGCTGGCTGTTGCCGTCGTCCTCTTTGCCTTTTCGACGATGATTTCCTGGTCGTATTATGGCTTGAAGGCATGGACCTATCTGCTTGGCGAGGGCAAAACCCAGGAACTGAGCTTCAAGGTGATCTTTTGCATCTTTGTTGTGATTGGTGCTGCAGCGAACCTTGGCCCGGTCATCGACTTCTCTGATGCGGCCATCTTTGCCATGGCGATCGTCAATATCATAGGCCTCTATGTATTGATGCCGATCGTCAAGCGGGAAATGGTCAGCTACATGGCACGCCTGAAATCAGGCGAGATCCGCAAGTTCAAATAGAGCGGATCTGACACGAAACACTATGGCCCGAATCTCCTGTAGGTTCGGGCCATTTTCAGTTTGAGCGTTTTTCAGTGCGAGAGTTTGGCTGAGCGCCCATTAAGGCAGTTCTGCCGACGAAATTATGCAGATAATTGTAGATCTGCATGGTGAGCTTCCCAGCTTGCACGCTCACTCACAGCGTTGTTGTTCCGCCGTGGGCCTGTGCGGTCAGAGATCAAGTTTTATTCCTATCTGGATATCGATCCTCCATGGTTTCTCATGGTCGCGGATATCCAGGGTTTTGATGAAGCTCTTGCGGTAATTGAGTATATTGCAACGCGCAAAAGTGGCGCAACGTAAGGTTTCATAATTTGTAGCTTCAAGAATGCCATATCGCTGGGTTGGAAGATCTGAAAAAGGCGTCAAGGTTGTATGCGCATTGAAATTATTCAATGCTGTATTCATAATATCTCATTGTAACATATATGTTATTTTAGATTATATAGTTCGCGAGTTAAGTGTTTTTTTACGAGATTAGCTGCTTAAGTTGTTTAAATTTAAAACCTTGAGTAGGAGTTTTCGTGGTGAATAAAATCTCGCGCAATCTACTTATGATTGTATTTTTGGTTTGTGCGATGCGAGCGATGCCCGCAAGAGCTGACCCTCTGGACCTGATTGACGAAGCGTTTATTCAATCCCTCAAAGACAAGTTTTCTTCGCCTCTGGTTCGTCAAATGGTGACCTGGCAGAACCGCTATACTGCCCACCTGAACGCATCTGATATAACGAAGCTGGACAGGCAATGGATGGAAGAACGTGAGGGCAAGGACAAGTCCTTGATCGTCGCAACGCTCTCCAATCCATTATCGATCTATCTCTTACAGATACAGGCCGCTTCAAGCGGTCTTTACAGTGAGATTTTCATTATGGATTCCAAGGGTCTGAATGTTGGCCAATCAACTGTGACAAGTGATTATTGGCAAGGCGATGAAGCGAAGTACCTGGAGACATTCCCTGCTGCCAAGTCCGGGCTGTTTATTGACGATCCTGTGATCGACCTTGTCGATGGAACGTCGCGGGTTCAGGTGAGCTTTCCATTGCATGACGAACATGGCGGGGAGAAAGTCGGCGTCGCGACCATCGAGATCAATCTGGATACGCTTGCCCGGCGTCAACCTCCCGCCTTTTAAGGAACGCACGATGTTCAAGAAATCTTCTGTCGCTGTGAAATGCGCTGCATCTTTTGCCTTGCTCGCAGCCTTTGGCTCGATCACGAGCGCGGTCGTTTACACCAACAGTGTGAACCTGCACAAGGTCGTCTTGGAGACCGCACGCCTTCACGAGATCCAGTTATCAGCGGCTCAACTAACTGAGGAACTTTCTGCGCAGATCGTTGAATTCAAGGAATTTACCATGACTGGTGAGCCATCGGTTCGTAAGTCTGCGCAAGCCAGAAATCAAGCGATTGAAACAGAACTGGCAAACTTGCAAAAGCACCGGGACCAGCAACTTGCGGATGTTCTGGATCTGGCCGGTCAGGTCGAAGCCAGTTGGCGGGCCTGGCTCTCCGGGCCGATCGCCGTGCAGATGGGATACATGCGCGACATACAAACGGTCCAGCTTGCTCGTGGACTTGAAATTTTCGGACCTGGTCGGGATGCGGTGGAAAAAATCAGAACCGCGATGACCAGCCTTGGAATGGCAACAGATACGAAGTTGGCAGCCTTGCGGGATCAACAACATGCGATGGCAAGCCAGATGACATCGGCCTCCCTCATCGGCGGCGGTTGGATTGTGTTTCTCGCCATTTTGCTGGGCTATGTGAGCTTCCGCGTGATCGCAAGACCATTGGGTGAACTCAACGAGATTACCGAGAAGTTGACGAAAGGCGACTTGACGGTGGATATCCAGCATACGGATCGTTTCGATGAAATCGGCCGGATGCACCGGGCACTTCGCATCTTCCGAGAAAGTCTCCGTCAAACCGAGGCGCTGCAACGGGAAGCTGAAGAACAACGGGAAATTGGCGAGACGAAACGGCGCGAAGCCTTGCAAAAAGTGGCGGCTGAATTTGAAGTCAGCGTGATGGCGATCAACAACGAGATATTCGCCTCCACCGACCAGCTTAGCGGAACGTCCGCGCTTTTGGACGATATTGCCACCAAAACACAGTCGCGCGCATCAGGTGTGTTGGATTCCTCAAACCAGGCAGCCTCCTATACGCAGACCGTTGCGACTGCAACTGAAGAGCTGACCGCCTCGATCCGTGAGGTCAATACACAAATCCAGACGACCTCGACACTTGCAACGGATGCTGCCGAAGAGGTGCGAAAGACAAACAGCGAAGTTGCGGCGTTAGGCGAGGTTGTACAACGCATTAGTGGTGTGACGAGTATCATTACCGATATCGCCGAGCAGACCAATTTGCTGGCGCTTAATGCGACCATCGAAGCCGCACGCGCGGGAGACGCTGGTCGCGGGTTCAGCGTGGTTGCGACAGAGGTAAAGGCTCTGGCTGAGCAGACGGCCAAGGCAACGGAACAGATCGAGCGGGAAATCGCCGAGATGAAGAACGCCGCGACCCGCTCGCTGGACGCGACCAGTGCGGTATCGGGTCTGGTCGGCACTATTGCGGAGCGCACAAGTGCAATGGCGGCCGCTGCCGAGGAGCAAAACGCGGCCACCCAGGAAATTGCGCGCAACGTCTCGCAATCGGCAACTGTGACCAAGAATGTCACCGAAGAGATTGGCCAGGTCCATGACGATTCCCATGAGACCGGAAAGTTGTCTGCGGAAATGAATACCGCCGTTAAAGCCCTGCTGAACCGCTCTGAAAGCCTTCGTGGCTCAATGACGGTTTTCCTCAACGAGATCAAGGCAGCTTAAAGCCGAGGCAATCTAACGAAAATGGTCTTGTAGAAAAGAAAGGTCCGCAGATGTGCTGTGGGCCTTTCTTTTTTGTTGTGCTTTCAAGATGTGTAGAATTTATAAAATTTCTTATATTCCGAAATTGAACGATTAAGGTATCGATTTGCAGTGCCAATTTTCTTGAAGTTACTATAAATAATTCCGTTCTTGCTTAGTGTTTAATTCTAAGATCGCCTAACGTTATCAGCAAAATTTCGCCTTTTTTCTAGCTGAATAAGGCCGAGGCGTGTCGGGTGACGAAACGTTAGATTCTGATGAACACGTTAATTCGAATGCCTAAGTTTAAGCTTCTCAAGGATAAAACGATGATGAATAAGTTCTCTGGACGCGCTTTCGCAGCAGCATCCCTGCTTCTCGTAAGCACCGCGGCATACGCGTCTTCCGACGATCATGGGGCTGTTTCGGACGAAGTCATCGCTGGGCAAAGAAGTGAACTTGCGCATAATACCGAAGGCAAGGGCTTTGGTCCTCAAGCCCCGCGGGATATCGAAACACTTGTTGGTACAAACACACGTGTGTTTGAAGCTTCACCAAGTGCTGACCACATGAATCTCTGCAACATTCATTTTCATGAAAATGCAGAGCATAAGGGTGGCGAGTTCAATAAATTTGCAGGGAATGGGGACGGTCATGGCTATGGTACTGGCTATGAATACTCAGGCAAGCTGACTGAAGCTGAATTGGCTCCGATCGATATGAAGATCGGCGCGAGCGAACATGGTGATCTGGTCCCTGGTGACACGATCGAAGTTCACTATGTCTATTCGAGTGCAAAGGTGAACCCGGGGCCGACCCTGGGTGCATGTTTGAGCGATTCAATTGCGAACCCGCAGTTGCGCGTTGAAGCTCAGGTTTTCGTTCTGGTCAATGACGACAATGCGCTGGATTTCGTTGAACTGGCGAAGGTTGGCAAGGTTGATGGTCTGAATCAGGCTCTAAACGTTCCTTCCGATACAGGCACTCCTGTCACATATGCCGGTTCCACAACTGGCCCTGGCTACAATGAAAAGGGATCTCCTTTTCAGGTGACTTGGAATGTTCGTCCAAATGTTGAGAAAGTGAACATCAAGACTGTTGGAACTTGGCTTAAGGACAACATCTTTGATGAAGATCATGCCCATGGTGTTCGCAACCTGGTGACTAACCCGGCTCTTCTTTCTGAAATTGCGAACTAAAATTACGACGACATGATCAATTGAAGAACCGCTGGTTCCTAAGCTCAAGCTTGCTTGGCTTGTCGGGGCTGGCGGTTTTTCTTTGCGTCGCATTCCACCCTTTTGGGGCCGAATGCCTGACTTGCAACCTCCGTTGATTTCACCTCTCGACGTATCTGACCATCAGAGCTAAAACCCCGCATCAGTTTTGAAATCCGTGAGTACGTCACGGATGGCCGGGAGGTCTCTGTATGAAGTCTACCAATCCTGTATTTACCGGGGTCGAAACCACCGTTTTCGAAACCATGTCGCGCCTCGCCATGGCTCATAAGGCGGTGAACCTTGGTCAGGGGTTTCCTGATGTTGACGGGCCGTTGGACATTCGAAAGGCAGCCGCCAAGGCGCTGATCGATGGCTCGAACCAATATCCGCCGATGCTTGGACTGCCGGAATTGCGGCAGGCAGTCGCAGAGGCAAATAGCAGGTTTTACGGGCTTGATATCGATTGGCGGACCCAGGTGATTATCACGTCTGGTGCCACGGAAGCGCTGACGGATTGCATCATGTCGCTGGTCGAACCGGGCGATGAAGTGATCCTGATTGAGCCGCTCTATGATTGTTATCTGCCGCTGGTGAAGCGCGCCGGAGGCATTCCGGTGCGCCTGCGCGTCACACCGCCAAGCTGGTCACTGGATCTGGAGGCGCTGGATGCTGCTTTTACAGCCAAGACCAAGGCAATCCTGATCAACAACCCGATGAACCCGACGGCTAAGGTGTTTTCCGAGGCCGAGCTCGCTGCCATTGCGCAGCTTTGCGTCAAACATGACGTCTATGCCATTTGCGATGAGGTCTATGAGCATCTGGTTTTCGATGGCGCTGCCCACCGTCCGTTGATGAGTTTTGAGGGCATGGCAGAGCGGAGTTTGCGGATCGGATCTGCAGGCAAAACGTTCTCGCTGACCGGCTGGAAGGTTGGTTACATCACTGGCGCACCAGACCTGATTGATCCGATTGCCAAGGCGCACCAATATGTGACCTTCACCACCCCGCCGCATTTGCAAAAAGCCGTGGCCTTTGGCCTGGCGAAGGGAGATGCCTATTATGATGATCTGGTTGGAGACCTTTCATCCAAGCGGGATCGGATGGCTGAAGCCTTGACCAAACTCGGCTTCGGCGTGCTGAACTGTGATGCGACTTATTTTCTGACCTGCGACATTACCGGTCTTGGTATCGGCGACAACGACGTGGATGCCTGTCGGCGTATGGTTGAAGAAGCTGGTGTTGCTGCTGTGCCTGTGTCTGCGTTTTATGGTGGTGAAGCGCCCACCAATTTTATTCGCTTTTGCTTTTGCAAGCAGGATCATGTCATTGACGAGGCCATGTCGCGGCTTGAGGGCTGGATGACTAAGGCAACAGGTGCAAAGTCGCTTTGACCTTCGGCGGATTAAGTCGCAAGAAGGTCTCTAAGAACCCACACGAAGGAAGAAGTGTCATGACCAATCCTGTGACCGTTGAAGTCACCCGCGGCGATCTTGTCGAGTGCCGCCATCGCGGGTCGCTTGCCGTGGTCGATGATACGGGCAAACTCATTTGCGCGATTGGCGACGTTGAGGCACGCGTGTTCCCGCGTTCTGCCATCAAGGTGCTTCAGGCCTTGCCATTGGTCGAAAGTGGCGCAGCTGAAGCTTTGGATCTGGACCAGGCCGAGCTCGCCTTGTGTTGCTCATCTCACAATGGTGAAGGCGTCCATGTGAAGTCCGCGCGCGTCATGTTGCTAAAGGCGGGTTTGAGCGAAGACGATCTGGAGTGCGGATCCCAGTGGCCCAAACGTATGGAAGACATTGCCGAGCTGATCCGTGCGGATGAGACACCGGGCGCTCTGTATAACAATTGCTCTGGTAAACATGCCGGCTTTCTTGGTCTCGCCAAGATTCTGGGGGCGCCGACCAAGGGCTATGTGCTGCCCGATCATCCGGTGCAGCAGGAAATCAAGTCGATCGTGGAGGAGTTTACCGGCGAGACGCTGACCACCGATGTCTGTGGTACGGATGGTTGCTCTATTCCGACCTATGCCAGTCCTCTCAAAGGTCTGGCTCGTGCCTTCGCTGTTTTTGGCACCGGTGAGGGATTGGAGCCGAACCGGGCGGATGCTTGTGAACAGCTTTTTGAGGCCTGCGTCAACGAACCCTTTATGGTGGCTGGCACGGATCGCTTCTGTACGGATGTGATGAAGGTTTTCAAAGGCCGGGTCTTCGTCAAGACCGGTGCAGAAGGTGTGTTCTGCGCGTCGATCCCGGAAAAAGGCATCGGTATTGCCCTGAAGTGCGATGATGGTGCAAGCCGCGGATCGGAATGCATGATGGCCGCAGTTTTGGAAGTGCTTCTTGATCTCAATGAGGATGAGGCCAAGGTGCTGAATACCTATGTCAATCCGCCAGTGTTAACCCGCATTGATTTCAAGGCTGGCGACATCCGTCCATCAGAAGAATTCCTGACCGACCTCAAGGCAGAGCTCGCCTGATTGCAAAAAACCTAAGACGAGGAACACGATGCCCCATCGCGATGGTCTTTCCTGGACTTTTACCCATGCTGTGACGCGGACACCTGCGGACAGCGTTACGGATGGCCTTAGGGCTGTTGATACGGGAAATCCGAGCGGTGCAGCCTTTCGGGCCGAGCATGTGGCCTATGTCGAGGCCTTGCAGGCAGCTGGCTTGACCGTGGATGTCTTGCCGCCGCTGGAGGCCTATCCCGACAGTTGTTTTGTCGAGGATCCGGCCTTTTGCCTACCGAACGTTGCGATCCTTCTGCGACCGGGTGCTGACAGCCGAAGCGGGGAGGCTGGGGAAATCAAATCCGCCCTGGAGACGCGGTTCGACAAGGTGCTTGAAATCCCTGGCGAAGGCCATGTCGATGGCGGCGACGTCTTGATGCTGGACGACGAGATCCTGATTGGTCTGTCTGCGCGCACCAACAAGGTCGGAGCAATGGCGTTTGCAACTCTGCTGGGCGACCTTGGATACAATGCCCGCGTCGCTGAAACGCCCGACGGCGTGCTGCATTTCAAGACAGCCTGTTCGACCCTCGGCAAGGGCGTTATTCTGGCGACCAAAGTGATGATCGACAGCGGCTTCTTTGGTGATCGGAAGACGGTCGAGGTGCCCGAAGGCGAAGACTATGCCGCCAATGTCATCCGGGTGAATGACGTGGTGCTGGTTCCCGAAGGCTATCCGAAGACCAAGGCGGCTGTCGAGGCGGCGGGTTTTAACACGGTTGTCCTGCCGACCCATGAAGCGCGCAAGGTCGACGGCGGTCTGTCTTGCCTGTCGTTGAGGTTCTCGCTCAGCTGAGTTTAAACGGCGACCTGGTTGCCCATGACCGAAAGATGTGACCAGTCGCGGGTGTCGTTCAGCTCGCGGGTGGCCTTGTCGAGCCATCTGTAGCCGACGATGGAATCTTTTTGCGACCCCTGAACCACATTGTTGCTGATCACTGCAGATCCGGCCCCCTCAACGACTGTGACGGCGATCCCGGTGTCGCAGCTGCGTAGGACGTTCTGCGAGGCGACGATGTTGCGCATATAAGGGCCCCAACCCAGCAGCAAGCCGAAACGCGGCGCGCCTTCAATGACATTGCCGGTGATCGTCGTGTCTGCTTCTGCGGCAATGCCGATGCCGAACCCGGCCACCTCTGGCGGATAGGGGCCTCTCGCTGACAGGTTGCGAATAAGGTTACCTGAGCACACCGCCAACCGGCCACCGTCCATGAAGTTGGCGATGGAAATCCCGGTCGTGCCGCCGTCAATCAGGTTGTTGGCGATCAAAGCGCCTTGAAACGCGAATTCTGAATAGATAGCGACTTCGCCGGACCTGAGACACGAATTGCCTATGATCTGGACATTGGAGCCTGTGTTGGAGCGGATCGCAGAGAAGGCACAATCTGCAATGCGGTTGTTCGAAATAACGACCCCATCGGCGCGGAACACATTGATGCCGTTGCCCCATTGGCCGGTGCCGCCATATTTGGCTCCGATCCGCTCGACCCGGTTGCCAGACACCAGCGTGCCGTCCTCGCCCTTTTTCCAGCGATGCACCCAGATGCCGCCATTGGCACAGTCCGACACCACATTATCTGTGATCTGAAGGCCATCGGCCTCATTCGATCGAATGGCCGCCTCTGCAGCTCCAGTCACGGTGCAGACCGAAACGCGGCCCGAGCAGCGATCCAGAACGAGACCGCTCTTGGCAGAGCCCGTGATGGCACAATCTGTTAGGGAAATCTCCCGAACGCCGACGAAATGCAACAGGCCTTCCGTATGATCGCCGATGGTCCTGTTGGCTCCATCAAATGTCAGGCCGGACAGGGAGACATTCGAGACGCCCTCAGCGGTGGCCAGAAGGCCGCCGCCACCTTGGTAGATCAGCCGTGTGCGCCCGGGCACACCAACGATAAGAGTGCCGGAGGGAAAACGCAGGTTTGCGACGGGATAGTTGCCAGCAGGCAGGAACAGCGCCCGGCCTTTTTTGACGGCCCGGTTGATGGCCCGTTGGAATAGCGTTGTTTGGTCCGTGGAGGAGTTCGGCACCAGGCCCAATTCGCTGGCATCCATGGAACCGCGCAGATCGGCAATCTGGATTGCAGCGCCAGCTGCAGTCCCGGTTAGGGACAGGGCCGTACCCGCGGCCGTCGCAAGAAGTGTCCCGCGAAGGAACGCGCGGCGGCTCAAATTGGAGCGGTGACGTCCTGAAAAACCTGTCATTGCGTCAAATACATCCCGAAGCTGGAAATCTCATGCATCTCTACAGAGCAAGAGCAATCCGCGTGCCATGGGGTTAGATTGGCTTTGACGCTAGGAAATTTTGCCCTTTTCCGTCAGGAAATCCAGCAAGGCCCTCACACGTGCCGGGACCGGTCCACCCTGTCCGACATAGACTGCGTGGAACTCTTCCCGGTCACCGGGGTTGAGGTGCTCAAGCAGTGGCACCAGCCGTTGGCAGGCGATATCCTCCCGGACTGTGAAAACAGTCAAGCGGGCCAGACCGGCATCCGCCAGGGCCAACTTGCGAATGGCCTCTCCATCACTGGCGAGCAGCTGTTCCTTGACTGATGAGGCCATGTTTTCCCCGTCGTGTTTCAACGGCCAGCCCTCAATGCTGCGTGTGTAGGTTGATCCTAAGATCCGGTGGTGGTCGAGGTCTTCCGCTGTCTCTGGTCGCCCGTGTTTTTCAATGTACCCGGGCGATGCCACGATAACGCGGGCCGTTTCTCCGAGTTTGCGGGCAGTCAGGCCACTGTCTTTCATGGGACCGGCTCTGACGGCGATGTCGGTTCGTTCCGCCAGAAGGTCAATCAGCACATCTGTCTGGACGATATCGAGGGTAATATCCGTGTAGCGTTCAAGGAACTCGCCGACAATCGGGATAAGCACATGGGTCGCATAAGATGCGCTGGTGCTGAGGCGAATACGCCCGGCCGGATGTTCTCCCGCATTTGCAAACTGCTCGGCTTCATGGAGATCGGCCAGAATACGGGTTGAGCGCTCGTAAAAAGCGCAGCCTTCAGCCGTTAATTGCAATCGTCGCGTCGAGCGGGTGAGAAGGCGTGTCTTCAGTCGTTTCTCCAGCCGGGAAATCAATTTGCTGACGGCTGACGGCGTCATGTCGCAGGCGGTGGCAGCAGCTGAAAAACTGCCCCTTTCCACCACTTGGACCAAAACGCTCATTTCTCCGAAACGGTTGATATCTATACGTGCCATTGATGAATTCAATTCATGGATGATGTGAGCTGTGGCTATCTATATCATCTATTCGCTCAAACCTACATTGAGTTCGGAAAGGAGCGGGCCATATCGGACTTGCTTCTCATTACAGCTTTGCTTCTGAAAGGAACTGGCATGGAATTCCGTTCTCTTGGTTCGTCTGGCCTCAAGGTCCCCGCTCTCAGTTTTGGCACCGGGACTTTTGCAGGTTCCGGGCCGATATTCAGTGCGTGGGGGCAGACAGATGCGACTGAAGCCAGAAGGCTGATCGACATTTGCCTCGACGCTGGTGTCAATCTTTTCGACAGCGCGGATGTTTACTCGGAAGGGGCTTCTGAATCTGTTCTGGGGACTGCTATCAAGGGCCGCAGAGGGGACGTTCTGATCTCGACCAAAGCGGGTTTGCCAATGGGCGAGGGCGCCAATGAACGCGGAACGTCACGGTCCCGATTGATCCAAACGGTGGACGATGCCCTTCGACGCCTTGAAACAGACTACATTGATATATTCCAGCTGCATGCCTTTGATGCGAGCACGCCTGTCGAAGAGGTTCTGGGAACCCTGGACACGCTCGTCAAGGCAGGCAAGCTTCGATATGTCGGCGTCTCCAACTTCTCAGGATGGCAAATCATGAAATCTCTCGCCGCTGCAGAAAAAAATGGCTTCCCCCGTTATGTAGCAAATCAGGTGTACTATTCGCTCATTGGCCGCGATTACGAATGGGATCTCATGCCGCTCGGAGCCGATCAGGGACTTGGGGCGTTGGTTTGGAGCCCGCTTGGCTGGGGGCGTTTAACGGGCAAGGTCAAACGCGGTCAGTCGCTTCCGGAACTCAGTCGGCTTCACGAGACGGAGAGCTTCGGTCCGCCGGTGGACAATGAATATCTGCTGAAGGTCGTTGATGCCCTGGAAGAGATTGCTGAAGAAACAGAAAAAACGATCCCGCAAGTCGCACTAAACTGGTTGCTGCGTCGTCCGACTGTGTCTTCCGTCATCATCGGAGCGCGCACCGAAGAACAACTGCGGCAGAACCTCGGAGCTGTTGGCTGGGAACTGTCAGCTGAGCAGGTCGCCAAGCTGGATGCTGCCAGTCATAAAGATGCGCCCTATCCGCATTTTCCATACCGGCGGCAGGAAGGCTTTGCGCTTCTCGATCCGCCAATGGCAGGATGACCGAGTAGCCGAAATTGTTGGGAGCCCGTCAGATCCGGCGGGCGATCTCGCGCAATATCTGGACAGCGGCTGCTTCGACTTGTTGCAGGCAGGGGCGCTTGTCAAATCTGCCGCGTGGCAGGGGTGGGACATGCACGAAGACGCTCGGAATGCCGCTGCCGATGCTGTCCCAGAGAGTTGCGTTGCACAGGTAAGTGCCAGCGTCGCGGGACAGGGAGACAGGAGCCCCGCTGCGCGATGCTGCCTCTCTCAAAGTCCGAACCGGGAGTGTTGACGAACGAGACGATGGGCCATTGGAGTTGAGGTGGGGGAGTGACGCATGTTCGCCCACCGCATCGGGTTTGACGCGTGTTGCGCAGTTGACGGCCCGGGTTTCAACGTTGATGCCGCGCCGGGATCCATCTACCCCGAAGTGTATGATCGCGGCAGGCTGAAGTGTGCGGCGGAGCTTGTCGGTCACACTGTGCCTTGCAGCCCAAGTTGTTGGCAAACGGGCAAAATGAAACCTGACCTCACCGATGGACGCAGGAAGGCGTTTCGGTAGGCGTGCGATCAGCAAGGCTGTTGGATTGATCGAAGCGCCGGGAAACGGCTCAAACCCGGTGACAAGGATGGTTTTGGTCATGATTGTCCGTTTCAAATGCCAATAAGGTCGGCGATTTCTTCTACAGCAACCGAGACCGCTGTTTGCCCATCGCGCACTTGGCCTTCAAGGCTCTTCAATCTGTCAGCGGTGCGGGCGTTGGCTGTCAGGGCTTCCATCATACGCTGTTGCAGTAGGTCCCACATCCAGGACACTTGTTGATCGGCCCGGCGCTTTTGGAATTCTCCTGTGGCACTCATTTTGTCCCGGTGCAGGGCGACCTGATCCCACATGGCGTCCAGCCCTTCATTGGCCAGGCCTGACATTGTGATGACCGGCGGGCTCCATGTCAGGGAGCGCAGTGCCAGAATGTGAAGCGCTGCTCGATAGTTGGATGCAGCAGAGCGAGCGCCCAGTGCGCCGTCGCCTTCGGCTTTGTTGACGGCAATCATGTCCGCAATTTCAAGGACGCCTTTCTTGATGCCTTGTAGCTCATCGCCAGCCCCTGGAAGCATGAGCACCAGAAAAAAATCGACCATATCGGCCACTGTGATCTCGGATTGACCGATGCCAACGGTCTCCACCAGGATCACATCAAACCCGGCAGCCTCACACAGAAGCATGGTTTCGCGGGTTTTGGCTGCCACGCCGCCAAGTGTGCCCGCAGACGGGGACGGGCGAATGAAGGCGTTCCTGTCGACGGCAAGCTGTGCCATCCGCGTCTTGTCCCCAAGGATGGATCCACCGGTGCGGGTCGAGGACGGGTCGACAGCCAGCACAGCAACCTTGTGGCCTTTGGCGGTCAGGTTTGAGCCGAGGGTGTCAATGGTTGTCGATTTGCCAACGCCCGGAACTCCTGTGATTCCGACGCGCTGTGCCGTACCTGTCAGGGGTAACAGCTCCTGGATCAAACCCCGGGCTATGGCCCTGTGTTCGGCCTTGCGAGATTCCACCAGTGTGATGGCCCTTGCAAGGCTGGCCCGGTTCCCGTCGCGAATTCCGCGCGCAAGGGCTTCCGGGTCGATCGAGTTTCTGTGCGCTGTGTCGGTCATTCCCATGACTTAACCGAGGAATCATCCTCCGTCACGATTGAACTTTCCTGGCAGAGGCTATGGAAACCAAATGGCCCGTGGTACGCTACGTTATATTATTGAGTGCGTTTAAGAGGAACCGTATGAGCGCCTTGTCTTATTTGAGTGCCCCCTTGTGGCTGTTGGGTGTTTTTGGTGCGGAAAAATCCCTGAGGAAAAACCCGATCCTTGGCAATGAGAACCTCAACCGCCGAGGGCTGCACAAAAAGCGGGTGCAGATCGCGGCAAACCTCGCAGCTCATCGGCGCAAGCGCCTTGCGCCAAGCCTGTCCGCAGAAGACAGAGAGTTCTTCGATGAAAACGGCTATTTCGTAACACGGAATTTCCTGTCAGATGAGCATTTTCAGGCTTTGAAGGCAGAAGTATTCGGCAAGCCTTTTGAAGCGCGGGAAATGCGTCAAGGCGATGCGGTGACCCGGATGACGCCCGTGCCGCCGAATGTTCTGGACGCAAATCCTGCTCTTGCCTCCGCCTTGCGAGACAAGCGCGCTTTGGCGCAGATCCGCTATGCTGCTTCACAAGGCGGTCAGCCAATCGGGTTTCTGCAGACCGTTGCTGTTGAACCCTCCGGGAAACGTGACCCTCAAACGGACGTTCACTCTGATACGTTTCATGCTACGTCTAAAGCGTGGTTGTTTCTTGAAGATGTTGCCGAAGAAGACGGACCGTTTTGCTTTGTGCCGGGATCTCACAAGCTGACTGATGAGCGGCTGGAATGGCAGCATCAATGTTCGCTGTCGGCTTCTCAGGATTCAAATTCCCATCACGCCAGCGGATCGTTCCGCATCGGGGCAGCTGATCTGCAGAGCCTTGGGCTTCCCCAGCCAAAGCGCATGGCTGTTCCCGCCAACACATTGATTGTGGCCGATACATTTGCGTTTCACGGCAGAACACCATCCGACAAGCCAACGGTTCGTTGTGAGCTGCATTGGCATATGCGGCGCAATCCGTTCCTGCCTTGGACCGGGCTTGATTTTAAATCCTTGCCGGGCGTTCGTGAGCGCGAACTGCAGTTGTTTATGGGCTATCTGGATGCCCGAAAGAAGTATCTAAACAAGGACTCCATCTGGAAGCCTGTCGGTGCAGTTCCAGTCAATTCCAAAGCGCATATCTAATTTTACGCTCTGGAACGATGATTTCGTTAAATCTGACCCGGAGGCCGTCGTGCTTCCGGCTCTGACCTTTTAACTATTGGGTGTCCAGATAATGCGTTGCAGGATTGAATCCTGAAGTTCTATGTCTGGCGGGAGCTGGTCGAAGGGTCCCTGGTATTGCGGAATGGCAAAGACCAGATCGACGTTTCGGGCATTTTTCGCGTGACAGATTGCCATTCCGCGCCAGAGGCCTTTACCGATCCGGCAGTTCATGCGGCCCAGACCAATCTCATGAAAGGCCATGCCGATGCGCTCACCGTTCGGACCTTGCAAGTGATGTGTTACACCATGGACAGCACGGACCTTGCCATTTTTTCCCTTGAACACCTGGAGAACTTGAAACCCGTCTGAATTGAAGGCAGCAATGGCCCATTCAGTCCGGTTTTCTTCCGCCGTTTGAATGCCCTCGGTCGTAAGTCCGGGAAGGGCTGCAGCAATGGACTTCTGGCCATACACCGTATCTGCCGTGATGCCGCCGACGCTGTCGTTGGTGATCTGAACCAGCGTTACAGTTGATGTCCGGGCACTTTGGAGTGGTCCATTGTAATCGACGGTTGGAGAACAGGCACCCACGGTAAGGGCAAGAAGGCAGAAAAAACCGGTAAGCGGCGAACGCATGAAACGGGAAACTCCAAGGAAAGGATTGCCACTTTGGGGAATGGCCTTGCCGCTCTTAGCATTGGTCAGAGCGGCGTGGGAAGGCAGGCTTTGGGCTTGTCGACAGGATGTTTAAACTGCCGTTTCGGCGCTTCAAGCTGTCAGCTTGAGACGTGGGCCAAATTAAGGGCAGCTCAGGTTTCTTCCTGTTTGATCCACTTTGGCGTCTTTGGTGGCTGATAGGATCTGAACTGCGCGAGTAGATCCGCAGGCGCTGCAGCTGACTGGATCATATTTCGCATCACAGGTTTCATAAAACCTTCTTCTGTCTGAAAATCGAGGAAGGTTAGAAGCTGGTCATAAAAGCCATTTGTGTTGAGGAAGCCGCAAGGCTTATTGTGTAGACCAAGCTGCCCCCATGTCCAGACTTCAAAGAGCTCTTCCATGGTTCCTGCTCCGCCGGGCAGGGTCAGGAAGGCATCGGACTTTTCTGCCATCAAGGCTTTGCGTTCATGCATTGAACTAACGATGTGCAATTCGGTCAGGCCATCGTGAGAGAGTTCTTTTTCCTGAAGCGAGGTTGGCAACACGCCAATCACACGACCACCCGCGCCGAGAGCGGCATCGGCCACGGTCCCCATCAAGCCGACCTTTGCTCCGCCATAAACCAGCGTCATGCCTTGCTCAGCGATGAGGCGCCCGGTCTCTTGTGCAGCCTCCGTGTAAGCAGAGTTGGATCCGGAACTGGAGCCGCAGAACACGCAAACGGATTTCATTTAAACCTCAATCTTTTCAATAAAACGGGTCTCACGGTGAAAGGTCTATTGCACAATGTTCACGGTGATGTGGCAAGGGCGTGGCAGTTGCTGACCAAATTCCAAGGAGAGGCGGGCCAAATGGTCTTGGCCCGCCCTTTATGGTCAGTCTTGTGACAATTCGTCGAGAACACGTGCCCAGGAGCGGATGCCCTTGTGGAAGCTCTTGAGATTGTATTTCTCATTCGGCGAATGGATAGCGTCGTCTTCAACACCAAAGCCGATCAGCATGGAATCCATGTCCAGCATGGACTTGAAGTCTCCGACAATCGGGATCGATCCGCCGCAGCCGATCAGGGCTGCCGTCTTGCCCCATTCGTCGGTCAGGGCTTTCTGACCCTTTGCCAGAGCGGGGCTGTCGAAATCAAGTCTCAGAGCCGGACTTCCGCCATGGGGCAGGAACTCGACGCTGCAGTCTGCAGGGAGCTTGGAGTGAACATAGGCGCGGAAAGCATCGCGAATTTTGTCGGGATCCTGGTCTCCGACCAGGCGGAAGGACACCTTGGCATAGGCTTCTGACGGGATTACGGTCTTGAATCCTGTGCCAATGTAACCACCCCACATACCGTTGACTTCGGCGGTTGGTCGGCTCCAGACTTGCTCCAACGCGGATCGTCCAGCCTCGCCGGCGGCAATCTCCAGATCAACGCCGCCAAGAAATTTGGCAACTTCAAAACCCAGTTCGTCCCAAAGCTTGGTAACTGTGTCCGGCAGTTCAATCACGCCGTCGTAAAACCCGTCCAGCGTGACTTTGCCTGTCTCATCATGAAGACCGGCAAGGATGTTTGCCAGTATATGGTTCGGGTTCCTCGCCGCGCCGCCATAAAAGCCGGAGTGCAGGTCCCTGTCGGCTGCCCTGATGGTGATTTGCTCGCCAACCAGCCCGCGCAGCATCACAGAGATCGCGGGCGTGTCCGCATCCCACATGCAGGTGTCACAGACAAGGGCCAGGTCGCAGGACAGCTCGTCCTTGTTGGCATTCAGAAACGGATGCAGGGAAGGAGAACCAGATTCTTCCTCGCCCTCGAACAGCACGGAAACATCGAGGGGCAGATCGCCTGTCTCTGCAATGAAAGCACGGGCTGCTTCCACAAAGGTCATCAACTGACCCTTGTCGTCGGCTGAACCACGGGCAACGATCACCTTGGTGCCGTCTTCGCGGGTGACGATCTTGGGCTCGAACGGATCAGCGTCCCAAAGGTCGAGAGGGTCGACCGGTTGAACATCATAGTGACCATAGAACAGCACATGTGGGCCGGACTTGCCGGATTTGCGATGGCCGACAACCATCGGGTGGCCTGATGTACTGCGCACAGTCGCATCGATGCCAATACTGGTTAGCTCCTTGGCCAACCATTCTGCAGCAAGGCGGCAATCAGGCGCGTATTGGGGATCGGTGGAGATGCTCTTGATCTTCAGCAGGTCAAACAGGCGCGAAAGGCTGTTTTCCAGATCGGCATCAATTCGTGTGAGGACCTTCTCGATGGTGGTCATCGGTCATCCTTAATTTGTATGAATGAGTTGAGAGCCTGAGGACTCGGCAAGAAAGCCCAATTGGGCATATTTGCAAGACAGGTGCAAATCGAAATCGGTTGCCCCTTGTCAGGGAAGGCCAGGTGGCAGTGATCTTGATCGAGCTGTTACAATGATTTCCGTCCGGGTCGGACCAATCGCCTTTTCCAGGGCAATTTTTACTGTGTTGTGAAAGGCGTCGATTTCAGTGGCTTCGACCGGTCTGGTCGGGTCGATATAGATTGCAGCAAAGTGAAATCTTCCTGCCCGTAGGACGGCGACCCGGCGAAAGACAAAGCCTTCAGCCCGAGCAGCGTTCCGGGCGGTTTTAGCGACCATGGAAACGGTGGATGCCGGTGCACTGACACCTGCCAGCTCGGCGAGGGTCTGCCTGAAGGAGGCAAGGGGCTGCCAGATAATGACGGCGATGAGGATCAACACAACAACCGCATCCCCGATCGGCATGAAGGGGGCTAGCGGTGTGTCCTTCAGAAGGGGCAAGCTTAATAGCGCTGCGCCAGCGCCCACACTGAGGACGCCATCCACCATGGCGGCTTTGCTTTCGGTCTTTAAAATGGCGCTTTGGCCACCAGATTTCGCATAGGCTCGGCGGTAATTGATGGCAAGCCCTGCACAGATCAGAACGATTACAACAGAATAGACCGCAATAGGGACAAAGTTCAGCGTTGGAACCTCGCCGCCGGTCGCAAACGTCAGGATCTTGGACATGCTGAGAATGGCTGCGAATCCCAGCACACCAACCAGGATCAAGCTGCGGAAGGTCACATAAAGAGTTTCGTCGAAATCCTGACCCCATGGCCGGGATCGTGTTGCGGGCAGTCCTACACGGCTGCCGATGCGGGCAGCCGCAATGGCAGACAGGAAGTTGACGCCAGAATAAAGCCCGTCGACGAGCATGGCATCCGAATGAGAGGCCCATGCTGCAATGATGCCAGCGCCAGCCATGGAGAGGTTTGCCCATTTGCCAACCCGAAGCGCATTGCGTTCGTGGTTGATAACAGGAGCATCCGAAGGACCTGTCGAGGTAAAACTTAATGGTTTTCCTGGTTCTTTGACTTCACTCTCGGCTTTCAAATCAAAATCCCCGTTTCAACGATCCGAGCAGTCCACGCACCAAAGCGCGGCCAAGGGATGACCCCAGGCTGCGGGCCGCTGACTTCATACCGGCTTCCAAAACGCTGTCCTTGTTGCTGCGCCGACGCGCAGAGGATTGCCTGCTTTTCTGTCTTGGCCGGTCATCTCGGCCAAAATCGGGGAGCTCGAAACCGGAGCGGGTACGCCGTGGCTCCCCATGCTTTTCAGCATGTAGGTCTTCTTGTCGCCGTTGTTTGTCTTCCTGCCGCTGCTGGTCCTGCGCGCGCTGTGCCAACATTTCGAAAGCAGAATGACGGTCCTTCAGGCGTTCGTATAGACCGAAAACGGCGCTGGACTGGATCAAGGAACGGCGCTCTGCCTGGGTGATCGGTCCCAAACGGGAGGAGGGCGGGCGAATAAGTGTTCGCTGAACAATGGACGGAATGCCCTTGCCTTCCAGGGTCGAGACCAGGGCCTCTCCGACGCCAAGTTCGGTAATCACCCGTTCCGTGTCGAGGTTCGGGTTCGGGCGGAAGGTCTCGGCTGCTGCGCGCACGGCCTTTTGGTCGCGCGGGGTAAAGGCACGCAGGGCATGTTGGACCCGATTGCCCAGTTGGGACAGGATGGTTTCAGGCACATCTGCCGGGTTCTGGGTGACGAAATAGACCCCGACGCCCTTAGAGCGGATCAGCCGAACAACTTGCTCAACCTTGTCGATCAGGGCCTTGGGTGCATCATCAAACAACAAATGCGCTTCGTCAAAGAAGAAGACGAGTTTGGGTTTCTCCGGGTCGCCTACTTCAGGTAGTTCCTCGAAGAGTTCCGACAGCAGCCATAGAAGGAAGACTGCGTAGAGCTTTGGCGATGACATCAGCTTGTCAGCGGCAAGGATGTTTATTACGCCCCGTCCGTCATGTGCCGTGCGCATGAAATCACGAATGTCGAGAGCCGGTTCGCCGAATAGATGGTCTCCGCCCTGACGTTCAAGCACCAGCAATCGGCGCTGGATTGCCCCGATGGACGATTTGGACACATTGCCATAAAGACGGGACAATTCAGATGCGCGGTCTGAAACATGGGCCAGCATGGCACGCAGATCTTTCAGGTCCAGCAGCAACAGACCTTCATCATCTGCCAATTCGAACAGGACGTTCAAGACGCCTTCCTGAGTGTCGTTGAGTTCCAGAAGACGCGCTAGCAACAATGGGCCGACTTCGGAAACTGTCGTTCGTATCGGGTGCCCCTGTTCGCCGTAAAGGTCCCAAAATGTGGTTGGAAACGCTTCATAAACATAGCGATCGGAAAAACCGATGTCAGCCGCGCGTTTTTCGAGGAAGTCTTTTTTTGCGCCCGCTGCTGCAATGCCGGACAGGTCGCCTTTGATGTCGGAGCAGAAGACAGGCACACCGGCTGCGGAAAAACCTTCCGCGAGAATTTGCAGTGAGACCGTCTTGCCGGTGCCCGTGGCACCTGTGATCAAGCCATGCCGGTTCGCGAGTTTGAGTAGCAGATGTTCGTCCTTGATGCTGCCGCCAATATATATGCTGTCCATTCTGTCGTCGTCCCCGATCTCCGGTCCCATTCTCTGGTGCCATTCCTCGGCCGAAGCCTTTCAGGCAAAGTACTGCGGTGCAAAAGCTTCCCATAACGTAAAGTCACCGTCGACGCAGGCCCATGACACAGTGTATAGCCTCTGTAATGGGATTTGGACGAGTGTTTCTGCCTGATCCGCAGCTATTTGGAGACAAAAATGGACGAACTCATCAATCGTATCGCTACTGCCGCAGGAATTGAACAGGATGTTGCACGTGAGGCCATCGCAATCATCCTGAAATTTCTGAAGAAGGATGGACCGGATGAGCAAATGCAGAAGGTTCTGAGTGCGCTTCCAGGCGCAGAAGAGCTGATTGCCGAAAAGGAAGCTGCAAGCGGCGGCGGCGGTCTTCTTGGCGGACTTTCCGGTATGATGCCGGGCATGGGGGCCATGGGCGCCTTGAATGAACTGACGTCTGCTGGTCTTGGAATGGACGAGGTTCAAACAGTGGTGCGTCAGCTGGTGAGCTTTGCCAAGGAAAAAGCAGGGGATGACGTTGTTGATGAAGTGATTTCGCAGATCCCGGGATTGAGCCAGATCGTTTAATTGTCGCTAATGTAGTTGGAGTTCAACTAGGGAGTAACTTGGGATATGTCGTATTCGATCTCTGAAATTGAAGGTATTGGCCCAGTCTATAGTGAAAAGCTGGGAGCTGTTGGCATCAAGACAACAGAAGCTTATCTGGAGCGGGCAAAAGACCCCAAGGGTCGCAAGGCTCTTGCTGAGGAAACCGGCATCGAATCCGGTCATATTCTCAAGTGGGCGAATATGGCTGACTTGATGCGTATCAGCGGCGTTGGGGAAGAGTATTCGGAGCTTCTCGAAGCGGCTGGCGTTGATACGGTGAAAGAACTCAAGCATCGCAAGCCGGAAAATCTGGCCGCGAAAATGGCCGAAGTGAACGAAGCAAAAAAGCTTGTTCGTCAGGTTCCGGGAGAAGCCCAAGTGATCAAGTGGGTCGATCAGGCCAAAGAACTTCCTGCAGTGATGTCTTACTGAGTTTAAGTTCTGTGGATGGTTATTTGATGAAGAAGGCGCGGCATGAATGCTGTGCCTTTTTTTGATGGTCTCCCGATAATAATCGTCGGGGGCAAGCAATTAAAAACCATCAATCGCATAGAAATTGCGGTTGTGGTCACGTTTTTCGAAATCATGGAAATGAGATAAGATCGTTTACGCCGGCGTTTGTCGTCGGCGCTTGTATGTTCCCCCCAAGGCTGAACGTTGTTTTGTCAGCCTGGCACTTAACCGTGCAGGTTACCGTGCAATATTGTCTCGTTTAAACCCGGATCTGTCCGTAGCGAAGGGCTTCGACAACCGTATGGGTTTTATTGGAGGCATTCAGTTTTACACTGGCATTTTGCAGGTGTGCATGAACTGTACGCTGAGAAATCTCCAGAACGTCTGCGATTTGACCAGCTGTTTTACCGAATGCAGTCAGTTCCAGAACGCGACGTTCGCGGGTGGAAAGCGCACCTGGTCGCTGACCGGACACAACGCCAAGATCCCGAAGGCGGGCAAAGGCTGCTGCGGACAAGAGTTCCAGAGCGTTCAGTTCCCATTTCGTTGCCTGGATCGAAGGACCAGCCGCGAAGACGAATGCCTGGAACGGATGCAATTCAGTCACCGGCACGATGATCATCTCGCTGCCTTCACCAGCAGCAGCAAGCAGGTCTGAATGCTCCATGTCACCAGCGGAAACGGTCCAGATCTTGGCGCGGTTTGAATCAAGTCCCAACATAAGGGCGCCGTCATTGGCGGAGAGAGAAGCGCTTTCGATGCCATCGTTGCGCTGATCAGGCCAGCGGAAGCGATGAACAAGGCTGTCGATCGGCCGGTTCGGCATTGGGAGACCGGTTACCAGAACATGCGTTGCACCCATACGACGCAGATTGGATTCAAGGATATCCAAAACGTGATGGGCGGCATTTGCCTCAGATATGGCGCGGATTTTGTTTTTTAGCTCGATTTGATCGTTCATTGTGCACATCCATTTTTTGCAATCTTTGATTGCTTTATGAGCGTTCTGTCGCATGTCACTTTTTGTGACTTTTGAACAACAGTCAGCAGATGGGGTTTATTTACTTAGTTATTCTTGATAATACTCCTCAAGTTACAGTGCCGTTTTAAGTTTTTCTGGTGCTTAGGGGTGTTACTTTCCCATACGGCAATGTGTATAAGTTACATTAGAAATATCGGAAGGGCCATCACATTCCTGCCTCAAAGTTGGCCTGTCGCGCCAGATTTTTGTCCAATTGTTTCTGCTTTAATTCCATTGGCATAATTTTCGGCAGCTTCGATGTACTTCATGAGGCTTTGTTTATGTTGGTTGCCTGTTTTGAAGGCATCTTGGGGCGGAGGTCGGAGCGGGGAGCTCGAAGAGTGAACAAGCCAATGAGGCTTTCCTTGCGATTCGGCTAAAAAATGGGCTTTTCAGCGCCTGGGACAATGTGCTGAGTTGCTTTGGCTTCCCGGCAGGGATTAAAAGGCTGCATCGGGAGATTGTTATGTCGCTGAATGTACCGCAGATTTTTTTGGGAGAGACCGAGCAATCTTGGCTCGCGGCGGCTGAAAAAGCCTTAAAAGGAGCTCCGCTGAGCCGTTTGAATGGTCAGACGGAGGATGGCTTCGAATTCTCCCCTCTGTTTGCGCGGCGCATCGATGCGATGCCGCGCAGCGCACGGGAGGCCCAAAAGCCCTGGACTGTTTTTCAGCGCATCGACATCCCGGATCCGGTAGAGGCCAATCGTCAGATTCATGACGATCTTGAGGGCGGAGCCGATGGTCTGGAGCTTGTGTTTCCGACTGCACTGCTGACCGCAGATGGGTATGGGCTTCAGGTAGAGTGCATTTCTGACCTCGAAAAGGTCCTTGACGGTGTCTTCCTGGACCTCGTTAAAATTCGGATCGGAGCAGGATACGGCGCGCCTGCTTACCTGGCCATGTTGATGGCGTATCTGGAAAAGAGATCCATCGATCCATCGCTTGTTCAGGTGAACCTGGGCGCCGACCCAATTGGAAGACTTGCGCGACGGGGCAAGTCGAACTTGCCGATTGAAGAGCAATGGCGCCGCAATCTGGATGGGATTTTCGCCATCGAGCGTGCTGGAGCAAACACTTGCTTCTACTCAGCAGATGGCAGGATCTGGCATGACGGCGGCGCCAGCCAGGCTGAGGAACTTGCCTGCACGATGGCGTCTTTGCTTGCCTATCTGCGTGTAATGGATGGACATTCTGTTCCAGCTGAGAGCTGGCAGAAACATGTTTCACTGACGCTGGTCGCTGAAGCAGACCAAATTGGCACAATTGCAAAGGCGCGGGCCGCACGGCGCATTTGGGCCTCGATACTGGATGCCTGTGGTCTGGAGCAGAAGCCATTACAGCTTCACATGCAGACATCCTATCGGATGTTGAGCAAGGTCGACCCTTGGGTGAACCTGTTGCGCAACACAGTTGCGACCTTTGCTGCAGGCGTTGGCGGGGCCGACAGTGTGTCGGTTTTGCCATTTACTCGGACACTTGGTCTTCCCGACGCCTTTGCTCGGCGTCTTGCGCGTAATACGCAATCCATCCTGTTGGAGGAAAGCCAACTTCACATGGTTGCCGATCCGGCAGCCGGTTCTGGCGCGATAGAAGCACATACGGATGCTCTTGTGGCCAGTACCTGGGCACTCTTGCAAGAGATTGACGCTGGCGGTGGCATGATCAGATCTTTGCAGGAGGGATGGATTCAGGGGCGGCTTTCCAAGACACAGTCCCGTAGAAACGATGAAGTGGCGCACCGCAAGCGACCGATTACAGGGGCTAGTGAGTTCCCGGATCTGGCTGAAAAGCCCGTTGCCGTTCTGGAAGTCACCCCCGCACCCGTCGAGGAAATGCTGGACCCTATTGCCCTTTGCGAACCGGGTGCCGGTGAGCGTTTCGAGATGGCCTGCCATGCGTTTTCAAGGGGCGTTGAAATGGCCAGGGCACTGCCTTTGGCGATGTCTTCCAGGAGCGCCATGAATGTGGCACCGCTGCATTCTTCACGGATTTCTGAGCCATTTGAGGTTCTCAGAGAACTCGCTGATACGCAGGCTGGCGGCGCACCAAATGTGTTCCTGGCGTGCCTTGGGCCACTGTCACACTTTACGGCACGCGCGACGTGGGTTGCCAATGCATTCGCCGCAGGTGGGGTCAACTGCCTCGGCGGTGTAGTTTATGACAGCTTTGAGGATATGCTGGAAGCTTTCAAAGTGTCTGGATCCAGCATTGCCTGTCTTGTCTCTTCGGACAAGGTTTATGCAGATCAGGCGGAGGCGGCTGCCAGGTCCCTCAAGGCAGCAGGTGCCGAGTATCTCTATCTGGCAGGCAAACCAGGTGATGAACAGGTGGCTTACAAGGCTGCAGGAGTGGATACCTTTATCTTTGCTGGTTGCAATCTTCTCGGTCTCCTTCAAGCGGCTCACGCCCGCTTTGGAATAGCCGATGATCTGGAGGATTTATCATGACCTCAATTCCTGATTTCTCCAAGGTCCCTTATAAAGATGTGTTGGACCCGGCAGAAGCCAAGGGAGCTCCTGTCTGGAATACACCAGAAGATATTGACGTGTCCGGCGTTTATACGTCAGCTGATACGGCAGATTTGAACCATCTGGATACGGTGCCAGGCCTGGCGCCTTACATGCGCGGGCCTTATCCGACCATGTATGTGCAGCAGCCTTGGACCGTGCGCCAATACGCGGGCTTTTCTACCGCAGAAGCTTCCAATGCGTTTTATCGGCGCAATCTGGCCGCAGGGCAGAAGGGGCTTTCTGTCGCGTTCGATCTGGCGACCCATCGAGGCTACGATAGTGATCATCCGCGTGTTGCCGGGGATGTCGGCATGGCTGGCGTGGCCATCGACAGCATTTATGACATGCGCACGCTGTTCTCCGGCATTCCGCTGGATAAAATGAGCGTCTCCATGACGATGAACGGTGCGGTTTTACCGGTTCTCGCTCTTTATATAGTTGCAGCGGAAGAGCAGGGCGTTACTCAGGCGGATCTGTCGGGCACAATTCAGAATGATATTCTGAAGGAATTTATGGTCCGCAACACCTATATCTATCCGCCAGCGCCTTCGATGCGGATCATTTCCGACATCTTTGCCTATACCTCTCAGAACATGCCGCGGTTCAATTCGATTTCGATTTCCGGCTATCACATGCAGGAAGCCGGAGCGACGGCGGATCTGGAGCTGGCATATACGATTGCTGATGGCATCGAATATGCCCGAGCTGGTGTTGATGCTGGAATGGACATCGACAAGTTTGCGCCACGCCTGTCGTTCTTCTGGGCCATCGGCATGAACTTCTTCATGGAAGTGGCAAAGCTCCGGGCGGCCCGCCTGATCTGGGCTACTTTGATGCAGGAAAACTTCGAACCGAAAAATCCGAAGTCCCTGTCTCTGCGGACCCATTGTCAGACATCCGGATGGTCGCTGACTGCGCAGGATGTGTTCAACAACGTGGTGAGGACATGCATCGAGGCGATGGCCGCTACGCAAGGTCACACTCAATCTTTGCATACCAATGCGCTGGATGAGGCGTTGGCCCTGCCGACTGACTTCTCTGCCCGGATTGCCCGCAACACCCAGCTGTTCCTGCAGCAGGAAAGCGGGACAACCTCGGTGATCGACCCCTGGGGCGGGTCTTTCTACGTCGAGAAGCTGACCAATGATCTGGCTGAAAAGGCCATGTCCCATATTCGTGAAATCGAAGAGTTGGGCGGCATGGCCAAGGCCATTGAGAAGGGCATTCCAAAACTTCGCATTGAAGAAGCCGCAGCAAAGACACAGGCGCGCATCGACAGTGGCGCGCAGACTGTGGTGGGCGTCAACAAGTACAAGCCGGACAGCGAACAGACGATCGACGTTCTGAAGGTTGATAATGCAGATGTGCGTTCTCAGCAGCTTGCCAAGCTGGAGCGCCTTCGCGCCGAGCGCAATGAGGCAGAGACACAGGCCGCGCTGGATGCCCTGACACAGGGCGCTGAGACGGGAGAAGGAAATCTGCTGGATCTTTGCGTCAAGGCGGCGCGGGCCAAGGCAACCGTCGGCGAAATCAGCCTGGCCATGGAAAAGGTCTTCGGGCGTCACAAAGCCGAGATCAAGTCGATATCGGGCGTTTACAAGCGGGAGGCCGGGGCCATGTCCAAGACCATCGATAAGGTTCTGGGGCTGGTCGAGACCTTTGACAAGAACGACGGTCGCCGTCCCCGCATACTGGTGGCCAAGATGGGGCAGGATGGCCATGATCGCGGCCAGAAGGTGATTGCATCTGCCTTTGCCGACCTCGGATTTGATGTTGACATTGGCCCGCTGTTCCAGACACCGGAAGAAGCGGCCCGTCAGGCCGTAGAAAACGACGTTCACGTTGTTGGAGTGTCTTCGCTGGCAGCTGGCCATCTGACGCTGGTGCCTGCGCTTAAAAAGGCGCTGACGGACGAGGGCCGGGGCGACATCATGATCGTTGTCGGCGGCGTTGTTCCACCTCAGGATTATGATGAACTCTACGCCTCTGGCGCTGCAGCCATTTTTCCACCGGGCACAGTCATCGCCGAGGCTGCCATTGACCTTATCGCCAAGCTGAACAAGGCGCTGGGCTATGAACCGGCTAGGGCGGCAGAGTAATCCAACTTCAATATGTGAAAAAGAAGGGACGTGTTCCCGGCCTTTTCACAAGAGATGTTTGATGCAGTTCAGTAAATACTCGTTGGTGCAAAGCGTTTCCTGAAGCAAACTGACAGGAAAGATTGTTCAGTCATCAGCCTAGCGTCTTCAGGCCGGTCAGATCGTTCAGGACCGCGCTGGGGGCGAGATCCGGATACTCGTCCGGCTGGGCTGTCCGGTTCATCCAGACCGTGCGGAAACCGGTGGCGGTTGCCCCTGCAATATCCCATCGATTGGATGACTGGAACGAAATTGCTTCCGGATAGATGCGGAAGTGGGTCGTCACCATGTCGTAGACACGCGGATCTGTCTTGTAAGTCTTTAGCGCGTCGACGGAAAAGACCTCATCAACAAGGTCGGCCAGTCCGGCAGCTTTCACAGCAGCGTCCAGCATCGCAGGCGAGCCATTGGACAAGATAGCAACCTTCGCGCCAGTTGCCTTCAAATCGGTCAAAACCTGTGGCACTTCCGGATAACAGTCGAGCGTCCAATAGGCGTTCAGAAGATCTTTGCGCAGGGATTGGTCAGCGGAAGGGTACAGCGCATAGGCGGTGTCCAAAGCCTGCTCGGTCAGGGACCAGAAGTCCTGATAACGGCCCATAAGGGCCCGTACCCATGAGTATTCCAGCTGCTTCTGTCGCCAAACCAGAGAAAATGCCGTTGCATCCGGGCCCAGTTTCTCCGCGTGTTTGCGAACCGCTGCGTGCACATCAAACAAGGTGCCATAAGCATCGAACACAAAGGCGGCGTAAGCCATGGAAAAACTCCGGTTTTGAGAAAATCACAATGCACAGATGCTCTTCCATCATGAAGAGCAAAGCAAACTGACCGCTTTCATTTAAACGGATCCGTATCATGAAAGCAGAGGATGCCCAGATGACAGCGCCTAGGTACAAACGTCAAGTTTTATTGCAATGCACAATAGTCTAATAGGCGGCATGGTGAATGCTCAGCAACAGCAGGGGGCATGTTCGATCTTAAATGAAGTCGGCCTGGTCCTGGAATTGCAGTTTCAGCGTCAGTGGATCCAAATTTATGTGTCGGAACGCTCATGTCTCTAATGTAATCGATCCGTCATGAGCAATTGGCCAGAAGGGATTGAAAGCCAGTTCCAGCAAATGGCCACCGGGAATTTCTACATAGCCAGAATATCCCCCCCAGAAGACTTTGACTGGTGTTTTCACCTGTTTGGCTCCAGCTGCAAGCGCTTGTTCAAAAGCGGCATCGACCTCCGCCTCAGTGCGGCCATTCCAGGATATTGTCACTCCTCCGGTGGTCCGCTCCGCCACGTCTTGGCCAAGTTCCTTTATGAGTGCTGTGCGGCTGTAGAGCGCAAGCACATTGCTGCCGGTCTGGTAAAAGGCGATGTCTTTTTCAGGCGCTTTGGCGCGGGTCCAGCCGAGGCCCTCTTCAAAGAAATGACGGGCATTGGCCACATCGGGCACGCTGAGAGTGATCATGCTGAGGCGTTGTTCCATTTTGTCTCTCTTTGATGGCGGCGTTGCTGCTTTCAGATCCAATCAGTGATGATTAACCCTAACATACAAGACACTTGAGAACAAAAATAGAACTTCGAGCTTGAACGCCGGTCTTTCGCGGCAGCCATACCAGTCGGCACATATACGCAATTGGGCTCTTAAAATGACTGAGGTAGAGCGTTGTGAGTATTTTCCTGAGAAAATCGATAATGCCGGAAATTTTGCGTATAGAGCAAATTTCAGGAATATACCTCTCAATTTGGGCTGGATGAAGACTGGATGTTGACGGTGAGATCGGTTAGGCGTTTTCTCCTCACAAGAAATCATGAAAAAGGGACTTAGAAGGCAATGAGCGGCTGGAGCGAGACGTGGACCTGGATTGACGGGACGTGGCACGAGGGAAATCCTCCGATGATGGGGCCGCGCTCCCATGCAGCATGGCTCGGCTCAAGTGTGTTCGACGGGGCCCGCTTTTTCGAGGGAACCACGCCTGACCTTGATCTGCATTGTGAACGCGTGAACGCTTCTGCCGTGGCGCTTGGGTTGAAGCCGACCATGCAGGCTGGACAGATAATTGATCTGTCAAAGGAAGGCGTTACGAAGTTTTCCGCCGACAAACAGCTTTATATCAAGCCGATGTACTGGTCTGAGAGCGATGGTCCTGGCGTGATTGCTGCTGATCCGGACAGCACACGATTTTGCCTGTGCCTGTTTGACGCGCCTATGGCTGGCAAGGAAGCTGCCAACAGCATTACGCTCTCTGCTTTCCGTCGCCCGACCATGGAGTGCATGCCGGTCAACGCCAAGGCTGGCTGTCTTTATCCCAATAATGCCCGCGCCATGCTGGAAGCCAAGTCGCGCGGCTTCGACAATGCAGTGGTCTGCGACATGCTCGGTAATGTCGCCGAATTGACGTCCGCCAATGTCTTCCTTGCCAAGGATGGTGAGGTCCACACGCCGGTTCCAAACGGCACATTCTTGAACGGCATTACCCGTCAGCGCATCATTCAGCTGCTGCGAAGCGCTGGCTACAAGGTTCATGAGCGGACTTTGTCGTTTGGCGAATTCCTTGAGGCGGACGAGATTTTCTCGACAGGCAATTACAGCAAGGTTGCTCCGGTAAACCGCATCGAAACCCGGTCCATTGAGCCTGGCCCAATTGCAGCCAAAGCGCGTGAACTTTATTGGGAATTCGCTCACGCTTGATCCGGCATGTGCCGAGAAAATGCGTGTTGAAGAGAAAGCTGATCTGGTGCCCAAGTGTATTGCGACCATAGCCCTCCTCGTGCGCGAGTATGATGAGGCGATTGCGTTCTATTGCGAGAAACTTGGGTTCCAGCTTGTTGAAGACACACAACTCAGTCCCAATAAGCGTTGGGTGCTTGTGTCACCCACTGGCGGAGGTTGCCAGCTTCTACTTGCCCGTGCCGATGGGGCAGACCAAACAGCTGCAGTAGGCAATCAGACAGGTGGACGTGTCGGCTTCTTCCTGGAAACGGATGATTTTGAAGCCGATTATGCGCGTATGACGTCAGCCGGGGTGCATTTTCAGGAGCAGCCCAGGGTCGAGGCCTATGGCTAGGTTGCTGTCTTTGATGACCTTTATGGCAATCGTTGGGATCTGATCGAACCATCGCGCTAAGGCGGGCTGAACGAACACCGGCTATTGCCTAAGTCCCTCTGGTGGCATGTGTTTGGGCTTTATGAATTCTCTGATTTTAACTGCGCCATAACCTTGGCCGTTTCTATGCGCTGCCCTTCCTGGATCAGGTCTTCCAGAACCTTGACAAGATCTGTCCTGCCCTCGGCTTCAAGCTGCTTTTTCAGCGAAGGCCAATCCTGTTCTCCTTGTTTTTCCATGATTGCCCTTTCTGGGTTCGTCTTTTGGGTGCCGGTTTTTCAGTGGCCATCATGGGCAGGTTACCTTGCCTTGCGCCGAAAGCTCAATCCTGCTGCAATGATCAGGGATATCGCTGCGGCAAAAGATGCGCTTTGAAAGCTACCTGTCATATCATGCAGATAGCCTGCCAGCCATGGACCGATCACCTGCCCAAGACCAAAGCTGGCGGTCATGATGGCCAGTATGCGCCGTGGATCCCCGGTTGACAACTTTCGCGCTTCCATCAATCCAAGTGCTGTGATGCCCATGAACGTTGCGCCTACAAGCGCGGCTGACAGCAAGATGATCATAGCGCCACCACCAGATACACTGAGGGCCACACCCAAAGCTTCTGCAATACAGGCAATCGAAAAGGCCATGGAGGCACTGGTTCGGCTTGCAATCTTGTTCCAGAACAGGATCGAGGGGGCAGCGGCCAGCCCTACAACGAGCCAGACGATTTCTTCCAGTCCCGAAAGGGCTGGGTCTTCCCTGACAATCACCGAAATGAAGGTCATGGTGATGACGTAGCCGAAGCCGAAGAGAGCATAGGCAGCAATCAACCGGTAAAGAGCGGCCGGTTGTCTGGTCTCTACCTCTGTCTGGGCTGCCGCCGTTTGGGAGCTTGAGACTTCAGGTGGAGCTTCTTTGATGACAAGCAGCGCGGAGGCCAGAAGCAAGAGGAGTGTTGTGCCAGCTGAAGCCAGCCACAGGCCTTGCCAGCCAACGGCTGAATGAGACAGGGCGGCAATCAGAACTGCTGATAGAGCAATGCCGCAGCCAACGCCTGAAAAGTAAAGCGCAGAGAGATTGGCTCGGCCCGCGCGCGCCAGATCCTCCAACACCAGGGAAGAGGCAAACACCAGCACAAATGCACTGGCAAAACCGCCTAGAAAGCGCAGAAGGCAGAACACGACAAGTCCGGAACCCAATGCCATCGCGGCACTTGTAACAGCGCTGGCAAAAAGCGCGCCGAGCATCCAGTTGCGTTTTGAACCCGGCAGATGCCCGAACGATCCAGCCAGAGCTCCGACCAGATAACCGAGAAAGTTTGCTGCTGCGATCAAACCGGCTTGGCTGGGAGCAAGCGGCACGTTTTCGACCATGAAGGGCAGGATAGGCGTGTAGACAAACCGCCCGATCCCCATGGCAGCTGCAAGACAAAGTGCGCCGCCAATGGCCAGGCGGATGGGAGCAGCAATCATGAAACTAAATTGTCCTGTGCGCGAAAGGTCTTGGTCTATGTGTTTGGGCAGCATATTGCTGGCACCCTGGAACGCAAGGCCCAGTCCACGTGTTGCAGGTATTCGAAATCCTTAAGGTTCTTTTTGAAGTCTACGTCTGTGATAGACTAGCCTCGACTGTTGGTCTGGACCTACTCAGGTGCGCGCCAGCCAGCGGCAATGGCATCGGCTTCCGAGCAGAACCAGCGCTCTCCGGCAGCTTTGTTGATCCGGGTGCGGGAATAATGCCGTGACCAAGGCGTGTGATAGATCTTGCCACGTCCAGAAATATTGCCCTTGATCGGACAGTTTTCAGGACCTGTCTGTGCGGCGACTTGCCATTTTTGAGCGCGGTAGTCCCAGGGAGCTTCGAATTCGCCAGCCCAAAGACCTGTCCCTTCGAGATGGGCAGCATCCTCTTCCAGCACATAGGCCGCAGAGTAGCGTCGAAACGCCAATGCCTGACCGGAGCGGACCATTTCCGCGTTCAAATTGCGTCCGCGGACATGGCATGTTGCGATCCTTCGGCTGTAGACATCCAGTTCGTCGCCATGGCAGGTGACGGGTCCAGCAGAGGCAAGTCGTTCGAGATACGCCTTGGAGGCCTTGCCGCAGGACCAGGTCTTGCCCGCGGATTTTTTGCAGGACTGAGCCAGCTCCGGAGCGTCGATGCCATCAAGGCGGATCTTGTCGCGGCCAAGCTGGATCGTATCGCCATCAATGATACGCACGGCGAGGCCTTGCCCAGCCGCCGCAGGCAGGGCTGCGATTAAAACACCGAGCACAAAAATAGCAGCACGCGGAAGCGATTGGGCGCTTTTACGCATTACGAAAATCCATTTCGAATCAAATCATCAAGATAAGAAAGCGTGGAACCAGAAGCCGTGCCCGACAACCTGTGAAGGACAGATGGCCTTGTATGATCCGGGTTCTCTGTGGATGGACGTTTGCCGGTCCGGTTCGTGACGAGCTTTCCCGGCTGGTCGTCACTTTGGGCAGCTTTAAGAAAACACAATGAATTTGATGTTTGCTGTGACCCAATTAGGGGCCGGACCCTGGATCAAGGCGGAGCAGTGCATGTTTGAGAAATTTGCAAATAAGATCGAGACGGCAATTGCATTAGGTGGTGTGTGTTGGAAGGTGCTCATGCTCGACAAGGAAATGCTGGTGTTTCCGATTTTGAGCACACTGGCATTATTGTGCTTGTTGGGCGGTGTTTTCTGGCCTTTTTGGTCCTCCGGCGAGCTGGGGGTGTTCATGAACTCGTTTCAAACCGAGGCCGAGTTCCAAAATGACCCGCGCGTCTTGATCGGTGGCTTCCTGATCTATTTTGCGTGTTCTTTCATCATCATCTTTTTCAATGCAGCGCTTCTCACCTGCACGATGATCCGGTTTGCAGGTGGTGATCCAACCGTCATGGATGGTCTGCGCTCGTCCATGCGCAATCTGCATCAGATCTTTGTATGGGCGTTGTTTGTCTCCACGGTCGGATATATTTTGAAACTGATCGAAGATCGCTCAAGTGGCCTTGCCCGATTGTTTATCGGGTTCATAGGTGCAGCCTGGGCTGTGGCCATCTATTTTGCGATCCCTGTGCTTGTGGTGGATCGCGTTGGTCCCATAGAAGCGGTCAAGCGGTCTGTATCGGCCATGCGCAAGACATGGGGTGAATCGTTGGCGTCCCACGCTGGCCTTGCAGGCCTGAACCTTCTTGCCGGTTTGATCGGTGTCTTGCTGATTGCAGCTGGTGCGGTTCTTTTCTCGGATCAGCCCAGTGTTGCCTATGGGTTTTGGGCGGTGGCTGTTGTGTGGATCGTGGGAACGACGTTGCTCACGACAACACTGGCCGCGATCCTGAAGGGCGCGCTTTATATCTATGCTGTGGAGGGCGTAATTCCGAAGCATTTTGACGAACGTACGATCCGCAGCGCGTTTTCCAAAAAGGAAGGCTGAATGACTGCTTCGCCTAGCGTGCTGTTTGATCTGTGCCGAATGGAAACAGCCGCTTGGTGGAACGAATGTTCTTGATGGGGCCATGGAAGTGATTCGCACGCAGGCTTGTGAAAATGTACGTCAATAATTGTTGGAGGATAAAACCAAGGGTATGCCTTGTCATAAAATTGTAATCAAAAGAGAGTGACGAATTGTTATAATTAACGATGCTTAACCAGCTATTTATTTGAATTAGCGGGCTAAAAAATTCCGTCTATACAGTTTGATAACGAAGTTGGCTCAATCTTACTCAGAGTTAATTTGGCGGCGGTCCTTATTGGGGGGCTGGTAAACTGTGGGGATTAATATGAGTTGGTTTGCAAATTTACGAGTTTCTACAAAGATATATGCAGGGTTTGGGGCCTTGGTGTCTTTGTTGATTGTGGTCAGTGTCGTTTCTGATCTGGGGTTGGTGAATTCAAGTGAAAACTTGTCCACTTACCGGAGTTACGCAAAGAACACGAATGCGGTCGGACGCGTTCAGGCGAATTTGCTGTCGGCGCGCCTTGGTGTTAAGGACTTTGTTATCAGCGCCAATGAAGACGCAATCAAGGTCGTCAAGGAACGTGTTGGCAAGACACTGGAATTGATCGAACAAACCAAGGGTGTTTTGGAACGCCCAGATCAGATCGCGCGTCTTGATACGGTCGAGAACGACATGAAGATCTATTCTGATACCTTCAACAAGGTGACGGAGTTTCAGGCACAGCGAAACCAGCTGGTATCAGATGTCTTGAATCAGCGCGGCCCGGCGATGGAAAAAGCCCTGTCCGGTGTCATGGACAGTGCGTTTGCTGACAAAGATGCCGAGGCCGGTTACTTCGCGGGCGTTGCTCAAAAGCATCTGCTTCTGGGGCGGCTCTATGCGCAGAAGTTCCTGCTCGACAATACGGAGGCAACTTTTGTCCGGACGGAAGAAGAGTTTGGCAAACTGTCCGCCGCATCAGAGGATTTACTGGCTCGGTTGGAAAACCCGAAGCGCCGCGAACTCACTCAGCAAGTTCTTGCCGACAGCACAGCTTATATGACGGCATTCACCGAAACGGCCGCTATCATTAAGCAGCGGAATGGCCTGATCAAGGGTACACTGGACAAGGTTGGCCCTGAAACAGCAGATCTGATCGAGACTATGAAGCTTGGCTACAAGGATCTGCAGGATGAACTTGGCCCACGCGCTGAAGCCGATGCGCAGCAGGCTGTCGAGACATCGGTAACTGTGGCCGCGATTGCCGTGATCTTTGCCATTCTCGCTGCTTGGTTTATCGCGCGCGGAATCTCCAAGCCTGTCATGGGCATCACGTCTGTGATGAACACACTTGCCAACAATGATCTGACTGTCGAAGTCGTCGGTGCCGAGCGCAAGGACGAAGTGGGCCAGATGGCAAAAGCTGTTCAGGTCTTCAAGGACAATGCAATTGCAGTCAAGAGAATGGAGCAGGAGCAGGCAGAGGCAGAAGGGCGAACCCGAGAAGAGCGTCGTCAGGCGACGTTGGAGATGGCAGATCAGTTCGAGCGTTCCGTTGGCGGTATTGTTGAGATGGTGGCATCAGCGGCAACTGAAATGCAGGCAACTGCCACTCAGCTGACCGGGTCTGCCCAATCCACTTCGGAACGAGCTGTGACCGTGTCGAGTGCCGCAGAAGAGGCTGGTGCCAATGTCGCGACAGTTGCAAGTTCTGCTGAAGAGCTTGGGGCATCTGTCAATGAGATATCGAGACAAGTCGGTCAATCGGCTGAAAAATCGCGGCAGGGGGTTGCTGAAGCTGAAACCACCGCTGTGGTCGTGAGTGATCTGAGTGAAGCTGCTGGGCGGATTGGCAATATTGTTGAGGTGATTTCGGGCATTGCCGAACAGACCAACCTTCTGGCCTTGAACGCCACCATTGAGGCGGCCCGAGCCGGAGATGCTGGTAAAGGCTTTGCGGTCGTTGCATCTGAAGTGAAGCATCTTGCCGAACAAACCAGCCGCGCAACCAGCCAGATCAGTGAACAAATCGCTGAAATCCAGTCCTCTACGGAGAAGGCTGTGACCGCGATTGGCGGAATTGGCGGCACAATCCGGGATCTGGATGAAACGGCGACGGCAATTTCGAGTGCTGTTGATGAGCAGGGCGCTGCAACACGGGAAATCGTTCATGCGGTAAGCCAAGCCTCGGCAGGTGCTTCTGAAGTGAACGTCAACATCGCCGGTGTCGCGGAAGCAGCTGAAGAAACTGGGTCGGGCGCAAGTCAAGTCCTGAGCGCTGCCTCCGAACTTTCCCAGCAAGCAGAGACATTGCGTGAAGAAGTGCAGGGCTTCCTGAACAACATTCGGGCCGCCTAAGGCAAAGCCTGCTGTATCTTGAAAGTGGTCTCGGGCCGGACAGTTCCCCTCTGTTAGGCCCGATTGCTGTCTGATCCAAATGAGACTTCGTCAGAAAATCACGACTCAACTGTAATCTGCACCGTAAAACCAGGCACATCCCTGAATTCGAGGTCGCTCATCCGAAGCGAAATGTTCAAAGCTGGGGGCGTTTTGCTGCGTCGCTTTCCGGTCGAGTTGATAAAAAACAACAAAAATATTTTTTTATTTGCGACTTGGGCATTGCTGTTGTCATTGGGCGCTCCTAAATTGCACTCCGAGGCGGGGAACAACGTGGGCCGTATTGGCCCTGAAAGTCTCCGCTGGTCACCGGACCCAAAGGAGTTTCCCATGTCTTTCGAACTTCCCGCACTTCCCTATGCCTATGACGCTCTTGGCCCTTACATGTCTGCCGAGACGCTTGAATTTCACCATGACAAGCATCATCAAGCCTATGTCACAAACGGCAATAATCTGCTGAAAGACAGTGGTCTGGAAGGCAAGTCTCTGGAAGAAATCGTCAAGGGTAGCTTCGGTAAGAATGCTGGCCTCTTCAACAATGCCGGACAGCATTACAACCATCTGCATTTCTGGAACTGGATGAAGAAAGACGGTGGCGGCACGTCTCTCCCTGGCGTTCTTGCTTCCAAGATCGACAGCGATCTGGGGGGATATGACAAGTTCCGCGCAGATTTCATCGCAGCTGGTGCGACCCAATTCGGCTCAGGTTGGGCTTGGCTTGCACTACAGGACGGCAAGCTGGTTGTGACCAAAACAGCCAACGGCGAAAGCCCGCTGGTTCACGGTGCAACCCCGCTGCTGGGGTGTGATGTTTGGGAGCATTCCTATTACATCGACTATCGCAACGCGCGTCCGAAGTACCTGGAAGCATTTGTCGATAACCTGATCAACTGGGACTACGTTCTCGAGCTTTACGAAGCTGCTTCCTGATCAGTTGTTGAGTTTTGAAATCAAGAACCCCGGCCTGTTAGGTTGGGGTTTTTTTATGTCGTTTTCTACAGGGTGCTTAATATTGTAGTGGGATATTGTATTAAGTATATATGACAGTGTAATAAGTTTATTATTATATAAACTGTAGGGTTTTTTACTTGCTGTGCGATTTATTTTTTTAAATTTAAGCTTTGGTATTTGTGAGATTTATTAATAATTAACTCGAATCCATCAGATTTAAATTTAACCAGCCTTCTGCGCTTGAGAATAATTCTGAGGAAAGAAAATGCTTCAAGGTTCCGCGAAAACGCCCAAAAACCTAGTTGTTGCCGCAGTTGAAGAGCTGATGGCAAACGTGATGATTGCCGACAGCAGCTACAACATTGTCTATATGAATGATGCTGTAAAAAATCTGCTGCGCGATGCGGAAACGGACATTCGCCAGAAATTCCCCGACTTTGAAGTTGATAAATTGATCGGCAGATCGATTGACGTGTTTCATAAGAACCCGGCGCACCAAAGAGGGCTGCTGGATCATCTGACCGACACCCATCGTGCAGCGATCAAGATTGGGGAGCGCACGTTCGATTTGATTGCAAATCATATGTTCAAGGGCGGCAAGCGGATCGGCACTGTGGTCGAATGGGCCGATGCTGCCGAGCGGCTGATGAATATTGAATATGCAGGAAAAATTGAAGCTCTTGGACGATCACAGGCCGTCATTGAATTCGAGATGGACGGCACAATTCTGGATGCGAATGATAATTTCTTGAATGCCCTGGGCTATCGGAAAGGTGAAGTGGAAGGCAAACATCACAGTATGTTCGTTGATCCTGCTTTCAGGTCCTCTGCCGAGTATGCAGGATTTTGGGAAAAACTGAGAGCCGGAGAATTCCAGCAAAGCGAGTTCAAGCGTATTAGAAAAGATGGTTCCGATGTCTGGATTCAGGCAACCTATAATCCCATTTTCGATTCATCAGGTAAGCCTGTGAAAGTGGTCAAGTTTGCGACCGACATTACAAGTGAGATTAATGAACGCCAACGCCGTGCCGATGTTCAGAGCGGGATTGATGCCGATCTGAACGAAATTGCAGCGACATTGTCGACCACGGCCGAGCAGGCCACCAATTCAGCCTCGACGTCGGAGCAAACTGCCGGAAGTGTCCAAACAGTGGCAGCTGCGGTTGAAGAACTGGTTGCGTCGATCCAGGAGATCAGTCGGCAAGTGAACTCTGCCATGGAGGTCTCCCAGAAAGCGGTGGGCGAGGCAGCCAAGTCTAGCCAGATCATGACCGGGCTTTCTGAAGACGCGAAAACGATCGGTAATGTGATCGAGTTGATCGATAATATTGCCAATCAAACCAACCTTCTTGCTTTGAATGCGACGATTGAAGCTGCGCGCGCAGGTGAGGCGGGCAAGGGCTTCGCGGTGGTTGCCTCTGAAGTCAAAAGTCTGGCCTCTCAAACCAGCAAGGCGACGGAAGATATTTCCAGCCAGATTGAATCTGTTCAGTCGACGACCGCCGATGCCGTTGTGGCGATTGGGGCCGTCATGGACATCATTGAGAAGATCAACGATATCTCGACCAACATTTCTGCTGGTGTCGAAGAGCAGACGGTTGTGACAAGGGAAATTTCAACGAACATGCAAACCGCATCGCATGGTGTCGAGATGGTGACGTCCAGCGCCCAGGTGATTTCATCTGCGATGGAGCAGATTGATGCGGCGACACAAAAGGTCCGTGAAGCTTCCCGCTCGATCGCGTGAAGATTCATTTGATCAGTTTCGGAAATTAAGAGGCTCCTTTTATTAAGGGCCTTATGTTGAGCTGCGCATGCAATTTCTGATCACAGGGGCGTGATATCGCATCCATTGCTTGATTGATGCTGGCTGACTTGCAAGTCTGTAGGTCTCGGAGAGGAGATCAACATGCGCAAACCGTTTTTTGGAATGGTGCTGGCTTCCGTTGCCAGCATTGGTGCAACTTCAGTCATCGCGGCCGGTGACCCAATTGCCATTAGGCAATCGATCATGCAATCGGTTGGTGCGGCCGCAGGCCTCGGCGGCGGCATGATGAAGGGTGAGATCGCTTACACCCCGGCTGCAGGCAAGGCTGTGATCGCGGCCATGGATGCCTCAGCACATTCATTTGGTTCCTTTTTTCCTGCAGGAACCGACACAGGCGACACCACAGCCTCCCCGAAAATCTGGGAAGATGCTGCGGGCTTTGAAGCCGCGCTTGCAAAGTTCGCCGGTGCATCAGGTGCGGCTATGGCTGCATCGGGCAAAAATGGGCCGGCTGATGTGGACGCTTTCAAAGCTGCAATGGGGCCGGTTTTCGGCAACTGCAAAGCCTGCCATCAGGATTTCCGGGTAAAGAAATAATCTGTGGGGCCCGATCATGCTGAAGAGGCTCGCCGGAAGTCTGGTTGTGCTTGGGCTGTTTGGAGCTGGAGCAGGCTGGGTCCTGTCTGCTCCAAATCCGTTGCCGGATGCCGTAATTGCTGCTTTGCCAGATGGCGACCCCGGGCGCGGTGAGCTGGTGTTCTGGGCGGGGGGGTGTGCCTCCTGTCATGCTGCTCCTGGTGCGAAGGGGGGCGATAAGTTGCAGCTTGGCGGAGGGCTGAAGCTGGAAACACCGTTTGGCGTCTTTGTGTCTCCCAACATCTCAAGCGATACGGAGGATGGCATTGGTGACTGGTCAAAGGCGGATTTTGCCAATGCCGTGCTGACCGGCACATCACCGGAGGGGGCTCACTACTATCCGGCTTTCCCCTACACATCTTATGCCCGCATGAGTCTGGTCGATACGGCAGATCTGTTCGCCTTCATGAAAACGCTGCCTGCGGTTTCCGGCAAGGCCGCTTCCCATGAACTTGGTTTTCCATTCAACATCCGGCGTGGTCTGGGGCTTTGGAAGCTGTTGAACCTGTCGCCTGATCCGGTGATTGAGGAGCCTTCCGAGCTTGGCGAGACGGAGCGGGACCTGTGGCTGCACGGACGTTATCTGGTTGAAGGGCCGGGCCATTGCAGCGAGTGCCATACTCCGCGCGATGCTTTGGGCGGACTGGATATAGCTCATTGGCTGGAAGGCGCGCCTGCTCCAACCGGTGAGGGCAGGGTGCCGGGTCTGGATCCGTCTTCGGACATGGGCGGCTGGAGCCTTGCCGACATTGCCTATTACCTGGAAAGCGGCTTCACGCCAGAATACGACAGTGTTGGCGGCGAGATGGTGGATGTGCAGGCCAATATGGCCAAGTTGCCTGCCAGCGACCGTGAGGCCATCGCGACCTATCTGAAGGCTTTGCCGCCGCATCAATGAGACGCGGTGGCTGGTGTTACACGGCGAAGATGGCTTCGGTTATCTATACGAGCTCAGTTATGAAGCCTGCCCCTAGATACGACGGGAGATGTGGGTAGCCAGTGACTGCACACTTGGCCCGAAGATGAAGGCGATTACGGCAGCCGCTGGCCAGGCGAGGATGAATGCGTCCATCCAATGGCTGAAGAACGTGGGGCTCCAGCCCAGATTGATCCAGGTGACCCAGCAGGACATCAGGGAAGACAGTAGCAGTGACATCAAGGCTGAGAAGATGATGCGGTGCTTCATTCGGAAGCTCCTGCGCCTTCCTTCTTGAGGCCGATGGGGCCAAGCTTCTCGATGTAGAGTACGTTCGTGATTTTGCGTTCGAGCACGGCCTTGGTGTGCACAGCCTCGAAATGATCAGCCAGTGCCTGCGGGTTCTTCCAGCGTTCCCACAAGATAAAGCGCCTGGGGTTTTCCAGGTCTTGGCGGATTTCGAAGGAGATGCAGCCCGGCTCTGTTGCAGTTGCTTGAACCAGTGCCTTCAGTGCTTGCTCAACTTCTGGCAGCTCAACGCCGTTTGCGGCTTCGATCCCTGCGCTGATAAAATAGTCTGTCATGTCGTTCTCCTGTCTGAAGGGATGTGTGATCCTGCAGAAGGGTTTTATGATTTTCGTTTTGTGTAATATATAGAATAAAATGAGAGTTCAGATTCCGGAAATGAAATCATGTTGGATGACATCACGCTCTTCGTTCATATCGTCCAGGCGGGTGGACTGGCCGCAGCTGCATCCCGGTTGCAGATTCCCCCGGCGACGGTAACACGCCGATTGCGCAAACTGGAGGAAGGCATTGGTTGCAAGCTCATCCATCGGTCTGCCCGGAAATTTGCCCTTACTGCAGAGGGGGAGGCTTATTATCAGGCCTTTGGCGCGCTGGTGCATCAATTTGAGGGCACGGCGCGTAGCTTGAGTGCTGATCTTCATCAAGTCACTGGCCCGTTGACTGTCGCAGCGCCAACCAACATTTCGGTGAAGCTTCTTCAGCCCATGTGGTCGGCGTTCATGAAGGAGCATCCGCGGATCCAGCTTGAATTGCGGCTCTCTAACGGCTTTACGGATTTGGCTTCCATACGAGCGGATCTGGCGATGCGGATTGGCCCTCAACCAGATTCACAGCTCTATCAAATACGCCTTGGGACTGTTGCGACGATTGTTGTGGCCTCGCCGGATTATCTTGGGAAACATGGCCATCTGGCCGGGCCTGAAGACTTGGCAAGCCACAGCATCATTGGTGTTCGTTCATTGCCAACCTGGGATTTATCAAACATTAGCACTGGGCAGAAAGCGTTATTTCAACTCACTGCGGCAACGGTGGTTGATGATATCGGTATGGCGTGCCAGTTGGCGTGTGATGGCCTTGGCATCGTTCTTCTGCCAGTCTCTGAGATTGAAACAGAGGTCTCTGATGGCCGTCTGGTCCATGTACTGGGCGATTGGCAGGGGCAGAGGCGTGATCTCTTTGCGGTCTGGCCATCTGGACGCCTGCTGGGCGCCCGGGCCAAATGCCTGCGTGACTTCATGCAGAGTTCCATTCGCGAAATTCCGGTTCTGCAGGGCGAAGTGCCCAGCTACAGAGACCCCTAGGTCGCCTGACAGCGACTGTAGATCGCCATGTCGATGTAACCGGACATATAGGTCAGGAACGTCTGGCATTCGGCCTGTGTCTTGAAGCAGCCGGCGCGAGAGACGTTGAAGGTGCGGTCAAAGTCATACTTCTTACCGCCTACGATGCCCTTCCAGCCTGATGTGTTGCCAGCAGCCTTATAGGCCTTGCAGTCATATTTGGTGCCGTAGGTCTCGGGCACGTAACGCGTGTCATAGGTGGGTGCAAACAACACGTCGCTTGGTGTTTGGATCTGGCAAGCTGCAAGGAATGCCAGCGCGAAGAGGGAAGCGCTGACCTTGGCTATTTGGGACCGAACCATTCTCAATTCTCCGCAATTTTCGCTGCATCATCGCGCGCAGGACCTGTCACACCTGATTGACTTGATCCCTAACGTCATTCGCCGTTCTTGCCAAGGTTGAAAACGAGACCGCAACTTAACCACTGCATTGTCTGTGGATGCGGTCCCGTATCTTCTACCTGGCGCTAATTGACGTTGATCCATCGCAGCATGACGAAATTGTCAGCCCGTTGGGTCAGCTCGACATTCGCATTGGATCCCCATAGAAGCGGCTGAATGTGCAAGGGCACATAGACGACGTCATCCTTCACGGTCATGGCGACTTCATCAAGCATACCCTGACGCTTGGCCGGGTCAATTTCTCGCTGGATCAGCGGCAGAAGCTCGTCAACCCTGGCGTTCGAATAGCCGCCGAAGTTCCAGCTGCCGAGTTTTTTCTCTTTGTTCTGGGTGGTGACAAGGAAGCGGACCGGGTGCTCGGCATCGAAGGTGCCCGGTGACCAGCCAAGCAGGTACATGTCGTAATTGCCTGCGCGCAGTTCTTTCCAATAGGTGCGAACCGGCATTGCTGTCAGGTCGGCTTTCATGCCAACCTTGGTCAGCATTGCGGCCATGGCCTTGCAAAGTGCCTCATCGTTGATGTAGCGGTCATTCGGGCACATGAGGCCAAAGGAAAACCCGTCCGGATAGCCAGCTTCCGCAAGCAGTGCTTTTGCAGCCTCAGGCTCGAAGCCATCCCGGTTGGCTGCAGCCTCGCTGTAGCCCTTCATCTGCGGGCTCACCAGCTGACTGGCGACCTCCGCATTGCCGCGCATGATTTTTTCGACAAGAGCTTCCGCGTTGATTGCGAGCTGTGCTGCCTTGCGGACCCTCACATCCTGGAACGGATTTTTGTCTGTGGTTTCCTTGGAGTATTTCAGCGCGTCATGACTGTGGCCAAAGCCCAGCATGATAACACGCGCCTCGATGCCCTGGTGAAGCTTGAGACCGTCTTGAGAGGCGATCCGGTCAATGTCCTGAACTGGAACCGGGTTGATCAGATCAACCTGACCACTCAAAAGACCAGCCACCGCTGTTGCCGGATTGGCGATTGGCAGGAACGTTGCCTTCGTCAGATTATGCTCAGCTGTGTCCCACCAGCCGTCGAAAGGTTCCAGAACAGTTTCGACGCCCGGCTCACGGGCCACGATCTTGAAGGGGCCTGTTCCATTGGCGTTCAACGTTGCGAAGGTTTCGGTGTCTTTGGAAGGGCGTTCCGTGCCATTGGCTTCAGACCATTCCTTGTCCATGATCATGAAATTGGCGATGGAATCTGGGAAAATCGGATCCGGCCTGTGGGTCAGAAAGTCGACTGTGTAGTCATCAACTATGATCACGTCTTTGACTGGTGAGAACCACGAGCTTGTGTCGGATTCGTCTGAAGAGGCGCGTTGGTAGGAAAACAGCACGTCTTCCGCGTTGAAGGCAGAACCGTCATGGTACGTCACGCCCTGGCGCAGTTTGAAGCGCCAGCCATCCCCGCCAAGGGGCTCATAGCTTTCGGCAAGAGACCCTTCGATGGCCATGTCCTTGTTGCGGCGGACCAGTCCTTCATAAACGTTATTCAGGAAGCCAAGGACGGGCGAAGAATTGACCGCATGGGGGTCCATGGTCTGAGGGTCGGTTGGCGAGGACCAGCGCAGTTCCGCAGCGCTGGCGGTTGATACAGTTCCGAGAAGCGCCGCAGCGAGCGTAATCCCGACCGCAATGCGTCCAGTACGATTGTGTGAGTGTGTCATGACATCCCCCATGGCATAGGCTGATTTTGATTGAAATCAGCCTATGCCATTTGGAGATAAAAGAAATGCTGAAGCCCTGTGAGCGGTGGGCATCTCCCTCAAAACTGTGTGATCGACTTACGTTTACTGTGTGCCATCAAAACGGGTCGTGCCGCCGAACCGGCTCGGTCTGTGAGGCCATTCGACATCATTTCAATGGCCTGCTTCATAGGGGCTGTTTCTCGATCTGGTGTTTTCTTTTTTGAGAACGATATTATGTGTCAGTATTGTGAAAATGAAGTGAAGTAAGATTGTGAATTAGTTATATTGAGATTGAATTCATATCGTATATAAATAATAAGATGGATAAAGTATAAGTAAATTTTGAATTTGCTTGATCATTGCTTATGTTTTGTCAGCTTTTTCTATTTTAGAGGAGCCTTTAAAATATTTGAGGTGTGGGCTTGAAGATGAATTAGATCTAAGTTATTTAAATGAATGTTCGCTGTATTTATTTTGGTGTTCTACGGATTCTGAAATTACAGCGCCTCAGGTATGCCGACTGCGCCTAACGCAGAATACTTCATGACTGGCATCCTGCTGCACAGCGCCTCTTCGCGTTCGTGGCACTTTCGATGTGGTAAGATGATCTCCTCGAACGATATCCATTATCGTTGGGGATCGTGTAGGAGCGCGCGCCATGTGCGTTCCCGCTGCATTGTTCAAAAATCTTTTCTTGACGGGTGCATCCCAGTGCCTGCGCACGACAGAAATAATTGATTGAACGAGGAGCAATGAAATGCAGGATTCGAATGAGACGATTCACGCATCCCATGATCTAGACGGCGATATTTCTAAAATCAAAAATTACTATAAGGATTGGGCTGCCAACTACGATCAGGACGTGAAAGATCAGAGCTATGGTGGCCCGGAAGTCATCGGTAATCTGGCATCATTGATTGCTGTTTCTTATTTACACAAACAACCGGAGAATGTGCGCGTTCTGGATGCTGGTTGCGGCACAGGTTTGTCTGGCCTTGCGCTTCAGGAAACTGGCTTCAAGGTTGTTGACGGCTTCGACCTCTCGGATGAGATGGTCATGGAAGCTGAAAAAACCGGCGCTTATAAAGAACTTCGTGGCAGCGTTGACATAACAGTTGATCGTATTAGCGTGTTTGATCGCAAGTACGATTTGGTGGTTTCTTGTGGGGTCTTCACCCTTGGGCACGTCGAGCCGGAAGCGCTTTTGACATTGGCGCGGCTGTTGACGAAAGACGGCCATTTGGCAGTGAGTACGCGCAACAGCTATTTGAGCGGATCAGACTTCAAGAAAGAAAGTCAGGATTTGGTGCGCAGAGGCCTTCTTGAGGAAATTCTGATCATACCTGATGCACGCTATATTGCAGAAGAAGATGCCCACTACTGGGTTTATAAGCGCGGTCCCAAGCTAACATAGCATCAGGAAATGTCTGCGGCCTTGAGGCGAAGGCAGAGCGAGCTCAGAGCCTACGCCGATAGGCTTTGAATTCAGGGCTCTTGTGACGTTGCCCGACTGTGAGCTCGTTGCTCCAGCTCACAGTCGAAAAACGATCAAAACCCGGCCAGCAAGGTGTGACCCTTGCTGGCAAATATTTCCTGTCAGGCCTTGCCGACAACTATCTCCCGTCAGGCCTTGCCGACGACCATCAATGCAAAGGCTTGAACCAGAGCCACTTCCTTCAGGCGGTCAAAGCGGCCAGAGGCACCGCCATGACCTGCTTCCATGTTGGTCTTGAGCATCAACAGATTGTCGCCGGTCTTGGTCGCGCGCAATTTGGCAACCCACTTGGCAGGCTCCCAATAGGTCACGCGCGGATCTGTCAGACCGCCAACTGCAAGAATGGCCGGATAGTCTTTGGCTGCAACATTGTCATACGGAGAATAGCTGGCGATATACTCATAAGCTGGCTTCTCGGTGATCGGATTGCCCCATTCCGGCCATTCCGGTGGGGTGAGGGGCAGCGTGTCGTCGAGCATGGTCGACAGAACATCGACAAAGGGAACCTCTGCGATGATGCCGGCAAAGGCCTCAGGCGCCATGTTGGACACAGCCCCCATCAGCATTCCGCCAGCTGATCCGCCCTGGGCGATGATCCGGTCGTGAGAGGTGAAGCCTTCGCTTGCCATGTGCTTGGCAGCCACGATGAAGTCGGTGAAGGTGTTCTTCTTGGTCTCGCGTCGTCCGTCCCTGTACCAGCGAAAGCCCTTGTCCTTGCCGCCGCGAATATGGGCGATGGCGTAGACAAAGCCACGATCAACCAGAGACAGCGCATTGGTGTTGAAGCTGGCTGGCATGGACATGCCGTAAGATCCGTAGCCATACAGCAGACAAGGCGCAGATCCGTCCAGCGGCGTGTCCTTGCGATAGAGCAGGGAGATCGGCACGGTCTCGCCATCGGCCGTCGGGGCTTGCAGCCGCCGGGTGACATAATCGCCCGCAACATGTCCCGATGGCACTTCCTGTTCCTTGCGCAGCAACCGCTTGCGGGTTTCCACGTCGTAGTCATAGACACGCGACGGTGTGGTCATCGAGGAATAGCTGAAGCGAATTTCGGTGGTATCGAACTCGTAACCGCCGCCAAGACCCAGCGAAAAGGCTTCCTCATCAAAGGAAATCTCGTGCTCGATATGATCCGCCAGACGATGGATCACGATCCGCGGCAGGCCGTTTTCCCGTTCAAGGCGCACCATAAAGGTCTTGTAGACGTCATGGGACAGGATCAGGCAGCCTGGCTTGTGCGGTACCAGATCGGTCCAGAACTCACGGCCCGGCGTCGCTTTTGGTGCGGTGACGATCTTGAAATCTTCAGCGCCACCCAGATTGGTCAGGATGTAATAGGTGTCGCCATTGTCATCGAGGGAATATTCGACGCCCGTGTCGCGCGGCGCAATCAGATGCGGCGGGTCCAGGGGGGCGTGGGCTGAGATCGTCCAGATTTCTGACGTTTCATGGTCATGAATATCGATGATGATCGTGTCGCCGGACTGGGTCTTGCCGACGCCCATGAAGAAGCCTGCATCCTCTTCCTCGAAGATCAGGGCATCGGACGCCGGATCTGTGCCGATCTCGTGACGGAACAGCTTGGATGGGCGGTGGTTGGCATCCAGGCGAATGTAGAAAAGATACTTGCCATCTGCCGAGAACGTCCCGCCGCCAGAAGTGTCTTCAATGCGGGTTTCGCTGTCCTTGCCGGTTTCCAGATCACGGATCTGGAGGGAGTAGAATTCCGATCCCTTGTCGTCATAGCCCCAGGCCAGCAACTTGTGGTCAGATGAATGACCCGCGCCGCCGAACTTGAAATAGGCTTTGCCCTCGGCTTCCTTGTCACCGTCCAGAATGATCTCTTCATCAGACCCGTCGCGCTTGCTGCGCAGGAACTTCGGGTGCTGGCCACCAGTGACGAATTTCATACCGTATAGATACGGTCCATCCGGGGAGGGAACCGAGCTGTCGTCTTCCTTGATCCGGCCGCGCATCTCGGCGAACAGCTTGTCCTGCAAGTCCTTTGTCGGAGCCAGCATGGTCTCCTGATAGGCGTTTTCCGCCTCCAGATAAGCCCGGATGTCTGCATCGAGAACATCAGGGTCACGCATGACTTCCTGCCAGTTCTCTGCTCGAAGCCAGGCGTAATCGTCCTGACGTGTGATGCCGTGGGTTTCAAGGGTGAGGGGGCGTGCTTCAGCACGCGGAGGCTTTGGCTGTTTCATCATAGTTTCCGAAGTAGGATTTTTAGGCGCATGAGACAAGGGGCAGATGTTGGCAGAAGACATCACATGATTGCGCCTCATACCGGTGACAGTAAGATTGACATGCCCGTCAGGCCGCTTATCCTAGAGGTTTGATGGTTTCTGATCTCCGTAGTGGGATTGGGATGAAAAGGGAATACGGTAAGGTGTAGCCAACAGGCGCCGAGTCCGTGACTGCCCCCGCAACTGTAGGCGGTGAGCAAACCTGAACAAGGCCACTGGAGCAATCCGGGAAGGCTCAGGTGCGCTGCGACCCGCAAGTCAGGAGACCTGCCATCCGTGTTTAACCCTCAACCCGGGCGGGGTGCCCCGGAGGAGATCGCGAGATGGCATTGAAATCCCCCCTTTTTACACCCGTTTTGCGGGCGCTTGCAGCTCTTCGTGTGGCCGTTCGGTCTTCTGCGCGTTCTGGCATCGCGAAGCCTTTCGTCATTCAGGCATTCTGATCGCGGATATCGTTCCCATGCCCGATGAGCCCGTTGGAGACAATCGTCTTCGTAAATGGGCTTTTGTGGGGCTTGACTTTGGTTATGTAATAACATTACAAATTTGTGTGTTGGTTGCGCATCAGGTCTTTTGATTTGTGTCACGCTGTAAACCGGAAAGTGAAAATGACAGCCGCATCGTTGAAAATACGGGAGATTAGCTGGGGTCCATCCAAAGGGCTGACGCTATTGCATCCTGTCAGCTTCGAGCTGGTCCCTGGCGACTGCCTTGGGGTTGTCGGGGCCAATGGCGCGGGAAAATCAACCTTGTTGCGGCTGATCTATCGTTATTTGAAGCCCAGAACAGGGCAGATTCTTCTGGATGAACAAGACCTGTGGCGCCTGTCAGCCCGGCAAGCAGCTCAAAAGGTTGCCGCCGTTCTGCAGGAGCAGCCAACGGATTTTGCCTTGACCGTCCGTGAAATTGTGGCTCTTGGCCGCAGACCACATGCTTCAGGCTTTTCATCTCCTGCCGGGAGGGATCAGGTTATCGTCACCAAAGCCCTTGCGGACATGCAGTTGCAAGGCTTGCAAAACCGGCGGTTCGGCACCTTGTCTGGCGGCGAGCGGCAACGGGCGATGGTCGCCCGGGCGCTGGCGCAGGAGCCCAAGCTCCTGGTTCTGGACGAGCCGACGAACCATCTGGACATTCGCCATCAGCTGGAAATTCTCGAATTGGTCCGGGGCCTTCCTGTCACTGTTGTGACCAGCCTTCACGATCTCAATATGGCTGCCAGCCTTTGCGACACGGTTCTGGTGCTGGCTGGAGGGTATCCTCTGGCCTTTGGGCCGCCTTCACAGGTGATCACGCCGGAGCATGTCGATGCGGCCTTCGCTGTTCAAAGCCGTCTTGAGCTGCTTCAGCCGAGCGGGCAGCCCCATCTGACTTTCTCTCTTCCGTCTTGAATAAGGTTCTCTTTGAAATGAAACGTATTTTGGCAACCTTGCCCATTCTGGCTGCGCTGATGATTGCCGCGCCTGCTTCTGCCGCGACTACCGTGAAGAGCTGCAACAGGGATGTGACATTCGACGCGCCGCCAAAAGCGGCTGTCTCCAACGACGTCAATCTGACCGAGATGATGCTGGTTCTTGGCTTGCGCGATCATATGGTTGGCTACACCGGCATTTCCGGCTGGAAGACCCTGGATGAGGAAATGCGGAATGGCATAGCCGAGTTGCCGGAGCTTTCGGCGAAATACCCGAGCAAAGAAGTCCTGCTGGGCGCTGGGACTGATTTCTATTTCGCGGGCTGGAACTATGGCATGAAGGTCGGCGGCGAAGTGACGCCGGAGACGCTGGCACCGTTCGGCATCAAGGTCTATGAACTGACTGAATCCTGCATTCACATTGGAGCCAAACCAAAGGTGTCCATGGAGGACATGTACAACGACCTTCTGAACCTTGGCCGGATCTTTGATGTTGAAGATCGCGCGGAAAAACTGGTCGAAGGATATCGCAAGGAACTGGAGGACTTCCGCGCCACGCTGAAGACCGGCGAAGAACCGCTAAAGGTATTTGTCTATGACAGCGGCGAGGACAAGCCGTTCACTGCCGGACGATATGCCATGCCAACGGCCCTGATCGAGGCTGCAGGAGGCGTCAATGTTCTGGATGACCTAGGCAAGAGCTGGGCGACCATTGACTGGGAAACCGTGGTCGAGAAGAACCCGGACGTGATCATGATCGTTGACTATGGCACTGTGACAGCCGAACAAAAGCGAGACTTCATGCGGAACAATCCGGCCTTGGCCAAAATCGATGCAGTGAAGAATGATCGCTTCGTCACTCTGTCTTATGTCGAGGCGACGCCGGGACCGCGTAACATTGAAGCTGTCAAGAAGCTCGCTGCCGCGTTCTGGGGAGACTAGGACATGCTGGACCGCACCGCAGCAGCCAACCTTCAGGATGGGGAGGGGTCTGACCTTCAGGAACGTGGCGGTCACACAGCACCTGCTGCCCATTTTGAAGCTGCGGACCAGTCTTCATCTGCAGTTCTGCCAGAGAATTGGCGGTTCTTCGGGGTTTTAATGGCGGGCCTTGTCTTGCTGCTGGTGTCCTTTGTGGTGGCTGTTTCATTTGGCGCGGTGCCTGTGCCAGCCAGCACAGTTGCAGGCATTATCGCTAACAAGATCGTGCCGGGGATGTTTGAACCGGTCTGGACAACAGGGCGAGAGGCAATTGTCTGGGAAATCCGCATTCCACGCGCCATTTTGGCAGCTTGTGTCGGCGCGGGGCTTGCTGCGGTCGGAGCAGCGCTTCAGGCTGTGACCCGCAATCCGCTTGCTGATCCGCATCTTCTCGGCATTTCGTCGGGCGGGGCATGCGGCGCGATCATGGCGCTGTTGCACACGGGGCTGTTTCTGGGGCTTCTGACTGTGCCTTTGATGGCCTTTGCCGGGGCGCTGTTGGCGACGGTTATGGTGCTGGCCGTCACCCGCCTGACCGGTGCGACCAGCGCGGACAAGCTGGTGCTGGCGGGCGTTGCGGTTTCCTTCATCCTCATGTCATTCGCCAACATGTTGATCTTCATGGGCGATCCGCGCGCCACCCATACGGTGATCTTCTGGATGCTCGGTGGCCTCGGACTCGCCCAGTGGAACCATCTGGTGTTTCCGGCGGGCGTTCTGGCGCTGACCCTGCCTTATCTGTTGGCCAAGGCAGGCGATCTCAATGCAATGACCATTGGCGATGAGACCGCTGCGACCCTGGGTATTCCGGTTGCCCGGTTTCGCCTGACGATCTTCGTGGTCTGCTCGCTCATCACCGGTGTGATGGTCGCTTTTTCCGGGATTATAGGCTTTGTCGGCCTGATGGTGCCACACATCGTGAGGCGTATCACCGGGGGAAGTTACCTGCGTGTTTTGCCGGCATCCGTTCTGGTGGGCGCGCTGATCTTGATCTGGGCAGACCTTGCAGCCCGCTCGCTGTTGTCCCCGGAGGATATCCCGGTTGGCATCGTCACAGGATTTCTGGGTGGCTTGTTTTTTCTGGGGCTGCTGCGCACCAGAAACACCGGCAACTAGGTCCAAAAAGCGTACAGGCTCCCTGGGAAACAGGGAGCCTGCACTCTCGGATCGGCCCGCAGTACGCGGTGGGGTGTCCGGTCCGGTTATCAAGCAGCAAATGCGCGGACGAAATCGCCATATGGCAAGGTTGGGTGTCCGATCAGCTTCTCCAGGTCTTTCGATGTGCTGAAGAGCGCGCCTTTGCCTGCGGCCACATCACAATCGGCAATCATTTCAGCAAATGGCTTCGGCAGGCCTGCCTGCTCCAGAACGCCGGCATAGGCGTCCTGTGGCATATTGTTGAACGGGATGTCCTTGCCAGTGGCGCTGGAAAGGGCTGCAGCCAATTCCGCAATCGTGAAAGCATCGTTTCCTGCCAACTCGTAGGTGCGAGTGGAGTTGTCATCGGAAAGAAGGACAGCAGCCGCAGCATCGGCGTAGTTCTGGCGGCTTGCCGCAGCTATTTTTCCATCACCGGAAGCCCCGGCAATTGCGCCGAACTGCAGACCCGCTCCAAGAGAGCCTGCGTAATTTTCCAGATACCAGCCGTTGCGAAGCAACACGTGAGCAACGCCGGACGTCTTGAGAAGGGCCTCGGTTGCCTTGTGTTCCTGAGCCAGGATCATTGTTGAGGTGTCGGCGTTGAGGATGCTGGTGTAGGCGATCAACTTGACGCCTGCCGCCTTTGCAGCTTCGATCACAGCTGTATGTTGCGGAATGCGCTGACCGATTTCGCTGCCTGAGATGAACAGCAGACGGTCGACCCCCTTGAGAGCTGCAGCCAAGGTGTCCGGACGGTTATAGTCTGCCTCAACCACGGACACTGTCGCGCTGGCAAGATCCTGCGCCTTGTCTGGCGAGCGGACGAGGGCGCGGATATCGGTTGCGCCCTTGTCGGCCAGAGCCTGAAGGACAAGGCGGCCGAGTTGGCCATTCGCACCGGTTACAGCAATCATTTTGGTCTCCTTGAGGTCAATTTGAATTCGATAGTTGCAATATGTCTTGCTAACTTTCCTTTTGTAAGTACACACTAAAAGGTAAGTATCGAAAAAATGGAGACGCGGATGCCTTCCTTGATGCAATCGTCGAAAAATGAGTCAGTAAGTTTCCCCGAAGAGCAGCCGGAAAAGCACAATGCGACCGAACTGTCGCACCCTGTGCAAAATGCGCCGCCCGGGTCTTTGTCTGATGCTGTGAGGAAGGGGATGGTTTTCAGCGATCAATGCCCGTCTCGCCAGATACTGAACCATTTGACCAGCCGATGGGGCGTTCTGGTGCTGATTGCGCTGTTGGAGCGCACCCACCGGTTTTCGGAATTGCGGCGTAAGATTTCCGGCGTCAGCGAAAAAATGCTGGCCCAGACGCTGCAAGCGTTGGAAATGGACGGGTTTATTGACCGCAAATCCTATCCGGTCGTGCCGCCCCACGTCGAATACTCCCTGACGCCGCTGGGCGCAGAGGCGGCTGAAAAAGTGCGCGACTTTGCCGACTGGATTGAACTGAACATGGGCCGGATCATGCAAGCCAGCCGCATCGTTACCGACGAAAAACAGCCAGACTGACTGGCTTTGGATCAGGCTTGGGGCAAGAACCGGTCAGTTGTCGCTGCGACGATTGACTGGAAGGGGAGCGTTTACTCACGTTTCATGAGTAAACGTCATGGCATGCCCGTTGAGGCAATAGCGCAGGCCAGTTGGCGGCGGGCCGTCCGGGAACACGTGCCCAAGATGGCCGTCACACTTTGAACAACGGATTTCCGTACGGACCATGCCGAGTGTGGCATCCTCGATCTCTGTGATCGCCTCTGGGGCGACCGCCTTGAAGAAGCTCGGCCAGCCACAGCCCGCATCAAACTTTGTGTCCGACAGGAACAATGGCTGTCCGCAGCCTGCACAATCATAGCGGCCATGGTCAAAGCTGTTGCAGTAAGGTCCGGTGAAAGGCCGCTCTGTTCCGCTTTGCCGCAAGACATGGAACTGCTCCGCCGTGAGCTGCTCCTGCCACTCGGCGGCTGTCTTTTTGATTTTCGCTACATCCGTCATGGCAGCTTGTCCCCGTTTCGCTTGTTCTCTCTACTTAGGATCCAGACACTGGGATGACAAGCGGTGCTTATCCAGGCCGGCAGATGACAAACAGTGCCTGGAGACACCCCTTGCTCTCCCTCATCCCGAGCAGCGTTGAAACGCGTTTTGAAGGAGTGGGAAAGTGTGATCGCCGCAGCGTCGGTCATTGGCATGATCCGCCGTGATGACTAAGCCTTCCTACATTCACCTGTGGTCATCCCCGACTTGATCGGGGATCTACTCATTTCCAGAGTTTCTTCGGTGATTTGATGCCTATCCGGCGCGGGGCGGCGTTAAGTCCAACCGTCGCTGCAAGTCGAGACGTGGATTGGATCCCCGATCAAGTCGGGGATGACGGCCCTATGGTTCTGTTTGTCCAAGGATGCTGCCAGGCATATGTGGTGTTGAAGTGTACGTGCAGTACAGGACATTCGAAGACTGGCTAGTGGGTTTAGCTGTGCCGTCAGTCCTCTATCTTCTGCATCAGCAGCATGGAGGTTTCGGTCCGGTTCCGTCCTCCGGATTTGGCCAGATAGAGTGCTTTGTCAGCGGCCTGTAGCAGGGCTTCCGGTTCCGTGTTTCTGGAGCCATTTATGCAAACAGCTGTGGCTGCACCAACGGAAACGGTGATCACCTTGCCATGATCGATGTTTGCATGACTGGGAATGGCGAGATCCTGAATTGCCTGCCGAATGGTATCGCCGAGGGCTTTGGCACCTGCCTCCCCGGTGCGCGGCAGGATGATCGCCAGTTCCTCGCCGCCATATCTTGCCGCCAGATCTGATGGCCGTCGCGCAATGCCTTTGAGCACCGAGGCTATCGCGCGCAGGCAGTCGTCACCAACCTGGTGGCCATAGTGGTCATTCACGCTCTTGAAATGGTCAATGTCGGCAATCAGCAGGCTCAAATGAGTTTGCTCTCTGCGTGCAAGGGCCCACTTCCGTGTCAGGGCCTCGTCAAACGCCCTGCGGTTTGCAAGTCCGGTCAGGCCATCGGTTCTGGCCAGGGTCTCCAACTTGTCTTCCAACAGCTTCTGTTCGGTCACATTGCGCGCTGAAACGACAAATCCGCTTGCAACTGCTGGATCGCTGGACAGCCGTTTTGAAACCCCCTCGATCCAGAGTTCGGAGCCATCCTTTTTGCAGACACGGAAACGTATTCTGTTGGTTTGTTGCGCTCCAGTTATGAGCTTGATCGAGTGTTGTGTCAGACGCGCGCGATCATCGTCATGTACAGCCCCGGCGAACTCGCGGCGAAACTCTTCTTCCGTCCAGCCAAGAACGTGGGTGACTGACGGGGAGACATAGGCGAAGTTCCGCTCGGTATCGACCTGGAGGATCAAATCTACGCTGGCCTCGGTCATCGCCTTAAAGTCGATTTCTGTTGAGCTTGGAGTGTCTTTCGGATGTTTTACAGAGGATTTCATGGGTTTTCCGAGCTTTGCGTAATCCGGTGTATTGAGGATTTATCGAAAAAGTTCAATCAAAAATTCCCTAGAGGATGATGTCGCAGGCTTGATCAAAAGATGGGGTAGTTTTTCGGAGTGAAGCAAATGGTATGTAAAATATCTGCTTATTACTTAGGGTGGGTGTCTGCTAAAATTCAACTTTAAAAAATGTGCAATATTGCAAAGAAAATGAGCGATTTTAATTGGAAATCAAATTTTTACGTCCGATATTAGATCTGGAAAGCAGATTTCGCCAAAAGGTCTGGTGAAGAGTTGATCTGGAAACCGTTTCCTAACTCTTGCGTGTCATCAAGCTGGCACGTAAGACAGCTCCATTAACCAATCAACGTATGGGCGTTGATTCGATAGGTATTCGCCCGCCGTGTCCTAGCTGGAAAAGCGATCGAGACAGTATGACACCTGCTTCTTTAGACCTAACAATTCTGGCCGTTCTAGCGCCCTTCGCGGCTGCTGCCATTGCGCCTTTCCTGACATCGATCTTCCGTCAAAACGCTGCCTGGGTTCTGGCTGCCGTCCCGGCTGCGATCTTCTATCATTTCACCGGCTATATCGCGCCGGTTTCCGAAGGTCAGACGTTTACGCCTGCTCTGGAATGGGCGCCGAGTTATGGCATCAATCTGTCGTTCTATATTGACGGCCTGTCGACGCTGTTCGCGCTACTGATCTCAGGTATCGGTACGCTGATCATTCTCTATGCCGGTGGGTATCTGAACGGCCATCCGCAGCAGGGCAGGTTCTTCTCGTTTCTGTTCCTGTTTATGGGCGCGATGCTCGGGCTGGTCACCGGGAACAATCTGATTACGCTGTTTATCTTCTGGGAACTGACATCCATCACATCCTTCCTGCTGATCGGCTTTGATCATCTGCGCGCAGCCTCGCGCCGCGCTGCGATCCAGGCTCTGGTTGTTACAGGTGGCGGCGGTCTGTCACTTCTGGCGGCGTTTATCCTGATTATCGGCGCGACTGGCGAAATCGAGATGTCATCGCTGTTGTCCAACCCGGATGTGATCAAGGACAGCGGTCTGTATCTGCCGATATTCATTCTGGTCATGGGCGGCGCGTTCACCAAGTCAGCCCAGTTCCCGTTCCATTTCTGGCTCCCAAATGCCATGGAAGCACCGACCCCGGTGTCCGCATTCCTGCATTCTGCGACCATGGTGAAAGCTGGTGTCTATCTGCTGATGCGGATGCATCCGCTGTTGGGCGAGACGGAGCTTTGGACCACGGTGTTGCCGCTGTTTGGCGGCGCGACGCTTCTGGTCGGCACCATTTTGGCAATACGCCAGACGGATCTGAAATTGATGCTGGCCTACACCACGGTTGCCTCACTTGGTCTGCTGGTCATGCTGGTTGGCACCAGTTGGGAAAAAGCTCTGGAAGGTGCTGTGCTTTATCTGCTGGCGCATTCCCTCTTTAAGGGCGCGCTGTTCATGGTCGCCGGAGTGATCGATCATGAGACCGGAACGCGTGATATCACCAAGCTGGGCGGCTTGCGCGGTTCAATGCCGATTACGTTCGCAGCAGCCGGTTTGGCGGCGCTGTCCATGTGTGGTCTTCCCCCTTTCATCGGCTTCATTGCAAAGGAAGTGATGTATGAAGGCACATGGACCATGGGCCCAGGTGCGCTTTGGGTCACTGCCACGGCTGTTCTGGGCAATGCGATGATGCTGGTGATTGCCGCCGCCATCGCAATCAAGCCATTCTTTGGACCAAAAGTCGACACGCCAAAACATGCCCATGACGGACCAGTCCTGTTGATTGCCGGTCCGGTCGTTCTGGCACTGGTCGGCCTTGCTGCGGCGCTCTTTACTCACTTCACGGGCGAGTTTTTCATCGGCCCTATGTTGTCGTCGCTGACCGGCAGCACGATGAATGTCTCGCTGCATCTCTATCCGACTTACATCAGTGCTCCGTTGATCTTGTCGGTCACTACTGTGGCTCTTGGCATCGTGCTGTATTGGCAGCTGGATCGTCTGCGTGCGATCATTGCCAGTGTGCTCAGGGCGATCGGTTGGGGCCCGGACAAGGGCTTTGACCAATTCGTCTCCGGCATCGTGGCCTTTTCGACAGTTTTTACCCGGCTTGTGCAAGCCGGAAAAATGCAGACCTATATGATGCTGATCTTCGGCTTTACAGCCGCTGCGGTTCTGGTGCCATTGTTCACGGCTGGAGGCATGCCGGACATGCCTGCCATGCCGGTCTATGCCTTTTATGAGTGGGGTATTCTACTCATTGCGTTTCTCGGGCTTGTGGCTGTTTTGATTGCCAAGACCCGCCTGACAGCGATTGTCTCCCTCGGTATCCAGGGCTTTGCAGTCGCCTTGATCTTCATGCTGTTCGGTGCGCCGGACCTGAGTTTCACACAGTTCATGGTGGAAACGTTGTCGGTGGTGATCCTGGCGCTTGTCATGACCCGATTGAACCTTGCCCCGCGTGATCATCGTTCGCCTGCCTCGGCCATTGTCACCGGCGCGATTGCAGCTGGTGTCGGTGTGGGCATTGCCTTGACGTTGATGGCGATCACGCAGCAACCGTTTGACAGCCGCCTGTCTGATTTCTTCACAGCCTATAGCCGCACGATTGCTCATGGCCGGAATATCGTCAACGTGATCATCGTTGACTTCCGCGGCTTTGATACCCTCGGCGAAATTGCGGTTGTCGTGCTGACAGGGCTCTGTGTGCTGGCTCTGATCCGGATCAAGACCAAACCGGATAATGATACGCCGGACGAAAGTGCCGCTGTCGAGGCACTTTCCAAGCCTGTGGAGGCACGCTGATGCGTACGATAATTTTCCGCACGATCGCGCCCTATCTGGCCGCCCTGATGATCCTGTTTTCGATCTTCGTGCTTTTGCGTGGCCACAACGAGCCAGGCGGCGGCTTTATTGGCGGGTTGATCGCAGCCTCTGCCTTGGCCATCTACGGGATTGCCTGCGGGGTTGCTGCCGTGCGCCGCTCCATCGTGGTGCATCCCATGAACCTGGCAGCTTTCGGGCTGTTCATCGCGGCGCTTGCCGGGGTGCCGTCGTTGTTCTTGCGCCAGAGCTTCATGACCAGTCAGTGGCTCTCGTTCCACTTCTTTGACGTGGACGTCGACCTGTCTACCCCGATGGTTTTTGACATCGGCGTCTATTTCGTTGTTGTGGGGGCGATTTCTTCGATTGCCCTGGCCCTGGAAGAAAGGGAGAGCGACTGATGGAAACCGGTCTTTCGGTCCTGATCGGGCTTTTCTTCGCCGTATCTGTCTACCTGATGCTTTCGAAGCAGCTGGTGCGGATGCTGCTTGGCATCGCCATCCTGGGCAATGCGGTCAATCTGATGATCTTCACTGCCGGTCGTTTGACCCGTGAAGTGCCGCCCTTGATCCCGCTAGAGCTTTATACGCCCAATGTGGCAACCGCCAATCCTTTGCCTCAGGCCCTTGTTCTGACGGCTATTGTGATTTCTTTCTCCTTCTTCGCGTTCCTTCTGGTGCTGACCTTTCGCGCCTATCAGGAACTGGGTACGGATGATGCCAATGAAATGCGTATCGCCGAACCCATCGATGAACCAGCACCGCCACAAGGGTACTGATCTCCATGGCCGGGTCCTCCGTTTCCGTTGATATTTCTCAGGCGATGATCACTGCGCCGGTGTCTGCCGGTGACTGGCTTTTGGTCGCGCCGTCGCTGCTGACGATCCTGGGCGGATCGCTGTGTTTGATGACACGCAAGAACACCAAGGCTCAGCCGAAAGTCGGTTTGATCTTCCTGGTCTTGCTGGTCGCTGCAAACTTCGGGCTTTTGGTGCGGGTGCTCGACAAGGGCGTCATCACCATGGTGATGGGCAATTGGTTGCCACCCTTCGGCATTGCCTTCACCGCAGATGCCCTTGGAGTGACCCTGGCCCTGGTCGGGTCCATTGTTGCTCTTTGTGCCGGGATCTACGGCAGCGTCACCATTCAGGCAACGGAGCGTCGTTACGGATTCTATCCTTTCCTCCTGTTCCTGATGACTGGTGTCTCCGGGGCTTTCCTGACGGGCGATATATTTAACCTCTACGTTTGGTTCGAGGTGCTTCTGATCTCATCCTACGGGCTGTTGGTGCTGGGCAATGACCGGCTGCAGCTCGATGGGTCAGTGAAATACGGTATCTTGAACCTGATCGGCACCAACCTGTTCCTGATTGCGACGGGCTTGCTCTATGGCATGTTCGGCACGCTCAACATGGCTGATCTTGCCATGAAGGTGGCGGCGCTCGAGAGTGGGGCTTCTGGCCCACTGGCGACGATTGCCGCATTGTACTTCCTGGCCTTTGCGATGAAAGCAGCGGCCTTCCCGGTGAACTTCTGGCTGCCAGCTTCCTACCACACGCCAAACATCGTGGTCTCTGCTGTTTTTGCAGGGCTTCTGACCAAGGTCGGCGTTTATGCCATGATCCGCGTGTTCGTGCTGTTGCTGCCTGGATCTCGTGACTATATGGCCGATTTGATCGCAGTGGTGGCGATTGCAACCATGATGACCGGGGCAATGGGCGCACTCGCGCAAAGCGAGGTTCGACGCGTCTTGGGATATCTTGTGATTGTGGGCATCGGGGCCATGCTGGCCGGTGTTGCTGTTGGCTCTATCTTGGCGATTTCCGGCGCGATTTTCTACGCAGTGCATTCCATCATCGTCATGACAGCGCTTTATATGGCTGCTGGCGTTATGAATATGCTGGGTGGTTCTTACAAGCTGCGCGAACTTGGCGGGCTTTATGGTATCAGCCCGGTCTTTGCAGCTGTGTTTCTCGTGCTCGGCTTCGCAGTGTCCGGTTTGCCGCCGTTCTCGGGCTTCTGGCCGAAAATAATGCTGGTCGATGCAGCTTTTGATGATGGTCGATACCTTCTTGCCGGTGCAATTCTGGTGTCCGGCTTCCTGACCACTTTGGCAATTGGCCGGGTCTGGATCTTCGCCTTCTGGCGCGGTGGTCCGGAGGGTACAGCAGATGGTACGGTGATCGAGCGTGTTGTGCCTGCCCCGCAACTGACGTCTGCCGGTATCTGGATCCCGCTTGGTGTCTTGACCGCATTGGTGATTTACCTCGGACTGCAACCTGAGTGGATGCTCCAGCTGGTTACGCGCGGGGCAAGTGGTGTGGTCGAGCCATTCGGCTATGTACGTTCAGTCTTCGGAGGTCTGTGATGACCGGTTTGTTTCTGATCAACATTCTTATGGCGCTCGCCTGGGGCGCCGTCACCGGAAGCTTTACGGTCGTCAATCTCGTCTTCGGTTTCGTGCTCTCGACAGCAGCTCTCTATCTCATTCGTGAGCAGGTAGGCACTGGTAAGTATTTCAGGCGTGTAGGTCTGGCCATTGGGCTTGCCGTCTTGTTTATCTACGAGCTGGTTCTGTCCGCCTGGCGCGTCACGATGATCGTGATCCAGCCCAAAATCGATCTCCAGCCCGGCATTATTGCCTATCCGCTGACGGTTGATAAGGATTTCGAGATCACCATGCTTGCCAATCTGATCACGCTGACACCCGGCACCTTGTCTGTGGATGTGTCAGAAGATCGTAAGATCCTATATGTGCACTGCATTGATGTGCCTGATCCTCAAAGCACGATCGATGACATCAAAAATGGTTTTGAGCGCAAGATCCTGGAGGTGTTCCGATGACACCGATTGAGGCCTTTGCAGACACATTTCTGGATGTCTGTGTCCATATTTCGCTGGCAGTTTTGACTGTGTCTCTGGTCCTGATCGTATATCGCACGGTCAAAGGTCCGACGCTTCCGGACCGAATTGTTGCCCTGGATATGTTGGTTGCTGTGGGTATTGGCTTCATCGCTGCAATAGGCGTTCTGACCGATTACTATCTCTACATCGATATTGCGATCACACTTGGCCTTGTCGGCTTCTTGGCAACTGTGGCGTTTGCACGCTTTGTCCTGAACCGTGGCACTGCAGGAGACGAAACCATCATGCAGGAAGTCAAGGAAAGCATTGAACGTCGGGAGGCAGGTCAATGATTGCTGCAGTAGTCGATATTATCGTAGGCCTGATGTTGGTAGCAGGCGCGCTGTTCGCGCTTGTAGCCTCTGTTGGTCTTCTGCGTCTCAAGGATGTTTACATGCGGATGCATGCAGCATCCAAGGCCGGAACTCTGGGCTCTGGCGTTATGCTGTTAGCTCTTGCTGTGTATGCAGGAGAGATAGATGTTGTCACCCGCGCGATTGCCGGGGTTGTCTTCTTCCTCCTGACGGCGCCTCTGTCTGCACATCTTTTGGCGAAAGCGGCTTATTCAGTCGGTTACCGACCCTGTGCTGACACAAAGATTGACGCACTAAAGGACGTGCTGCAGCCAGATAGGTAGTTGTTAAGAACCTAATTTTGCCTTGTTTGTAAGTTTGAGAACCTGTTGATTAAAAATAGTCTCAAGTTTCACAGGTTGTTTTTTGCGACTAATATTTCCCAATGTTGCTCTTTTATTGAAATATTACTGTATTTATCAGGTTTCGGGGGTTGTCGAAGCGATTTTATAGCGATATAAATTCCTAATCGTGACCAGCTAAGTAGATTCAGACAAATTTTGTTCCACTTTATAGTATAAACTATTTGTGTTGCAATTTTAGGCAAGAAACGTGGTTGGATCCAACGAATAGCATTCCTGATCTTATTAAAATACAGGTGAAAAATGACTGATAGTCCGGTGGATAATATTCTCATTGACCTGACAGCTGACATCGTTTCTGCATACGTAAGCAACAATACCGTGGCATCTACAGATTTGCCGAACCTTATTAATGAGGTTTACGGTGCGCTTCAGCGGACTTCTACGGCGTCTCATGAGCCTGAGCCAGAACCGCTCAAGCCTGCTGTTCCGATCAAGAAGTCGGTCATGGCCGATTACATCATTTGTCTGGAAGACGGCAAAAAATTCAAATCGCTGAAGCGTCATTTGCGTACGCATTATGACATGACACCGGAAGAGTACCGCGAAAAGTGGGACCTCCCGAGCGATTACCCAATGGTTGCTCCCAACTACGCAGCAGCTCGTTCAGAGCTTGCGAAGAAGATGGGTCTTGGCCAGCAGCGCAAGCGCTCGAAGTAATTTGAAATTGATTCATGGCGACTTGATTTAGCCGCTTTGCTCCTCGAAGAGGCCGCCCGATTAGGGCGGCCTTTTTCGTTTTGCAAGTTCCTTCGTTGTTGGATATCCGAGGAGTGAATTTCGCTTTCCCATTTTAAGGTTGTTGGTAAACTTATCCCTAACCCTGACTTGCATTGCTACAATGTAGGAAAATAAGCCTATTCAAGGCTGTGCCTTCGTTTTATAGCAATGGAGAAAAGCGATGAACTCCTGTTGGCGGACAATTATCCCTCACGCTGCAATTTGCCGACCTGGGAATCTGATCAGGCTATTGGCAGACAACCGGACTGCCGCACATTTGCATTTGGCGGAGGGGTATGTTGCCCGGGCCTATTGCATCCGGCCGGAAGACCTCTACCAAAAGACCCGCGGTCGTGCCCATGTTGCCGAAGCCAGGCATTTGGTCATGTATCTCTCACATGTCGAAATCGGTATGCGTCTTATTGAGGTTGCCAGACGATACAATCGGGATCGATCGACTGTCGCCTATGCCTGCCGACGTATCGAAGATGGGCGGGATGATCCATCATTTGACATGATGGTTTGCCAGATAGAACAGCTGATCTCCATGCGCGATGAAAGTTCTGTTCCAGCCATAGGTGGAGCCATTCAATGAGCAAGGCGGGAGGACCTTACACCACCGGTAGCAAGGAGCTGTTGTTGCTGTTGAAGTCGCTCGCCAGACCGGGTGCCGTCCTAACGCATTTGATTGATGGGTGCGCTGATCAAAACTGGTGTGTGCGGCGATCCGATGGCAAGATGGCAGGCCATGTCAATGAAGCAGTGATGACGGCCCTCCGCCGCAGAGACCTGTTGGAGCGGCGACAAGAGGACTACGTCTTGTCACAAACGGGCAGACAGTGCTTGCGACGATGGCTTAGCGAAGGCGATGGTTTTTTGGACCAGCACCGTGAGCTTTCGACGGTGAATTTCAAAACCGAATCTGGTGCTGGTCATTCAGTCAGCCAGGTGAATCTGGCGGAGAGCCCGCTCGCCTGGCTTGCCAGTCGGAAAGACCGAAAAGGAAAAGCTCTTCTCGATCCCGCACAGATTGAAGCGGGGGAGCGTCTGCGGGCTGATTATGGTTTCGCTCGGCTGATGCCGACTTTATCGGCAGGCTGGAGGGTTGGGGATGTCCGTGGTTCTGGTGGGGCATCTGGTAGATCAGCAGATCTATCAGACGATGTGATCGCGGCAAGACAGCGCATCGAGGGTGTCCTTAAAGACGTTGAGCCGGTCTTGTCGACCTTGCTGATCGATGTTTGCTGTCATTTGAAAGGGCTGGAGGTGGTTGAGGCAGAACGCGGCTGGCCTGCTCGCTCTGGCAAGGTGGTGCTTCAGATCGCCCTCACCAGCCTGGCAACAAGATATGGCTACCGCGCGGTGGCAGGCAAGGGCACAGGCCGTATCCGTTCAGCGCATATGAACTGATAGGAAACCTAGACTGCTGCCGAGGCTGCCTCTGCATCAGAGCGAATGCGCCCAACCATGGATCTCAGGCCATTGGAGCGCTGTGGCGTCAGGTGTTCCTGCAGGCCAAGCTTGGCGAATACCCCATCGACATCAATGTCGAGGATATCGGTTGCGGTCTTGCCGGAGAAGAGGGCAAGCGTAATGGCAACCAGTCCCTGGACAATCAGCGCATCGCTGTCACCGCGATAGGTAATAATTGTTTGGCCGTCTGTATTTTTGGTCAGTTCGGTCACAAGCCAGACTTGAGAAACACAGCCACGGACCTTGTTGGCTTCGGTTTTTTCGTCATCGGGGAGCGCAGGCAACTCCTTGCCGAGATCGATCAGATATTTGTAGCGATCCTCCCAGTCGTCGAGGAAGTCGAAGCTTTCAAGAATGTCATCGAGTGTGCTGGTCATGTCGCCCTTGATAAGTCGTCGCTTTGAATGCGTTGCCGATCTTCTGCCTGATATAGCTTCCATGGGGCGACTTGCAAATCACTCAGCTTAGATTCCATGCAAAATTTGATCTGAGCGGACTATGGGGAAGAAATATCCGTTGGAGCATGAACCCAAAACGATTTCCCTAACCCCAAGGTGCTGGAGTTTAGGCGATGTCAAAAAAACCGTCGCAAATGGAAGGGGTAGCCATCCATTTGCGACGTAGCAGAATAATCCGCTGTAGTTTTACCGTCTTCCGACTTTCTGTCTGGCTGTGGCCATTTTGAGCGTCGGACAAGCGGGGCGCAAACTACCGTTTTTCGGGAGAGGAGGTCACTTCCCCTGATCAACGGCCCCTCGGGCGATCTAGCTCGCGCGAGGGTTGGGCCGTGGTATTGGCCCAATCTGGAAATTGGGAACGAATTTTGTTGCTGTTTCAGTTCCCTGCCAAGGCACTGTTTTGTCTTCATCGGTTAATGTGCCCGAAACGACAGTGCCGGTTGTTAGAGTATCTTCAGATGCAGTACCGGAGATCAGCGCTGCGCTCTTTTCAAGGAGCGGCAGATCGGTGCCGTCATTCTTTGCGACCTGGGTGTCGAGGAATTCGTAAACAATCCGTGCTCCGTCACGAGCCTGAGCGCCAATTGCTGCAAGTGCGTTGCCGCCTGTTTCACAAGCACCTGGATTGCGGTTACAAAATCCGCCCAGATCGGAGACAGTTTCCTGAGCTGCAAAAAAAGCTGCAATTGGATCAATTTTTTCTTTGGACACGGTGTCACTGTTTGAACCCAGAGGGATCAGAACAAGGACCAGTGTCAGCCAGAATGCGGTTCTCATAAGAAAGAACATGTTGCTACCCTTACGTTCTAGTCGATCTACGAAGCTCTCCGCACCAGGTGGCTTCGTTTTGTTGTGAGGGCAATCTAGCAGTGACATCCCAAGGCCGAGTTGAGTCGAACAGCCCAATTTTCATCAAATGAAACAGGTGTTTGAGGCAAATTTTCAGCAAAATTGATTCAAATTTTATCTAATTTGGCCCAACTGCCCGTTTCATAACGATTTTTATGGCTTGAAGGGCAGATAGAATTTTATCCTTTATCGTTCCTTAAGTGGTCGGCGGCCAAAATAAAGACAATAGTTGGATCCATTCGCCCGCGTATTGGGCTTGGAAGTGTGTCGTGCGTAACCACTTGTCGAAATTATCCGGACTGGCTGACAGTCTCCGTTCCCAAATCAGGGGATTGGTGCATCCTGCAGCTCTTGGCGATCCCTTGCAGGAGCCGCGCCATGCGTCGTTCCTGATTGGGTGCCTGGGAAGTGGGACTGCTGCCTTGCTGGTCCTTCCTTTGCATCTTGCCCTGTTTGGATCGACCAGCCTACCGGTTGCCCTTGTTCTGGCCTGGATGCTGGCTCAATGGCCTTTGGCTCTGTATTTGTCCCAAACGGGACATTTGCAACGGGCTCATGCATGTTTGGCTTTCCTCTTTGTGAGCTTTTTGACGGGCCTTTGCGCCTTTACGGGCGGGCTAACGTCATTTGCGTTGATCTGGTTTGCTGTCGTGCCGATGGAAGCCGCATTGTCTGGATCCCGGAAAGTGATTCTTGGCTCTGCAGCTCTCTGTGTGGCCATGATCGGCGCACTCGCAGTCTTTGCGAATGGTCAAGCCTTCTTCGTGCTGCCAACTCCCTCTGCCATGGTGATATCTGCTTTGGCTGCCAGTCTTTACATGGCGGTACTGGCCTTGCGGTTGGCATTTGATCAGAAGCGTGTGCGCCGCGCTGTGCAGAATGGCAAGGAGCGTCTGCGACAGTTGAATGATGCGGCGACGGATGTTGTCTGTGCCGTGGAGAGCGACGGAACGGCTACAGTGCTTGGTGGGCCGTTTGAAGCGATTTTGGGGCTGTCCCAGCGTCAGGCCCGCGGTGACTGGCTGTTCCAGCGGGTTCATGTGTCTGATCGTCCGCTTTATCTGACGCAGCTTGCAGATGCCCGCAGCGGAATGGATGTTCAGCCTGTCGAACTCCGCTTGCGCAGGGGAGCAAGCACTCCAGGTGAGCAAGGCGCTGCAGAATATATCTGGATAGGTCTGCATTTCCGCCAACCTGCGTCGAGTGAAGCCTCCTCGAAGTTGAGACTGACACTGCAGGATATATCTGCTCGCAAGGCCGGTGATGAAGATCTGCGCCGGGCACGTCGGGATGCCGAAGAAGCGTCGTTTGCCAAAACGCGATTTATTGCCAGTGCAAGCCATGAATTGCGCACGCCGTTGAATGCGATCATCGGCTTTTCAGATATGTTGCGCACCATGCAGGGGGACAGGACGGCTGCTGGCCAGAGCCGTGAGTATGCTGAGCTCATTCACAAGTCCGGCCTGCACCTGCTTCAGGTCGTGGATGATATTCTGGATACGTCACGCATTGAAACCGGTCACATGGAGCTTTCCATCGAACCTGTAGATCTGGCAGCCTGTCTGGAAAGTTGTCGGGCGATGATGGCCCCGATCGCCGATTTGGCTGGGGTCGAATTGAGGTTCCCGCGAAAGGAAGGCCTGCCGCTGTTGCCTGCAGATCGTCGTGCCTTGAAGCAGATCGTGATCAACCTGATTACCAATGCAATCAAGTTCAGCCCAAAGGGCAGCGAAGTGTCTGTGGATGTCCGCCGTGGCGGATCTTTCATGGTCATTGAGGTGCAGGATTGCGGTATTGGCATTCCAGCGCATATGATCGAAAAGCTCGGCCAGCCATTCGTTCGCATTGAAACAGAGAACGCTGAAGTCGAACCGGGTAGTGGCCTTGGGTTGTCAATCGTCAAGGGGCTTGCAGAGCTGCACGGCGGTGCTCTGGTTCTTGAAGGCCGTTCTGGAAAAGGAACACGAGCTTTGGTGCGCTTGCCTGCTGCGGCAGTCAAAACAGGCACCACCCCAGATGCGACACTACCGAATTCAGGATATGCACCCGTTGCTGACAAGGCGTCACTGGTGGACATGATGGACAGGGGAACGTTCGTCGCTTCGACGAGGCCAAACCTCGCCAAAAGCGCATGAGCGGAAGATAGAAGATGGCGCGCGGCAAGAAAGCTGACATTGACTTTGACGACGAGGATGAAGGCGGCGATGGCATGATCGCTCGTGCCGGTGGCATTGCGCGCGACAATCCTGTTGCGGCCGGCGGTGCGGTTGTGATGGCCCTGACCGGATGCTTGATCGTTGCCAATGCACTCAGCCTCCAGCCCATGCGCCATCCAGCGCCGCTCTTCTCGACCCGCGACCGTCCGCAGGCAATAGAGCCTGAGAGCAAGACCGAGGCAAATGTACCTGTTGCTTCAGCTCTTGTTCTGGATGTGCAAAGAGAAATGCGCCGTATTGGCGTTTATAGAGGGCCGCTGGACGGGCTGCCCGGGCCTGCAACTGAAATGGCTATCCGGCAAATTCAGCGTCTTCAGGGGCAGCCTGAAACAGGCATCGCAACGCAAGCACTGCTGGCTGTGATCATGTTGCAAGGAAATAGAAGTGTTGAGGCCGCAACAACCTCGACGACAGCAATGCCGGCATTGCCAAGGCCAAAGCCACACGCTGGATATGTGCAATCCACCAGTGTTCCAGTACCCGAGCCGATTGTCGTCGCGCCGGAAAATATGCGGTTTGCAAAAATTCAGCAGCTTCTGGCTGACCTTGGCTATGGGCCATTGAGAGCCGATGGGGTTCTGGGCGAGAATACATCTGCTGCGATCCGCAGGTTTGAGCTGGACCGTGGCTTGCCGATCACCGGTGATCTTGGTCCAAAGGTGATTGAGCGTCTGGAAATGGTCAGTGGTTCCAAACTGAACTAGACCCTTTTCAAAACCTGCTTGAAACCATCTGGGCCTCCTGTGACGCTTCGTGCTGACCACTGGGCTCATCATGTTCTTCCTGAACCTGAAGGCCAGCACCATGCGCGTAACGTCTGATTTCTTTGTGACGGCTCTTGTGCGCCGGATCTTCGCCGAAGCCGGTTTTGCGGCGATCCAGAAAAAAGGTTCGCCGGAAGCTGGCGCTATTTTCATTGCGGTAGACAGGCTTGATGGCACCTATGATTTTTACGGACCTGCTCCTCAGGCGATGTTCGTCGAGCAACCGGAAGGGCGGCTGTTTGAAAAGGTCCTTAGCATCGTGCCGCGCGAAGACATCACCGCGCGCCTCTTGAAGGAAGCGAGGATGGATCCGGATTACTGGCATGTGGAGATAGAGGCCCCTGGCGGTAAAATCGACCTGCCGTTGGCCGAGGATGAACCTGACAAGGGGCCGGATCTTTTCTTCAAACGCTAAATTTTGAATCCAGGCCACTTGCGCCCGTTTCGGGTGCCTTAAACCAAGGCGGCTCTAGCCGATACGCAGGAGCTTTTCGATGTCGTTGATTTCCTGCCAGAGCGTCTCAGTTGGCTTGCGGGCAGGGCGGCTGTCCTGATGAAGTGGCTGATGCTGTGTTGAGGGTTTATCTGCTGCCGTGCTTTCCACGGAAATCCAGCGGTTGACCAGTATCATCGCTGCGCCATCCGTGATGTTTCTGAACACGTCGATGAGCGTGCGCAGGTTCCCAAGAGAGGTTCTGTCGCCCAGATGCCGAACCATGACTTGGCCGGCACGGGCGCTCTTGAAGCCTAGAGCCTTCAAGCTGATCGCCAGGGTCTCGCCGCTGTCTCTGATGAGAGCATAGCGGGTGAAGTCTTCTGGCAGGCTGAGGGCATAGGCCAGTTCCCGGGCAAATTCATCAGGACTGTCTGCCATGGCACTGTGGTGCAAATGGTTGAGCAGTCGCGGTTTGAACACGGCGCGCGCTGGCTTGTGGGATCCGCTTCTGGTCAGGTCGACAAGATTGGCCAGTTCGGCTGCTGCTATGGCCTCATTGCGCATCTCACCACTGAGGCGGCAAAAGTGCCCCATCAAATGGTTGGATGAAATCGCATCGCGGTTGCGCAGTTCATCGCCAAACATCGCGAGCACTCCGGGCCGCTTGCACAGACTGGCTACGAGTGCATCACTTAGGTTAACGTCAGTCCGGTTCATCAAGGCGGAGATCACGTCAAGGCTACCGTTCTCAGCAAGAGCCTGAAGCACTGGTGCGCTCAAATCACTTTGCTCGACAATGGCTTTGCAGAGACTGTCTGCACCACTGCGGGCCTGTTGTGTCAATATTTCTTCGCTCAGGTAGGCAGTGTTGCGCAGCACCGGGTAGGCCGTCAGCGTGTCCTCGTCTGCGGCCAGGGCCGACAACAGTTCTTGTGGTGCACAGGGATGCCGTACCAAAATGCTGGCGACGTGCCGTCTGTCCTCAATGCGGGTCTGCGGCAAAAGGTTCAGCGCTAGCTCGCGGTAGATTGCGATTTCACGGGCGTCATGGGTTTCGCGGCTGACAAAAAGCTCCGTGGCAGTCAGCAAGACTGCATCAGAGCTAGAGTTGGCGCGTCGAGATGTGCTGGGCACGCTCGACGAATTGTCGGACAAACAGGTCATGGCTCTCAATTACGCAATACTGACAGCTGAGCGAACGGTCGCTGTTCTATTCCTAAAATTAAACCAAAACCATTAGCACACTATTAACCCTGCTCGCCGCCTAATCAAATTCTGAGAAGAGTATTGCGTCACCCATTTGAACCATCTCCCCGCTGCCATTTGGTGTCGATCGGGAGAGGAACCGAAGGAGGAGACGATGGGCACACTGTTGGACTTCGCATCAGCGCCAAGACCCCAGTCGAGCATCACCGCCAGACGAAACATGCCAAAAAGAGGCGCTTCAGCCCCCATTGGGGAAGTTGTCCTCTTTCCAGGTGTGCGATACGAGCATGAGGCCCTTGATCTGGCCGCAAGAATCGGAACCATCGGGAGATCAGCCGGATCCGGCGCCTCCGACCAGGACTGACTCCTGTTATCAGGACCAATTCTTGCACGATGGTGCTTTCTCCGGCCGCCAGCGGCTCATTCATTCCAGGTCTAGATTTGATCTGGGTGAACGCCGATCTTGAAGTCATTTCGAGATCTTCAAGACCCTGGCGTCAAGTTGCGGAGAAGGCCCAATGGGCAGTACGTCAGCGTCTAGGCTGGAACTAATGGACCTGCCGAAACGGCTCAAACACTTTTGTGCTGTGAGAGCAGCCTTGGGCGCAGCTGCCCTGATGGTTGTTCTGATCGGCGGATGCAGTCGGCCGACCGGAGATTTCGACCGCGCAGCACCAAGCGTTATCCATGACAAGGTTATGCCTGCCGCAGGAGAAGTTTCTGCACGCTATCGCGGCGATCCGGTATCCAAGTTCAATTTGACCGATGACGAAGAGCTCTTGCGCAACAGGGGCTGGGGCCTTATCCGCCCCCCCTGGACCAAGGACTGGATCGGCGGGACGATCGTGGAGCTGTCACGCACCCGCATCCTGCCGGAAGTCGAGGGCAGAGTACCGGTCGATCTTTATTACATCTTCTTGAGCTCTGACAAATTCCGCTCCAGCAATGCCCGCTATGACCGTGTTGCAGCCGATGCGACGGGAGATGCCAAACTCGTCTGGCCGTTCTGCGAAGTGGCGCTGCGGGTTCAAAAGGCTGACAAGGAGCGCTTGCGCGTTTTGTCCAACAAGCCTCTGACGACAGAAGAGATGTACGCTGGCGCCAAGGCCAGGGTCTGGGAGAACCGAATGATGATCTCCTGGGTCGGTCAGGCCCTGCGGTATCGTATCAAGGCCTATCAGAAGGCGGTCAGCAGCCTGGAAATCGAAACCCCATCTGCCAACCGGCTCTGGAAAACCAACACGGCGATCCGAACCCTTGAAGGTGAAGTGCGTCTGGCTGAAAACGGTTGCGACAGCGAGAAGCGCTTCGGCGACAACACAAACAACAAACGTTCCCGGATTTTCACCGGCTGGGGCACCGAACGCCCGCCGCCCGTAAAGTGAGCGGGGAAAGTGATGACTGGTGCGACGTGTATTTCTCGGATCGTGCTGCTAGCTCTTCTTCTGGTAGACTGTGACACTTGACCTCTCTGTGAATTTTTCGCTGATGTGATAAGCGATTCATCATGAGGTTTGCGCACACTCCATCACCGAACCTTAGACGACCGGCATGGCTTGCTATGCTTGCGTGGATCTTACTTGTCCCATTCCTTGCGTTTGGTGGGTTGGCAAATGGCACGATGCTGTCGCGTGATAACGGCGGCGAGGTCGGGATTGTCATCTGCACAGGTGGCGGTTCGTTCCGGGTGGTCCTTGATGCGAATGGCGCGGCTCAGCCGGTGTCTGATCAGGACGATGAACATGACGGGGTGCATTGTGACTGGAGCCTCCATGCGAAGCCCTATCTAGCGTCGTATGAGATCGTGGCTATCGATCCAGCGCTCATTGCCTTGGTCACCTTAGTTTGGACTTCAATACCCTCAGATCACGCCCTGGTTCCTCGGCGGTTTTTTGTTCGCGGTCCTCCAAAAGACGATTGAAGCATAAATATCAAAGAAAATATTCAGCACATTGAATCAGAGGCTTGGCCAATCGTGGCTTGGCGTCGATCTGGGTTCGCTATTCGTCGACAGCAGACTGATTGTGCTGAGTGCTCAGATTCTCAGATTTTTGGAGACGACCCATGAAAGATTTTCTCGACCGCCGAAGCGTTCTCGCGCTTGGCACCGGCCTGTCAGCTGCTGCAGCGACATTCCCTGTCTTGGCTGGCAGCGCCAATGCCCCTAAGGAGACTTCTCAGGATTCTCATCAACGCATGATGAGGACGATAGCTGCTGATGCGCCTGTGGTGTCCATGATGATCTATCCCAAGATGGTCGCGCTCGATCTGATTGGGCCAATGACTGTGTTCAGCATCATGCGTTGTAATATTGAGCTTGTGTGGAAAGGTCGTAGCCCTGTCTCCACGGACGTCGGCATACCATTTTCAGCCACACATACCTTTGAAGAGGCAAGCCGGACGCCCGACATTCTTTTTGTCCCAGGTGGCATTCTGGGAACGATTGATTGCATGAATGACACCCAAGTCATCGACTACTTGGCCGAACGTGGTGAGCGGGCGGGCTGGGTGACTAGCGTTTGCACAGGGAGTCTGGTTCTTGGCGGTGCGGGGTTGCTTGAAGGCCGCAATGCGACTTCGCATTGGGGTGTCGCAAACCTTTTGCCCATGCTCGGCGCGCACCACGTTGATGAGCGCGTGGTTCAAGACGGCAACAGGATCACAGGTGGCGGCGTAACGGCCGGGATTGACTTCGGTCTTCGGCTCGCCGCGATGATCAAGGACGAGGAAACAGCGAGGCGTGTGCAGCTTATCATGGAATACGCACCAGAACCTCCGTTTGAAAACGGTACGCCAGCGCAGGCGGGGGCCGCACGCATGGAAACTATGTTGGCACGCCGCTCGACGATGGATGCCATGGCCAAGGTGGCGGCACAAAAAGCAGGGAAGCGACTGGGCACGCTCTAGGTATTCGGTCCCGGCTTTGTGCCGGGATTTCGCCTTCTATTGATAGGCCCGGGTCTATGTCGGGATAACAAAGGCGCAGGACTTGCCAGTTGCACAGCTGTGAACTTAGCTGTTGGTCAACTCCGCAAGATGCTCAGCCATTCGTTGGGCGACCTGATGGGGCCCGGTCTTGTCACGACGGCGCTCGATCACCGAGTAGGAGATTTCCGGCAGCTGCGGGAGTGCGTTGTCAGGCAATGGCGGCAGGCCGAGCCCCAACTCGGTCCGGCATGTGATGCCCAGGCCTGCCTGGACGGCGGCTCGAAGGCCGTCGAGACTTGGTGTGGTGAGCGCGATGCGCCAGGGCCGCCCGACAGCATCCCGGCCAAACGCAGTGGGTGACGGGATCAGTGGGGCAAAGGCCTTTCCGAGACTTGCGCTCCTGCCGATGTGGCCTCGGATCAAGTCTGGGGTGGCGATAGAGAGGAGGATTGACCGATGTCTCTCCTAGCGCTTTAGCGAGATGCGGTGCTTATCCCAAGAAGCCGCAATAGGCGGTGCTAAGGGCAGATTCCACGTCCTGTCGCTGATAGGCGTGGGGGGAGAAGGCTCTAAGCAGGGCGAAACCATTGGTATCTTCGACCTCGATCACGATCAGGTCTTCCAGATCATCTGGCGGATTTTGGCGTAAGATGGACAATTGCTGTGGTGTCAGCAGCAGCATGGACAGGATGTCTGATCCAGCTGTCCGGTTGTTCAGGCTGTAGACCGCTTCACCGACCTCATTGAACAGCCCGATGGACCAGAAGGGCACGGGAATCGCAGCGGTGAACAGCACCGGTCCATCCTCCAGCCTGAACCGGCATGCTGCGTGTTGCATGGATGGATCCAGCGCAGGCAGAGGTTCAGCTCCGGCAACCACGTCTGGCAACAGGTTGAAGCTGCGATCGGGGCCGAAGTCAGCAATATCCTCATAAGCGCTGTGGCTGACGTTGTCGGGAACCGTCAGGACCACGAGGATATGCACGACGATGGCAAGGCTGAAGGTTGCCACCAGGCCGACTGTCCAGGCGAGGCGTGGAGGCAGGGTCATGTGGCCAATATCATGGACAGGCCAGCCTTTCGATTTTAGGCATGACCGCACCGCGGAGTGCGGAACCGGTGGTGATCGGTGTGTCATAAAGCCGGACGGTGAACATCAGGTCATTTTCAGTCGATGGATTGGCTGTCAGCGGCAGCCAGTTGCCCGAATGGGGACTTGAAGCTGCGGTGATGTTGAAGCTGCCATCTTCGCTGTGCAGAATTTGGCCGCTGTTGAGGGAGGACCTGTCGGCCAGGGTTTTCATCAGTCGGCCATTTGCATCCGTTGCGGTCAAGGTCCACAGCCGCGCTGTCGGCGTCCTGCCAGATATGCTGTAGATGCAGGCTGGATCGAGTGAGGCGCCAGCGCTGTCTGTCCGGGCCGTCAAGGCCAGTCCTTCGCCTGAGGCAAGCGGAACACGGGCGCTGCGGGTGTAAATGGCGACCGAATAGGGATCAGCCTCCGAGGTGCCTGCTTTCGGATAGGCTGACCAGGGGCCGATGTTGACGGCCAGAAAGGGCCGTTCTCGTTCAATCAAAACATAGGCTGAGGCAATGCCGAGCATGGATCCGGCAAATAAGACCAAAAGGATCGTGGCCAGTGTCCGCACGGGCGTTGCACGGCGCGGCCTGAGGATCTCCGGCAAGTCCGGATCCGTCCAGCCGGCCTCGGCAAACCTAGGGGCTAGGGAACGACGATGCAGTGTCAAACGCTGCGGAATGTTCATTGGGCAGCTGCCACATCAGTGGGGGGGGAGGTCTTCTCCGGCTGAATGGCAGCCACTGGGCCAATGGCCGTCAGCGCCTTGCCTATGTCTTTCAGGACCTGTTGCGTTTGACGGTTCAAAATGCGCGGTTGGGGTCGGTTTCTTTCAGAGTCCTTGATCGCCATCTTGGGGAAGCGCGGAAGGTCTGCTGCATCAACCCCTGGCATGGGCACAAGATCGATATCCCGGTGGGCATATTCCATGAATGTCTGCCAGGCCACGGCGGGCAAGCTGCCACCGGTGACACGGCGCGTAGATGTGAAATCATCATTGCCGAACCAGACCGCAGCCGTGAAATTGCCGGTATAGCCAACAAACCAGGCATCGCGATAGGCCGATGTGGTGCCGGTTTTACCTGCAGCCACCACGCCATCAACTTGGGCCCTGCGCCCGGTGCCAGCTTCCACCACATTGACCAGGATCTCATTCATTTCATTTACCTTGTCGGCAGGCAGCACCCGGACCGGCTCAGGCTCGTCCCGTACACGGTCATACAACACAGTACCTGCACTGTTCTTGACTTCCAAAATGGCATAGGGCGTCGCCTTCAGGCCGCCATTGGCAAAGGTGGAATAGGAGGCGGCCATGTCAATGATCGATACGTCAGAGGCACCAAGTGGCAAGGATTTGGAAATTTTGAGCTCATGAGAGATGCCCATGGCATAGGCGATCTCGACGATCTTGTCCCGTCCGATGGCCTGGGCCAGGCGAACCGGCACCGTGTTGATTGATTTGGTCAGGGCCAGTTTCAGGCTCACAGGACCACGATAGCTTCGGCCATAGTTGCGCGGGCTCCAGCCTCCGATGGTGATTGGGCGATCCGGAACTATGCTGTCCTTGGAGTACCCATTCATGAAGGCGGTCATATAGACGAAGGGCTTGAACGCGGAGCCGGGCTGACGCAACGCGTTGACGGCCCGGTTGAATTGGCTGTCGCCATAAGAGTTTCCGCCAACCATGGCTACGACTGCGCCATCAGGCACCATGGCTGTCATGGCCGCTTCATCAACGTCCCGTGCCTTGCCGTTTTCGCGAAGGGTGGTTTCAATCGCCATGTCCGCTTGCCGTTGCAAAGCCGGGTCAAGGGTGGTGCGCACGGTGACGATCCGGTCCCGGGCCAGCGCTGGGTTTCTACGAGCCATATTCTTGACTTCGTCGAGCGCCCAGTCGAGGAAATACTCTGGCAGCCGGTCTTGTGACCGGTCTACGGCAATCGCGGGATTTCGCCTTGCGCCGATCACCTGGCCTTCACTTAAGAAACCGGCTTGCACCATGTTGGTCAGAACTTCATTGGCGCGTGCGCGGGCCGCAGGCAAATTCACGTGGGGGGCATATTTGGTCGGGGCCTTGTAAAGCCCGGCCAGCATGGCGCTTTCAGCCAGTGTCAGCTCGCGGACGTTTTTGTTGAAGTAGAATTCTGCGGCAGCCGTTACGCCGAAGACACCGCCGCCCATATAGGCACGGTCCAGATAGAGCTTGAGGATTTCCTGTTTGGTCAGGTTCGCTTCCAGCCAAAGCGCCAGATAGGCTTCCTTGATCTTGCGGCCGAGCGTACGTTCATTGCTGAGAAACAGGTTTTTGGCGAGCTGCTGGGTCAGGGAGGAGCCACCCTGGACGACGCCGCCGGCGCGGGCATTTTCGACCATGGCGCGGAAGGTGCCCAGGATGTCGATGCCAAAGTGCGTGAAGAAGCGCCGGTCTTCGGTCGCCAGCGTTGCCTTGATCATGTTTTCGGGAATTTCAGTCAGAGGCACGGTGTCGTTCAAGACAATGCCACGCTTGCCGATTTCCTTGCCGAACCGGTCGAGGAAAGTAACCGCGAAATCATCGGTGGTGCGCCAGTCCGTATAACGGGTCGCCTCAAAGGCGGGTTGGGCAAAGGCCAGCACAATGACGAGGCCGACGGTGCCCCAGGTGAAGCCTTCTGAGCCCAGTTCTGCCAGCGCACGCCAGAAGCCGCGCGCCCGAAACCGGCGCAGAAAGGAATCATAGCGCTCGAAGATGATCCGGATGGTGCTTCCCAGATGCCATAAAATGGTATCCACAAAAGCATCAATGGACAGGAAAAACTGCCCTATTGTCCGGCGTTGTCTTGGAGCCTTCTGGAGGTTTTTCTGGTGCGCTTCTTCGGCAGTTTGTGCAGAGTTGGCAGAGCGCACGTTTTCCGTGCCAGCGGCGGACTTACCGTCCGGCTCTAATGGTGTTGGTGTGTTATTGTCTTCCGTCACCGGACAAGGTCCTGCTTGCTGCCGAGCGCTGAACCATGATAGGCCGCGCCAACCAATTTGTCCCAAAGGAACTCGAAACCGCCGATGAAATCAATCGTCTCGCCGGAAAATCCCGATAGCCAACCGTTTTGGAAGGCAAAAACTCTGGATCAAATGAACCAGAGTGAGTGGGAATCATTGTGCGATGGCTGCGGTCGCTGTTGCCTGAACAAGTTGGAAGACTGGGAAACTGGTGCGATTGTCTGGACAGATGTCGCTTGCGAACTGCTTGATGGGTCGACATGCCGCTGCAAGGATTATGTAAATCGCGCCGCAACGGTACCTGATTGCATTCAGCTGACGGTCTCCGAGGTCAAGGAGTTGACCTGGTTGCCACCCACCTGCGGTTACCGCCTGATACGTGATGGCGAGGATCTTTACTGGTGGCATCCCCTGATTTCAGGCGACCCGGATACGGTTCACCAAGCTGGTATTTCGGTCAAGGATCGAACGGTCAGTGAAGTCAATGTGAGCGTTGAAGAGTTTGAGGCACATGTTGTCAGTTGGCCGGAAGAGACGCCAGAGTGCTAAAGTTCGAACTCCTAAGCCGATGCCGAGAATTCAAATCCACCAATTTCTCACTTTTATAGACTGAAAGCGCCTCCATGAATTTTCGTGCTGGAGTGAGCACATCAGTTCTGCTTTGTCCGACGATCAAATATACAGCTTTTGATTGGTTTATCGATTTAAGGTGCATATTTTAAGTTTAAAATTATAGGTTTATTGATTGGTAAATTTGATTATGAATTTATCCTGTTGGGCTACATAAAATTCATTAGTATATAATTTTTTACTATTTGGCGGTGCTGGTGGGTGTGTTGTATTGAATAAATAAAAATAGTGAATTTAAGTGTTTTTAAATGTAATAACGCCAAATTTGTTTCAGTCGTCGGCTTCATTGCTGAAGAAACTGGTTAGGGGAGTTGATAAAAATGAAAATTAGCAATCCATTTCTAAATGACGTTGGCGCAATGTGGACCGCAATTGGTCAGTCGCATGCGACGATTGAATTTAAACCTGATGGAACAATCATCAGGGCAAATGAAAATTTTTTGAATTGCCTAGGTTATGAACTCAGCGAGATTCAAGGCAAGCACCATAGAATTTTTGTTGATCCGGCCTACGCCAACAGCCCAGAGTATGAGAAGTTCTGGAAAAGCTTGGCATCAGGAACATACAGCTCAGCTGAGTTCGAACGCTTCAGGAAAGATGGACAGGGTGTCTGGATCCAGGCGTCTTACAATCCGGTGCTTGGTGCTGGTGGCAAGGTTGTCAAAGTGGTCAAGATTGCTGTCGACATTACCGAACAAAAGCTCAAGGAAGCTGAGGTCAATGGTCAGATAGAGGCGATCAATCGATCGCAGGCCGTGATCGAGTTTGAGCTTGATGGAACGATCATTAACGCAAATGCCAATTTCCTATCAGCTTTGGGATACCGCCTGGATGAGATCAAGGGCCAACATCACAGAATGTTTGTGCAGCCCAGCGAAGCCTCTGCGCCGGAATATGCATCGTTCTGGAATGCGCTGCGCAGCGGTGAATTTCAGGCCGGTGAATACAAACGAATTGGCAAGGGCGGAAATGAAATTTGGATTCAGGCAACGTATAACCCGATTTATGATCCAAACGGCAATCCCGTTAAGGTTGTGAAATTCGCAAGTGATATTACCGAACAGATGCAGCACCGGCTGAGACGTCGTGACATTCAAAAGGAAATCGATACCGATCTGGGTGATTTGGATGAAGTGATCTCATTGGCAAACGGCCAGGCGTCCAGCGCGTCTAGCGCTTCGTCTCAGGCATCTTCGAGTGTGCAGACTGTTGCTGCGGCTTCAGAGGAGCTTGTCGCTTCGATCGCCGAAATCAGCCGTCAGGTGTCTCAAGCTATGGAGATTTCGGAAAGCGCCGTCGCCAAAGCGGATAGTTCAAGCCAAATCATGTCTCAGCTTGCATCAGATTCACAAAAGATCGGTGAAGTGATCGAACTTATCGAAAACATTGCCAATCAGACAAATTTGCTTGCACTAAACGCAACCATTGAGGCTGCGCGCGCAGGTGAGGCGGGTAAAGGCTTCGCCGTTGTGGCGTCGGAAGTTAAAAGCCTTGCTTCGCAAACCAGCAAGGCAACGGAAGACATTCGTGGTCAGATTGAATCGGTTCAAAATTCGACCAATCAATCCGAAGAGGCGATTGGCTCAATTCTGCAGATCATCCGGGAACTTTCCGACATTTCCTCTGGAATTGCATCTGCTGTCGAGGAGCAATCTTCTGTGACCCAGGAGATCTCCAGCAACATGCAAATGGCGGCTCAGGGCGTTCAGTCAATCACGCAAAACCTCGAAGAGATATCTAGCTCGACCGGTCAGGTGCAAGAGGTCGTACACAAGGTGCGTCAATCGTCCCAGTCACTTGGTTGAGTTTATTGGTTCGGCATAGGGGAGCGAGAACTTCATTGCGGCTCCTCTTGATTGACTGCTCTGTTTAAAACCAAGACCTGCTCCATGATTTCGACATAAAAATCGCCACCTGTCTGTTGAAGCAGTCAGGTGGCGATTTTCGTTTTGGCGTCACAGGTGGGAGGTCCTGATCAGCTGGCAGACCTGAACTGTTCAGGTGCCATACAGGTGACATTCACGAGTTCGCCCGGCTGATGAGGCCGGAGGAGGAGGCGAACTTTATACGTGGCCTGCGCAATTCACGCGCCCTTGGGAGACGGTTTCAAGCATAGGCGTCTTTCCCTGTTTTCTAAGTGCTTGTCAGAATTAACAAGCATTTCTGCGGAATATATCTTGGGAGGGTATGTATTCCACAAATTTATATTCAATCGTAATGTGCTTAATGTCGAATGATATTTGTAATGTATTGTGGAAAGGTGCGATTTTTCTAAACGATCCGTAAATAAGGCCATGCCGTTAAAGCTTCATATCACTTGCCGAAGGCGCGCGCGGATATGTCATTCAGCAAATTTACTGCAAAGCGGCTTTAATTCTGATTTGAGATTAAAAACGCCTCGACATGGCGGGTCAGCTTCTGGCGGATGAGATCCAGGGTGTCGACCTGGTGGGAGCGAAACAGAATTGCACCGTGGATCATGAAAGCGATCAGGCCATCGACCATTTCATGGGGCGGACGGTCCTGGCGGAGCGCTGGACGGAGGTCCGGTGACGCCTGCCAACAGGCTAGAAGTGACTGGAGATGAGCGTCAAGCGCATCGAGAATTTCAACGAACTCAGGCGCGCAATTTCCCTTGGTCACACCGATGTTGTCCATGAAGACGCGCAGCATGGTTTGACTTTCAGTGATCACCTCCACAAGGGCCATCATCCGGTCGAGCATCGCTGTCACAGGATCACCTGCCAGCACCTGTGATGGCGTGTGATGGGTTTCGGCGGCTGCGCGCAAGGCCTGCAGCTTGTCGAGCAGGAGATGAGACAATAAGCCGTCCATATCGCCAAAATGGGCAAACACAGTGCCTTTGGCGACTTCTGAATCCAGTGCAATAGCTTCCGCCGTCAAGCCTTCCAGTCCATCTGGTGTGGCCGCTGCAAGCTTTTTCGCTGAGCTCAAAATTCTGGCCCGTGTGATCTGCGTGCGTTTTTGCGGCTTTCGGGTCATTTCGGTCTTGTCTCCTTGAGGCGCATGATCTGCCCAGCCTGGTTACCGATCCAATCACATTTTTTTGACCTTGGTCAATAAGAAGGCTGAGTTGACAGTGAAAGTGGTCTTTTGTCGGGGGCTATATTCTAGTCATCTAACTGAATTTATATAGAAAATGAAAAGCTAGATCAGAGTAATGTTTTGTCTCTTGATTGGTGTTCACCCAGCCTGAAAATAAATTGACCTCGGTCAATTTAGTTGACTTTTGGCCTTGCCGTCTCAATAAATGACCGCGGTCAATTATTTTATGAGGACGAACATGACAAGAAATATTCTGGTACTGGATGGCCATCCTGCAAGCGGGACTTTTAGTCAGGCTCTCACGGAAAGTTATGCCAGGGGCGCGCAGGAGGCCGGGCATGAGGTGCGCCTGCATCACCTGTCCGAAATGACATTCAATCCGGATTTCGGCACAGCGGATTTCAAAAAGGCACCGCCTCTTGAGCCGGATTTGAAGGCATTTTGGGATGATCTGGTTTGGTGCGATCATCTGGTGATTGCCCACCCATTGTGGTGGGGCGGGCTGCCGGCAGTGCTGAAAGGATTGTTCGACCGCGTTCTTCTGCCGGGATTTGCGTTCAAATATGTGAAGGGAAAGGCTCTGCCAGAACCGCTGCTGAAGGGCCGCACATCACGTATCCTGCTGTCGTCGGATACACCGCCGTTCTTTTTGAAGTTGATCTATGGCTATGGCGTAAAGAAACAGATGGAGCGGCAAATCCTGAAGTTCTGCGGCATCAAGCCCAACCGTTTTACGGAGTTTGGCTCCATGCTGAAGTCTACCCCTGAGCAGAGGCAGGCCTGGCTGTCCAAGGTTGAGGGCTTTGGCCGAAAAGGTGAATAACGCCGATCAACATCAGTCCCCTTATCGTTGGGGGAGGGGGCTGGCCTCAGGCGTTGAGCCTGTCGACATCATAAACGAGATGCAGGGTTTTGCGGCACCAGTTCATCAGGATATCCCGTTCCGCTCGGGATGGGATATCCACAGTCGTCGACAGACAGGCCACCACGACATTATGCTGCAAGCGGGCGAGAGCATGGGCTTCAACGGTCGTGATTTGCCGTGAGAATTTTTCTTGTGTCGCGATAACGCGGCGCAGGACTTCAAGAGTGTGGTTGGCCTCCAGCTCGGCCAGTTCGGCGGAACTGTTCATGGCGAACCTGAGTTGCCAATGGCCACGTGAATTGGTCGTTTCATCGCCGGAGAGGCTCTCAAAAACCGCATCGGCATAGGCATCAAGCCCCTCTTTGCCGTTAAAGCGCGCGTCGACAGCATCAAGTAATGCAAGGGTCTGTTCGAGCCAACGACGGTACAGCTCGTAATAGATGGATTCTTTCTTGGGAAAGAACTGATACAGCGTGCCAATGCTGATCCCCGCAAGCTTGGCAATCTCATTCGTGGTTATCTTGTCGGCAGGCCCATCCCCGAGCATCGTCAGCGTTGTACTGAGGATCAACTCGACCTTTGCTTTCGACCGGAGCTGTTTTGCAGGCTTCCGTCTGGCAACGGTGCTTTCCTCTTCCCCTGGCAATCCACTTTTCCTCATATGGTCGGTTTTCTGGCGCATCCCGGACCGGGCTAACTGCAAGCCCGCCCCCTGCATTTGGTTACGTCCAAGATCGTTTCGCTGCAACCCGGCAAGCGCTTGTGCACAGCTGCATAAATTTTTTATGAGTAATTGCTCATATTTTAATTGCGTTGCAGGCGACTCTGATTGTAGTGAGATATGACAATAACATCCGAGCCAGAAGCCAGGATTTCAGACAGTGGGCTAGTAGAGAACATGTTGAAATATTCTGGTTTGATAACTGCAGCGCTATTGCTGGCCGTTGAAGGTGCTGCTGTGCAAGGAGCGAACGGGCAGGAAATTACCGCTCTTGAGGCCGTTGTGGTGAAAGGTGATGGCGGCGCGGATGATGACCGCGATACGATCATTGCACGTGGGTCTTCTGTCGGAAGCAAGACCGATACGCCTATTCTGGACGTCCCGGCATCGGTATCCGTCGTCACCGAGAAAGAAATGAGCCAGCGGGCCGTCGAAAATCTCGATGAAGCGCTTGCCTATACCTCCGGTGTGGTGACCGATATCTACGGCAGCGATAACCGTTATGACTTTTATCTTATTCGCGGCTTCTATCAGACCAGTCTGGGCTCTTATCTGGATGGCTTGCCAATGCGGGTGCCCGGCTTCACAGGCAGTCGTATCGAGCCCTATGGCATGGAGCGGATTGAGGTCCTGAAGGGATCCACTTCCACGCTGTTTGGCATGAACGCGCCGGGGGGGCTGGTCAATGCTATCACCAAGAAGCCGCGACCCGAAAGCTTCGGTGAGGTCTACACCACTATTGGCGACGATCATGTTGAAGCGGGAACGGACTTCGGCGGTCCGATCGATGCCGAAGGCAAGTGGCTCTATCGCTTTACCACCAAGGCGCAGGATGGCAGCAACGGCACGGATTATTCCAATGATGACCGGTTTTATGTCGCGCCGTCTCTGACCTGGCGTCCGACTGACAGCACTGAACTGACCTTTCTGGCCAATTATTACAAGCGTGACGGCAACACCTCACACGGCATTCCGCTGGGCTCTGCCCTGGATCCGGACACCTACCTTGGCGAACCTGATTTCGACAAGATGGACACTGAGGAATGGAGCGTCGGCTATCAATTCGCTCATGAGTTCGACAATGGATTGAAATTTCGCCAGACACTGCGCTATTCGGACCTCGATCTGACTTATGAATCTGTTTATGGGGGTACGACAGACCCAACGGCGAACCGCAGCGCATGGGCCGTCTACGGCAGCACCAAGCGCTTCGCCGTAGATAGCAACCTGCAATATGATGCGAGTTTTGGAGCCGTCGACACCCGGTCGCTCGTCGGGCTTGATTATTATCACGAAGACGTCAAGGAACACCGCGTATTTGGTTCTGCCTCGGGCATTGATGTTTACAATCCAGCCTATTGCGGCCTATCTTGCATCACCATGCCGCCTGGCTACCATTGGGACGAGCAGCGCAGCGCCCTTGGCCTTTACGCTCAGGAGGAATTGACCTTCCTGGACAAGTTCATCGTCACCTTGGGCGGGCGTTATGATCGCGTCAAAACAGACTCCAGCTATCCCGAATATAACCTTGCCTACAGTGCGACGGATGAAGCGTTCACCAGTCGCGTCGGGCTGACCTACAAGCTGCGCGATGACCTGTCCGTCTATGCCAATTATTCGGAATCCTTTCAGCCGGTATCCGCCGAAATTGCCTTGGCCAATTCACCTGAGCCACAAAGAGGCACTCAATATGAAGTGGGCTTGAAATACCAGCCGAGCTTCATGGATGCGCTTTTCACGGCGTCCGTTTTTGATCTCACCCAGACAAATGTTCCCTATTACATCAATGCGACCACCCAGGCACAGGTCGGCGAGGTTCGGGTGCGTGGTCTTGAGCTGGAGGGCAAGATGGCTTTGACAGACCAGCTCAACATGACGCTCGCCTATTCTTATTGGGATCCCGAGATCATGGAGGATGGCAACGACGGCAATGTCGGCAACCGTCCCTTGCTTGTTCCCAACAACATTGCCTCTGCCTGGCTGGATTATAAGATCCCGGGACGGTGGCGCATGAATGACCTGACCATCGGTGCAGGTGTACGCTATGTCGGATCAACCTTTGCCGACAACGCCAACACCATCAAACTTGACGCGCGCACGCTCGTTGATGCGATGGTTAGCTATGAGTTGTTTGACAACGCATCCCTTCAGGTCAATGCAACCAACCTGCTGGACGAGCGCTATATCGCCAACGTCGATACCTTCACGAACACCGCCTATTATGGCGACAGCCGCGCGATCAAGGCAACCTTCCGCTACACGTGGTGAAATTTGGCTAAACCCTTGGGGTAGCTGTGTAATCTAAGCTAACGCACTGAAATATAAATATATTAATCCGTCTTTGTTGAAGTTGGCTGTTTCAACAAGGGCGGATTTTTTGTGTTCAACACAGGGGCGTGTTCTCGGTGCTTTCTTTGGTGGGAGGCGAATGCCTGCGGCTTCAGCATGGGGGCCGTTAGCGCTTGAATTTTAGTGTTGTCGAAAAATAATTTCTACTCATACGTGAAATAATTGACTTTCGTTTTCAAATGTATACATATGTAAACGATAAATGCGGAGGCGGACGTCAGGATGCGAGCTTATGCCCAAGAGTATTCCTATCAGTGTTAGACTTAGCAATGAAGACGTTGCGTTCCTGGCCGAGTTTGAAATGCAGGGGGCACGCACCCCGAGTGATAAACTGCGCGGCATCTTGAAAAATGCCCGGGAGCAGGCTGAGGGCTCGCAGGATGTTGCAAGATGTGAAGCTATGCTTCGGGATTTACTGCGGCCAGCTGAGCGAAAGGTCAGACAGTCTCAGCGAGATAATAATATTCGGTCTGACTTTGTCATCAAGCTGTATCAGCGGTTGCCTGAAATAGTGGCTGACCTGACAGCATCTGCACATGTGGACGTATTGGATCGTGACCAACTTGAGCGCATGGAGGCAGATCTTGCCGCCGAGCTTTTTTCCCTGATTGAGGAGGTTTTCGATCTGGGGCTTACGAGCCAAAGCAGAACGTATGATCCGCAGCTAATGCAGGAAAAGCTGAAACCGGTCTTGGAAATCGCTCAGCTCTTGCAGCTCAAGAGTGCGGACGCGGCCCAAAAAGTAATTGCAGACGATCAATAGGAAAGGTGAGAATATGGCAGACGGTCTTGTTTCACGCGTAAAGCGCCTGGTGTCCGGCGGTGTAAACCAGCTTTTGGACTCCATGGAAAATGCCACACCGGCAACGGTCATGTCCGAAGCGATCCGCGAAGTTGATGCGGTAATTGATCAGGTGCGCGACGAGATGGCCTCGGTTTTGGCCAACAAACATCTGGCTAACATGCGTCTGGCGGACACCGGATCCAAGCATGAGGAACTTCAGAGCCAGATTGCTCTGGCGGTCAAGCAAGGGCGTGACGATCTTGCCGAGGTTGCTATTTCCCGCCAATTGGATCTGGAAGTGCAGATCCCGGTGCTTGAAGCCGCGGTTGCTGATGCCAATCGCGAGGAAAAGGAGCTGGAAGGCTATATCAATGCTCTTCAGGCTCGCAAACGCGAGATGGAAGCTGAGCTTGATGCATTTCGGAAGAGCCGGGAGCAATCTGTTGCCGACAGTGCGTCTGCTGGCGTAGCAGCGCCCTCCAACAGTGTTGAGGGGCGGACACGCAAGGCTGAAGAAAGTTTTGAACGCGTGATGCGCAGTGCCGCTGGCCTTGCTGGCGGCGCTTCGACGGATCGCGCCTCTGCCTCCAAACTGGCCGAGCTGGACGAACTTGCTCGCCAGAATCGTGTGGCGGAGCGACTGGCTGCACTCAAGGCTTCAACAAGAGACTGATTGAATGTTCCAGTTCATATTCGCCCAGCAGAATTCTCCCTTCGCCTTTGCCCTGGGACTGATGCTCGCCATCGCCCTGGCCGAAGGTGTCGGGACATTTCTGGGACTTGGATTGTCCAACATGATCGACAGTATGCTGCCGGACATGGATGTGGACATTGATCTGGACGCGGACATTCCCGACTTTGAAGCCGGTGTATCATCTGTCGGTTCGCTTAGCGATCTGGATGTGTCTGGAAGTGGTAGCGTTGGCGGGGCCGAGGGTGCCACGCAAGGACTGTTCACCCAGGTGCTCGGTTGGCTGTGCTTTGGGCGTGTTCCTGCCCTTGTTCTGCTGGTGATCTTCCTGACCGCCTTCGGTCTCAGCGGGTTTGTTCTGCAAAGCCTGTTTCAAGGCGTAACCGGGTGGATGTTGCCCGGTGCCGTGGCAGGGTTGGTAGCTTTTGTTGTCGCTATTCCCTCAACACGCTTTTTCGGGCTGATCTTGTCCCGGATCATACCGAAGGTGGAAACCGATGCAGTCTCGCGCTCGACCTTCGTTGGCAAGGTTGCCCTTATGGTTCAGGCCGACGCTAAAACCGGTGCTCCGGCCCAGGCACGGCTCAAGGACAGCAAGGGGCAGAGCCACTATGTTCTTGTCGAGCCTGATGTTCAGGGCGAGGTGCTGGCACATGGGGAAGAAGTCATCATTGTGCGTCAAGTTGGTGCTCGCTATTCAGCGATCAAGAATACCAATGCAACCCTTTCCGGCAGTCAAGATTAAACCGCTGCAGAATATTCATTAACAATATCATAGAATTGGAAACATAATGGAAGGTTTCATAGCAACCTTATTCCTAGTGGGGATAGCCTTTGTCGCCCTTTTGGCCATCGGGTTGATTTTCTCCAGACTTTACCGTCGTTCCTCCAAGGAGGTTTCCTTTGTCCGGACCGGCTTTGGCGGTCAGGTCGTTGTCATGAATGGCGGTACGCTTGTACTGCCGATCCTGCATGAGATCATCCCGGTCAACATGAACACCTTGCGCCTTGAAGTCCGGCGCTCTAACGAGCAGGCGTTGATTACGCGTGATCGGATGCGCGTCGATGTTCTGGCCGAGTTCTATGTCCGGGTTCAGCCAACAATCGAGTCCATCGCCAATGCAGCCCAGACTTTGGGCCAGCGCACCATGAAGCCGGAGGCTTTGCGTGAGCTGGTGGAGGGCAAATTCGTTGATGCCTTGCGCGCCGTTGCAGCGGAAATGGCCATGGAAGAATTGCACGAACAACGGGTGAATTTCGTGCAGAAGGTGCAGGCCGCGGTCTCGGAAGATATTCTGAAGAACGGTCTGGAACTGGAATCTGTATCTCTCACCGGCCTTGATCAGACCAACAGGGAATATTTCAACCCTGAGAATGCCTTTGATGCTGAAGGTTTGACCAAGCTTACCCAGGAGATTGAAGAACGCCGCAAAAAGCGGAATGACATTGAGCAGGAAACGGAAACTCAGATCCGCCGTAAAAACCTGGAAGCAGAGCAGGAGCGCTTGCAGATCAGCCGGGATCAGCAATTTGCAGAGCTTGAGCAGCAGCGTGAAGTTGAAATGCGCCGCGCTGAACAGATGTCTTTAATTGCCACACAGCAGGCGGAGCGGGAACGCGAAGCCGAAGAAGCAAAGATTACGGCAGGTCAACAGGTCAAGCAGGCGGCAATCGAGTCCGATCAGGCTGTCACAGAACGGCAGATTGCCATGGATCAGCAGGTTCGTGAGCGCGAAATCACCAAGGAACGGACCGTCGAAGCGGCCAATGTTGAAAAACAGAAGCTGATTGAACTGGCGGAACAAAGCCGTGACATCGCCGTTGCTGAAAAGTCCCGAGAGAAGTCGGAGGCGGAAGCTGTTGCGGATGAGGCGCGTGCCATTGCGGCTCGGGCATCAGAGCAGGTGACCACAGCACGTCAGACTGAAGTCGCCGAGCGTGACAAGCAGATTGAGCTGATCGAGGCGACAAAGGCTGCGGAAATGGACGCTGTGGCCATCACCGTTGCTGCGGATGCTCAAAAGCGCGCGGCTACCGATCAGGCAGACGCGATCAAGATCGCTGCTGAAGCTGAAGCCGGCAGGGTTCGGATCGAAGCTGAAGGGGAGGCCGACGCTGATAAGCTGCGCGCTGAAGCCGAGAAAGCGCTTTATCAGGTTGAAGCTGAGGGCCAGCGTGCATTGAACGAGGCCGCGAACCTTCTGTCACCTGATCAGGTCGCGATGCAGGTCCGCATCAAGCTGTTGGAACAGTTGCCGCAGATCATTGCCGAAAGTGTCAAGCCGCTTGAGCAGATTGACGGTATCAAGATCATTCAGGTTGACGGTATGACAGGCGGGGCGGCCAGCACTGCTCTGGGAAATGGGGCAGGTTCAGGCGGCGGAAATCTTGCCGACCAGATGGTCTCGTCAGCTTTGAAGTACCGGTCTCAGGCACCTTTACTGGATGCCATGATGAAGGAAGTTGGTCTGGATGGTTCGGGTCTCGGCGGTTTGACCGCGAAGCTTGATGTCGCGCCAAATATCGGCTCAGAAGAAGCCCTTGCCGATAAGGGGGCTGATGATGAGGCAAACGGCCCAGACAAGACGCCAAAGCCAAGCGGCGACTGATTCAGGTCTTTCCCATGACATGCAATGGCCCTGGCTTTTACGAAAGCCGGGGCCATTTTTGTTCGAAGATCTGGAACGTCTGATCAGCTTCTATTTGCTGTGTCGTTCGTCTTTGGCGGCCTCGATGCTTTTGATCGGATCGAAGCTCTTGGCGTCGGCCATTGCCCAATAGGTCGAGAAGCCTGGAATGTCGTCTCTTGTCAGAAGTTCGCCCGGTTTCAGCCAGTCGATCACGGCACTGGCGGGCAGGGTCGACGCCGTGCGTCCCTCGCGCAGGTAGACATGCTCGGGGTTGAAGTCTTTGGGACTTTCAAGGCCAGAGGCTTCTGCAAATTCCATCAGGGCTTTCAGAGTGTTGCGGTGGAAGTTTGCAACGCGGGCTGCCTTGTCTGGCACCACCAGCGCTTCCTGCCGTTTCTTGTCCTGTGTTGCGACACCGACCGGGCATTTGTTGGTGTGGCAGCTCTGGGACTGGATGCAGCCGATTGCGAACATGAAGCCACGGGCTGAGTTCACCCAGTCCGCGCCCAGACACATTGCGCTGGCGATGTCGAACGCGCTGACCAGCTTGCCACCGGCCCCAATGCGGATTTCATCGCGAAGGCCCGAAGCCACCAGTGTATTGTGCGCAAAGGCCAGCCCGTAGCGCAACGGCGTGCCGAGCCGGTTTGTGAATTCCAGTGGAGCCGCGCCGGTTCCGCCCTCTGCTCCGTCAATCACGATATAGTCAGGCCGAATACCACTTTCCAGCATGGCCTTCACCAGGGCCATGAATTCCCATTTGTGGCCGATGCAAAGCTTGAAACCGACCGGTTTTCCGCCTGACAGACGGCGCAGGGTTGCAATGAAATCCATCAGTTCCAACGGCGTCGAGAATGCCGAATGGGCGGGCGGGGAGATGCACTCTATGCCAACCGGGATGCCTCGCGTCTCCGCAATCTCTTCGGTCACCTTGGCACCGGGCAGAACGCCGCCGTGGCCGGGTTTTGCGCCCTGGCTCAGCTTGATCTCGATCATCTTGACCTGGGGCGTTTTGGCCTGTGCTTCGAATTTGTCAGCGTCAAACCCACCATCATCGCGCCGACAGCCGAAGTAGCCCGAACCGATTTCCCAGATCAGATCTCCGCCGCCCTGTCGATGGTAAGGCGATACGCTGCCTTCGCCAGTGTCATGAGCAAAACCGCCCCGCTGGGCGCCGGTGTTCAGCGCCAGGATCGCATTGGCCGAAAGCGACCCGAAACTCATGGCCGAGATATTGAAGATTGAAGCCGAATAAGGCTGTTCGCAAGCCGGGCCGCCGATGGTGACCCTCAGATTCGGGTCTGTCTTTGCATCGCCCTGATAGCCTTTCGCATTGCCCTTGGGGGCCATGGAGTGGTTCACCCAGGCATATTGATCCGTATAAACATCGAGTTCTGTTCCGAAGGGTTTGTTGCCCTCGATGTTCTTCGCCCGGTCATAAACCAGTGAGCGGACCTCGCGGGAAAACGGCGCACCATCGAGATTGCTCTCGAAGAAATACTGCCGCATTTCAGGTCGGATGGATTCAAACATATATCTGAAATGGCCAACAACCGGATAGTTGCGCAACACGGAATGGCGACGTTGGATGATATCCCATGTCCCAACGACGGCAAGGAACGTAAAGGCCAGAAATGGCCAGAAAAAATGCACGCTGGCGGCCAACATCAAGATGAAAGACACCAGGCTGAGTATGAGGCAAAGGCCATATGCGAAATAGCGGGCTGGCAGGAACAATGGAAATCTCCGGCTGACTGGCTGTGTGGACAGAGGCGTCCAACTGCTTGTCAAGTCATGGCAGGACTTGGTGATTTAGGAAAGGGGTCAGTTCCCCGAGTGGCTTCAAAATTCTGCTTTTTGGGCAGGTAAGAGGTGCGGGGAAAGTGACGCGATCAAATAAATAGGAATATATTCTTGACAGCGTGACGATGATCTGCTAATGTTTTGGCATGATCGAAGAACTGCGGCTGACACAGCGTGTTGTCGCGAGGGGCCACTGTCGCATGGCGGGGCGGTGTGGGGGATAAGTTCCTTTAAGGAGCATTAGAACCTTAAGCGCGAAGATCTAAGGTTCGAAAACAATACAAATTGATAGGCCTCTTGCTTAAGCAGAGGCCTTTTTGCGTTTCAAACGGATTCTCCGGAAGGGCGGCGTGGCTGCCTGACGGGCTGGCGAAACGACATGACACGACACAAAAACAGAGGGGCAGGGGGAATCGATGGGACGAGACAGAGTGTCTTACACCGCGATCCGGGAGGTCCGTGCCGGGCGCGAAAGTGTCAAACGGGGCGGCTCACTTGCGGCGAACCTGCCTGAACGATTTACAGATTTGCCAGGTGCAAAGGCAGAACCTGAGATCATAGCCAAGCCGCGAAAACAGGTCGGCGCATCAGGTCCGAAAACGGCTGCGTCTCCAAAAGATATTCCTGGCAGTCCTATCGAAGTTCAGGCTCCGGAAGAAATTGCAGCTCTGCTGCGCGAGACCGCAGCCAGTCAGCGTCCGGACATGATCGCCCGGCTCTACAGTGCCTTTGAAGCGCAGGTGGATCAGGTCGAGGCTCGCTTGCAGGAATTGTTGAAAGGGGTTGGGGCCGGGGCAGACGGCGAAGCTGGCTCTGGTGCCAGCATTGTCGAGATTGACCGCACGGTGAAGACACTGGCGAGCCTGGCCCGCACCCTGAGCCTTTTGCTGGATTTGAAGAAAACAGCAGGGGAGGCGGAGGCTGCCAAAGAGGTTGCCAGGGAGTCAGAAAGAGATGCCGATGACAGCTTGCCAGACGCCGACGCCCTCCGAGCGCAGCTTGCGCAGCGCCTTGGCCGCCTGCGCCAACGAGAACCGGCTGGATGAGGCGCTCAAGACGCTCTCGCCCGCTGAGATGCAGTTCATCCTCGCCGACTGGCCGACGTTGGCTCATGACCACCAATTACCGCCCGGCGGCGACTGGCGGGTCTGGCTGCTGGTGGGCGGTCGTGGTGCTGGCAAGACGCGGGCCGGGGCCGAATGGGTCAGGGCCATGGCTCTGGGCGCTGGTTGGCTCACCGGTGGCACCACCTTTTCAGGCCGTGTCGCGCTCATCGGTGAGACCTTTTCAGATGTCCGTGAGGTCATGGTGGAGGGCGTTTCAGGCTTGCTTGCGGTACATGGCAAAGCCGAACGGCCGACCTGGATCCCGACGCGCCGGCGGCTCGAATGGCCCAACGGCGCGGTGGCCCAGGCCTTTTCGTCAGAAGATCCGGAGGCGCTCCGGGGACCCCAATTTGACATCGCCTGGTGCGACGAACTCGCCAAGTGGCGCCACGCGGAGGAGACCTTCGACATGTTGCAATTCGGTTTGAGGCTGGGGCAGCAGCCCCGCCAGCTGGTAACCACAACGCCTCGTCCTGTGCCGCTGCTGAAGCGCCTGCTGGGCCTTCCAGGCACAGCGGTCAGTCATGCGCCAACCCATGCCAATGCGCCTTTCCTCGCGCCGGGGTTTCTGGAGGCCGTAGTCAATCGTTACGCTGGAACCAGGCTGGGGCGGCAAGAGCTGGACGGCGAGCTGATCGAGGACCGGCCTGATGCCCTGTGGTCTCGTGATCGGTTGGAACAGATCCGTATAGACACGGCCCCCGCAGAGCTGACCCGCATCGTCATTGCCATTGATCCGCCAGCGTCTTCCGGACGCAAGTCAGACGCTTGCGGTATCGTTGCAGCGGGACTTGGGGAGGACGGTGTGGCCTATGTTCTGGCGGATCGTTCGATGCACCGGGCGAAGCCATCCGACTGGGCTGCGGCGGCTGTTGGGTTGTGGCACGGGCTGGATGGGGACTGTCTCGTGGCCGAGGTCAATCAGGGCGGCGAGATGGTTGCAGAGGTGATCGCAGGCGCTGATCCCGGCGTGCCGGTCAAACAGGTCCGAGCAAGCCGGGGCAAGTTCTCCCGCGCCGAGCCGGTGGCCATGCTCTACGATCAGAGCCGCATTCGCCACGTTGGAGCCTTGCCGGATTTGGAAGACGAAATGGTCGACTTCGGCCCATCAGGTTTGTCCAACGGACGCTCGCCGGACAGGCTGGATGCGCTGGTCTGGGCCATCTCCGAGTTGATGCTTGGGCCCAGAGCAGAGCCGCGTGTACGGAGGCTTTAGAGCGCGCAATTCAACGGTTTTCAGCAACTTGAATCAGAACTTTAACGTGACCGAAAAGGTGTGAAGTGTCATGGGCTTGAAAGCTGCATTTGAATCATTTTGGCCACGACCGCAAACGCCAGGCCAGCCATCGCTTTCGGATCTGAAGCCTGAACAAAAGGCTTCCCGCACTGGCCCGTTGCTGGCGATTCAGGGCAATTCTCAGCCGGTCTGGAGCCCACGGGATTATGCAGCGCTGGCTAGGGAGGGATATGCGAAAAACCCTGTGGTCTATCGGGCTGTCCGGATGATCGCGGAAGCAGCGGCTTCTGTTCCCTTGACCTTGTTTGAGGGCGAGGTGGAGTTGGATACGCATCCGATGTTGGACTTGATCGCCCGGCCCAATCGGCTGGAAACTGGCGCGGAGTTTCTGGAGAGTCTTTATGGCTATCTGCTGGTGGCGGGCAATGCCTATCTGGAGCAGGTGCCGGTGGACGGGGTGCCGCGTGAACTCCATGCGCTTAGACCCGACAGGGTCAAGGTGGTGCCTGGACCGAACGGCTGGCCGGAAGCCTTTGACTATACGGTCGCAGGCCGGACCATCCGTTTGGGGGCTGAAGCTGACCCTGGTTCTGGCGAGGAAGCCGGGCAGGCGCGCAGCATCGCGCCAATCCGCCATCTCAAGCTGTTCCATCCACTCAATGATCATTATGGTTTTGCGCCGGTGGAAGCTGCCCAAATGAGCCTGGACATCCACAATGCGGCAGCCAGCTGGAACAAGGCGCTTTTGGACAATGCAGCTCGACCGTCCGGGGCGTTGGTCTATGGCAGCGGCGAAGCGGTCAATCTCAGCTCCGATCAGTTCGACCGGCTGAAAGCAGAGCTGGAAAGCGGTTATCAGGGCGCGCGCAATGCCGGACGCCCGTTGCTTCTGGAAGGCGGGCTTGATTGGAAGCCGATGGGCCTGACCCCCAAGGATATGGATTTCATCGAGGCGAAGAACCAGGCTGCGCGAGAGATCGCATTGGCCTTCGGTGTGCCGCCGATGTTGCTAGGCATTCCGGGCGACAACACCTACGCCAATTATCAGGAAGCCAATCGGGCATTCTGGCGCTCTGCCGTGTTGCCGCTTGTCGCCCGCACCGCTTCTGCCCTGGCCGCGTGGCTTGGCCCAGCTTATGCGGCAAAGCTAGCCCTGAAGCCGGATGCGGATGCCATCGAGGCGCTGTCCCCGGAACGCGAGGCTTTGTGGCGCAGGGTCGGCAGCGCAACGTTTCTGTCGGAAGACGAAAAGCGCATGGCCGTTGGCTATGGCCGCAAGGAGCTTCACGTAGAAGAGACAGGTCAGTGAGTGCTGAAATCACCCGCTCGGTGATTGAGCGCGGGGATCTGGCCCATCTGGCGCTGTTTCTCTGGGCGGTTTCTGCCAGTCTTCTGGCGATGCTGCTGGTGCGCGAACTTGTCCTGTCAAACCGTAGGTTCTCGGAATTCGTTGCCGAGATAGCCCGTTTGAACCGGCATTTGAATCATTTTGTTAGCCAGCTCAAACGTGATGTGAAGCCGTTTGATGATGGTTTCAAGAACGCAGCGGAAAGTCTTCAAAACCCAAAGAAAATAATGGGCGAGTGAGTTCGCCGGCAATGCGGGGTGGAAGATCATGAAACAGCTTTAAAGGCCTGAAACCGAGGGGTTTTCACCTTGGTCGGTATCGCATTGTCAAATGAAACAGGAGTTTCCATGACGCTTGAAGTTTCAACCCCCGATGCGGGGCTCTCCAGTTTGGCCAAGCTTTTGAGTCTGCCTGACAAGCTTTGGCATCTCGTAACCGCGGCAAGGGCGGTACGCAAGGCCTATCGGCTGGACTTTCAACAATTCTCGAATGCCGTTTTGGTTCTGGCTCAAGTGCAGGCCCCGTACCGGGCCTCCTCCCAGGCACAGACAAGCGCGCATGAAAGGGCAAAAGCCCAACCCAATCAGGGCCAGTCTTCATGAGTGCGGCCCCCTCGCTTGTCATTGCAGGTTATGCAAGCCTGTTTGCCCAGCGTGATGGTGCCGGCGATGTGGTACGCCGGGGCGCATTCTCGCGCAGTCTGGTCCGCCGGGGTATTTCCGGCATTGCCATGCTTTGGCAGCACGACCCGTCCAGGCCAATCGGCGTTTGGACCCATATGGCAGAGGACGCTCGTGGCCTGAAGGTGGTTGGCCGCCTTCTGCCGGACGTTGCCTGCTCAAGGGAGGCGGCGGCTCTTGTGTCCGCGGGTGCTTTAACCGGCCTGTCGATAGGCTTTCGCGCCGTCAAAGCCCTGCGTGGGACCGGATCGCAAATCCGCAAATCCACATCCGGCCCAATCGGTGCTTCAGTCCGCACTCTGGTCGAAATCGATCTTTGGGAAGTGTCCCTCGTCACCTTCCCGCAGGTGGAAGGCGCGCGTGTGCGCCTTCTGAAATCCGTTCGCCTATCCCGCTCAAGGAGATTGCAATGAATTCTCAAGATCATATCACCGGACACCCGCTGCCTTTCGAGACAAAGGCTGGTGCCGTGCCCGCCGTTGCCTCGGAAGGCGGCGCAGATGTTGCCCGGACTTTCGATGATTTTTTTAAGGCGTTTGAGACCTATCGAGAGGTCAATGATGCGCGCTTGTCGGAGATGGAAGAACGGGGCAGTGCGGATGTGCTGACCCTGGAAAAACTGGATCGCCTGGATGGCGCACTGGATGCCACACAGCGACGGCTGGATGAATTGACCCTGAAGAGCCGGCGTCCCGCCCGGTCCGGCCAGTTGGACCATGGGTCATTGGCAAGGGGCCACACGTCTCAGGCGATTGAACATAAGGCGGCGTTCGAAACATATGTCCGAACGGGCCGGGAACAGACGCTGCGCCCGCTTGAGGTCAAGGCGCTGAGCGCGTCGTCTGATCCGGATGGTGGCTATCTTGTGCCAGAGGAAACCGAAGCAGGCATCCTGCGTCGGCTCTCCGAAGTCTCGCCAATCCGCGCCATTGCAGGAGTTCGGCAGGTCTCTGCGGCGACTTACAAAAAGCCGTTCTCCATTTCCGGACCTCAGACTGGATGGGTTGGGGAAACAACTGCGAGGCCGGAAACCTCAACGCCTACACTGGCAGAGCTCAGCTTTCCGGCTATGGAACTCTACGCCATGCCCGCAGCCACGGCGAGTTTGTTGGATGATGCAGCGGTCGACATGGACGCCTGGATCGCCGAGGAAGTGGAAACCGCCTTTGCCGAGCAGGAGGGCGCAGCTTTCGTCAATGGGGATGGCATCAACAAGCCGTCGGGTTTTCTGTCTGCCCCCAGGGTTGCCGAAACCAGCTGGGCCTGGGGGTCGCTCGGCACGATCTCGACCGGGGAAGCGGGCGACTTTGCTGCCATTGCGCCAGGAGACACGCTGCTGGACCTGATCTATGCGCTCAAGAGCGGGTATCGCCAGAACGCCCATTTCGTCATGAACCGGAAGACACAAGGTGCGCTGCGCAAGCTGAAGGATGGCGATGGCAACTATCTTTGGCAGCCACCGTCAAGTGCTGGTGCGGCATCCACCTTGCTGAATTTTCCCATCACGGAAGCTGAAGACATGCCGGACATCGCCATTGACGCGCCGGGTATTGCCTTTGGCGACTTCCGCCGGGGCTATTTGATCGTTGACCGCATGGGCGTGCGCATCTTGCGGGATCCCTATTCGGCCAAGCCCTATGTGTTGTTTTACACCACCAAGCGGGTCGGCGGCGGCGTTCAAGACTTCGATGCGATCAAACTTCTGACCTTCTCAGCTTAACGACGAGGCGCGGGCCACAAGCTGGGCCGCGCTTGTAAATACCTCCCCAACTGACGCCGGATCTTGATGAAAGGTCCGGCGTTTTTTATTCCCTTGGAGGAAATCGCCATGACATCCGTTCTTGTCACACCGCCAGTCTCAGAACCGGTGTCGGTGGACGACATGCGCGCTCAGTTGCGCTTGTCCGGATCACAGGAAGAAAACCTGCTGACTGAGTTCATTGAGGCGGCACGTGCACAGATAGAAACAGAAACCCGGCGTGCCATGATCCGCCAGGGCTGGAGGTTCTATCTGGAAGCATGGCCAATGGGCCGTGTAGTGACTCTGCCGATTGCACCGGTCCTCAGCGTCAATGAAATCACCGTCTACGATCAGGATGGCACCGGCACCACACTCGATCCGGATGATTTTACGCTGGATCGCGGAGCTTGTCCCGGACGGGTCCGAGTCAAGCTGGGGGCTGGTATTCCGACAGCCCAGCTTCAGGGGCTGGAGATTGATTTCACCGCTGGTTATGGCGACAGCGCAGCCGATGTGCCAGCACCGATGCGCCAGTCCATTCGGCTTCTGGCAGCCCACTGGTTTGAGAACCGGGAAGCAGGAACCGATCTTGCCATGGCGAGCTTGCCCCATGGGCTGGACCGTTTGATTTCGGTGAACCGGGTGCTGCTGCTATGAGCGCGGGGCTCTACCGGCACCCGGTGACCTTGCAACAGCCGGTTCACACGGTGGCGGCAGATGGCAGCGCCGCCCTGATTTACGCAGAAGCTGGCGATGATTTCGCGGCGATCAGGCCGCTGCGTCAGGGCGAGCGCCAGTCTGGCGGGCGGCTGGAAGGTGTGATCACCCACGAAATCCGGCTGCGCCATCGTGACGATCTGGCTGGTGGATGGCAGGTCATCAGCGGTGCGCGCAGTTTCAGGGTTTTGTCGACCTTCGAGACCGATGGCACAGCGCGGGAAATCACCTGTTTGAGCGAGGAGGAAGACACATGAGCGACAGTTCTCAGCTGGCCCTGCGCAAAGCGCTTTTCACCCGCTTGTCTGGCGATGCCACCTTGTCCGGCCTGATCGGCTCCGGACGGATCTTTGATGTGCCGCCGCGAGGACAGGCTTTTCCGTATCTGGTGTTGGAAGCACTGGGGTCTCGCCCTCTGCTCAGCGAGCCGAATGAGGGCAGGGTGCATGGATTGCGTCTTGCCGTGCTGTCTCGCAAGCCAAGCCGGGATGAGGCGCTGTCGGTGATTGAACGCATCTCGTTGCTGGTCATGGAAACGCCGTTGACGCTGTCCGGTCATCACCTCGTCGGGCTGCAGATATCGGACATGGCGTCACGCCTCTTGCGCGACGGTCGAACCTTTCGCGCCGAGATCAACCTTCGCTGCGTCACCGAACCGACTGCCTGATCCGTAAGGGAGATTTGGCAAAAATCCGTTCAGAAATGGGAGTTTCACTATGACCGCACAGGCTGGCCGGAATCTGCTGCTGAAGCTGGATCAGGCATCGACAGGCAGTTTTCAAACCGTCGCGGGGCTGCGCACGCGCCGCATCGCGCTGAACGCTTCATCCGTTGACATCACCAATGCAGACAGCGCCGGGCGCTGGCGTGAACTGCTGTCCCAGGCGGGCACCCGCAGCGCCAGTCTTGCGGGCTCCGGCCTGTTTCGGGACCAGGCGAGCGATGCTGCTGTCCGTCAGATTTTCTTCGATGGCACGATGTGTCCCTGGCAAGTGGTGATCCCTGACTTTGGCACCCTGGAAGGGCTTTTCCAGGTTACAGCGCTGGAATATGCCGGACGCCATGACGGCGAGGTGACTTACGAAATCGCTCTTGAGTCCGCCGGTGAAGTGAGCTTCGCAGCTGACTAGCGGAATTGAAAATCGAATTTCTGGGAGATGGTCATGACCAATCGATTGCGCGGTGAAATCAGTGCCTGTCTGGATGGGCGCAAATGGACGCTTGTGCTGACCCTCGGTGCGCTGGCGGAGCTGGAAACAGCCTTTGCCTGTGAGGATCTGCAGTCCCTTGTGGACCGGTTCTCGTCAGGGCGTTTGTCAGCGGGTGATCTGATCAAGGTGATTGGAGCTGGTCTGCGCGGCGCTGGCAATGAGGTCTCTGACGATCAGCTCGCCCAGATGACATCAGCGGGCGGAGCTGCTGGCTATGCGGCCATTGCCGCAGATTTGCTGCAAGTGACCTTTGGCGAGGGGGCTATTCCGGATGAGTCGGACACGTCAAATGGATCTGACAGCCCGCCTGAAAATGTGTCAAATTCACACCAATTTCATCACACGGGGGCAGGCGAAAACCCATCCGCCCCTTTCCCTGGACACGCCTGATGAAGGCGGCTTTCGCCCACCTTGGCTGGTCGCCCGCAATTTTTTGGGGCGCAACACCGCGCGAGCTGGCGGCTGGGCTTGGCCTGGTGAGTGGGCCGCGGGCTGTCGGACGCGGTGCTTTTGAGCAGTTGATGCGCGCCTATCCTGATGAAACGTCTAATGCAGGGGATGGACCATGACCGAAACACGGCTCGATGTGCCTCTGGACGAGCTGAATGCCTTTTCAGCAACAATGCAGGCAATCACCCGTTCCGCCGGATCATTCTCCTCTGTGCTAACCGGCGGATTAAAGGCGGCCCTTGTCGATGGCAAGTCGCTCGAAAGCGTATTCCGCCAGATCGCTCTGAGCGCCTCTTCCCGTGTGTTGAGTTCTGCATTGCAGCCGTTGGAAGGTCTGGCCAATACAGCAGTAAGCGGCGTGTTTGGCAATATCGGCGGTGCAGTGAGTGGACCTTTGGCTGGGTCTCTATCTGGTCTTCTGGGATCTGTCACACCTTTCGCCAAGGGCGGTGTCATTGCCTCGCCAATCTATTTTGGTCTGGGTGGCAATGGTGGCGGGACAAGTGGCATGGCATCTGGCGGCCTTGGGTTGGCAGGAGAGGCGGGAGCTGAGGCAATTCTGCCGCTTGTACGGGGCAGTGATGGTCGTCTCGGGGTTCAAAATGGACCGGGCGGCGGTGCAGGTCAGCCACGCATCCAGATTAATGTGTCGACCAGAGATGCGGAGAGTTTCCGCCGCTCAGAGGCGCAAGTCTCGGCAATGGTGGCCCGCGCCGTCGGACGGGGACGACGCGGGCTTTAGGCCATGCCCTTCATTGATCAGGTCATGACCTCACACCGGCCTGAAACGGAGGGGATCAGGAACCGGTGCTTTCGCGCGCGGCCAACATGGCTGCGATCTCGTCTTTCAGAGACAGCCGCTTCTTCTTGAGGCTTTCAAGCACATCGTCAGAAGCCGGTTCGACATCTGTTTCGATCCGGTGAATCTCGCGATTGATCAGATGATATTCGTCGGAAAGTTTGGCGAAGTGGGCGTCGTTCTGCTTCAGCGCAGACAGGGCATTTGCCGCATCGGGAAACTCTTCGTGCAATTCGTGCGGTACGTGGCTCATGAGGTCCTCCTTGTGTGAGGTCCAACATGGACATAGCCGCCGCCCGGCACCTTGAGGCAGATCAATTGCACACAGCTTCGGGAGACACTTCCATGACATCCTTTCTGAATGAGAGCTTTCCGGGAAGCGTGGCCTTTGGCGCGCTCGGCGGGCCTGAACGGCGCACTGATGTGGTGTTGCTGGCATCCGGGTTCGAAGCGCGCAATGCCCGCTGGGCTGACAGTCGGCGACGCTATGACGCGGCAACCGGCATTCGCTCGCTGGCGGATCTGCGCTCGGTGCTGTCTTTGTTCGAAAAAGCGCGCGGCCGATTGTTTGGCTTCCGGTTTCGCGACCCGTTCGATCATTCCACCAGGTTCGATAACAGCCTGCCGACCGCCTTTGACCAGACCATTGGCGCGGGAGATGGGGTGACGGATCGTTTCACGTTGGTGAAAACCTATGGCAGTGGTGACAGCGCCTATGACCGGACGATCCGTCTGGCCGATCCGGGAACTGTCAAAGTCGCAGTCTCTGGCAGTGAGCTGATCAGCAGCAACGACTTTGCACTTGATCCGGAAACCGGAGAGTTGGTGTTGGCCCTGCCACCAGTCGATGGCGCGGCGGTCACGGCTGGTTTTCTATTCGATGTTCCGGTCCGTTTCGATGCTGACCGTCTTGAGATCAGCCTAACTCATTTCGAAGCAGGCGACATTCCGTCCATTCCCCTGATCGAAATCAGGATCTGATCGGCAGTATATTTCTCGTTCCGGAACAAAGGCATACTTCATGAAAGAGATTCCCTCAGGTCTTGCAGGTCATCTGGCCGGCAAGGTGACGACGCTTGTGCATTGCTGGATTGTCACCCGTTCTGACGGTGTGCGATTGGGCTTTACCGATCATGATCGCCCGATTGAGGTCGATGGGCTTGCCTGTCTTGCCGAGAACGGTTTTGAGGCGACAGCTCTGGCGAGCGGACCCGGGCTTGCGACTGGCGGGGGAGAAGTCAGCGGAGCCCTGTCCTCTCCTGCGCTCTCCGATGATGAGCTGGAAGCGGGCTATTGGGATGGGGCCACCGCAGATGTCTATCTGGTGAATTGGGCAGATCCGGCGCAAGCTCTTCTGCTGCGGCGGGCGCAAATCGGCGAGGTCAGCCGAAAGGGCGAGGCGTTTCAGGCCGAAGTGCGAGGGCTGGCCCATAAGCTCGAGGTCAAGCAGGGCCGTGTTTTTGCACAGACATGCGACGCTGATCTTGGAGATAAACGCTGCAAGGTGACGCTGGAATCGGGACCTTATCTGGCTGAGGCCACTGTGGCATCCGTCGATGGGCAAGCGGGGAATGAGCCGGGCGAGTTGATCGCCGCTGGGCTGTCTGACTATGCAAGCGGCTGGTTTTCCGGTGGCCGGTTCGAGGTGTTGGATGGCACAGAGGCGGGATTCCGCTCAGAAATCGCGGCTCATCTGGTTGAGGGCAATGACGTGCGTTTGAGTCTTTGGCAGGCACCGCCAACCCCACTGGCGATCGGCACTGCGATCCGGGTGATTGCCGGGTGCGATAAGCGCTTTTCGACCTGCGTGGCAAAATTTTCCAATAGCGTCAATTTCCAGGGCTTCCCGCATATGCCGGGTACGGACTTCGTCCTGTCTTATCCAACCCGCAACACTGGTGAAAACGATGGCAGCGCCCTTGTCTCCTGAGGCTGCATTCGCCTCGGCTCCGTCCGACAGGCTGCGTGACGCGGTTCTGTTGGAAGCGCGCAGCTGGCTGGGCACGCCGTATCGACATCAGGCAAGTTGCAAGGGGGCTGGATGCGATTGCCTCGGGCTTTTGCGCGGCATTTGGCGGGCGCTGTACGGCACCGAGCCAGAGCCCGTGCCGACCTACCAGCCGGACTGGACCGCTTCAGGAGCGGAAAGTCTTGCCGAGGCCGGCCGTCGCTGGTTGGTGGAAAGGCCATTGGGCACTGAAACCACTGGCGATGTTGTGCTGTTCCGTTGGCGGGATGATGTGCCGGCGCGCCACGTCGGCATCCTCAGTGCGCCGGGACAGCTGATCCACGCTTATGAGCGCGTCGGCGTGGTCGAAAGCCCTCTCGTGCCCGCTTGGCGGCGGCGCATGTCCCATATCTTTTCATTTCCGGAGCAGGCTCCATGGCAACCTTGATACTCGCCGCAGCTGGTCAGGCGGCAGGCGGATTGTTCGGCCTTGGCAGTCTTGGCGGTATTCTGGGCAAGGCAGCGGGAGCCATCGCTGGCTCTGCGCTGGATCAAACTATCTTCGGTTCATCTCGTACCGTTGAGACAGGACGGTTGGCTGACCTCTCTGTGCAAGCGTCGAATGAGGGCGCAGCGCTGCCTCTGGTCTATGGCCGGGTGCGGCTTGCAGGCCAGATCATCTGGGCAACCCGTTTCGAGGAGGAAGTCTCCGACGAAAGCCAGGGTGGCAAAGGTGGCGGCGGCGGGGTCAACGTGCGCTCTTTTGCCTATTACGGCAATTTTGCCGTGGCTTTGTGTGAAGGCCCGGTCACACGTATCAGCCGGATCTGGGCAGACGGCAAGCCTTTGGACACGGCGCAATATTCGATCCGCTTTTATCCGGGTTCGGACGATCATCAGCCAGATCCTCTGATGAGCGGCCTGCAAGGCGAATGCCCGGCCTATCGCGGCACGGCCTATGTGGTTTTTGAACGCTTGCCTCTGGAGTCATTCGGCAATCGCATTCCCCAGCTGACCTTCGAGGTTGTCCGGGTGGTGGAGCCGTTAGAGGGCAGGATCAAGGCGGTGACATTGATCCCGGGAGCAGGAGAATTTGTTTACCAGCCGACGCCTGTCAGCGCGACGCCGCAACCTGGTGTTAGCGAAAGTCTCAACCGGCATGTCCCGGAGGCGACTACGGATTGGGTGGCCTCTCTGGATGACCTGCAGGCGTTGTGTCCGAATCTTGAAAGCGTTGCCCTTGTGATCTCCTGGTTTGGCGATGATCTGAGAGCTGGCCAATGCAGCATCCGACCCAAGGTCGAAGAAAGTATCAAGATCACCTTAGGGGGCACATGGGCCGCTGGTGGTTTGTCGCGCGGCGAAGCCGATGAGGTTTCGCGCATAGACGACCGTCCTGCTTTCGGCGGCACACCGTCCGATGCCAGCGTGATCGCAGCGATCCAGGACCTTAAGGCGCGCGGCCTCAAAGTCATGCTGTATCCTTTCGTTCTGATGGATGTGCCGGATGGCAATGGACTGACTGACCCTTATGGCGGCGCAGAACAGGCCAGCTACCCATGGCGAGGCCGGATTGCGCCAGCCTCCGATGCGGACAACGAGGCCGCAGCCTTTCTTGGGAGCGCCGTTGCAGCTGATTTCTCGGTTTCAGGCGATACGGTCTCATACTCCGGCAGTGCCGAGTGGTCTTATCGTCGGCACATCCTGCATCTGGCTCATTTGGCAGAGATAGCTGGCGGGGTAGATGCCTTCCTGATCGGCTCAGAGTTGCGCGGACTGACGCAAGCGCAAGGGGCAGGTGGCAGCTATCCCTTTGTGACCGGGCTGGTGTCTTTGGCAGCAGACGTGAGTTCGGTTCTCTCCGGTGCGACGGAAATTTCCTACGCAGCGGATTGGTCTGAATATGGCGTACATCAGGCTGGCGCGGACGAGTTGCGCTTTCCGCTCGATCCGCTGTGGGCCTCGGCTGATATCGACTTTATCGGCATCGACAATTATCTGCCGCTCAGTGATATGCGCGCCAATGGGGATCCGGACGGCAACGCCGATCCTTATGACGTGGCCGTTCTGAAAGCCGGGATTGCGAGCGGCGAATACTACGACTGGTACTATGCTTCTGAGGCTGACCGGATAGCAGGTCTGCGCTCGCCGATCTCGGACGGTACCTATGGCAAGCCGTGGGTCTATCGCGCCAAGGATCTTCCCGGCTGGTGGCAAAATGCCCACTACGAGCGTTTTGCAGGTGTTGAAGAGACCACGCCCACGCCATGGGCACCCAGGTCAAAGCCGATCCGCTTCACCGAACTCGGGTTTCCTGCCATCGACAAGGGCGCAAACCAGCCGAATGTCTTTGTCGATCCCAAGTCATCAGAAAGTGCCTTGCCGCATTTTTCCAATGGCGCACGCGACGACCTCATTCAACGGCGAGCTCTGGAAGCCCAGCTCGCGTTCTATGATGAGACGGAAGACGACTTTGAGGAAAGCGCCAACCCGGTGTCGCCTTTCTATGGCGGGCGGATGCTTGATGTGGCCAGAACACATCTTTGGACATGGGATGCACGGCCCTATCCGGCGTTCCCGAATTTCCTTGATGTCTGGTCGGACGGGGCCAACTGGCAGGTGGGGCATTGGCTCAACGGGCGGCTGGGCGGGCTGACGCTCAAGGGTTTTCTCGAACAGTTGCTGGCCGACTATGGGATTTCCCAGGCCGATGTTTTCGTCGGCAATATTTCGGGAACGCTGGAGGGTGTCGCGGTCGCAGGGCCGGTGTCTGCCCGTCAGATTATCGAGCCGCTGCTGACGGCCTTTGGCGGCACAGCCTCCGATCGGGGAACGCAGATCTGGCTGGAAACCGCCCGCGAGAGTGTCACAGCGGCGCTGGCGCTGGCCGATCTGATCGACCCGGATGGGGAGGCTCCTGTCTTGTCCCGCACACGGGCACAGGAAAGCGAGCTGGCGTCTGAAATCCGGATCTCGGCTGAAGATGTCTCCAGCGATTACCGCCGCCGTGTTGCAGCGTCCAGGCGTCTGGAGGTTGGCAGTCGCCAGATCGAGACGATGGATCTGGCCGCTGTGACCTCGCCGCATGTGTTGCAGCAAGCGGCTGATCGGCGGCTTGCGCGCATCTGGGGCGAGCGGGAGCGCGCCGAGTTTTCTCTGTCGCCGGAACGTCAGGATCTGGAGCCAGGTGATGTCGTGGAAATCTCCGAGGTTCCCGGGAAGAGCTTCGAACCGCCTCTCAAGATGCGCATTGAGGCTATTGAAGATACGGATTTACGGCGTGTTGAGGCCATACGGATTGGATCAACCAGAGCGCCTGTTTCCGCTGTTCCCGAGCCGTTCGTCAGGCCCTTTCGCAGCTTTGAGGCAGGTCGGCCGCATGGGGTGTTTATGGACCTGACGCCCTTGTTGGACAGTGATCCGGAGGCACCGCTCCGGCTGGCGTGTTTTGCCAGTCCATGGCCCGGGAGTCTGACATTGTTGCGCTCTGCGACAGACAGTGGCTTCCAGCCGGTGCTGGAGGTGGACAGTCCTGCGACCGTCGGACAGCTGGCAAGTGATCTGTTGCCGGGGCCGCTGGGCGTCTGGGATCGTGGCAATGAGATCGAGGTTGAGATTTACGGCGGCCTCTTGCAAAGCCGACCGCTTGAAGCGATTCTGGCAGGTAAAAATGTCTTGGCCATTCGCACTTCCGGCGGTGGCTTTGAGGTGCTGCAATTCGCTCAGGCCGATCTGATTGGGACGCGCCACTATCGGCTGTCCATGTTGCTGCGTGGACAATCCGGAACGGAACCGGACATGCTGAGCGGGGCGGTTGTTGGGGCGGATGTGGTGCTGCTTGACGGCAATGCCGCGCCGCTTGTTCGGGCGTCGGATGACCAGCTCGGGCTGGAGTTGAACTATCGGCTCGCCCCTGCAGGCCGCGCCATCGACGATCCGGCCGTTTTGGCTCTGACTCATTCGGCAAACGGGCGGGGGGCTTTGCCACTGGCGCCTGTGCACCTGAAAGCGCGGCGAACCTCAGAAGGCATCGGCATCAGTTTCATCCGTCAGACCCGGCGTGGCGGGGACAGCTGGGAACAGGTCGAGGTGCCGCTAGGCGAGGCAAATGAAGCCTATGCCGTCGATATCTTGGCGCCTGATGAGGCGGTGGTGAGAACCCTCACCGTCACCACACAAACAGCGCTGTATGAAACGGCACAGGAGCTAAGTGATTTCGGCGCGCCCACCGCAGAGTTGAGCATTGCTGTGTGCCAGCTTTCGGCCACCGCCGGAAGAGGCTTTCAACGAAAGGCAATATTCCATGTCTGATACCTCTCGTTTTGCACTGCCATTGCTGGCGGCCGCGCAGGCACAAAAACACGTCACCCACAATGAGGCGCTGGTAAGACTCGATGCCTTGGCGCATTTGAACCTGCTGTCAAGGAGCCTTGCCGAGCCGCCGCCGGCGCCCGTTGATGGCCATGCTGAAGGCTCAGCTTATCTGGTCGCAGGGAGTGCATCAGGCGACTGGAGCGGGCGCGAAGGAGACATTGCGCTCTGGCTGAGTGGGGCTTGGCAATTTCAGGCAGTCTTCACCGGTCTTGTGGCCTTTGTTGCGGACGAAGAGGCGCTCATTGTGACCGTGGACGGCGTTTGGCGCGACGTTGGGCCACTTCTGGGGCCTGACAGAATGGTCGCGCAATCCAGCCATGGCGCGCAAACCCGGATAGCAGCTTTGGAAGAAGAACTTCCCGCCCTGTCTGGGGCCTATGTCGAGACAAGCGCGCTGATCCCGGACCGGGCCATTGTCTTTGGTGTGTCTTGCCGAACCGTCACAACGATCACAGGCGCTGCGTCTTACGACTGCGGGGTGGGTGGAGAGACGTCAAAATTCGGCGGTTCTCTGGGCATTTATGAGGGTGCGACAAATGCCGGGGTGATCGGGCCGACGGCTGTCTATGCGGCAACGCCCGTGCGTCTGACAGCCAACGGCGGCGACTTCACAGGCGGAGCGGTCCGCATTGCCGTGCACTGTCTGTTGCCTGTTGTTCCCCAGTCCTGAGATCATGAGGAGTGATTGCCATGCGCGTAAGTGAAAAAGGGTTGGCTTTTCTGGCGTCTCACGAAGGCTTCGTGTCTCGTGCCTATCTGGATCCTGCAGGCATTGTGACCATTGGCTATGGCTTCACCATGCGATCCGGGATCTTTGCGGGCTGGTGGCGCACACGCTTCGGCAGGTCTTTGAAACTGGGCGATACCTTGAGCCGGGAAGAGGCCAATCGTCTGCTGGTGACGCTGCTGGACGAGGAATACGGACCTCCGGTGGAGCAGGCCTTGCCCGATCTCGATCAGGCGCGGTTCGATGCCTGCGTTTCGGTGGTTTATAATCTTGGACCACGCGCCCTGACCTGGAAATGGGCCAAGGCCCTGAAGGGCGGCGATGTTGCGCTGTCGGCGAAATTGCTGGCCAAAACCGGCACGACGGCAGGGGGGCGTCGTCTGCCGGGCCTTGTGCGTCGGCGTCAGGACGAGGCAAATGTCATCATGTCAGGTGAGTTTGGGCCCCTGTCGGATTTGAGGTCGTCAGCCAAGCCGGATCCGGCGTTGAAGCAGGCACAGACGAAATTGGCAGATCTCGGCTATCAGTCCGGACCTGCTGATGGGCTTGATGGTCCCGTAACCCGCAAGGCGGTGCTGGAATTTCAGCGCGATCATCCCCCGCTTGCGATTGATGGCCGGATTGGTCCTGCCACTCGCGCCACCTTGCAAAGAATAACAGAGCGCGGGGCTGGGCGGAGCACTGCTGCCGGTGTTGGGCTTGTCTCGGCAACGGTTGCAGGAACGGCAGGATTGAATTGGTCGATGGTGTTTTGGGTTGGCCTGGGGCTGGCTTTTGGTGTTTTCGCTGTGAGCTGGCTTTGGCGCTACCGGGGGAGATGGCCGGTTTTGTGGCGCGCACGGTGGCATCTGTGGCTGATGCGTGAATTCAGCTCCCGGGTGGGGGCTTTGCTTGCTCTGATGGGCTGGCGGTCAGGTTCTGGCAGCCGCTGAGCTTCGCATCTTCAATTCAGTTCTCAAACTCTGGAGCCAGACATGTCCGGTTGGAAAACCCTTCTGTTCAATGGCGGGATTGGCCTTGTGGCTATCCTTGCTCAATTGACAGAACACCTGATGCGTGTCGATTGGCAGATGATCTTGCCGTCAGATTCCGTACCACTTGTTGTTCTCGTCATTGGTGTGGCGAATATTATCCTACGTCATTTAACGACCGAGCGTGCCGGTTGGCGTAAGGGAAGGGCTCCGTCATGATCAGTATGATCCTGACCTGGCTGTCCGGTTCGGTGCTGGATCGTTTGCTGGTCCATGCAGAGCGTCGGCTTGAAAGCGTCGTGGCGCGCGACAAAATAAATGCCGATATTGCAGTCAAGGAAATAAGCGCTGAAATTCAAGCGCGAGCGGAGGCACGCAAGGTTTTAATCGCCGAAAGCGGGTCTTTTCTCTCCGCTGGACGCTTGGGGCGTCTGGCCTTTGTCTTGCCACTCGCTCTGTGGTGGGCAGCAGTCTGTTTCGATAGTGTTTTTCACCTGAACTGGTCGATTTCCGAGGTGCCGGTTTTGCGAGATTGGGGCGGGGCTATCGTCACAAGCCTGTTTCTCGTTGATGGCGCAAAGAGCGTGACAAGGTCGATATTCTTACAACGTCGCCAGTAAGGGAAATGAGTGGCATGGACAGTTTTAACTAGTTCTTGTGGCTGAATCTAATGTAAAATAAAACAATAGTTTGTTTATTTATAATATGATTATAATTCTTTTATTGTATTTATTGATTGTATTTCGACAATTGCTTTCATTTGGTGTGATTTGGTTAATGTTTATGTTTTTATCTTTCTGACAAGCAAGGATGCCTGTGTTCAGGGGATATAGAATGTTTGATAAATTACGCTTGTCAGCAAAAGTGTCTTTATTGATGGTTGGCATTGCCGCGTTGGTCGGAACTGGTATTGGTGTTTCCAGTTTCATTACGGCTCGCAACAGCCTTAATGAATTGACCAAACAGCGAATGCTCGCTGCCGCTGAAACGGCCAGAACTGAGATGAGCGATTATCTCAATGTCATTGAAAACCAGTTGGTCCTGATCGCCGAGCATCCTGGAACAGTGTCTGCCGTGCAGGATTTTTCTGCGGAGTGGAAGGCCTGGGAAGAGCTAGGCGGAAATCCGGAAGTCGAACTTCAGAAAGCCTATATCACCGACAATCCGCACCCCACCGGGGAAAAGCAGAACCTTGTCGATGCGAAGACAGGCACAGGCTATGATGCCATCCATGCTCAGTATCATCCCTGGTTCCATCAGTTTCAGGAAGCGGAAGGCTATTATGACGTCTTCCTGTTCGATACGCGGGGAAATCTGGTCTACTCGGTTTTCAAAGAGCTGGATTATGCGACGAACTTTAATGAGTCTGGCGGAAAATGGGCAGCCACGGATCTTGGGGTTGTCTATCGTGAGGCACTTGTTGCTGAAGATAAACTTGCGATTACATTCCGTGATTTTAGCCCCTACGCGCCAAGTTATGACGCGCCGGCCAGTTTTATGGCTCACGCCATCCATGATCATGGTGGAAAGACTGTCGGAGTATTGGTTTTCCAGATGCCGATTGATCGGATCAACAGCCTGATGTCCCATAACTTGGGCCTTGGAAAGACGGGGGAATTGGCGCTGGTCGGCGAAGATCTTTTGATGCGGAATGATTCGCCGAGCACTGCTGACGTCAATGATATTTTGCAGACGAAAGTGGATACGGATGTGGTGCGCCGGGCTTTCGCGGAAGGTGATGCGTTTGGCTATGATGAATTGTATCGCGGTGAGCTGATGGACGTGGAAGCCGTAAAATTTGACTATCGCGGTGTACATTATGCGATTGTCGCCATGCAGACATATGAAGAAGCATATGGAGCTATCTACGCGCTGCGCAACAAGATGTTGCTTGTTGGCCTCGGCCTTCTGATCGTGGCCGCAGTCTTCGGATTGGTGGTATCTCGGTCCATCGTCAATCCGATCAAGGCGGTCGTTGGAGCTATGAACAAGCTTGCGAACGGCAATACTGATTTTAATCTCGGCATGGCCGGTCGCAAGGATGAAATCGGCGAAATGGTCGATGCTGTCGATGTGTTCCGGGAAAATGCGCTTCAAAGGAAAGAGCTGGAGGTCCAGGCTATCAAGGAACGTGATCGTGAGCGCCAGCGACAGGGTCACCTTGAACATGTGATCAAGACTTTCCGAGCTGTGATGTCCGACAAGTTGTCGTCCGTGACGTCCCAGATGGATGTCATGCGCCAGAGCTCCAGCGTTTTGCTGGACGTTGCTGAGGAACTCGACAGCAAGTCAAGCATGGCCAGCACATCCTCCTCTAGTGCATCAGACAGCGTGGCCTCTGTCGCTGGTGCTACTGAAGAAATGACAAGTATTGTCAAGGAAATTGCCACTCAGACGGATTCAACCAGCCGGATTGTGACAGAGACCGTGAACGCGACAGACGCGACCAACAAAAATGTCGCGGCCCTGTCGGAGGCAGCCCAACATATTGGCAGCGTGGTCAATCTGATCCGGGACATTGCCGAACAGACAAATCTCCTGGCCCTGAATGCCACGATTGAGGCGGCTCGTGCTGGAGAAGCTGGGCGTGGTTTCGCAGTGGTCGCATCAGAGGTCAAGGATCTGGCCGAGCAAACTTCTAAGGCTACCAATGAGATCTCGGGTCGTATCGAGGGCATTCAGAACTCTGTTGAGCAAGCTGCGGTCTCGATCACGGACATCACGGAGAAGGTCAATGAAATTCGCGCCCTGACCACCTCGGTAGGCGGAGCTGTTGAAGAGCAGCAGGCTGCCACGAATGAAATTGCCCAGTCGGCCCGCGTTGCTGCGGAAGGTACAGAAAGCGCCTCAGCCAGTATGTCTGAAGTGGCTGCTGCCATCGAACGTAGCCGCAACGAGAGCAATTCCGTCAGTTCAACGACCACTTTGGTTGCTGAAGCCAACAACGAATTGGCATCTCAGATTGAGGCTTTCCTCGATGATGTTTCACGCGAGGTGGAAGATCAAAGGCGTGAGTTGAGAATTCCCACGTCCCTGAAGGTTCAGCTTATCGATCATTCGGGCAAAGCCTGCGATGCGGAGATTATCGATATCAGCCGTCATGGTGCCCAGATCGTTGGTGTTGAGATTGCCGGTGCTGGCGGTATGAAGCCCGGCGATGCGGTGACAATTATGCTCCACAATGGCAAACGCTCAAGCGCCAAGGTGGTCCGCGAAACCGATCAAGGCATTGGTGTCCAATTCATTGAGGCTTTGGCAGAGAGCGATATGTCGCTTGCAGCATAGGTCGTGAATTCATCGGCAAGGTCCAAGGACCTTGCAAATTTGGAAAACCCTCCTGACAGAATGCTGTCAGGAGGGCTATGCCATTTTTCACCTGTCGCTTTTTTGACAGGAGAATACACGAATGAGTTTCAAGCCTGATAATTTTACCGTCTGGATCGAATTGCCGGTGACAGACCTCGACAAGGCAATATCCTTTTACAACGATGTCTTTCTGACCAGCATGGAGAAAGTCGAGATGGGCCCTAATCCCATCGCGATGTTCCCGGTCAAGGACGGGGGCAGTGCCGGTCACCTTTACCCGGGAAAACCGCCGGTTCGTGGTACCGGCCCTACGGTGCACCTTGCTTGTCCGGATGCGCTGGAGGCAACTATGGAGCGGCTGGTCGGGGCGGGCGGTGAAGTGGTGTCCGATCCGATCACGATTCCCGTTGGTCGCTTTGCCTATTGTCTTGACCCTGATGGCAATTCCATTGGACTCTTCTCTGCCTGAGGAGATGTGAAATGAGACGTGCCGACCGCTTGTTCCAGATTGTGCAGTATCTGCGCGGCGGTCGGCTTGTCCGTGCCCGTCAGTTGGCCGATTGGCTGGAGGTGTCTGAGCGTACGATTTACCGCGACATTGCCGACTTGCAGTCTTCCGGTGTACCGATCGATGGGGCGGCGGGGGTCGGCTACATCCTTCGCTCTGGCTTCGACCTGCCGCCGCTGATGTTTTCCCGCGATGAAATTGTCGCCCTGATTGCCGGGGCTCGTTTGATCCTGGCCTGGGGTGGGGCCGATATGGCCCGGGCTGCGGAAGAGGCCTTGATCAAGATCGACGCCGTGCTGCCCGACACCCTACGGGAGAAAACAAGCACCGTCGAAATCCATGCCATTGCATCGGAAATGACGCCAGATGTGCGCAGCAGGATTGATCTTCTGGAAGCGGCAAGCGATGGCCGGAAACGTTTGTCACTCGATTATCGCGATGGCGCAGGAGCGCTGTCCGAGCGCTCTGTCCGCCCTCTGGGGCTGTGGTTTTGGGGCAAGGTCTGGACCCTGGTGGCTTGGTGTGAACTGCGCGAGGATTTTCGGATGTTCCGGCTTGATCGTATCGGTGCCATCCGGGAAGCGGGAGATACATTTCGCCCGGAACCTGGCAAGACGCTCAAGGACTTTTATCGCAATATGGGATCAAAGGGGCATGGCCGCAGTTAATGGGTCCGTTCGTCTGATTAGAACAGTCAATCAGGGCTGCCTGATTGCGAGCTGGCTCTTTGAGAGTATGCTTGCGTTCAATTGGCAATCGGATTCTCTTGCTCCCTCATTCATGTCGTGTTCAGTTCAGAGTTGATACAACGTGCTCTAGGATGAAGTGAAAGCGTCGATTCTCAATGTCCAATTGGAGCATCTGCGTTTGACTTTGCAATCCACGGCGTCAGAAAGATCAGAGGGTGGTTCTGTTGAAACGTAGTTTTGCCATATGTCTGTTTGCAGCCCTGTCTGTTTCGACCGCCAGTGCGCAATGCCTGTCACAAGGTGAGGCGCGTCAGGCCGTTGCCAGTGGCAAGGCGGCATCTCTGGGCTCCATGAAAGGGGCCGCTGGTGGCGAAATCGTCAAGGCGCAGCTTTGTATTGAAGGTGGCCGATATGTCTACCGGCTCTCAGTGCTGGTGGGTGGCCAGGTTCAGACCAAGGTTCTGAATGCCAGTCGGTAATTTAGTGTTCTAATTGCAGGGTTTTACATGCGCTTGCTGGTTGTTGAAGATGATGCAGACCTCAATCGCCAGCTGGTGACAGCGCTGGGCGAAGCTGGCTATGCGGTTGATACAGCGTTCGACGGAGAGGAAGGACATTTCCTCGGCGATACAGAGCCTTACGATGCAGTGGTGCTTGATTTGGGCCTGCCTAAACTGGACGGTCTGTCCGTTCTGGAAAGCTGGCGCCGCGACGGGCGGTCTATGCCTGTGCTGATTTTGACTGCTCGGGATCGCTGGTCCGACAAGGTGGCCGGAATCGATGCGGGCGCGGATGACTATGTCGCCAAGCCGTTTCACATGGAAGAAGTGCTGGCCCGCGTGCGGGCATTGGTGCGCCGGGCAGCTGGCCATGCCTCCAATGAAATCACCTGCGGGCTGGTCCGGCTTGATCTGAGGGCAGGGCGGGTGACCCACGACGGCAATCCGGTCAAGCTCACCTCTCATGAATACCGTCTTCTGTCCTATCTGCTGCATCATCAGGGCAAGGTCATTTCCCGCACAGAACTCACCGAACATCTGTACGAGCAGGACTTTGACCGCGATTCCAATACTGTCGAGGTTTTCGTCGGTCGCCTGCGCAAGAAAATCGGATCGGATATGATCGAGACAATCCGCGGTCTTGGGTACCGTCTGGGAGCGCCCGTTGACTAGTGAGGCAGACGGCCAAAGTATCGTTTCAAGATTTTTGCGCAGGCAACGCTCGCTGTCAGGGCGATTGGTCTTCGTGGCTGCCATCTGGTCGGTGCTGTCCCTGGCCGTCGCCGGCTTTATCCTTGTGGAGCTTTATAAGTCTGCGAGCGAACGCTCCTTTGATGCTCAGCTCGACGTCTATGTGAAGTTGATTCTGGCCGAGATTGTGCCGGACCCGGCCGCTGGTAATGATGCGGGTATAAGTGCGCCCGAGAATCTGGATGATCCCCGATTTTCCCTGCCTCTGTCCGGCTGGTACTGGACGGTCGCAAAAGCTGACGGCACGACGGTTCTCTTTGCCTCTTCGTCTCTCGTGGGAGATCCCTTGTCCGTGCCGCCTCTGGGTGATCAGGAGAGTCAAAGCACATTCAGCGTCGGGCCAGGCAGTGAAGAGATCCGGGTCGTGCAGAAACGCATCGGCATTGCTGGCCAGGACTATGTCATTATTGTCGCAGCGAAGACTGCTGGCTTCCGGGCAGACATTCGAGAATTCGCGCAGCAGGTCATCCTGACACTGGTTGTGTTCGGTGCGGGGCTGGTCGGGGCCGTCTTTCTTCAGGTACGGATCGGTCTGAGACCTTTGGCCCGGCTGAGGTCTTCTTTGGGGGAAGTTCGCCGGGGTGAGGCGGAAGAACTTGATGAGGATCTGCCAGTTGAATTGGCTCCTCTGGCAGTCGAACTCAATGCGCTGATCCATTCCAACCGGGAGATCGTTGAACGTTCCCGGACCCACGTGGGAAATCTGGCCCATGGTCTCAAGACGCCACTCAGCGTCATTACCAATGAAGCACGCACTGAAACCGGGCCGTTTGCAGACAAGGTGTCCGAGCAGGCGGCAGTCATGTCGACCCAGATCCAGCATCATCTTGAGCGCGCACGCATGGCGGCGCAGCGCAGGGTGATTGGTGTGTCCTGTGAGGTCGAACCGGTTTTGGGACGCCTTGTGCGTGCCATGTCAAAGATCTATCGAGAGCGGGATGTCGGGCTGGCTGATGCACCGCCAGCCGGCCTCCACTTTCGTGGAGAACAGCAGGACCTGGAAGAGTTGACCGGCAACCTTCTCGACAACGCCTGCAAATGGGCAAGGTCTTCAGTGTCGGTCAATGTCAGCTTATTGCAAAGCGGAGAGACCGCGCGCGAATTGTTTCAGATCGTCGTTGAAGACGACGGCCCCGGCTTGTCCGAGAGCGAATGCCGGGAGGCTGTCAAACGCGGCAAGCGTTTGGATGAAACCGTGCCAGGAACAGGATTGGGATTGTCTATTGTAGCTGATCTGGCAGGCCTTTATGGCGGATACCTTGAGCTGGACCGGTCTAATCTAGGCGGGCTTCGTGCCAGGTTGGTTCTTCCTTCAGTGTAACATTGCGTTACGTAAATGTGACTTCCAACACAGACATAAGCGTAGTGCGTCCTTAAAATATCCGTATATTAACCGTTACGCTGAACCTTTCAAATTGGTTGGCGGACTTTCTCGACGGAGCGATTGATGCGGATCTGGATTATCCCTTTTGTGTTTTTCTTGATGATCAGCTTGGCTGGATGCAATTCCATGTCCGGCGGAAGTCAGGGCCTTTGGGATAGTCAGTATGGGGCAAGCTCCTCAACAGTTTCCGAGAGTGAGGCCAGCACCGCGATTTCTGTGCTTGTGAACAATGAGTTTGGCCAGGCGCTGGATAAATCTGATCACAAGGCTGTTGCTGATGCTCAGAAACAGGCGTTGCGCTCCAAAGGGGTTGGCGCATCAGTGTCATGGCAAAACGAGGAAACCGGACACAGCGGGCGCGTGCGTCCCGGTGCGATCTATCAGGTGAATGATACCGCTTGTCGTGAATTTACCCACGAAATGGTTTTGAATGGCGCGCCACTGTCGGCACGCGGAACCGCTTGCCGACAGGAAAACGGTTCCTGGAAAACGCTCAGCTAGCTCTTTTGCATTGAATTTATTATTTTCTGCTAGCTGGTCTCGTCCGTTGACTTGTGATGTCCGTTTTAACACTTCAGCTTTGGGCTGATTTGCGTAAGCCTTTGCCGCGCTTTCGTTTTATGGGCAGCCAAAGGCAAAGGGTGCCCATTCCTCAACCTTTGTTTAAAGTTCTGCAGCTATCGTGAGCCGTCGAAACCTGTGTTCATGTTTGCGGAAAATGCTAGAAAACGCGATTGTTAACGACAAAATCCGAAGTTATCTGCAAGAGCTTTCTCCGCGGGCTGTGAAAAGTCTTGTCCGTAATCTTGAAAGGGCCCGTAGTGCAGGGGCCGTGGACGCACATGCCAACCTGATCTTGGCCGCGTCCGTCGAGTTTCTTCGCAAGCCAAATCCTGAAAAAGAAGACTTGTCGAATGGTGTGCCGAGACAAGATCATATCCAGAGACTGTTCTTCTTGCCTTTGGAAAATTTCCTGGTCAACGAGCAATTGCCGACCAAGCAGGAAGGTCGGGTGCATCGACCTGTTCTAGATCGTGTCTGGCAGTGGATTGGCCGGGATGTTCTGACAGCCGACGTGAATAGCCTTGTGAAGCTGGTTCAGCAAAAGACTGTCAGTGAAGAGCGCATGGAATCGCTGGTGAAAAGCCTGCGCAGGCGGTCTGTGGAAGCAATTGGCGACGTGTTGCATTCGATCGAGAGATCGGACAAGGAGCGTCGGCGTCTTGGTATGGAAGTTGGCGGCGAACGCGGCATCGCAGACCTGAAAGACATCAATAAGATTTTCGCTGCCGAAGGGTGGTTGATGCCGTTTCTGAGTGCCTTTCCCGATTCTCTTGATGACGAACGCCTGAAAAACGGCAGTGGAGTTCTCAAGATGGTCGAAAAGGCTTCAGAGAGGTTCCCCGATCATATCTCCGTTGTGGCAGCAGCCTTGCTGGATCGTGCTGATACGCCATCTTCACTGTGTTCTTTTGCCAGCCGTCTTGCGCGCACGGATGATCCGCGCGCTATAAGCTCATCGCCTTTTGCCCCTTTTGTTGAAGTGGTTCTGAGTGAGGCCGAGCGTTTGAATGTTCTGGCCCATGACCATCGCAACAACAATCCGGACCCTGTCGCGTTTTCACAGGCATTGTCGGACTACCACAGCCTTGTACGTGGGGTCGAACTCGATATGGATCTGTCTCAGGCGAGAGGCTGGCAAACGCGGATGTCTGATACGAAGAAAGACATCTCAGGTATCGTGACAAGCGAGCTTCAAAACGCGCTTGGTGCAGTTCGTCGATCCATGCGCATCCCTGGTTTTGGCGATAACGGCAAGCTTGAAATTGACACAAAAGCGATTGATGAGGCTGTACGGGCCCTTCGTGTCGTTGTCATGGTCCGGAATGCCTCGCAGACATTCGCGGTCAACGATATTGGCGAGCGTACGCGCCAAACGGTCGAGCAAACGCTTGAAATTGTGACACGCGGGCTGATCGGTGATTTGCATAAGACTGAGGGAAAACAACGCGAAGCGCAGTTGGCGGCGGTTGATGTTTCCATCATGCTGTCTGAAATCTACTTCGGCGGGGATTATGCTCAGCAATTGCGGCGCAGACGACAAAACGCGATAGGTGCCGAAAACGCGGAGGCAGGTAGCCTTCGGCCAACGGTGGTAAAAGGTGTCCGGAAACCTGCTGTCCCCCTGCCTGCGCGTCGTTAAAAATTGAAGTGGATAGGGGTCGCTCCCTAAGACCAAGGTATTAAAATTAGCCAGTTTTACGATTGTTGGGCGTACCGCGACGGCTGGTCACACAGACGTTAGCTTGCCTTCCTGACGTTGGCAGGTTTTATAATGCCTTCATGATGTTCTGGATCCTTATTGCGGCAATGACCGCCGTTACAGCTTTGTCTATTCTTGTGCCAATGGCGAAAGCCGCGCGCATGAGCGAAGCTGAACACTCACACGAGAGCGGCGATGCAGCCGTCTATCGCCAACAACTTGCTGAAGTCGAGCGTGATCTCGAACGTGGATTGATCGATCCGGAGGCCGCAAAAGCCGCGCGTACTGAAATCGCCCGGCGGCTTTTGGCAGCAGATGCGCGTAAGGATCAAGAGCGTGCTGCCACGACAAGTTTGATGCCATTGCGCATGGTCTTGCTGCTTGCGCTTGTGGTCCTGCCATTGGGGTCGGTCGGCCTGTATCTTGCTATCGGCTCCCCGGAATTCCCTGATCAACCCTTGCATGCGCGTTTGTCTGCTCCAGTTGAGAACCAGTCTATTGATGTCCTCGTTGCGCGTGTTGAACGCCATTTGGCTGAAAATCCGCAGGATGGGCAGGGTTGGAACGTGGTGGCTCCGGTCTATATGAGGATGGGGAACCCTGACGCTGCTGCTACGGCCTATGGCAATGCCATTCGGCTTCTGGGCAGTACGCCAAAGCTGGAGACTGATTTGGGCGAAGCCTTGACAGTGGCCAATGACGGAATTGTTGGTTCTGGCGCTCATGCTGCGTTCGAACGAGCGGTTGCCCTGGATCCAGGTGCAGTGAAGGCGCGTTTCTTTTTGGCATTGGCTTTGGGGCAAGAGGGTAAATCGGAACAAGCGATAGCTGCCTGGTCAAGTCTTCTGGATGGAGCGGATCCCAGTGAAGCCTGGGTTGAGGTTGCGCAGGGCGAATTGGCCAAGCTTACAGGGACACAGTTGGCCGGACAGCTTGGCGGAGGAGCCAAGACGTCAGAGCCGACCATGGCTCCCGGCCCAAGCACAGAAGATATTGCGGCGGCACAGGACATGACGGTGCAGGATCGCATGGCAATGATCTCTGGTATGGTGCAGGGGCTTGCTGCGCGTTTGGAGAGCGAAGGCGGCTCTGCGGAGGAATGGCAGCGCTTGATCCGGGCCTATGCGGTGATGGGGCGTGGAGAAAAGGCTTCTGAAGCCTTGACCCAGGCGCGTGAGGCATTTGCAGATGATGCACCGGCCTTGGCGCAGATCAATGAGATGGCTGAAGAGGCAGGTATCGAAGGCTCTTGAGGGATAGGGGCTTTCGATGAGAGGAAACGGACGCGAACTAAATGACAAGAAAACAAAGACGTCTGACCATGATCGGGACAGGAGGAGCTGTTCTGGCGATCGCAGTCGGGCTTATTCTGTATGCGTTGAATGATCAGATCGTGTTTTTTCAGAGCCCGACGGATATTGCCGAAAAAGCAGTTCCCCATGGTCAGCGCATCCGTCTTGGTGGCTTGGTTGAAGAAGGCTCCGTTGTTCGCTCCGATGATGCCAACGTCAGCTTTCGGGTCACTGATACCGCCAATGTGGTTTCTGTGATCTACAAAGGCATTTTGCCGGACCTGTTCCGTGAAGGGCAAGGTGTCGTGACAGAGGGCGTCATCAATCCGGCCGGGGTGTTCGTCGCCGACAATGTGCTTGCCAAGCACGATGAGAATTACGTTCCCAAGGAAGTTGCTGATGCGCTGAAGGCGCAAGGGGTCTGGCAGGGTGACTAAGTCGCCCACTGGCCTGTGTGACGCTGTTGGCTCGTACGAGAGAAGAAAAAGATGATCGTTGAACTTGGACATTACGCTCTGGTACTGGCCTTTATTCTCTCGATTGTGCAGTCGGTTGTTCCCATGGTGGGAGCCGTGAGAGAAGACAATCGCTTGATGGCAAGTGCGCCGCCGGTGTCCGTCGCGCTGTTTGTGCTTGTCGCGATTTCCTTTGCTGCTTTGACCATTGCCTATCTGACTTCAGATTTTTCCGTAGTTAACGTTTGGGAGAACTCCCACTCGGCCAAGCCGCTGATCTACAAGATTTCGGGCGTTTGGGGGAACCACGAAGGTTCGATCCTGCTTTGGGTTTTGATCCTGGTGTTCTTTGGCGCCCTGGTCGGCTTTTTCGGGGCCAATATTCCCGCCCCCTTGCGAGCAGCAACCCTGTCTGTGCAAAGCTGGATTACTGCGGGATTTCTGCTGTTTATTCTGGCAACGTCCAATCCGTTCAACCGCATCGGGCAGCCGCCCATGGAAGGCAATGGCCTGAACCCGATCCTGCAGGACATCGGTCTGGCGATCCATCCACCCATGCTCTACATCGGCTATGTCGGCTTTTCGATTACATTTTCCTTCGCCGTTGCTGCGCTAATCCTGGGCCGCATTGATGCTGCCTGGGCGCGTTGGGTCCGCCCATGGACCTTGCTGGCCTGGGTCTTTCTGACTGCGGGTATAGCGATGGGATCCTACTGGGCTTACTATGAGCTCGGCTGGGGTGGCTGGTGGTTCTGGGATCCGGTTGAGAATGCGTCGTTTATGCCGTGGCTCGCCGGCACAGCCATGCTGCATTCAGCCATCGTCATGGAAAAGCGGGAGGCCTTGAAGATATGGACCGTCCTTCTGGCCATTTTCACTTTCTCGCTGTCTTTGCTCGGTACTTTCCTGGTGCGCTCTGGCGTGTTGACCAGTGTGCATGCCTTTGCCACGGACCCAGCGCGCGGGGTGTTTATTCTGGTGCTGCTGTGCATCTTCATTGGCGGTTCGTTGGCACTCTATGCCTGGCGCGCGCCGATGTTGAAGCAAGGTGGCCTGTTTGCACCAATCAGCCGGGAAGGCGCGCTGGTCTTGAACAATCTGTTCCTGACCGCAGCCACCGCAGCCGTTTTCGTTGGCACGCTTTACCCATTGGCGTTGGATGCGATCACAGGCGAGAAAATCTCCGTCGGTGCGCCGTTTTTCAATCTGACCTTTGGTCCACTGATGATCCCACTGTTGATCGCGGTTCCCTTTGGGCCCGTTCTGGCCTGGAAGCGCGGCGATCTACTGGCTGCATTACAGCGGCTGTATGCAGCCTTCGGACTGGCGATCCTTGCCTGTCTCTTCACGTTGTGGCTATGGGGCTTTGAACGCGTTCTGGCGCCTCTTGGCGTCGGCCTTGCCGTATGGGTGATGGCCGGTGCTGTGGTGGAGATGCTGACGCGTGTCAAAATCTTTGAAATTGGGTTGGTGCGTGGTCTTGCTCGGATCAAAGGTCAACCTGGTTCTGCCTGGGGAACGACCATCGCGCATTTCGGTGTTGGCATGACTGTGCTTGGCATCGTGACGGCCTCGGCTTTCCAAGAAGAACGCATCATGACGATGAAGCCAGGCGACATGATTGAGTTGTCGGGGTATCAGCTTACTTTTGATGGTGCAGTGCCGCGTAAGGGCCCCAATTACCGCGAGGATGTGGGGCATTTCACGGTGCGAAGCGGCGGCAATGTGGTGGCCAAGATGGATCCATCCAAGCGATTTTACACGGCCCGCCAGATGCCGACCACGGAGGCGGCGATCCTCACTTCGGGCTTTTCACAGCTGTATCTTTCGCTGGGAGAAGGCCGAGACGGCGGCGGCGTTGATGTTCGTGTCTATTTCAAACCGCTTGTCACTTTGATTTGGCTTGGCTGCATGGTCATGGCCTTCGGTGGCTTGATCTCGATTGCAGACAGGCGGCTGAGAGTTGGCGCGCCCAAACCTGCACGCCGAAGTGCTGCGATACCTCAGGCGGCGGAGTAGGCGGATGCGTTTAAAATCTTTGCTGGCAGCTTTGACAGCCTTGTTTCTTGTGATCGGGCCAATTGGCGGGATCGCATTCGCGGTCACGCCGGATGAGGTACTTGATGACACGGTGTTGGAGACGAGAGCGCGCGCACTGTCTGCGAACCTGCGCTGCATGGTCTGTCAAAACCAATCGATTGATGACAGTGATGCACCTCTTGCCAAGGACTTGCGTGTGTTGGTCCGCGAGCGGCTGACTGCCGGAGATTCTGATGCGCAGGTGGTGGACTATCTGGTGTCGCGTTACGGTGAGTTTGTGCTGCTGAAACCAAGGTTCGCCTGGCACAACCTGATCCTTTGGGCCGCTGGACCATTGGTCCTTCTGTTCGGTCTGATTTGGCTGTTCATGCGCATCAAGAGGCGTAATACGCCTGTATTTACAGAGGAAACAGCGCCTCTCAGTCCTGAAGAACAGCGGAAGTTGGATTTGCTTCTGGCAAAGAATGATGACCTAACGTGATGTCTTGCAAGACTATCCGGTCACCCGCGATGATGCGAATTCATTCGGACGGTCTTTTACCGTTTTGTTTGCGGCTTTCAGTTTCGCTCTGAGAACATCCATCATGCGTTTGGCGTCAGCCGGGTCCAGAACGTGGTAGTTCGTCACCCATTTGTTGCCGGTCGTTGATGGGAACTTCAAGTGCGCACAGCGTGCTTTACAGATGGCCGAATACTCTCCGTCGTGAACGCCCATTGCACGGCATAGAACAGAAATCCCGGTAGAATCGTAGCGGACCATCAAATTGGCGACATAGCTTCGGTTGATGCCTGTGACAACAGACAGAAGGCTTGCCAGATCGTAGAGGTTTTTCTCTAGCGCAATTTGCGATATCGCCTTGTTCAGCGTGACATGACCTTGCCGTATGCCCGTCAGCCACTGCTTGATGTCAATTCTGGATTCGCGTTTGACCAGTTCTGCGCCAGTCATGATATCGCTCATATCGCGAAATAATTCCTGGATCAGGTCTTCAGTTGATTTTCGCAGATGGCGGATTTTATTGCCCAACTCCGAGGGCAGTGACTTGATAAGCTCTTCTATTTCTTCCTTGCTGATATCTGCGCCGATGTTGACCGCAATAGATTCCTTGACCTTAGCATTGCCCTTTTCGATCAGCTTTCTGCTCAGGCTGGGACTTATGTATTCCCGCTTTGACAGGGCAAGTAGATGCTCTTGGCCTTTGGTCTCTGCAATGCTGATCAATTGGTCATCGCTCAGGACTCGGGTTTGACGCAGCATTTGCGCAGCCACCTGCGCTTCATCATTCGCCAGCTTGAATGCGAGGTCGGGGGAAACTGCGTCGAGGCTTGCGAGCCGCTTGGAGAGTGTCTCCCTGGCGTCCGTGTCAAGCTCGTCGTAGACGCCGTCCAAAAGGTTGTTGAAGGTGGAGATTTCTTCCGGACGATTTAAATGCGCGCGATCAGTAAAGTGCTTTGAAACCTGGTCGGCAAATTTTTGCCGTTTTGTTTCAGAGCAGTCTTTCACCTGATTGATCAGTGCGTCGAGCATTGTATCAAATTCCGTAGATGCCCTGTAAGCTGGGGTTAAAGGCAAAATACATCTGTTTTCAATGAGGTGTTCTGAAACAGAGGTAATCAGTTGGAATGTAGTTTAAATATGCAATGGTTGAGAATTGAATAAATTCCGAGATCAGGGGACGTTTGTATTTAGTATGGAGTACTTGGCAAGAAAGCGTCTGTAGACTTGACGACAGCGTGCTGATGTCGGACATCCAATCCATGCCTGATTTGCCAATTCTATATTCTTTTCGCCGGTGCCCCTATGCCATGCGGGCTCGTCTGGCGCTTTTATCCAGCGGTGTGCATACGCACCTGCGCGAAGTACTTTTACGCGACAAGGCATCAGAGTTTTTGGAAGCATCTGCGTCCGGAACAGTGCCTTGCCTTGTGCCTTTAGGTCAGGATCCCGTAGATGAAAGTCTTGACATCATGCTGTGGGCGTTACGGCAATCTGACCCGGAAGGGTGGTTGACACCTGCGGCGGGAACGCTGCCTCAAATGCTTGCCCTGATCAATCGGTTGGACGGTGATTTCAAACGCCATCTGGACCGCTACAAATACGATACCCGCTATCCGGAACTGTCCAGAGACACCGAACGCTCAGCCGCTTCTGTCATATTGCATGAGCTGGAAAACAGGCTTCAGGCAACGCCGTGGCTCTTCGGAGCAAGACCGAGCCTGGCAGATTATGCCTTCCTGCCTTTCCTGCGTCAGTTTGCCAATGTTGATCGAGAGTGGTTCAAGGCACAGGACTGGCCACGATTGATTTCCTGGCTTGTAGCTTTTGAGAATAGTGATCGCTTTGCTAAGACCATGCCGAAATATGTGCCATGGCAGTCCGGTGATGAGCCACTGATTTTCCCGGCTTGAGTCACTTCCCAAAATTACAAAAGCTTAACCTGGCTGACAGATAGCCGTAAGGCAGCGCACCCCATAGTCCGACGTGACAGGGCGAGATGCTTCTTCCCCGCGAAGCAATCGCCCCTGAGAAATTCTGACCTGTTGTCACTAGAGGACTTTAAATGATGCATATTCGTGAAACTGTCGAAGCTCCCCGCCGCTTGCGTTCGCGCCGTGCCCGCCTTCTGGCCGGTGCTATGGTGTTGGGTACTGCCGGTGTCCTCTCGGTACAGACACTCGTTCCAAATCAGTTTGCGTTCGCTGATCCGGTCAAGATTGATGTACAGGGTCCAGCTGACTTCTCTCCAGTTGTTCAGGCGGTTCAACCAGCTGTCGTCAGTGTCCGCGTCAAGCAGGCTGTTGAGCCGAAAATGATGAATTTTGATGGTGGCAACTCTAGTGGACCTTTTGGCGACATGCCTCAAGATCATCCGCTGCAGCGTTTCTTCCGCCAGTTCGGTCAACAGGGCCAGCAAGGCAACGGCTCCGAGCAGCATCGTAAGCCTCGTCAGTATGGCATGTCGCAAGGTTCCGGTTTCTTTATATCTGAAGACGGTTATCTGGTGACAAACCATCACGTCATCGACAAGGGTACTGAATTCACCGTCGTGATGAACGACGGCAAGGAATATGATGCAAAGCTGATCGGCGCTGACAAAAGGACAGATCTGGCACTGCTGAAGGTCGATGCTGACAAGGAATTCACTTATGTGAAGTTTGCAGACGATGCCCCGCATGTGGGGGAATGGGTCGTGGCAATCGGCAATCCGTTTGGCCTTGGCGGGTCTGTGACTGCCGGTATTGTGTCTGCACGCGGTCGTGACATTGGCGCTGGTCCCTATGATGACTTCATTCAGATCGATGCGCCGGTCAACCGCGGTAATTCCGGTGGCCCAGCCTTCAACATGAAAGGCGAAGTTATTGGCGTGAACGCAGCCATCTTCTCGCCATCCGGCGGCAATGTCGGCATCGCTTTTGCCATTCCTGCGTCAACGGCAACAAATGTCATCGGCGATCTGAAGAATGACGGTTCGGTCGTGCGTGGCTGGTTGGGTGTTCACATACAAAATGTGACCGACGATATTGCTGAAAGCATTGGCCTGGATGATGCCTCTGGTGCGATCGTCTCCAGCGTTCCTGAAGACGGCCCGGCGGCAAAAGCTGGTCTTGAAGCTGGCGATACGATCCTCTCCGTCGACGGATCCAAGGTCAAGGGCCCACGTGAACTCTCCAAGATCATCGCTGCCTATGACCCTGACACCAAGGTTGAGATCGCCGTGTGGCGTGATGGCAAGGAAAAGGAAATTGATGTCACGCTTGGCAAGCTGCAAGATAGCAACAAGGTTGCGGCGGCTGAACTGACGGCACCTGAACGCACAAGCCTTGATGATCTTGGCCTTGCCTTGGTGACTGCCGAGGAAGCTGGCCTTGAAGGCCCTGGTGTGATTGTCGCCGAGGTGGCTGACGAAGGCCCTGCTGCCGAAAAGGGGCTGCGCCCTGGTGATCGCATCGTTGAAGTCGCCGGTGTGAAAGTTGAAAGTCCAACGGATGTGGTTGGTGCCCTCAAGGGCGCTGAGGAAAATGGCCGTAAAGCTGCGCTCTTCCGCCTGGAAAGCAACGAAAATACCCGCTTCGTCGCATTGCCGATCAAAATCGGCTGATGGGCAGTTTCTCAGAGCAAGGTCAATGCCCCTGATCTTGGTCTGAAATGGCTCGGGAATGTTCCAGCAAAGTTTGCCCCCCATTCTGGTTGGAACTTGTCGAGGCATCTGACGGCGGATTCGGAAACGGATCCGCCGTCGGTGTTTCACTGTCTTTTGGTATCCATTTTCCTTATAAGGAGGTCATGTTGCGGATTCTCATTATCGAAGACGACGTCGAAGCGTCGGCTTATCTCGCCAAGGGCCTTAAAGAACTTGGTCATGTTGCTGATCAAGCCGGTGACGGTGAAGTTGGCCTCGAAATGGCGTTGGCCAGTGCCTACGATGTTCTGATCGTGGATCGGATGCTGCCCAAGCGGGACGGCCTGTCGGTCATTGAAGAGCTGCGCAAGGCTGAAAACCAGACAGCTGTTCTGATCCTGTCTGCCTTGGGGCAGGTTGATGATCGGGTGACCGGGTTGAAAGCTGGCGGTGACGACTATCTGCCCAAGCCCTATGCATTCACGGAACTTCTGGCCCGTGTTGAAGCTCTGGCGCGACGTCCGAAGGTTGGCGGTGACATTGAGACTAGCTATCAGATCGGTGACCTCAGTCTTGACCGTCTGGCGCATTCATGTCGTCGGGGCGAGACGGATATTCCGCTTCAGCCGCGTGAATTTCGCTTGCTTGAGTATCTTATGCAGCATGCAGGACAGGTCGTGACCCGAACCATGTTGTTGGAGAACGTTTGGGAATATCATTTTGATCCGCAGACCAATGTCATTGATGTGCATATTTCAAGGTTGAGGGGTAAGATCGACAAGGATTTTGACAAACCTCTCCTGCACACGATCCGCGGCGCGGGGTATTCGATCCGTGACACGACTGACTAGAATCCTGAGAACGACAGCCTTCAAGCTGTTGTTGCTCTACACAGCGGTTTTCAGCGGCCTGTCGGGCTTCCTGCTCATCTATATTTCCCGTAACACCACTGATCTGATGTCGAGCCAGATCGTCCAGACGGTGGATGCGGAAATCGCGGGACTGTCCGATGAGTATTTGCGCGGTGGGGTACGCGGGCTGGTGTCCAGCATCGAGCGCCGTGCCAGACGACCTGATGCAAGCCTCTATTTGCTCGTCGACTTTGCTGGCAACTCCATTGTTGGCAACATTTCCCGCCTGCCAACAATCGTTCTTGATGAAGCCGATGGTGATGTCCGGCGCATGAAGTATGACCGTTTGGAATCCGGCGGTGAAGTCCAGCGTGAAGCACTGGTGCGTATCTTTGAATTGCGCGGCGGTTTCCGGCTACTGGTCGGACGAGATCTCGGGGAGCAACTTAGATTTTCAGCCATCCTGTCCGGTGCCTTGCGCTTCTGGCTGACGGCTGTGGTTGTGATGGCCGGGGCGACCTGGCTGTTTGTCAGTCGCCGGGTGATGAAACGCATCGATGGGATCGCAGCCACCAGCCAGACAATCATGCATGGCGATCTGTCCCGGCGTTTGCCAGTTGCGGGCAACGGCGATGAGTTTGACAGGTTGGCGACCAATCTTAATGACATGTTGGAACGCATCGAACTTTTGATGCAGGGCATGAAGAATGTCACCGACAATATTGCGCATGATCTGAAGACGCCACTCACCCGGATGCGCACCAGGGTGGAGACGGCCCTGCGCGCCAGCTCTGGCAACACGGCGATTGAGTACTGTGAAGCGCTGGAAGCTACCATTGAAGACAGTGACAATCTGATCCGAATTTTTGACGCACTGTTGCGCATTGCCCGGGTCGAGGCGATGTCTCCCGAAGCGGGCATGGAGCCTTTCGACCTCAAGGCCGTAATCGAAGAAATGGCCGACCTCTATGGACCGTTGGTCGAGGATGAGGGGGGACGTCTAACCTTTGAAGTCGAAGGCCCTGCCGAAGTGATTGGCAGCCGCGACCTGATTGCTCAGGTGATCGTAAACCTCATTGAAAATGCGTTGAAATACGGGCGACCGGAGGAAGGCGCTCCGGTAATCTCAATTAGGGCAGCATTGAAAAACGAACGTATTGTTCTATCCGTTCGCGACAATGGTCCGGGGATCGCAGGCGATGATGTCGAGCGGGTAACGGGTCGTTTTGTGCGTCTTGATGCGAGCCGGTCAGCGCCAGGCTATGGATTGGGCTTAAGTCTTGTCCAGGCTATTGCACGTTTGCATGGCGGGACGCTCCGTTTGCAAGACGCAGCGCCTGGATTAGGCGTTGATATTGATCTGCTGCCATCTGGGCAGAAGGCAGTAGAAACTGGGTGATTACGGCTCAAAAGAACGATTTTTGAGGCGGCTATGGGGGCAATCATGGGGCAAGAACCAATACAGGACGGAAAGATCAGCCATCCGCTGTATCTGACGTTAAAGGTGCTGCCGCGCGCCATTGAACCCGATAAGGGCGAAATGTTCTTGGCTGATGCTTTGTCCAAGCCGGTGGCTGCCTCAGGGAACCATGACGTTGGTGGGTCAGAGGAAATCCATTGTTTGGCGGACTTGATTGCCGAGCAGCCGGATCTCGAAGCATTTCTGATCGGCGTTCTGTCCAACGCACCCTATCTTCGTGATCTATGTCTGATGCGCCCGGAGAGGCTCTGTGCGATCCTGAAGGATGATCCGGTGCAACGCATTGCCGGACTGTTGAAGGACGCGCGCGAAATACGCAGCGAGACTGAAGCCGCGTTGATGCGGGACCTGCGGTTGTTGAAGCAGGACCTGGCGTTGACACTCGGATTGGCCGACATCGGCGGGGCTGTGGACCTTGACCAGGTGACCGGCGGCCTGGCGGGCTTTGCCGATGCTGCCCTTTCGGCCTCCATTCGGTTCTGCCTGACTGATCTGGCCAACAAGGGCAAATTTGCTCCAATCGATCCTGACGACCCTGAAAAACAGTCGGGTTTCATTGTACTGGCAATGGGCAAACACGGTGCGATGGAGTTGAATTACTCTTCAGACATCGATTTGATCATACTTTACGACCCAGACATGACGCCGATTACCGGCAACGGCGAGGCTCCAATGGAGTTTGTCCGGATGACCCGCCGCTTGGTTAAAATCATGCAAGACCGCACCGAAGACGGTTACATCTTCCGTACCGACCTGCGGCTGCGGCCTGATCCCGGTGCCACACCGCTGGCCATGTCGGTGCCTGCTGCGCTGACCTATTATGAGTCTCTGGGCCAGAACTGGGAACGCGCCGCCCTGATCAAGGCGCGGCCCTGCGCTGGCGATATTGCTGCAGGCAATGCCTTTCTGGCCGAGATCGCGCCGTTTGTCTGGCGCAAGTATCTGGATTTTGGGGCTATCGCGGATGTTCAGTCGATTAAACGGCAGATCCACATGCACAAGGGGCATGGCAAGATCGCTGTGGCTGGCCATAACGTGAAGCTTGGGCGTGGCGGCATTCGTGAGGTTGAGTTTTTCGTCCAGACCCAACAGTTGATCGCGGGCGGACGAAACCCGGCGCTTCGGGGTCGACGTACCCTCGATATGTTGGACGGCCTTCTGGAAACCAGCTGGATCAAGGACGAAGCGCGCGACGAATTGCGCGAGGCCTATGTGTTTCTGCGAAATGTTGAACACCGGATTCAGATGCTCAATGATGAGCAAACCCAGCTCTTGCCGAAGGACCAGGAGGGACTGACCCGGATCGCATTTTTAATGGGCTTTGATAGTTATGAAGCCTTTGAGGAGGCCTTTCTGGGCATGCTCAGGTGCGTGCAAAGCCATTATGCTGATCTGTTCGAAGATGAGCCGGAGCTGTCTTCGGATCTGGGCAATCTTGTGTTCACAGGCGATGACCACGACCCGGAAACTTTGGAGACCTTGGCCGGCCTAGGTTTTCAGAAGCCTGCTGATGCGGCAAACACCATCAAGGCCTGGCATTTTGGCCGCTATGCAGCAACCCGCTCCACCAAGGCGCGTGAGCGCCTGACTGAGCTTCATCCCGTGCTGATCACCGCATTGGCGGGGACTGACAACGCAGATGCGGCGCTGCGTGGCTTTGACAGCTTCCTCGCCAAACTGCCAGCCGGGGTCCAGCTTTTCGCCCTGCTGAAGTCCAATCCAGAGCTGTTGAACCTGTTGGCCACCGTGATGGGCTCTGCACCGCGCATGGCCGAAACGGTCTCGCGGCGGGTGCACGTCCTCGATACGGTGCTTGACCCTGCTTTCTTCGGGGCGATGCCGAGTGCGGCTGAATTCATAGTTGGTCTAGATCGGACATTGGCCCTGTCTCGCTTTTACGAAGAAGCGCTCGACCGGGCGCGGATTTTTACTCAGGAGCAATATTTCTTGATCGGCCTGAGGCTGGTCTCCGATACGTTGTCTGCCGACAAGGTGGGCCATGCTCTGGCACGGTTGGCCGAGGTGGTCGTGGACCGGATCTTGACGCGAGTTGAAGATCATGTCGCCGAAAGCCATGGGGTCGTTCAGGGCGGTCAGGTCGCAGTCCTCGCCATGGGGAAACTGGGGGGGCGGGAAATGACGGCCGCCTCCGATCTGGACATGATCTTGCTCTATGAAGCGCCAGAGGAAGTCACTCAGTCCGACGGTGCGCGGCCCCTTGCAATTACCCAATATTACACTCGGTTGACCCAAAGGCTTGTCACAGCGCTGTCGGCACCAACCGCTGAAGGAAGCCTTTATGAGGTGGATTTCCGCCTGAGGCCGTCAGGCAATGCCGGACCTCTGGCAACCAATCTCAACGGCTTCCTCTCCTATCAGGAGAAAAGTGCCTGGACGTGGGAACATATGGCGCTGACCCGGGCGCGGGTCATCACGGCAACTTCCGAAGGCTTTGCCGAAAAGATCGAGGGGCATCTCAGGAGCACATTGGCAAAGCCGCGGGATCGAACCAAATTGTCCAATGATGTCCGGTCCATGCGTGCCCGGATCGACAAGGAAAAAGGCACCAAAGACATCTGGGATCTGAAACAGATCCCCGGCGGGCTTGTTGATATCGAGTTCCTTGCCCAGTTTCTGCAGCTGGCCCATGCTCATGACAATCCTGAAATTCTTGTGCAAGGCACCGATCAGGCGCTGCAGAATCTTCGAAATGCGGGCGTTTTGAATAGTGGTGATGCAGATCAGCTGCTTCATGCGCTGCGGCTCTATCATCGTTTGACGCAGGTTTTGCGCATGGCGCTTGACGGCAAGTTTGTTCCCACTGAGGCACCCCGTGGGGTGCGGGATCTACTGCTGCATGCCGCCGGTTCCCCGGATCTCACACGCCTCGAACTCGAGCTTGCCGAGATCCAGACCGGTGTACGGGCAAAATTCGAGGAAATTGTTGGAAAGGTGGAAGTCGTCGTTGAGGCGAAGTGATGAGCTCTTGCCTGATCTCAGACGTTTTCGTTGTAGCCTGTGCTGGTCCCCAGCGGCAATGTAAAGCTGACGGTGGTACCTTTGCTGACTTCCGAACTGATCACCAGCTTGGAGCCATGCAATTCGACCAGAGAACGGGCAATGGCAAGCCCAAGACCGGACCCTTTGTGGGTCTTGGTGAACTGGTTTTCCACCTGAATGAAGGGACGGGCAAGGCGTTCGATGTCGGCGTCGGAAATGCCAATACCTGTGTCGATGATCTCAAAACGAACCAACCTCTTTTCTGCCCGGGCAACCAGCCGGACTTCGCCGCCATCAGGTGTAAATTTCACCGCGTTGGCAAGGAGATTGAGCAGCACCTGTTTCAAGGCACGGCGGTCGGCTGCAATATGAAGGCCTTCCGGCTCTACGTCTGAGCTGACTGAGATGTTCTTTTCAGAGGCAGTGGCTGTGATGATGCGCACGGCATCCTTGGCCGCGTCCCCGGCATCAACGGATTCTGTGTCGATCGACATGCGGCCTGCCTCGATCTTCGACATGTCGAGGATGTCATTGATCACATTTAGCAGATAAGTGCCGGAATTATGGATGTCTGCGCAATATTCTGAGTAGCGTCCCGTGCCAAGTGGGCCGAACATCTCCTGGTTCATGATGTCGGAGAAACCGATGATCGCATTGAGTGGCGTGCGCAATTCATGGGAAATATTCGCCAGGAACTCAGACTTGGCCTGGTTCGCATCTTCCGCCTTGGTTTTCTCAGTTGAGTATTTGTCTGCCAGTTCCACCAGCTGATTGGCCTGAATCTGCAGAGTTTGACGGGATTTTTGAAGGTCTGTGATTGTGGCTTTGAGCTTGCGCTCACTGTCCATCAGCCTTTCTTCGTGCAGTTTCAAAGGTGTGATGTCTGTCCCAACCGAGACAAAGCCGCCGTCCTTGGTCCGGCGCTCGGAAATCTGTAGCCAGCGCCCGTCATCAAGTTGGGCTTCATAGCTGCCGCTTGGCGTGTCGCTGCGATGGCTAATCCGGACGGGCTGGCCACTGACCTCGCCATTCTCTGCTGCTGCCATGACCTCTTGATACGGCGTACCTGATTTAACAGCGTGGTTTGGCAAATTATGCAGCGACTGATAATTGGAGTTGCAGATCACAAGCTCGTTCTTGGCATTCCAGAGAACGAAGGCCTCTGAGATCGTCTCAATTGCATCGCGCAGGCGCAGGTCTGCTGTACGGCTTTGCTCGGCCAGTTGGTGTTGCTCTGTGACATCAAGACAAATGCCGATCAGATGTGGCTCGCTGCGGCCTGCTTCGCTTTGAACTTCACCGCGTGCTCGTAGCCAGATCCATTGGCCGTCCTCGTGGCGCATGCGGAAGGTTTTGTCGATGTTGCCATTGCCTTTTTCCAGAAGCTCTTCAGCCAGCTGTAGAAGATCTACGTCGTCAGGGTGGGTAAGGGACGAGACCTCTGCGAAAGACAGAATGTCGTCCTTGGGCGCGCGCCCAAGAATTTCATAGAGCGATGATGACCAGAAGATACGGCCGCGCGACAGATCCCAATCGAACAAACCGCATCTGCCATGATTGAGAGCAGCATCAATCCGTGTGCGGGTGGCGGCATACATGTCATCGGCCTGTTCGGCGCGAGTCGACTGGGCAAAGAATGCATAGATCAGCACAAGCAGTGTTGCTGCAGTTCCAACAAACAGGGTCACATTGGCGGAGACGTCGCGCTTCCATTCGGCAAAAATGTCAGCTTCCGGCTGCAAGACAGCAATCATGCCGAGCCGTCCATCGAGGTGATGAACAGTTGCCAATGTGTCGATCTCCTCTCCAGCTCCGTCCATAACAGCGGGGAGGGACATCACTCCAGCACGTGCACCAAATACGGTCAGAGGCTGTGACGGTCCAAACAAGTCCGTGATGGGCCGTCCCTCAAGCTGAGGTCTAAGCGGTGCACTGGCAACAATCAGTCCGTCTTTGTCGGCAACCAGGAATGTGCGGCCATCGCTGGTGGCTCCTGCAGGTAGGCTGTCCGCGAGAACACGCTGCAATGCGGATCGATAACCAAGCTCTGGAAGACCGCTTTCCTCATGAGTCAGATCGGATGAGACAACGGTTGCAGTCAGGGCGATTTCATCGCGTGCCTGATTTAAAGTGTCTTGAAAATCGTAGGTGAGTTCCAGGAAACGGTATACGGCCAGACAGGTAATGAAGATGAGGCAAAGGGACGGAATAACGCGACGCATGAGCGGTTCAGACCGCAGCAGTCTCTGATAGGTCGGTTGTGCCATGAGGCGCAAGTGGCCTGTCAGGACAGCCCTGCTTGTCTTCGATGCTGTGTTTCTGCCAAAGCGTCGCATGGACGCGCTGCCGACAAATGCCCGCGCCATCGGATGTTGCCCCGAATGATATGAAGTCTCGACCAATGAACTTTCTGCCCACCGAATCAGTTCATTTGAATCCAAGGTTTGAGTTTTGTCTAGAGGGGCTGAAGAAAAAAATGGTTAACGCAATTTGCCATTATTTGCATTTACGTTAACCTTTTGCAGTTGTCTCAACTATTGCAAGCAACGTTCTACGATGTCACGGCTGTCTCGAGACAGTTTTTCCGCAGAAGAGATTCGCAGAAGTTGAGCTTCCGCATGGGCAGATCTGGTTTTTTCGTAAGCACGCCAAGATCTGAAACAAGTCAAGAGCCGAGAAGCGACCTGTGGATTACGCTGGTCAATTGCAATCACATTATCCGCAACAAATTCAAAGCCTGATCCGTCAATCCGGGCGAACTGCGTAGGGTTGCCGGTCGCAAAGGCGTGCACCAGTGATCGAACGCGATTCGGATTGGCAAAATCAAACAGCGGATGAGCTGTAAGAGCCTTGACCCGCTCCAGGCCGTCGGCGAGGGCTGCTGTTGCCTGCACCATGAACCATTTGTCCATTGCGAGCGACGTGTCCTCATGGCGCTTGCGGAACGCCTCAAGCCTTTGCTCAGCACTAGGCAGTCCGTCATGAACCAGAAGGGTGAGCGCTGCGATGAGGTCCGTCATGTTGTCCGCCCTGTCAAAAGCATTGGTCAAGACGGCTTCAATGTCGTTTTCTCCTGAGGCAGCGTAATAGCCAAGTGCCTGGTTCGCCAGAGCGCGTTGACCTGCATTCGCCGCATCCGGGCTGAATGTGCCTGTTGGTCGGTTGCTCATGGCTGACTTGAACGCATTTGCGTGGGCTGACCCAAGGGCCTTCCGAAGGGTCGAGCGGGCTGCGGATATAGCGTCCGGATCAACGTTCATGCCCGTGTCCCGGGCAAGATCTGCTTCGCTGGGCAGTTGAAGTGCAAGTGCGCGAAAGGCTGGGTCCAGGTCTTCATTCGTCAACACATCGCCAAACGCATCCACCAGCTGCGGGTCAGCTTTCAAGGGCTGGTTCGCTACAGCTTTTGCTGCAAGGCTGATCAGGTCTTGTGTTGCCCGTGTCTGCAGCGCCTGCCAGCGGTTGAACGGATCGCAGTCCTGGCGTGCAAGAAACAAAAGATCGTCAGCACTTTGATGCGCTTCAAGCTGCACGGGGGCTGAGAAGCCGCGCAGCAGCGAGAGCACTGGCTTGCTGGGCAGCCCGGAGAATGTGACGCTCTGGGTTTTATCTTCGAGGATCAATACGTCGCCCTGAACCTTTGCGCCGGTGACGCTGCTTGGGGGCATGTCGTCTCCATTGGGGCCGATCAGTCCGAAGCGAAGCGGGATCACAGAAGGGTCACTGGATGGCTGGCCTGGCAGAGGCGAAATCATCTGGTTGATTTCAAGAGTGAGATCTCCGGAAGCAGCGTTGTACTGGCTTTTGACATCGACCTGTGGAGTACCTGCCTGTTCGTACCAGCGGGCAAACTGTCCAAGGTCGGTCGATGTTGCCTCTGAGAAACACGCCAAAAACGCCTCAATGGTCGTGGCCTCGCCATCATGGCGCTCGAAATAGAGATCCATACCTTTCCGGAAGCCGTCCGGACCCAGAAGGGTCTTCAACATCCGCACGACTTCTGCGCCCTTTTCATAGACGGTTGCCGTGTAGAAATTGTTGATTTCCGTGTATTTACGCGGCCTGACCGGATGCGCCAGAGGTCCGGCATCCTCGGGGAACTGGTGTGATTTCAGTAACCTGACGTCTGAAATTCGCTTTACTGGGCGCGAGCGCATGTTTGAAGAAAATTCCTGATCACGGAAGACTGTTAGACCTTCCTTCAGGCAGAGCTGGAACCAGTCCCGACACGTGATCCGGTTGCCTGTCCAGTTATGGAAATACTCATGGGCAATGACGGCCTCGATGTTGGCGTAGTCCTGATCAGTCGCTGTTTCCGGGTCTGCAAGGACGTATTTGTCATTGAAGATGTTGAGCCCTTTGTTCTCCATTGCGCCCATGTTGAAATCGGAGACTGCGACAATGTTGAAGATGTCGAGATCATACTCGCACCCGAAAACCTCTTCGTCCCATTTCATCGAACGCTTCAGGCTGTCCATGGCCCATGCACAGCGGTTCTCACGGCCATGCTCGACGTATATCTTCAGATCAACTTCGCGCCCTGAGCTGGTGACGAATGTATCGGCAACATGGGCCAGATCGCCTGCAACCATGGCAAAGAGATAGGACGGTTTCGGGTGCGGATCGTGCCAGACAGCAAAATGCCTGTCTGTGCCTGGCAGGTCTCCACTCTGTATCAGATTGCCATTGCCCAAAAGCACAGGCGCTTCGCCTTTACGTGCCTCGATCCGTGTTGTGTAGACTGACAGAACATCCGGGCGGTCCAGGAAATAGGTGATGCAGCGAAAGCCCTCGGCCTCGCACTGGGTGCAATAGGTGCCCGAAGACCGGTAAAGCCCCATCAGCTCTGTATTGGCATCCGGATTGATCCGGGTCACGATTTCGAGCACGAAGGGGTGTGTCGGCACTTCATTCAGCGTCAATTTATCCGGTGTGACCGTGTAGCGGTCCTGGGTCAGCGGCAGGCCGTCGATGGCCAGGCCGAACAGCTCCAGGGCATCCCCATCCAGAACCAGATCTGTGCCTTCTGGCGTTCCGTCCTGGCGGGAGATCGCCAGACGCGCGGTGATTGTCGCGGCGCGCGGGTTTAGCTGGATGTCCAGGTCAACCGTATCGATCCTGTAGGGAGCAGACGCATAATCCTCCAGACGAATGGCAACTGCCGTTTCAGGGCGCATGGATGTTTCCTTATTGTGGATCGTTATGATCTGTGACCGGTTGGATGTTGGCGGTGACGCTAGGTGTAGCCAGCTTATTCACCCAGTAAGGCGAGTGCGGATGTCAGCGGGCTGTCTTGCACTGCGAGTGGATTGATTATGTTAAAATGGTTGGCACCAGCTTGAATGTCCAGAGTGCCGGAAAGCTCTTCTGCTGCCCATTCTTCTGTGAGCTGACGACTTTGCCTCAGATATTCTGAAGATTCATCTCCGCCAACAACAGCAATAAACCGACCGGAAGTCGGCTTTATCCCATAAAGGGGAGAGGCGGACTGAGCGTCTTGCGCGCTCATGTTAAGGGCGTCGTTGATGCTTGTGCTCAGCAGTGGAGTCAGATCGAACAGGCCGGATATCGGCATGACGCGATCAACAAGGTCTTTGGGCAGTCCTCGCGCAACCCAATCCGTCGCCATCAGCATTGCCGCCAGATGACCACCTGCTGAATGCCCAAAGACGAGCAGAGGTTTTTGGCACCGACTGTAGACCTCTTCTGCCAGCAGCTGCATTTCACTGACAATGTCATGGATGCTGACATCAGGGCAGAGGCTGTAGTTGACGATGGCCACGTCATAGCCATGGGCATTCAGTCCCTTGGCTATATGGGAAAAGAAACTTTTGTCGAGCGCCTGCCAGTAGCCGCCATGAATGAAAACAGCCGTTCTGCTGCGCTTCGTTGTTTTAGGCCTAGCTGGGAAGAAGTCATAGGTCTGCCGTGGCTTGCCGCCATAGGTCTGATCCAGTTGGGCATCTGAGCGGCGTTCATCGCGATAGGATTGAGCGTCCGACGTCCAGCCTGCGATTAGCGCTGGATGCTCTGGCACGCGCGCCCGGTTGTTATATTGAGCTTCCATGTCGCGCTGAATTTCCATCATTGCCGGCTCCCTAATTGCGGAGGACCTTGAAGCACGGCAGCATCCGGCTGTGCAAGGCTGAGGTCGTTGTCGGATTGTTTTGCTCAAGTGGTTTTGACCTTGGACTGGAGCCGCGTTAAGACACAAGCCATCTTGAACAAACAGGAATATCGAATGAGTCGCCTAGACAGCTTTATCCGTCGCCTGACCGCCCAGAAAATCCTTCTTGAGGATGTTGCCGAGAAGGTAAAGTCTGTCGATGGACCGGTTCTTGAATTGGGCTTGGGCAATGGGCGGACTTATGATCACATCCGCGAAATCCTGTCTGATCGTGAAATCTTCGTGTTCGACCGGGATCTGGCCTGCCATCCAAGCTGTATTCCCGATGGCGATCATATGATCTTCGGCGAAATCCGCGATACGCTGGCGTTTTGTGGTCCGCGCATTGGAGGCCAAGCAGCCTTCATTCACTGTGACTTGGGTTCAGGCGATCCGACAATGGACCTAGCAACCTCTTCGTGGTTGTCGCCCTTGATTGATTTGCATACAAAACCGGGCGGGTATGTACTGTCTGGCCTTGCGCTGGAATTGGCGGACTTTCAAACTCTCGAAAAACCGGAAGGCATTCGCCCGGGCCGGTATCATCTTTACAAGAAGAACGGCTGAGTAGCCTTTGTCGGCGCTCGGAAAACCGTTAGGAGATCGTCATGACTGCACCCTTGATGGGCGTAAAAGTGGTGGAACTTGCTCGCATTCTGGCTGGTCCTTGGGTGGGGCAGACGCTTGCCGATCTTGGCGCTGACGTGATCAAGGTGGAAAGCCCATCCGGTGACGATACCCGCGGTTGGGGCCCGCCCTTCATGGAAGACGAGGACGGCTCCGCTGGAGATGCTGCATATTTTCATTCATGCAATCGCGGCAAACGCTCGATCACGGTTGATTTCCGGACCCCTGAAGGTCAGGACATCGTAAGGCGTTTGATCTCTGATGCTGATATTCTGGTCGAAAATTTCAAGGTTGGCGGCCTGGAAAAATATGGTCTTGATTACGACAGCCTGAAAGAAATCAACCCGCGGCTGGTCTATTGCTCCGTCACAGGCTTTGGTCAGGATGGGCCATATGCCCATCGCGCAGGTTATGATTTCATGATCCAGGGCATGGGCGGCATCATGGACCTCACCGGCGATCCTGAGGGAGAGCCGCAGAAGATCGGCGTTGCCTTTGCCGATATTTTCACGGGCCTTTATGGTGTGATCGGAGTGCTGGCTGCGCTCAGAAGACGCGATGACACTGGCGTTGGCGAGCATGTTGATATGGCCCTGCTGGATTCCCTGACGGGCGTCCTGGCCAATCAGGCGCTGAATTATTTTGTCTCTGGCAAATCGCCGAAGCGGTTGGGCAATTCTCATCCCAACATCGTGCCTTATCAGGTGTTTCCAGCCTCCGACGGTCATTTGATTATCGCTGTTGGCAATGATGGCCAGTTCGCAAAGCTGTGCGATGTGCTGAATCTGCCGGACTTGCCGAACAATCCTGCGTTTGCGACCAACGCTGCCAGGGTTGCTGCCCGAGATGATCTGGTGCCGATGTTGCTGGCTGAAACAGCGAAGTTCACCCGTGACGGACTTTTATCCGCGCTGGAAGCCAAGGGTGTGCCCGCTGGTCCGATCAATGCGGTCTCTGATGTCTTTAATGATCCACATATTGAGCACCGCGAAATGCGTGTGGACCTGCCTGCAACCGGTGTGAAGGGGGGGCAGGTATCGTCTGTTCGAACACCGATCCGCTTTTCAAGCAGTGAGTTGGTGTTGGAAAAAGCCGCCCCTAAACTGGGTGAGCACACAGATGAAATTTTGGCTGAGATCGGTTTGCCGCCACGCAGCGCCAACGATAACGGCTGACAGGGCGAATGCGGTTCTCTTTGGATGTTGCCTGAATTGTCCTAAAGTGTAACAGGACTGTAGCTGCTGCGTATTTCAGACGACTGCGAAACCACGGCGTTGTATGTTGAGATCCAAATGGCAGGAGAAAAGCAAAAGCACATGGACGTTGTTTCCAAGATCAAAGGCAAAAAACGCAGAGGTCGGCTGAACATGCCGCTGACCCGGATTATCTCCTTTGGCTTTGGTGGCTTTGTTGCCATTGCGCTTGCGCTCGTTCTGTATCTGTCGGTTTTGGCGAATTTCAAGAACACGTTTTCCCTTCTCAATGACAAGGCGATCCTGATAACTCAGTCCATGGATCGCCAATTGCGCGATCATTTTCAGTCGGTCGAGCAAGCTGTCATTGATTTGAAACCGTTTTTTGATGACGGCACGATGGGGTTCGACAACATTGATGAGACCCTGAACAAGCTGTCGGTTGCCATTTCGACAAACAACAGAATCAACGTGGTCGTTCTAACGGACCTCAAAGGCGACAGCTTCGGTGTCTACAAGGCTCAAAACGGCAAACTTTGGCCATTCAAGCGTCAGATTCCTGTTGGCGGCGAAAAGACCTATACCTTGCCGAAGCTGACAGCTGACAGTGGCCCAACCTGGGGCGCACTGGTGCACAGTGATATAGGTCAATACAGCAATGTGTCGGTTCCCCTTGTTCGTGATGGCAAGATGTTTGGATCGTTGACGGCTGCCAGCTCTATCAAGGGGCTTGGTGAAGTCATTCGCTCTCTTGATGAGGGCGAGGATACGACAACTTTTATCATCGCCAGCGGCGACCAGGTTATCGTGCATTCAGACATGGACGTTTTTCAGACGGGGAATGTTGCTGAAAAGAAACTTCCCGTTGCGATAAGTGAACTTGGTGATCCGGTTCTGGCAGGCTTGGGAAGTGGCGTACGCCTTGAGACCTTTCAAAAAGCCGCCAAGCTGGGCATTGAAGTATCCGATGTTAATACTCCGAGAGATAATTTCATCGTGATGCGGTCGGTCATACCTGGGTATTCCGATAAGCCTTGGGTGATTGGCCAGTATTTCCGGGGTGTCACCATATCGAGAGAAGTGCACCGCCTTCGAGGATCGGCTGTTGTCGGTCTTGGAGCTCTGATTGTAGCCGTTCTGATTGCTATCTGGATTGGTCGTCGAGTGGCGAGTCCTTTGAAAAAGCTGGCCATACAGTCCGAGCATGTCGGGAAACTTTCGCTGGATGAGGTGGTGCCGTTGCCGCGCAGCCGCGTGCAAGAGCTTGACCAGGTGGCGCTTGCCTTCAACTCAATGGTTGAGGGTCTGAAGGCGATGAACATTTATGTGCCCCGTTCGCTGTTTTCCAAGCTGATGCGTCTTGGTGGCCAGGAGGCTGCAGGTGCGCGCGAGGCCGAATTGACCATCCTGTTTACTGATATCGTTGGCTTTACGGCACTGTCAGAGCACATGAGCGCCACAGAGACGGCAAGCTACCTCAATGAGCACTTCTCTATTTTGGTCGAGGCTGTCGAAAACGAAGGTGGCACGGTCGATAAGTTTATAGGCGACGGCATGTTGGCATTTTGGGGCGCGCCGGATGCCCGTGCGGACCATGCTGCGGCAGCTGTGCGCACGGCCAGAAGCATTGCGTCTGCCCTTGTACTTTGTAATGACAAAGCCGAGGCGCAGGGGCACAGTCGTGTCCGTTTGCGAATGGGAATTCACACAGGAACAGCTGTTGTTGGCAACGTTGGTGCTTTGGACCGCTGGAATTACACGGTTGTCGGCGACACAGTGAATGTCACGGATCGGCTGCAGGCTCTTGGCCGCGAGGTTGGAGCAAACGATGAAGTGGTGATCCTCGCCAGTGCGGATACCGCTTCGCAATTGCCCGGAGAGCAGGGCGAGGAGCGTGTGGGAGAGTTTGTCCTGCGCGGTCGTTCGACCAAGCTGGACGTCTGGAAACTGGATCCGTTTGCAACTACTGGTGACGCAGTCGCAGCTGTCTCAACGACTGCTGCCTGAACAGGTTTGAGCAAGGCTTATTGTGTTTAAGAATGTGATCTTTGTCACACTTCTCCTATATTAGTATTTTTCGTTGCTAAGTGATTGGGATTCGTGGTTGTCTTGGCTGCGGAGGCAGGTGTTTACTGCTCCTGAATTTAGATGAAATATTACTGAGGGGGAGTAATGCTGTGAATGTTCTGTCGATCGATGGTTTGACTGTCGATTTCAACACGGACGAAGGACGTGTCCGGGCCGTGGACAATGTTTCCTTTTCTGTTCCGCAGAACAAGACTGTGGCTCTTGTTGGAGAGTCCGGGTCCGGCAAGACCGTTATTTCCCAAGCCATTATGGGGCTGATGCCGCCATCTGCAAGTGTGTCGTCGGGCAGTATCATCCTGACAGATCCTCGCGGCAGTGAGCCGTCAGTCGATATTACGAAGCTAGACCGCAAGGGCCCGCAGATGCGCCATCTGCGTGGCAATCAGGTCGCGATTATCTTTCAGGAGCCGATGACGTCCCTGTCGCCCCTGCACACTATTGGCGATCAGATTGGCGAGGCAGCATTGCTTCATCGCGGAGTTGGTTCTGCCGAGGCGCGCGAGCTGACCAAGGAAATGCTTCGGCTGGTCCAGTTCCCCGATCCTGCCCAGTCTTTGGATGCGTATCCCTTTGAACTGTCCGGCGGATTGCGTCAGCGCGCTATGATCGCCATGGCGATGATTTGCCGTCCAGCGCTTTTGATTGCCGATGAGCCGACCACCGCTCTTGATGTGACAATCCAGGCGGAAATCCTGAAACTCATCAAGGAAGTCCAGTCCGAGCTGGAAATGTCCGTGCTGATGATCACCCATGATTTTGGCGTCGTAGCCAATATGGCTGATGAAGTCGTTGTGATTTATCACGGCAAGATCATGGAAAAGGGCTCGGCCAAACAGATCTTCACCAACCCCCAGCATGATTATCTCAAGGCTCTGCTGAATGCTGTTCCAAGCTTTCACATGGAAAAGAACGAGCGTCTGGTTCCGATCCGGCCGATTGAAGTTCATGCCGATGATCTGAAAAAGAGCCGGATCGACTGCACGGTTGAACCTGGCCAGCCTCTGGTCCAGGTTCGCAATGCGACAAAGCGTTTCACGCTGCGCAAGGGCGGGTTGTTTGGATCAAAGCCCGCATCCTTGACGGCACTGGATTGCATTAACCTGACCATCCGTCGCGGTGAATGTCTCGGCTTGGTGGGAGAGTCTGGATCGGGCAAGACGACGGCTGCCAAGGCGATCCTCAGGGCGATCAATCTGAATGAAGGCCAGGTATTTTATAACAGCGGGGACGGTTTGAGTAACATTGCCGACCTTTCTGGCGGTGACCTCATGGATTTCCGGCGTCGCGTTCAGCTGATTTTCCAGGACCCGTTTTCGTCGCTTAATCCACGTATGACGGTCAATGATATTCTGACTGAGCCGCTGCAAATCCATAATATTGGCACGGCCGAGGAGCAGGCAGAGCGTGCCCGGACCTTGATGAACCTCGTCGGTCTTGATGCACGGTATTTGCGCCGTTACCCGCATTCCTTTTCCGGTGGTCAGCGCCAACGTATAGGCATCGCGCGGGCGCTTGCGTTAAATCCTGAGTTCCTGTTGTGTGATGAGCCGACATCGGCACTTGATGTGTCTGTCCAAGCCCAAGTCCTGAACCTGCTTCAGGATTTGAAGCGTGATCTGAACCTGACATATTTGTTCGTCAGTCATAACCTTGCGGTGATCGATTACATCGCTGACCGGGTTGCGGTCATGTGCCGGGGACGTGTGGTGGAAATCGGAGAAACCCGCGAGATTGTCACCAACCCGTTACATCCTTACACCAAAGCACTCCTTTCGGCAGTGCCCGCGCCGGATCTAGACACACCACTGGATTTTTCCGCATTGGGAGAGCAGCGTGCGTCCGATCCAGGCTCGTGGCCGGAGCCGTTCAGGCTGGTTGATGGCACTGCGCCGACGCTTGTTGAACTTGAAAAAGATCATTTTGTTTGTGCACCAGGAATGGAAAATTCCGGTGCAATCAGGGGGACTGCAGCATGAATTTTTGGAAGGGGTTGGGAGCTTGCGCGCTTGTTGCGACATCGCTTGCTACATCTTCGGTATCGGCTCTGGAGCTGAAGGAGACGCCCGGTCTTGATGCAAGCTTGCCGCCGGTTGCTGAACGACTGCCAAGTGAGCCTCTTGTGGTCGATATGGAAGCCACGGGTCGCACGGTCGGAACTCATGGTGGGGCTCTTGATACGCTGATTGGCCGGTCCAAGGATGTGCGCCTGATCAATGTCTGGGGCTATGCCCGGTTGGTTGGCTATACAGAAGACTTGGAACTGGTTCCTGATCTGCTGGAAAGCGTTGATGTTGAAGACGGACGGGCCTTTACGCTGAATTTGCGCGAAGGTCACAAGTGGTCCGATGGCCATCCCTTCACTGCAGAAGACTTCCGCTATTATTACGAGGAAATCGCTCTCAATGAAGAGCTGAACCCTTCAGGCTTGCCGCCGTTTCTTCTGGCGGGCGGAAAGCCTCCGAAATTTGAAGTTCTGAGTGACACCTCCGTCCGTTTCAGCTGGGACGATCCAAACCCGCTGTTCCTGCCTGAATTGGCCAAGGCTCGTCCGCCCTTCATCTATCGTCCGGCGCATTACCTGAAGCAGTTCAATCCGAAGTTCGGGGATCCCGATTTCATTAAAAAGGCCGCTGCCGAGGTGAAAGCACGCAGTTGGGCCCCGTTGCACAACAAAAAAGACGACATGTACAACGCCCGTAATCCGGATCTGCCTTCCTTGCAGCCATGGGTGCGCATCTCTGATGATAGTGATCGCCGGTTCGTTCTGGAGCGCAATCCATTCTATCATCGGGTCGATACCACAGGCCAGCAGCTGCCTTACATCGACAAGGTGATCATGACGGTGGCCGACAAGAAGCTGATCGCCGCCAAGACACAGGCTGGTGAAAGTGATTTGCAGGCTCGGAACCTGTCTTTCTCTGATATCACGGTTCTGAAGCAGGGCGAAGGCTCTCAAGGTTATACGACCGCACTCTGGGCAAATGCCAAGGGATCGGAAATCTCGATCCTGCCAAACCTCACCGTAAAGGATCCGGTTTGGCGCAAGTTGTTGCGGGACACGCGGTTCCGTCATGCCCTGTCGCTGGGTATTGATCGCGATATGATCAACCGGACGCTTTATTTTGGTCTGGGAAAGTCCGGCAATGATACGGTCCTGAGTGCCAGCCCACTTTATAAAGCCGACTATCTCACCAAATGGGCGAGCTATGATCCGGAGCAGGCCAATGCGTTGCTGGATGAGATCGGCTTGACTGACCGCAATGGCGAAGGACTTCGTCTTATGCCCGATGGTCGTCCGCTGGAAATCATTGTCGAGACTTCAGGTGAGGTTCAGGCGCAGGCTGATGCGCTGGAGTTGGTTGCCGAGACATGGCGTGAGCTGGGCATCAAGCTTTACATCAAGCCGAGCCAGCGCGATATCCTGCGTGAACGTGCGATTACCGGTGATCTTGTCATGTCGGTCTGGTGGGGCTTCGAAAACGGCATTCCGACGTCTGATATGCCGCCAGAAGATTTCGCGCCGACCCATGGCAATGCATTCTCCTGGAATGCCTGGGGCGATTACTATGAGACCCATGGAGAAGGCGGAGAGAAGCCGGATTGGCCACCTGCGGTGCGTCTGATGGAACTCTATAATGCCTGGCTTGTGTCCACTTCAAAGGAAGAACGGACAAAGCTTTGGGGCGAAATGCTGGACATCCACGCAGAAGAGACCATCCATATCGGTCTGGTTTCTGAAGTGCCTCAGCCTGTTGTTGTCAACGGCGTGGAGAATGTTCCGCTGACTGCCATCTATGGCTGGGATCCTGGTGCCCATTTCGGCATGCACCGGATGGATGAGTTCTATCTGGATGATAAGGCCCGCTAAGGTCAGATTTGACCAATGACATTTGCCTGCCCGGTCCATTTAAAGACTGGGCGGGCCTGTTTTGAAATTAGAGACTATTAGACTAAAAGACCCGCTGATGGGTTGAGGACGCTGGGGAATTTACATGTTGCAATACATAACACGCCGGATCCTTGCGATGATCCCGACGTTGTTTGTCATCAGCTTTCTGACGTTTTTTATTATAGAACTTCCTGCGGGCGATTATATTTCAAATCAGATTGCAGCGTTGAAATCGACCGGGGAATCTTCTTCTATCGGCAAGCTGGAATTCCTGCGCAAGGAGTTCGCGCTCGATCGCCCGTTTTTCGAACGTTACCTGATCTGGGTTGGACTATGGTCCGGTCCGCACGGTTTTGACGGTTTGATCCAAGGAAATTGGGGTTGGTCGTTCGAGTTCGACAAGCCGGTGTCGGATATCGTGGGCCCGACATTGCCGCTGACCGTCGTGCTGAATTTCACAACCATCCTCTTCGTTTACATCGTCTCGTTCCCGATTGGGATTTATTCGGCAACGCGCCAGTATTCTTGGGGGGATTATGGCTTCACCTTCCTGGGTTATATCGGTCTTGCCGTCCCCAATTTCCTACTCGGCTTGATCCTGCTGTATCTGTTCAACAAGTGGTTTGGCCTGTCCGTCGGCGGACTGATGGCCCCACAGTATATTGATCGGCCTTGGAGTTTTGACAAGGCGATGTCTGTGCTGGCCCATCTGATCGTCCCGACGATTGTGATCGGGACATCGGGAACGGCCGCCATGATCCGCCGCCTGCGGGCCAATCTTCTGGATGAACTTCACAAACAATACGTCACCACCGGCAGGGCCAAAGGCCTGAGCGAACGGAAACTGCTGACTAAATATCCTCTGCGCATGGCTCTTAACCCGTTCATCGCCGACATTGGAAATCTGATCCCGTCCATGGTGTCCGGCTCGGTTATTGTGTCAGTGGTGTTGAATTTGCCGACAGTTGGTCCGATCCTTCTGTCTGCGTTGCAGAGCCAGGATCAGTTTCTGGCCGGCTTCATCCTGCTGTTTGTTGCCGTCCTGACGTTGATAGGCATGTTGGTATCCGACCTGCTGCTGGCAGTGCTTGATCCCCGTATCCGACTGGGCGGGAGGGCATCATCATGAGCACGAGCGAAGACGGAAAAAACACCGGATCTGCCGACAGCGTTGAGCACTATGTTGACCCGACACCATTCAATCCGACGGAAACCGAAGACCTGAACCCTGAACAGGAACGGTATTACCAGGCGTCCCAGTGGCAGATCATGTGGTGGAAATTCAAGCGCCACAAGGTTGCTGTCTGGTCTGGTGTGGTGCTGATCCTGTTTTACCTGTGCGTGCCATTTGCAGAGCAGATCGCGCCCTATACGCCAAACACCCGCGACAGTCTGCATTTGTATGCTCCGCCTCAGCCATTGCATCTCTTCCATGAGGGCGAGTTCGTTGGGCCGTTCGTTTATGGGATGAAGTCTGAAGTCGACATGGTGAACCTGAAGTGGGTTTTCACGGACGATAAAACGAAAGTCCAAAAACTGCGCTTCTTCTGCAGGGGCGTGAACTACCGCTTTTGGAATCTGTTCACCGCAGATTTCCATCTGGTCTGCCCAGCAGAGGGTGGCACCTTGTTCCTGCTTGGAACCGACCGTCTGGGCCGTGATCAGTTTTCCGGCCTAATTTATGGCGCCCGCCTTTCGCTGACCGTTGGACTTGTCGGTGTTGCGATTTCCATTGTTTTGGGCCTGTTTTTCGGTGGTATTGCCGGATATTTCGGGGGCATTGCCGACAGTTTGATCCAGCGTTTGATCGAGATCATGCGGTCCTTGCCCGAATTGCCGCTCTGGATGGCCCTGTCTGCAGCATTGCCGGTGACTTGGGCACCAGTCTGGATTTACTTTGGCCTGACCCTAATTCTCGGATTGTTGGACTGGCCGGGGCTTGCCAGAGCCGTTCGTTCCAAGTTGTTGTCCTTGCGCGAGGAGGAATATGCCCGCGCTGCCGTTCTGATGGGGGCCAAGCCCAAACGGGTGATCACCCGTCATCTTTTGCCTGGCTTCACCAGCCACATCATCGCGTCCGCAACGCTTTCAATTCCCTCGATGATCCTCGGCGAAACAGCGCTTTCGTTCCTCAATTTGGGTCTGCGCCGACCATCTGTGTCATGGGGCGTTTTGCTGAATGAAGCGCAGAACATTTCTGTCATTACGGTCTATCCATGGCTGATGGCGCCGGTCCTTCCCATTATCATCGTGGTCTTGGCGTTTAATTTCCTCGGCGATGGTTTGCGCGACGCGGCTGATCCCTATAAGTGATCGTGACAAGATCTTGAATCGACGCAACAACGGACATGTTGCTGCGCAAGCTACCGGAGTTCCCATGTCTAAGAATGCCAGCACTGCCGAAGGGTGGGACGAGGAATATGAAGCGGGCCGCTGGGCCTTCCTGAGATCACTTCCAGAAAGTGGCCGTTATGGCATCATCGGCATGTGGTTGAACCTGACCAAGTCCATGGACGAAGTTCTGGATATTGGCTGCGGTGAAGGTCTGCTCTATGAGCGCCTCCAGCCTATGGGTATCAAGCGCTATGTTGGTATGGATCTGGCTCCTGCCGCTCTTGAAATAGCCAACGTCGATCCTGAAATCGCATCTCTGCGTGCCGGCGATATGCATGGCTTTGAGCCGAAGGATGGCGAGACGTTTTCCGCTATCGTTTTCAACGAAGTGCTGCATTTTGCAGATGACCCTGCTGCGGTCGTGGCCCGCTACGTGCCGTTCCTGAAGCCCGGTGGTGTCATCGCCCTGTCGATGTATTCGCCAAAGCGGCCTGAGAGCGGTGCGAACAAGCTGATCGCCAAGCTCTGGGAGGCCACCGACGACGAGACCAAATGGGATGTCCTGGACGACTACCGTCTTGGGTCAGACAAGAAAAACGTCACTTGGCGCATGCGACTGGTCAAGCCGGTCTGATCACCGGTTTAAGAACGCGAAACGGTTCTTGTGAGCAGCGGATACAGATCCTATGGCGATGATTGAAGCATTTGATGTAGGCGCGTTCTTCAACAGCTTCATGAGCCTTGCAGTCGCGTTCATTCTTGGCACGGCCATCGGTGCAGAACGACAGTACCGTCAGCGCAGTGCCGGATTGCGCACCAATGTTCTGGTGGCTGTCGGCGCGGCGGCTTTCGTTGACTTGGCCTATCTGGTTGCGGATGCAGATGGGGCCGCCCGGGTGATCTCCTATGTGGTCTCGGGCATTGGCTTCCTGGGGGCCGGTGTGATTATGAAGGACGGCGGCGATGTCCGCGGTCTGAACACAGCGGCAACCCTATGGGCATCTGCAGCTGTTGGCTGTTGTGCCGGTGCTGACCGGGTCGCGGAAGCTTTTCTGGTTGCTGTGTTCATTATTGCTGGAAACACGCTGCTTCGGCCGCTTGTCAAGGCGATCCATCGTGCGCCGATTGATCTTGAGGATGCGGAAGCCAACCACGAGATCTATGTGATCACTGACGCCCAGCATGTGTCCGAAGTCCGTGAGCAGCTGATTTTAGAGCTCAACAGAGCGCGTTATCCTGTGGCCGATATTAAGACCGAACAATTATACGGCGGCGTTGTCGAGATTATAGCCTTTCTGGTTTCTACGTCAGTGGCTCCGAGCGAACTGGACAAGGCACTTGGTGCGATCCGCTTACTGGACGGCGTGCACCGTGCTCGCCGTGAAGTCAGTACGGTCGATTGAAACTTGCCGAAGCTGAATGCGGCAAGTCTCTGAGGTAAGGGGTAACCGGTTCGGGGAAACTCAGCTTGGCAGAACAACAATTGTCGATTTGCCACCCGTATTCCTGAGGGCGTGAATATCTGCAAGGGACGGGTCGTTCCTCCAGTTTTGAGCTGCTTCGACCGATGGAAATTCAAGCAGGGCAGCAATATTCGGCGCGTCAAAGGCAGCTTCCAGAACAGTGGGGTCGGGATCTCCGGCAACAACTCTGCCGCCGTGTTTGGCGAGGGCCTGTCCTGCGACGTCGCGGTATTTTGCCAGGATATCCTTGTTAGTCACAGTGATCAGGGCAATGGCTTGTACGGTCATGGTTTTTTCTCCGTTGTGTGTGATCATAATCTAGCGCCACTTAGCCTTGCGAAAAATTCCAGATAAATGAAAACAGATTGTGCAATAATGCACAGGCTATGGATAAGTGGGATGATTTGAAATTTGTATTGGCCGTTGCCACGTATGGCAGCTTGTCTGCTGCTGCGCGCGGGCTCTCGGTCAATCACTCTACAGTGTCACGCCGTTTGGCCGGGCTGGAAGCCCGTATTGGTACCCGCCTGTTTGAGCGCTTGCCGGACGGGCTGAGTCCGACGCCTGCGGGAACCGAGGCTGTGGAAAGTGCACGCCGGATCGAGGCGGAGCTTCATGCGCTCGACACGCGGATCACCGCACAGGACGCAGAGCTGGATGGTCCGCTCAGGGTCACGGCAGCCCAGCTGATATTTCAGGCGGGTCTGGCCGACATCATGGCGCGTTTCAAAGAGCGTCACCCGCGCATAGAGCTGTCCATGAATGCCGCTAATGAAATTCTCAGTCTGACCCGCCGCGAGGCCGATGTTGCCATCCGTGTGACGGACCGTCCTGATGAGGGATTGTTTGGACGCCTTGCCACCGGTCAGAGCAGAGGCTTTTATGGCTCAAAGGCCTTTCTTCGCGAACATGCCGAGGCGTTATTGAAAAGCGACGGGCCAGAAGTAATCCCTTGCGTCTCTTTCAAATGGTGGGGCAAGGAACCGCCGAAGGCCATCCGGGCACGTTTCCCAAATGCCTATACCTCGGTTGTTTGCGACGACATGATTGCTTTGCATGCCGCCGTTCGGGCAGGCATGGGCATTGGCCGAATGCCGTGTTTTCTCGGCGATCCGGATCCTGACCTGGAGCGCGTTCCGGGATTTGAACTCTCCCGTTATTTTGACATTTGGGTGTTGACCCACCCGGACTTGAAAAACGTCGAGCGGATTCGTCAGTTCATGCGTTTTGCCGCAGATGAATTCAAGGCCAACTCCGGGCTTTATCTCGGGCGTTGAAAGTTGCGGAGGAACGCTACTGCGAGGCAGATCAGATCCAGCGCCGAACCCGAGCGCGATAGTCCAGATAATCAATCCCAAAAATCTCGGAGAGCCGCTCTTCTTCCGGCTTGATCTGCAATTCTGTCATGTACCAGATGAACCCCGGTAAGATCACCAGAGCAGTCAGACTTCCAATATAGAGTGCAAGGCCGAGCAGGATCAGCATGAGGCCCAGATACATCGGATTGCGGCTGAAGCGATAAATTCCACTCGTGACCAGGCTGGTCGCGTTTTCAGGATTCATCGGGTTGACGGTGGTTTGGCGACTGCGAAATTTGCGAACTGGGGGAACACCGATGCCAAGACCGGTCAAGGCCGTGATTGCCGCGAGCAAGGTTTGTCCGGGAAAGGCAATGGCCCCAACGGGCAGCAGCATTGCGCCGATTACGAGCAAGACAGCGGCAACAAGGAAAACGAAGACCGGTGGGACCTTTAATTGCATTGATCGCTCCTTGATCTGATGATCGTCAGGATTTGCGCTGAGTTTAACTCTCACCGGGTATTCTAGCTTTTTAAGCTGGACACTGGGTGATCCAGGTCAATTCGGAAGCCCTCTAACGTTTTAGTTCAATCGGTTCTCCATGAGGCGTCGCGCGGGCGGCCTTGTCCCAGGCGTTCTGCAGATCGCTGAGGACGGAGAGAGACGTTATACCCTTTTCAGACAGTAGTTTCTCGAAAGCTGCCAGCCAATGGTCATAGTAGCTCTTGGAAGGGGCATCTGACGCCAGTTCTGCGCCGAGCATTCGAGCCCATTCTGGCCAGGTGAAAACACCGGCCTCATGGGCTTTAAGGGTCATGGCGAACACTCGTGCTTCCCAAGGCGCAGCGAAAACCGGGCCTTTATCGTCTATGGGGATGGCGGGGGAGGCGGTGATGATTGCGGTATATGCCAAATCAGAGACGGTCAAGATAAGGCTCCCATAGGTCGAGTCGAAGGGTCAGCTTTGGATCGCCGTCCGGCCCCCAAATGTCGGGGCCATTGAAGACAACACCATAAAGCCATTGCGGATCCTCTCCTGTACCAGCGGCGTTGTTGTCGGGAAAAACGTGAACACCATGGATGGCCTCAATCACGCCGACACAGCCTCTTGCATATCGCGGCAGGCGGGTGTGGCCTTCCGGGTGCATGACTTTGGTGCGAATGGGGTCACCGATCTTATAGGAGGCAGCTCTTGTTTCAGGTCTGTTGACCGGGCCACCTTTGGCAAGGGTCGCGGCGACGTCTGCTGCACTCAGAACCCGCTTGACCGGCTTGGCCGGGTTTTTCATGTGCCCGTTTGCGAGTTCTTCTTGGGAGATAAGGTCAGCCCCAAGGCAGAGTTTTTCCAAACCCTTGGTCCAGATCTCATAATAGCTGGAGGACAGATACTCTGCTGGGGGCAGACTCTCGCGGGCAGAGCGTGAGGCGTCCAGGTTCCAGGAACCGGTCGCGCCCATGGCCAGGGTGATGGCAAAGGCGCGTTCTTCCCATTTTCCATGAAAATTTGGCTCATTAGGCTCCAGCTCTATCGGGCCGAAGCCCATCTGGCCGCCGAGATCCTGTGCGCCGTTCATTGGGTTGGCTCCAGGTCGTTTGAAAGATCTTCGGGCCGGGTTGCAAGAGCTGTGCCGATCATGCTGTCGCGCGAGACCAGTTCTGCCAGTTGGTCTTCGCTCCAGTCCTCCGTTCCTGCAGGGCGCATTGGGATGATCAGATAACGGACTTCTGCTGTCGAATCCCAGACTCGAATGTCAGTACCTGCGGGCAAGGTGACCCCGAATTCTGCCAGAACGCTGCCTGGGTCGCGAACGGTGCGCGAGCGATAAGGGGCGGATTTGTACCAGACAGGCGGCAAGCCAAGCACGGTCCACGGATAGCAGGAGCACAGGGTGCAAACGACCATGTTGTGGCTGTCCGGCGTGTTCTCGACTGCGACCATGTGCTCGCCTTGGCGGCCTGTGAAGCCGAATTCGGCAATCGCCGCAGTGGCATCTGTCAGCAGCCGATCCCGATAGGCCGGATCGCTCCAGGCCTTCGCCACGACCCGTGCGCCGTTCTTCGGGCCGATTTTTGTCTCATAGGTCTCGATCAAGACATCCAGCGCTGCCGGATCGACATAGCCCTTCTCGGTCAACAGTGTTTCCAGTGCCCGCACCCGAAGCTCTGTCTCGGACAATTCGGAATGATCATGGGCATGATGGTGATCGTGATCGTGGCCAGACATGAAAACTCCTGAGACGAGAAAATAGCACCTGAGATCCTATGATCATTGCGCGTCCCTCGCCAAGGGCATGTCGTTAAGATCGGTATGCTTTTTCGTCACAATCTGCTGTTTGCGGCGTCCCTCAAGCAGACATGACTCTTCAGGAGGGCGATATGGCGCTGGTGGATATATTGAAAGAACGCTCGGTCTGGACCTATTCGATGATGGTGGGATCAACACAGCTGGGCGAAATGATTGGTGAGGAGGCCTTGACGACCGTCAATGTCGTTCAGATTCAATGCGCTATGGACTCCGAATTGGCCAAAATCAGGCGACCAACAAAGAGTGCCCGGCAAAGTCTGACACTCAGCACCACACGCCTTTCAGGATCTGGTCGTGAAAAGCAATTCGGCGGTGACTGGCTCTGGAATTACAAGGGAAAGACCTATGTGATCCAGGCCAAACGGCTTGATGTCATTAAAGACACGAACCTGGCAACCTACCAGATTGACATCCCGCAACTGCGCAGGCTGCTTGAGACCGCTGCCATTTTGCAAAGCGAAAGCCTGGTGGCGGATGCCAGCGCTTATTATGTGTTTTACAACACAATGATAGGTGACCAGCCCTTGCCGGACCCGGTGGCAGAAGCAGCTCTGCCTTCAGAAGACGGAGCAAAGCAAGCCAGCCGGAAAGGCGACCGGTCAGAAAACGCTGTCGGCCGACAAAAAGACCGACACGCAAACAGGCAAGGCAACTGCCGTCGCACCGAGGAAGACACTCCAGAAGAACGAGATCCGCGCGCGCCCTGCAATTTCGGCTGCACCATGTTGTCTGCTCAGGTCCTGTTCGACGAGATCGAAAAACAGGGCAAGCTTGACCAGACAACAGTTCTGATCGGATTGGGTACGGTGGAAAGCCTCGGTGTCCAGTCCTGGGTGGATTGTATCCAGAAACATGGATCTTGCTGTGACAATGCCGTCGTCGATTAGCATTCAGCGCATTTGTAAGCAGGATCTCATTCGCATTCTAATCAAGGGTGGGGCAGGGGGAAACCATGGCGTTTGGTGAGCGCTTTCAGGATTTCGTCCTTGTCATCGATGAAGCCGCCATCGGAAAGCACCAGAACAGGCAGAGACTGGTTCTCCGAACCCAAAAGCGCAACAAGTTCAGCACGAGGACGTGGCCAGGCAATGCGGTATACGTCAATCTTGGCAGCAAGCTCTGGAAACGAGGCCAGAATGCCTTCCAGTAGAGCGCAGTGCCAGCAGTAGAAATTGTCACCGGGATAGGCCGGATCGCGAAAGCCGGGTGTGAGCAGGTAAAGAGCGTCTTTCATTGTGTCCCTCTTGGTGGGAGCTTTGGGAGCATCAACTTCATTCCCTGAATAAATCCGAAACTCTTGGCCACTCTGCGCCCGGGTGATGGGCTGCGATCTCCAGGAATTTGTCGAGGAACTCATAACAGCCCTCTTCATGGGCCAGATGATGACTCAGGATTCCGAGCGGCTCAGCCGTGTTGGTTCTGCGACGGCACAGATGCAAATCGAGGCGAAGGCGCGCGCTTTCCCAGCCAATGAACCGCCGGTCTTTCTTCCACTTGATAATGTCGACATGGCTTTGCACTTGGCCCTGACGTGGGAAGTGATGCCAGGTGAAGGTGGACAGGCCGGAAAGGCCAATGCCGGGCAGTCGGCGGGACACTTCAGGTGCAATCCGGTTCCACGGCGGCACCATGGCAGGCACAAATTTTTTCCCGAACAGCTCTTCAAGCCGCTTTTTGCCCTGCGTGAGCTCATCGATCAGCTGGTCCGGATCTCTGCGTGACCCAAGCTCGGCGGCTTTCTCGCCAAGGTCCTTGCGCTGAAAGTTCTTGTGTTGAAAGCCGTGTTGCAGAACGATGGCATGGGGTTCATCTGCAAGGCGTTTAGCCAGAGCTTCGGTCGCATGTTTGGGGATCACAGCCAGTGCGACATCCACATCATGGGCATTGGCGATGGCCAAAAGTCGATCTAGATCGTCGGTTGGCTCCACTGCATCATCATCGCGCCACCAGAAGCGGACTTTTTGGCCACGCTCGGCAAACCAGTCGAGATGAGCGAGCAGCTCGGTTTTGAAACGGTCGTAATCAGAACTCATGCGGCGCGGGCTCTCAAGTCTTCCAGCAAAATATCAGCGCTTTTGTCCGCACCGCCAAGCAACACTTCCGTGTGCGTTTGCGGCAGGGCGAGAGCTTCGTCCACGGCGGTGGCAAGGCGCTCTGGCGTCAAATTGTGTTCCGGTGCGACGATGGCTCGGCCATGCTTGGCCAGAGCCTCGGCGCGTTGTGTCTGCTCGGTTTCTTTCGCTTGGGCAAAAGGGACAAAGACGGCCGGCGTTCCGGCAATCAAGACATCAAGCACCGTGTTATATCCGGCTTGTGAGACGGACAGCCTTGCGCGCTCGAGTAATCCAGGGAAATCGCGGCGGGCCCGCTCGACGATAACGCCTTCGCTGGCTCTATTCTGGTAAGCCTCAAAAACGCCATGCGAAATGTCATGACCGACCAGAAGTCGCCATGTTGTGTCTTTTGCGCGCCGTGACAGTGGCCGCGCTTCCAGGGCTGCCATCAACAGGCCTTCGGCAACGGCACCGCCACCGCATGAGATGATCACTTCATCCTTGCCGTCGCTTGCCGGTGGCTTTGGCCGGGGCCCGCCACCGACAAACCCGGTGTAGTGCACCAGATGTTCTACCCGGTCCGCGAAGGGAAAACTGTCGGCCAGTTGAACGAAGTCAGGGTCGGAATGGATCAGGATCCGGCCGTAATGTGCCAGTGCCTGATCGGCCATCCATTCCTCTTTCCACAGTTCCTGCTTGCGCACCAGAATGTCACGTATTGAGGTGGCAATCAGCGGCGGTCTGTCGGATTGACGGGCTGCCTCCAGCAATGCGGACAGCTCAAATTCGAATTGCCTGCGCCCGAAGGGATAGGTTTCTGTGAGCAGCAGGTCATAGGGCTTGGCGGCAAAGGCTTTCAGCGTTGCGGCAGTGCGCATTTCCTTCCAGGCAACGTCGATTGGATCGCCGTCAGGTGTGACCAGCCGGTTGAAGACTGCATCCGGGCTCTTCACAGGGGGAAGCTGAAGGATCTCCAGACCAGTCGTGTCTAGGGTTGGTGGCAGCAAGTTTCCAGTGGCCAGCGTGACAGAGACCCCGCGTGCAACAAGAGCCTTACCGATCGCGGCTGCGCGTACTGCATGGCCGGTGCCAAGGAGGTGCTGGACGTGAATAAAGGCCGAGGTGTTCATGAGGGGTCCGTTACGGAGGCAAGGAGAGTGCGGACCGGCATCTTATGCCAGTGTTGATCTTGTGCGGCCTCTAAAAAAGCATCCAGGCGCTGTGCCCCGGCCTCTAACCGGTGGTTGGATGCAATATGTGCGGTGGCCTCGGCTCCCATGCTTTTCGCCTGGGCAGGGTCACTCAGAACCTTGCGCAAATTGTCGGCAAACGCTTCGGCATCGCCTTCTGGTGACAACAGTCCGGTGATGCCATGGCTAACGATGTCCGGAACGCCAAATGTATCGCCTGCAATAACGCCCATGCCGGCCGCCTGCGCTTCCAGAAACACAAGCCCGAAAGCTTCCCGGATCGCTGGCCAGACAAAAAGATCGTGCATCGCGTAAAGCTTGGGCATCTCGTCTGGCGGTAAAGCCCCGACATAGTGGATACGATTGGCCGGAAACAAAGACAGGATGTGGTCTTTGGACGGGCCATCTCCGACAATCGTCAGGTTCCAAGGCAGGTCATTGACCCTGGACAGGGCCTCGGCCAGAACTTCATAAGATCGGGTCTTGTCACCCTTGCGCATCATGCCGACTGCCAGCAGTTTGAGCGGTGCCCGCATTCTGGGACGGGGAGTATCTGCAGCCCACTCGAACGGTTCGGCATCGAGAAATGGGAGCAGGACCTGCAGCCGGGCTCGAGGTACAACATCCGCCAGACATGCGCGATCTGCGTGGTGCAGGGCGGCGACCCGGTCGGCGCAGGCAAGGGCGGCATCCGCAGCGGCAAAGCCGAAGGCCCAAGGTCCGGTCTGTCGTTTCGGAGCTCTGCTGGCTTCAATGGTGGCGTAGGGCAGTTTGAATTTAGCTGCCAGCGCAGGCCCGATCCAATCGGGGGCTTTGTGGTAGAGGTGATAGGTCAGGAATAGATCAGGTCGGTAGTCTTCGGCCTGCCATTCTTCGGCGATCCTGTCGGCTTCTGCCAAAGCCTTGTCCCGCACAGCCATTTGTACGGTTTCGCTGCCCTCTTTGCGCCAAGACCGGAACCGGCTTGCGATTCGAACGTCGTGATTATGGGACTCCAGAGCGCGCACGATTAGGCGTCCCATGGTTCTGTCACCGGATGGAACTGGATCGTCGAGCGGCTTCATCGGCGCTGTGAAGGCGATTTTCAATCAATATGCCTTGGGTTGTTCTGCAAGGTCTGGATCACAGCACCTTTCGGAATTTCGCGGCCAGATGGTCAAGACCTGGCGCGCTGGCGAACTCTTTGCGCACATGAGCTGCGGCAGCGCGGCCAAGCCTATCACGTAGCGACGGGTTCGCAATCAATTCCATTAACGCAGCGGCAAGAGACTGGCGATCTGCAGGTGGAACAAGACGTCCTGTTGTGCCGTCCATGATCAGTTCAGGAATTGCCGAGACCTGCGTCGATAGACAGCATAAGCCCATCGACTGGGCTTCCATCAGCACATTTGGCAGGCCATCGCGGTCGCCGGATTTCGCCAGTTTTGAGGGCAGTGTGAAAAGATCAGCTTCGGAGCAAGCCTTGATGACTTCCTCACGCGGTTGTGCGCCTTTCCAGCTGATACGTTCAGACAGGCCAAGCTTGTCGGACATTTGCTTCAGCTCATCAGAAAGTTCGCCGCCGCCAATATGGGTAAAGTGCCAGTTGAGATCCTTTGGCAATTTGGCCATGGCATGAAGCAGATCATCATAACCCTTTTTCTCCACAGCGCGGCCAACGGATAGAACCTGCACCGGATCGCTTGAGCCATCGCGCAAGGAAGGTGTGACTTTTGGTTCGGGAAACCCCGTGAAATCCAGACCGTGATACACCAACTCGACCTTTGAAGGATCGGCAGACAGGTTTTTCAGGTGGTCTACGTTGACCCCTGTGCAGGTGACACCCCAGGCCGCGTCATCCAGTTTGGTGCGAAGGTCCCATTCTTCGCTGGTCCAGATGTCTTTGGCATGGGCGGAAAACGACCAGCCACGGCCTGACAGATGTGCGGCATAGCGCGACACAGAGCAGGGCGTGTGCAGATAGTGCGTGTGAATCCAGGAGATATCCTCCGGCAATTCATGGGCAAAGACGCAGCCCTGTGCCCACCGGCGTTGACGACCGGCATTGTGCTCCTGGGCATAATCAGCCTCAAACAGCGCTTTGGCAGCGGCATGTGTCGGTTGCTTTTCAGCCCATCGTTTGGCCTTGGCCACGCGCGCTGGATCATCCTTCACGTATTCCGGCAAATACATCACTTCGGCAGAAATCTGCCGGTGCAGCTCGTGAATGAAAGGATCATAGGGCTTGCGCAGGGCAACGATCAGAATCGGGATGCCACGTCGCTCAAGTCCAAGGATTTCCTGGGCGATAAAAGTTTCGGACAGGCGCGGATAGCCTTTAACCACAACGGCAATGCGGGACATGGATTTACTCTTGAAAATGAAGGCTGAAGCCGCGTGGCTTTTAGAAGTTGACCAGCTTGGGAGAGGAGAGATCCGGGCGGTTCTCGTCGAAGATATCACCGACCATTTCGCCGATGACCTCTAGGCCGCCAAGAAGATTTTCTACTCCGGCAGCAGACGGACGGGGCGAATTGGGCAGTGTCACGAGGGCCTCCGTCATCAGGACGGGGTCTGGATATTTGTCAATCGGCAGAACTGTGAGCAAACCGCTTGCTTCTGCGCGGGCAGCCCGGATCGCCTGTTCGCGGCGTGGAATGATACGCGGCACCATAAGCGTTGGTTTGTCGAACGACAGGATTTCACAGAACGTGTTGTAGCCACCCATTCCGACAATGGCTGTCGCACTGGCCAGATAAGGTTCGATCTGTGGCGTAAATCTTATGATCTCAACATCGCGCAGATGCTCTGCACGCTCCACAAACTGCGCGACAGCGGCGGCGGGCATGAATGGACCAAGGATGATCAGGGCAGGGAACAGCGGGTGCTTGTGGGCTTCATAGGCCCGCATGACCCAATCCACCATTTCCACGCCGTCACCACCACCACCTGGTGTCACCAGAATATAAGGTTCTTCGCCAAACGGGCAGGGTTTGGGCGCAGCTTCGGCTCCCTCGGGCAAGCCGCGGCGCAGGTAGCCGGTGTATTTCAGCTTTTCTTTGATGCCTTCCGGCAAGTCGATGCCTTCAACCGGATTGCAGATGCCCTCCGGGCCATAGACCCAGATATCGTCATAAAGGTTTTGCAGCGCCGGGTAGACGTTCTTGCGTTCCCATTCCAGCCGCAGGATCTCAGGGTCATCCATGACGTCGCGCAGACCGAGAACCAGCCGCGTATCGGTGTCCTTCAGCGCTTCTAGAGTGGGCAGAACTTCACCGCGCAGGCCAAGCGGCTCTTTGTCGACGATGAATATGTCCGGATCGAAGACCTTGGCTGTGTGTTCGATGATGGAGGAGCGAATCGCAAGGGTGTGATCAATATTCAGATGCAGAGAAAGCGGTGTATATTCACCATCTCGCAATTTGATCACGCCGGGAATGCGCACAAAATCCACACGCGAACGAAACTCGAAGCTTCCGATGATCGGAGAGCCAGACAGAATCAAAACGGACAGTTCATCAAAGGAGCCGACCAGCGAATGTGCTATTGCGCGGCACCGTCTGAGATGACCCAGCCCAAAGGAATCATGACTGTAAATCAGTATCTTTGGTGAATTGGACCGCATGATTCCTCATTCGTTGCGCCGATCCGGCTCGCGATATTAAATCCTGCTCTTGGCAGGCGTGTCTTCGGGTCTTAAGAGTTAAGTGAACTAATATGATATCTTCGAGACAATCAATCAGGTCTATATCCTTCTTTTAAGGGTAATATACTAAATATCCAGCGTGTGCACGACGTTGCGGTGGGTCAATTTGGACGAGTTATGGAAAAAAGCCTATTTCGGTTCATTTGGAAGTTCAGCTCCCGGCAGCAGATCTTTATACTCCTGATTACCGTTCTGTCCTATCCGGTCAGTTATGTTCTACTGGAACTGCCGAAGCTGATTGTCAATGATGCCGTTCAGGGCAATGATTTTCCACGCGCCGTTCTTGGCGGTGAGTTTGATCAGCTTTCCTATCTGTTATTGCTTTGCCTCGGGTTCCTCGGGCTTGTTATCATCTCGAACGGCCTGAAGCTCTATATCAATGTCTATAAAGGCCGTTTGGGCGAGCGGATGTTGCGGCGCCTGCGTTTTGAACTGTTTCAGCGCGTCCTCCGGTTTCGGCTACCCCACTTCAGGAAGGTCAGTTCGGGTGAAATAATCCCGATGATTACCTCTGAAGTCGAGGATGTCGGCGGTTTTATCGGAGAGGCCTTTGCCTTGCCTGCCTATCAGGGCGGCATGTTGGTTGTTCAGCTCGGCTTTATTTTCATGCAGGATCCCCTGCTGGGCCTCGCAGCTGTCTCCTCCTATCCCATTCAGGGCTATGTCATCCCGAAACTTCAGCGCAAGGTCGTGCAGCTGTCGCGTAAGCGGGTGAAGAACGTTCGCTTGATCGCTGACAAGGTCGGAGAAAGCATTTCCGGCGTGCCTGAAATCCATGCCAATGATGCCTCGGCTTGGCATTCTGCGGACTTGTCTGATCGCCTCTACCAGAATTTCAAGATCCGATATGAGATCTTCAATCGCAAGTATTTCATCAAGTTTCTCAATAACTTCATGAACCAGCTGACGCCATTCTTTTTCTACCTGATTGGTGGTTATCTGGTGATTGAGGGTAATTTGAGCATCGGAGCTTTGCTGGCTGTGATCGCTGCCTACAAAGATCTGGCAGGCCCATGGAAAGAGCTGCTTGCCTACTACCAGTTGGTGGCTGATGTGCAGGTCAAATACCAGACGGTTGTCGAGAACTTCGATCCACCGGACATCTATCCGGTTGAGCGTCTTGTGTCGGATGAAACCGTCGCGTTGAAGGGCGCGCTGGATATGTCCAATGTGACCTTCTCCGGAGGCGCAGCCGGACAGGAAGTCACCGATATTACCCTGAAAGTGCCGGAAGGTGTGGATTGCGCAATCGTCGGCGCGGATGGATCCGGGCGCGCCGAGGTTTTGCAGCTTGCAGCGGGGCTGGTCAGTCCTGTTTCGGGCAAGGTGAAAATCGGCAGCCAGGATCTGGAAAAGCTGACGGCGTCGACCCTTGGCCGCGAGATCGCCTATGTCGGCGGGGCCGTCCACATTTGGACCGGAACGATTCGTGAGAATCTTTTTTATGGTCTGCGCCATCGTCCGTTGATCGAGGCTAAGCGGGAGGGCGAAGACCTTGATGACTACAAACGCCGTCTTGCAGAGGCGAACGAGACGCAAAATCCGACTTATGATCTGATCGCTGGCTGGGATGATTTTGCCGCTGCCGGAGTGGCAGACTTGAATGGTCTTGATCAGAGGGCGCTTGAGCTACTGCGCGCGGTTGGTCTTGAGCCTGACATCTATCGGCTGGGTCTACAGTCCCTGTTTGATCCCAGCATGGATGATGCCTTTGCCGACCGTATTCTGGCAGTGCGCAGCAAACTTGCTGAGCGAATTGCGGCAGACCCGGGAATCGCTGGCTTGGTTGAGCTTTGGGATGCAAAGCACTTCAACTCCAGCGCCAGCCTGGCGGAAAACCTGTTCTTTGCGGTGCCTTCTGATCCTGATGTGACCATGGAGCAAGTGCCGGAATTGCCGGAGGTCAGGGCTTTCCTCAAGGAAACCGGCCTGGACGAGCGCTTGAAAGACATCGGTCTCAAAATCGCTGAAACCATGGTCGAGTTGTTTGCCAATGTCAGCGGCGACAGTGGCCTGCTGGGCAATTATTCCTTCATCAATCAGGATGACTTGCCAGAGTTCGATCGGATCACACGGATTGCGCGTTCAGGTCAGCAGCGGCCAGGTCTGACACAGGCCGATCGGGACAGGTTGATTGCGTTGGCGTTCAAGCTTGTGCCCGCCCGCCATCGTTTGGGCGTTCTGGATGATGGATTGCGCGAGGAGGTGATATCCTTCCGCGAGCAGTTCCATGATAAGGTGGTCTCGGCAGGCGACAGCTTCGTTGCCATCGATCCGACGCTTTATTTGCCGCCATTGACCATTGAAGACAACCTTCTGTTTGGTCGACCTCGTGTCGACAGGCGCGACTCCCGCCAGCGGATTGATGCGGTTATTCGGACCATTGTGGAAGAGATGGGTTTGCGCGAGCCAATTGTGTTCGCCGGGTTCAATTACCATGTTGGAGTATCAGGCTCACGTCTATCGGCTGGTCAGCGCCGTCGTCTTGCTCTTGTTAGGGCGCTTTTGAAAAACGCCAAAGTAACGATCCTTGACGATATCGGAACGGGTCTTGGCGAGGATGACAAGGTTCTGCGATCAGCTTTGCGTGAAGTTCTGAAAGGCCGGACCTTTTTGTTTGGCGCGCCGAACGCAGCGGTAGCCGATGAATTTTCGCTCAAGTTTGTTCTGGAACAGGGGCGGATTACCGGAGATCGAGATGAGCGTGCTTGAGCCTTGGCGAACAAGGTGCTTTTCTGCAGGCTTGCGCCCCGCGCAAGACAGTTGCGGCGTACACGCCGGAAACGGCAAAGGAGGTAACAGTGTCACTGGAAACTGAAGTTGAAGCTCTTAGAAAGGTGCCCCTGTTCAGAGGGATCGATGAGACCAAGCTTCGGCTGCTGGCCTTTATCTCTGATCGCATGGAGTACAATGCGGGCGAACGCCTGTGCACACAGGGCGAAGAGGGCGACAGTGCTTTCATTATCCTGAAAGGGGCAGCAGACGTTCTGGTCAATACGCCCGACGGCGAGAAAACCGTTGCGCAAGTGAAAGAAAGCTCAATCGTCGGTGAAATCGCTATTCTGTGTGATGTTCCCCGAACGGCCACTCTGATTGCGGCCTCTAATATGGATGTGCTGAACGTATCCAAGGACGATTTTCTAAAGATGCTCAAGGAGTTTCCTGAAATGTCGCTGGAAGTCATGCGGACCTTGGCTCTACGACTTGAGCGCACGACACGCGATTTGGCAACGGCCCAATCTGGCGCGGCTGCGTAAGGAGAGACGGTTTGGCGACGGAATTTTCGCTGCGGTGTTGGGGAGCAAGAGGGTCGACACCGACGCCTGGTGCGAGCACGTTGCGTTACGGTGGCGAGACAACCTGTCTGGAACTAAGAGCGGGTGATGCCCTGTTGCTGATCGATTGCGGGTCTGGCGCCCGGAATCTCGGTATGAACCTTTGCTCCGCGGGCCCCAGGGAGTTTGATCTGCTGTTCACGCATACGCATCTGGACCACATATGCGGATTACCGTTTTTCAAGCCTGCTTATGATGAGCGTTTCAAGGTCAGGGCCTGGGCAGGCCATTTCGAGAATGGCAATAGCCTGTCTGAAATCGTCTGCCGGATCATGTCGCCGCCGATTTTCCCCGTTGCAGCAAAAACACTGAAGGCAGTTGAGTTCCTCAATTTCCGCGCAGGTGAGAAACTGAAGCGAGACGATGATTTGGAAATCACCACCTGCCGGCTCAATCATCCCGGCGGTGCTTGCGGTTATCGCTTTGATTTCCATGGCAAGTCGATTGCGATTGTCACAGATCACGAGCATGGTGATGCTGAAATCGATGCAAATGTGCGCCGGTTTGTCAAAGACGTAGATTACATGATCTACGACGCCATGTTCACCGACGAAGAATATCTCATCTATAAGGGCTGGGGTCACTCTACTTGGCAAAAGGGTCTAGAACTTGCCAAACAAGCAGGGGTCAAGACACCGGTTCTGTTCCATCATGACCCGAGACACTCAGACGATGCGATGGACGCAATCGGCCGTGCAGCCGAAAAGGTCTTCCCAGGCACATTGATAGCCTTTGAGGGTATGGTGATCGAGCCCTAAGGGCTTTTATCACGGGCTATCACAATGAAGTTGCCTGGCTTGCGCAGTTCGTTCACATCAGCGAGCATGCTGATAAACTTCCGATTAGATGTACACGCATGAGGCGGTGATGGCACGATTGAGCAATGCGCTCCGCTTTGTTTTGCAAGGTGGCCCGCCGGAGAGTGGGTTGCCAGCTCGGGTCAGGCAAGAAATTCACAAGCGGGAAATTGCATCCGAGCGTCTGATCGGTTGGGTACAGCTGTCCATCGTTTTATTCTTCGCAACGCTCTATTCGATAGCACCGAAGGCAGAAGGCAGTAGCGGGTTCAATTTCGTGCCGCTGGCGTTGGGCGCCTATTTTCTCTTTACGGTTATTCGGTTGACCTTGTCCTATCGGTACGAACTGCCCAAATGGCTGCTTCTTATGTCCATCGTGGTCGATATGGCGTTGCTCGTCGGCCTGATTTTTTCATTCCACATTCAGTATGGTCAGCATCCCACCTTCTATTTGAAGGCTCCAACGCTGATGTATGTCTTTATCTTCATTGCACTGAGGGCACTGAGGTTTGATCCGCGCTTCGTCCTGACCACAGGTCTTATGGCTGTTGTCGGCTGGGTCGGGCTGGTTGCCTATGCCGTGTTGGCGGACATGAATGGCATGCGGGTGACGCGCAATTATGTTGAGTATCTGACAGGAAACACGATCCTCATTGGAGCGGAACTGGACAAGACGATGGTGATTCTGACGGTCACCATCGTGCTCAGCGCAGCGCTTTACCGGGGCCGCGTGATGCTGTTTGAGGCGATCAGGGAACAAGCTGCTGCAGCTGACTTGCGCCGGTTCTTTGCGCCGGAGGTGGCCACCTCTATCACCGAGTCCAAGGCTGCTTTGGTGGCAGGTGAGGGCAGCATGCGCGATGCGGCGATTGTTTATGTCGATATTCGCTCGTTCACCTCTACGGCCAGTACGCTAGAGCCAGAGGTCGTCATGTCCGTTCTGGCCGCCTATCAGGGGCTGGCGCTCAAGGTGATCAAGGATGAGGGCGGGAGGATTGATAAATTCCTGGGCGACGGCATTCTGGCAACTTTCGGTGCCGTGGTGCCGTCAAAGACATATGCCGCCGATGCGGTGCGCGCTGTTTGCGCCTTGGCGGAGGAACTGGGCGAGCATTCGGACCTGTTCACCAAGGCAGGATGGCCTGGCCCATTGCGGTTCGGCACAGCTGTGTCTGCCGGGTCTGTTATGGTCGGAATCGTTGGCGGCTTGGAACGGCTTGAATTCACGGTGATCGGCGATGCGGTCAACAGGGCGGCAAAGCTTGAAGATGCTAACAAGGCGCAAAGCAGTAGAGTGTTGACTGACAGTGCCACTTATGAGCTGGCGGTGGAACAGGGTTACATTGGACCCAGGCCCGATATGAGGCCAGAACAGCAAGTTGCAGGACTTGCGCAATCGATAACCCTTGCCGTTCTGGCCTGAGTGGGCTCTCCATGAGATCTGCCTCTTGACCAAACCGTCAATTGGAGGCACTTTACCGCTTTAGTTGACGTTTTAGTCAATAAGATAATGATAACCGTTAAATAACAATGGTTTGAATTACAAATACTATCGGAGGAAAGAATGCAGTTGAACCAATCCATCGCCGCTGTCGTGACCGGCGGCGCTTCTGGCCTCGGAGCTGCTACCGCACGCATGCTGGCTGGCGAAGGCGTCAAGGTGACCATCTTTGACCGGGATCGTGCTCTTGGTGAGGTTGTTGCCAATGAGATTGGTGGCGTATTCGCTGAAGTTGACGTGACCGATCACGCCAGTGTCGAGGCGGGCTTTGCAACTGCACGTGCAGCCCATGGGCCAGAGCGTATCCTCGTGAACTGTGCGGGCATCGCGCCTGTCGCCAAGACAACATCTCGCGGTGAAGCGCATCCGATGGATATGTTCGAGAAAGTCATCGCGGTTAATCTCGTGGGATCTTTCCGCTGCATCTCGCTTGCGTCGACGTCTATGGCAGAACTTGAGCCTTTAAATGAAGATGGCGCCCGCGGTGTCATCATCTCGACGGCATCCGTCGCCGCATTTGATGGCCAGGTCGGCCAGGTTGCCTATGCATCGTCAAAGGCGGGCATCGCCGGAATGACGCTTCCCGTTGCCCGTGATCTGTCCAGGTCCGGCATTCGCGTCATGACCATCGCACCGGGCATTTTCGAGACCCCGATGCTGCTTGGCTTGTCGCAGGAAGTTCAGGACAGCCTAGGCCAGCAGGTTCCATTCCCGTCCCGTCTGGGCCGCGCAACCGAATATGGCCAGCTGGTCAAAGCCATCTGTGAGAACGACATGCTGAACGGCGAAACCATCCGCCTTGATGGCGCAATTCGCATGGCTCCACGGTAAGTTCGGATTTTGGTAATCTGAGACGTTTGAATATTTACGCGGGGCGACATTAACGCCCCGCGTAAAACTTTTAGGATCACGGCACCAGGATGGCGCTGCCGGTTGTTCTGCCGGCTTCCAGATCACGGTGCGCGGTGATGACGTTTTCGAGCCTGTAATCCGCACTAGGCTCAGAGCCGATTCCGGCCGCCAGATGATGGACAACCCGGTCTGCAGCTCTTCGATAGCGAGCAAGGTCGGAGACATAAAACATCACGCTTGGACGGGCGAAGGCGACGGATCGGGGAGCAGCGACTTCCGCAGCAAGATTATCTGGCAAGGGGCCGGTGATCTGCCCGACATTCACAGCCATGCCGAATGGGCGCACACAATCCAGAACGCGCAGAAAATTCAGCCCGGCTAAGCCCTCATAAGCAACATCAACGCCTTTGCCATCGGTCAGGCGGTGAACTTCAGCAGCAAGATCGGTATCGCGCCCAACGATAACGTGATCCGCACCGAGCCGTTTTGCGATCTGGGCCTTTTCCGGGCTGCTGACCGCGCCGATCACCGTTGCGCCGAAGTGCTTGCCCCAGCGTGTTAGCATGGAGCCGAGCCCGCCTGCAGCTGTCTGTACAAACATCACAGTGTTGTCGCCGACCGGATAGACATCCTTGAGCAGCATATAGGCAGTTAGTCCCTTCAGCATGGAAGCGGCCGCCGTTTTACTGCTGACGGCGCTGGGAAGTCGGATCGCCCGCTCTGCCGGAAGCAGTCTTGTCGCGGCATAGGCTCCGGTGGGCGCACCAACATAGGCGATCCGGTCGCCAACTTGCAGCTCTGTGACACCTTCGCCGATGGCCTCGATGACACCGGCAGCCTCCAGACCTAGAACCGCCGGATAGGCCGGAAGGGGATATAGCCCCGAACGTTGATAAATGTCGGCATAGTTGAGACCGATGGCCTCATGGCGCACACGGATGGTGTCGGATCCCGGCTCTCCAACGTCCTGGTCTTCAATGCGGAAGTTTTCGGCTGGTCCGGGTTGGTGCAATGTGATGACTGTGCTCATGATCGTTCTCCTGTATCTGGATAGGAGCATTGCGCATGTTAGTCTGATTGAAAATTATCAAAATAATATCATTTAATGGGAATAAATTAACAGATATGGATTGGGAAAACCTGCATATTTTCGCTCTTCTGGCGCGTTACGGCACCTTGTCGGCGGCGGGCAGGGCCGCTGGTGTCGAACATGCGACCGTGTCTCGGCGCGTGGCTAATCTGGAGCAAGAGCTGGGCCTCAAACTGGTGGATCGCCGGGGACGGACCATCTCACTCACCTCCGATGGAGAACGCATCGCAGCGCTCGCGATTCGTATGGAAACCGAGACTCTGTCCGCAGAGCGCATTGCTGCGGGAGGCAGGTCTTCTATTTCCGGCGAGGTGGTAATCAGCGCCCCGCCAGCCTATGTCGCCAAAGTGCTTGGCAAACAGCTGACAGATCTGGCGCTAGCCCATCCGGACCTGTGTGTGACAGTGCTGGGCGACACGCGAGAAGTCTCGCTGGCGCGCCGGGAGGCGGACATTGCCATTCGCCTGAACCGCCCTGTTGCAGGCGATCTGTCGATCATGAAGATCGATGAGATCGGATTTTCCTTCTACGCAGCAGACGGGTACGTGGAGAAGACAGCGCAAGAGGACTGGCGTTTCGTTGGCTATGACCATGGGATGGATGGCGCGCCACAACAGGGCAAACTGCTGGAGTTTGCAGCTGGCAGACCGTTCGGCTTCCGGGCGTCTTCGCTTGATCTACAACTCCACGCGGTGTCTGCAGGTGCCGGAATAGGCCTGTTGCCGGATTTCATGGGAGCATCTGCAGCAGGGCTTGTGCCTGTGACCGGACCAAAGGTGCCGTTGAAGCGGGAGGTCTGGCTCGTGGTTCATCCCGATATCCGGCAAGCACCCGCCATCAGAGCCACGATCACCGCGCTTGCCGGTTAAGCCTGTGTCAGAGCGTTCGTGTCAGCCGCAAAGCGTCATAGATCGCAGCATGAGTGTTGCGCGCCGAGACCGCATCGCCGATCCGGAACAGTTTGTAGGTGCCGTTCGGATTGGGGCAAACGTTCTGCGGACTGCTGTCAATCATCGACTGATAGTCAACAGCGCCCAGATTGGAGGCACCTGGCTTGAGGTCGAAATAGAGCTCGTCCAGCGGCCGGGTTCCATGATTGACGACAATCTGGTCAACATGCCGTTCACGCCGGACATCGCCGTAATCACTGCCGATTTCCGCAACCAACTGATTGCCATCCCTGCGCGCTGACAGCAGCTTCCATGTGACAGTAAACGTTGTGTCCAGATGCTGCATAGAGCGCATATAAGGCACGAGATTCATCGCCATGACTTCAGGTGCAAAGCTGCGGTCCGGCGTCATGACTTCAACCTTGGCGCCGGTTTGGGCAATTGTTTCGGCGGCCATAAGGCCGGGATGATCCCCGGCATCATCATAGACAAGCACATTGCTGCCCGGTTTGACGTCGCCCGACAGGATATCCCATGCAGAAACGACCAACTCGTTGCCAGAGGTCAATACCTCTGTGTGAGGCAATCCGCCTGTCGCGACGATCACTGCATCCGGGTTTTCTGCCAGAACGTCGGACGCTTCGGCGAAGCTGTTGAAATGGAAGGTCACACCCAACCGGTTACACTCTTGAAGACGCCAATCGATGATGGAAATCATCTCCCGGCGCCGCTCGTTGAGAGATGTAAGTCGGATCTGGCCACCGGCGTGATTGGCCGCTTCGTGGACGATCACTTCGTGACCGCGCTCTGCGGCCACCCGCGCCGCTTCAAGGCCAGCAGGACCTGCTCCGATGATGACGATTTTCTGACGGGTTTCAGCTGTTTCGATCTGATGCGGCATGTCCAGCTCGCGTCCGGTCGAAGGGTTGTGGATGCAGTAAGCCGCGCCACCCTGATAGATCCGGTCGAGGCAATAATTGGCGCCGACGCAAGGTCGGATCCGGTCTTCTTCGCCTGCAAATATCTTGGCGATGATATGCGGATCGGTCATATGCGCGCGTGTCATACCGACCATATCCAGCTTGCCGCTGGCAATGGCGTGGCGTGCGGTGGCGACATCCGGGATCTTCGCGGCATGGAACGTCGGGAACTTGGTGGCGGCGCGGATTTCGCCTGCAAGATCCAGATGCGGCGCATTGCGCATGCCCTGCACGGGGATCAGATCCGTCAAACCGGGGTCGGTATCGATGTGACCCTTGACGATGTTGAGGAAATCTACCAGCCCGCTGTGCTTGAGGCGGTGCGACATGTCCAGCCCGTCTTCGCGGGTCAATCCGCCCGGCAGGTCCTCATCGACTGAATAGCGAATGCCAACAATAAAGTCCGGGCCTACCCGCTTGCGGATCGCGCGCAGGACGTCAAAGGTAAAGCGCAGCCGATTGTCGAAGCTGCCGCCATAAGGCGCGTCCAGATTGTTGGTCCGCGGCGAGGCGAATTGTTCGAGTAAATGACCATAGGCCTCAAGCTCTATGCCATCCACACCCGACGCGTGCATCCGCTCGGCAGCATCGGCGTAGTCCTGAATGATCCGGGCAATGTCCCAGTCTTCAACCTGTTTCGGAAAGGCCCGGTGGGCAGCTTCCCGCTCATGTCCTGCGGAGACGGCTGGCAACCAGTCCGCTTTGTCCCAGCGGGTCCGCCGTCCCAAGTGCGTGAGCTGGATCATCACAGCCGCGCCATGGTTATGGCACTCGTCTGTCAGCTTCTTCATCCAGCCGACCACTTCGTCTTTCCAGGCGAGGATGTTGTTGAACACCGGCGGGCTGTCCCGCGAGACGGAAGCGGATCCCGCTGTCATGGTCAGTGCAACACCCGCTTTTGCCCGTTCCACATGATAGGCTCGGTAAACGTCCTTCGGCATGCCGTCTTCCGGGTAGGCCGGTTCATGGGAGGTGATCATGACCCTGTTGCGAAGGGTCAGATGCTTGAGCTGGTAAGGCTGTAGAAGCGGATCTGTCGACATTGGACGGCTCCAATTTGGCGTTGGCTACCATCACTAGAAATAAAATATACACAAGTGTCAAGTTTAAGATCAGTAGTGTCTATTTTCTTGCGAAAAGAGACGGAAACGCTCTATATCGAGTGTCATGATGACAGATAGCCCCCCGGACGATACGAAGGACACAGGCTGGCGAGGCTCCAGGGAACTATGGCTCTCCGCTGCTTTGTCAGCATTTCTTGAGGGGGGCGTGGATGCGGTTAAAATCCAGCCGCTTGCCAGCCGGCTCAATCTGTCCCGCACCAGCTTCTACTGGTTCTTTGAGAACCGCCAAGACCTGTTGAAAGCTTTGCTGGATCAGTGGGATGCGCAAAACACAGCTGTTCTCGTAGAGGCAACGCAGGCTTATGCAGAAACGCCCACGGAAGCGGTGCTCAATGTCACCTATTGCTTTTTGGAGCAAAAAGCTTTTGACCCAAAGCTGGAGTTCGCCATTCGCGGCTGGGCTCTGCAATCGGATGATGTCATGGCGCGGGTTATCAAGACTGATGAGATCAGGCTTAAGGCGCTCACTGCACTTTTACAGAAGTTTGGATTTGACGACGAAGATGCGGACGTACGGGCGCGGACCATCTATCTGGTCCAGATCGGCTACATCTCGATGCAGGTGCGCGAAGACCTCGATTTGAGACTGAGCCGGGTTCCCGGCTATGTCCGCACATTTTGCGGCCGGGAACCCTCAAGCAGTGAATTCGCCCGCTTCAAGGCGCGCTTTCGCCCTCAATCGGATTGAAGCGACGCTCTGCGGTCAGAGCTTTGCCAGCAAGGCAGGTGTTGGCCACCCGTCGGCAGGCATGCCGAGTTTCTGCTGAACAGCCTGAGTGGCGTTACGCGTTCCAGACCCCAGAATGCCGTCGATCTTGCCAACGTCATAACCGCGAGCGGCCAGTTTGGACTGCAGCTGCTTCATCTGGGCATCGGTCAGACCCTTGTCCGGATTGCCTGCCTTGTAGACAGGAGCACCGGCCAGGCGGGTGGCGAAATAGGCAGCTGTCGTCGTGTAGATGAACGACTGGTTCCATTCCAGATAGATGTTGTAATTCGGATAGGCGAGGAAGGCCGGGCCCTTCCGGCCCTGTGGCAGGATGAGCGAAGCAGGCAGGTTGGAGATCTTGCCACTTCGCGCCTTAACGCCCATGCGGGCCCAATCCTTGCCCGATTTGGTCCTGCCAAGTCCAGTGGTCTCCCAGGCGAACCGGCCAGGCATGATGACTTCTTGCAGCCAAGGTTCACCTTTGCGCCAGCCCAGGTGCTTGATGAACGAAGCGGCCGTCAGGATCGCATCAGGTGAGCTGGCTTTGAGATTGACATGGCCATCGCCGTCGCCGTCCTTGCCGAACTTGACGATGTCTTCCGGCAGCATCTGGACCTGACCGATTTCACCAGCCCAGGCACCCTGCATGGTTCGTGGGTCGAGGTCGCCGTTCTGCGCCATATGGATTGCTGCGATCAGCTGTGGGCGGAACAACTGCGGACGGCGGCAATCGTGGGCGAGGGTCGCCAGCGCGTTGACCGTGTTGAAATCACCCTGAACCGCACCGAAGTCTGTCTCAAGAGCCCAGAACGCGGTGATCACCGGCGCTGGAACGCCATAGTCTTGCTTGGCGCGGCTAAAGACACCGCTGTACTTCTTCATTTTGGCTGCGCCATTCTTCAGCCGATAGCCGGATATGGCACGCTTGGAAAATGTCAGGAAGTCCAGTTTGAAGACGCCCTGTGCCCGGTCACGGGACAGCACCTTGCGGTCGATCTGTGCGCCGGACAGAACCTGATCGGCAACACGAGCCGACAGACCCATGGAAACGGCTTCCTGTTTGACGCCAGCCAGGAATTGCCGGAAGTCGCCGCCGCATTGAGCTGCCTGAGCGGTAACAGGCTGTGTTGTCAGGGCGGCAAAGGCTCCAAGAGCAAAGGCGGTGAGGGCAAGCGTAGAACGTTTTCTGGGCATCTGGATCTCTGTCTGACGGCTATTCGAAAGGGCGATTTGCAAATCAGGGACAGTTGACGGTGCTACACCCGCAACGTCAACTGTCTTGATAGCATTCTTTGTCAGATCTGATTTCAAAGGCCCCGTCAGCGATAGATCAAGGTTGGCAGCCACATGGACAAGGCCGGAATGAAGGTTACCAACAAAAGCACGGCAACCAGCGGCACCAGAAACGGCACCGTCGCTGACAGACAGCGCTCGAACGGCACTTTAGATACTCGCGAAAGTACGTAAAGCACCATGCCGACCGGGGGGGTCAAAAGGCCGATCATCAGGTTGAGCACCATGATGACGCCGAAATGAACCGGATCGACCCCCACATGAACGGCGATGGGCAGCAGCACCGGCACGAGGATTGTGATCGCTGCCACGGTTTCCAGAAAGCAGCCGACAACAATGAGGATCACATTGATCAGCGCCAGAACGACAATCGGATTTTCCGAGACTTGCAGGATCAGGTCGGCGAATTGCTCGGTGACCCGGTTTGACGTCAAGATCCACGCAAAGATCGACGCGCCAGCTACAATGAACAACACGACCGAGGTGGTTTCAATTGTATCAAAGGACACCCTGAGGAACCGCCGCAAGGTCAGGGTTCGGTAGACAATAACCCCGAGAAAAAGTGCCCAGGCGCAGGCGGCAATCGCTGCTTCTGTGGGGGTGAAAACGCCAAACAGAATACCGCCGACGATGATCACGGGCGTCAGCAGGGACAGCAGCGCTTGCTTGAGTGTTGCTCCCAGCACGCCCCAGTGAAATGCCTGATCACGCGGGTAATTGCGGGTCCGGGCATACCAGGCCACCATGATCATCAGTGCGACGGCCATCAAGAGGCCTGGAATGAAACCGGCCGCAAACAGCTGGCCAATGGAAGCACCGGCCATGACACCGTAGATCACCATGGGCAGGGACGGGGGAATGATCGGGCCGATGGTCGAGGAGGCTGCCGTGATGCCGACCGCAAAGCCGGGATCATAATTGGCATCGCGCATCGCCTTGATTTCAATGGCCCCCAATCCGCCAGCATCGGCAACGGCAGCCCCGGACATGCCGGCAAAGATCACAGATGCGCCAATGTTGACGTGACCAAGCCCGCCGCGCATCCAGCCGATGAGAGCACGGGCAAAGGCAAAAATGCGGTTGGTGATGCCGGCGGTGTTCATCAGGTTGCCGGCCAGAATGAAAAATGGCACGGCGAGCAGCGCGAAACTGTCTACCCCGTTGACCATCCGGTGGATCACCACAACGTCTGGAACCTGGCCCGTGACCAGAATAAAGGCGAGGGACGATCCAGCGAGCGCTATGCCGACGGGCACACCAATAATGATCAGGCCGAACAGCAGGCCGAAAAGCATGAGAAGAGCCACGTGGTCACTCCGATTGAGAGGATGCGTCGATCGGCACTTCCGGATCGATCAGGGGGCTGGTGCCAGTGCGCAGATGTTTGATCAGGATCCAGATCGCAAGCAAAAACATGCAGGCAAAACAGATCGCAACACCCCAGTAAACAAACGATTTGCTGACCTCGATAGAGACCATTTTCTGGCGCGTGCGCTGGGCTAGCCGAACGCATGAAAATGCCATTGAGCCGTAAAAGACGACGGCCACCAAATCGACAAAGGCCTGAACCACGCGCCGAACCGGGCGGGACATCCAGCGGTAGAAGATCTCGACCGCAATCATGGCTTCCTTGCGCACGGCCATCACGGCCCCGATGAAGGTGACGGCGATGAGCAGATATCGTGCGATTTCCTCGGTCCAGCCTAGAGAGTCATTCAGCACGTAGCGGGTGAAAAACTGAAGGAAAACAACTGAAAATAGCAACCAGAAGACAAACAAAACCAATCCATCGTGCCAGCGAATATCGCTGAGATCGATAGTTTCATTGTCGTCCTCAATCTGATGCTGCGGCACACCGGGCACGGTCATGCAGCACTCCCTGACTTGGGCTTTGGGCTTTGGACCTTAAGCTTGGAAATTCGAGTTAGCGATCTTGGGCCAAGACTGGAGAAGGTGGGAAAAGCGGCCCGGGCACGTGTGGCCCGGACCGGACTTGCCTCAAAGAGCTTGAAGCTTGTCGTATTGTTCCTGTGTCCAGGTGGCATCCGGACCGTTGTGAGACGGCATGGTTGCTTCACGGAACGGGACACGGTCAACCACATTGACCTGATTGCCTTGTTCCGTAAACCAATCGGCCAGAGCGGCTTCGTTCTGCTGGATATCAGCAGTCGCGCCCACAGCGGCCTCTTTCAGAATGGTCATCAGGATTTCATAGTCAGCATCGTCCATCTGGTCACGGGCAGGGCCGCCAACGATCGTCATCAATGCATCGCTGATGTGACCAGTCAGGTTGATGTTTGTCTGAACTTCGTAGAATTTTTTCGCCTGAATGGTTGGCAGGGGGTTTTCCTGAGCATCAACTGTGCCCTGCTGCAAGGCCAGATAGACTTCCGAAAAGGCAATTGGTGTTGGGTTCGCGCCGACCGCATTTGGGAACATCAGATAAAGCGGTGCGTTTGGAACGCGGATTTTCAAACCTTCCATGTCGGCAGGTGTCATGATTGGCTTGTTCGAGGTCACATGGCGCTGGCCATAATAGGTCAAGGTGATGACATGATTGCCAGAGGCATCAAGGTAACCGGCTGCCATTTCCTTGAAAAGCTCGGAGTCGCGATATGCGGCCCAGTGATCATAATCGCGGAACATGTAAGGCGCGCCGCCGATGGCAATCGGACCAAATGAACGTCCGGCAAAGGACTGTCCGGTGTAAATAATGTCTACGGTGCCCAGTCCAAGGCCTTCGTTGATATCGGTTTCCTTACCGAGGGATGAAGCGGGAAACACCTCGATACCGATGCGATTATCAGTCCGCTTTGCCAGTTCCTCTCCAGCCCAAACAGCCCATTTATGATAAGGTTCGGTGGTTTCGTAGACATGAGCCCACTTCAGGTTCTTGTCGGCTTTGGCGAAAGCGCTTGTGCCAATTGTTGTCATCGCGGCGGCAGCCGCGCCGGTTGCAAGCAGAGTCCGTCTGTTAATTGAAAAAGTCATTATCTTCCTCCCAGAAGTTCATATGAAATCATTCGATTTCTTATATAAAATTATCTTTTATGAAAAATGACGCAGGATCAAGCTCATAATTGCGTGGTTTCGTCAGAATTTTATGCACGGAAGGGTTTAGTTTTAGGAGTTTGTGCCGCCAGAGCAAGCGCGGCCGATCATGAAAATTTTTTATTGCAGACCACTACCGGCAGTTGTTTCTGCCGGAGCCTGCAGAGATAGGGCCGCGACTGCTTCTCGTCGCCACTCCGGCTGAGGATCTACAATTGGCCCCTTGTTGCCCCTGGGTCTGATAAGGATCCGTCTGGGGACGGTAGTTGGCCCCTGAAGTCTCATTACTGCAGATCTGAAAGGCCATGTCGTAAAGCCCCTGCCAACCGCCAGGGTAGGCTGCCAGATTGTCCAGCACAGCCACTGCGCCACCCGCCCTTGCACCGCGCTCGGCACCACCGGCACCGCTCCAGCCACCGCCGATGACGGCACCGCGCATACCGCCAGCGACGATGTCGCCGGTTGGGTCGCCATTGCCAAGATAGCTGTCTGCATAGGACCGGGCATAGGCATCACAATCTGCTGAGCGCGGAATGCCAGGCAAGGGGATCGGCAGATTGTCTGGCTCAGGCAGGCTGTCGGCCAGTACAGGGGAGGCAATCAGGGACAAGAGCAGCACGAAGCAAAACACAGGTCCAACAATCAAGCGCATGGAATATTCCTTGTGTTTTCTGGTCTCATGTTTTCCAGTCCAGATTATATCCTGACAGTTACAATGCCAGTGGATCAATTTATTATGAGCCCGAGCCCTGGAGACGGGTCCTCATCCTGAGGCTGGAAATCGTGCGGTATCCAATAATCTTCCTAAAGAATGTAATCCAAGGGCTTAACATCCGTAGTGTTTTACTCTTTAAATGCTAGCGAACAAACAGCCGGTAGCGCGAGGGGCAAGAGTCTCGGTGCTTGCACGGCCAACGTGACAGAGATCACAAGGGGAACCATTCATGAAACGCATCTTGTCCGCCCTGACGATTGGAGCTGGTTTGGGGGCTGCAGTTCTGAGCGGCACAGTATCGCCCGTCGCAGCTGAAACCCTGAAGATTGGTTTCCTTGCGACCCTGTCTGGCCCACCTGCTGTCCTTGGTCAGCATATGCGTGATGGGTTCCTGCTGGGTGTCAAACAGGCTGGTGGCAAGCTCGGCGGCATGGATACGGAAGTCATTGTTGTCGATGACGAGCTGAAGCCGGACGGCGCGATCACCAAGGTGCAGGGCCTTCTGGAGCGCGACAAGGTCGACATCATGGCCGGTGTTGTCTTCTCCAATGTCATGATGGCTGTCTATAAGCCGATCATCAAATCAGAAACGATCTTCATCGGTGCCAATGCCGGTCCGTCTCCGATTGCCGGCAAGGGCTGTAGCCCGTATTTCTTCTCCACGTCTTATCAGAACGATCAGAACCATGAAGTCATGGGCCGCTATGCCAGCCAGCAGGGCTATGGCAAAGTTGTCGTAATGGCGCCAAATTATCAGGCTGGTAAAGATGCGATTGCGGGGTTCAAGCGTCACTACACTGGCGAGGTGGTGGAAGAGATCTACACAAAGCTCGGTCAGCTTGATTTTTCTGCAGAGCTTGCCCGGATTGCTGATGCCGAGCCAGAGGCACTGTTCACCTTCATGCCAGGTGGCATGGGGGTCAATTTGGTCAAACAATACTCCCAGGCCGGCCTCAAGGGGGTAATCCCCTTCCTGTCCACATTCACTGTCGATGAGACGACTTTGCCCGCGACCAAGGACATGGCAGTTGGTCTTTATTCTGGTGCCGAATGGGCCTCTGACATCGACAATGATGCAAATGCAAGCTTTGTTCGAGCCTTTGAAGCTGAGTATGGCTACCCGCCTTCGCTCTATGCTGCACAAGGCTATGACGCAGCGCGTCTAATTGACGGTGCCGTCGATATGGCCGGTGGTATTGCCGACAAGAGAGCGCTGATGTCTGCCCTTGCAGCTGCGCCGTTTGAAAGCGTACGTGGCGATTTCAGTTTCAATACCAATCAGTTCCCGATCCAGGATTTTTACCTGGTCGAAGCTGTGAAGCGCGGCAAGAAATATGTCACCGAGGTCAAGCAAAAGGTCTTCGATGATGTTGGCGATGCTTATGCTGGTTCTTGCCGAATGTAGTAGGCCACGTGCATTTGACAGACCCGGGCTGAGAAGCTCGGGTCTGTTTTTATTGTGACGATAATATTCGGACATTCGTCTTGAGCATGACCCTTCTGGCCGTGCAGACCCTCAATGGGCTGCAGCTCGGTATTCTTCTGTTTTTGATTGCAGCCGGTCTCACGCTTGTGTTCGGGGTGATGGATTTCATCAACCTGGCCCATGGAGTCCAGTATATGCTGGGGGCCTATCTGGCGGTTGCCTGCTATCAGCTTACCGGATCATTCTGGACCGCTGCCCTATTGGCGTTGGGGGCTGCGTTGATTTGCGGTTTGGTGCTGGAAGTTCTGGTCTTCAGGCACCTTTATGACCGGGATCATCTGGATCAGGTTCTGGCGACCTTTGGCGTGATCCTGTTTCTCAATGAGGCGGTCAAAGTCATATGGGGTGCCGCACCCTTGTCCTTGCCGGTGCCGGAGCTGCTGGACGGGTCCATCCAGCTGATGGACAATTTCCGGTATCCTGTCTTTCGAATCGCGCTGATCGCCTCAGGTCTTGCCGTCGCTGGCCTGCTCTATGTGCTGGTGACACGCACGCGCATTGGCATGCTGGTTCGGGCCGGGGCAACCAATCCGGAAATGGTCGCGGCGCTGGGCATCAACATTCGCCGGTTGTTCATGCTGGTGTTCGGGTTTGGTGCAATGCTGGCGGGCTTTGCCGGCATTATGGCAGCGCCCATTTTGTCAGTCGAACCGGGTATGGGCGACAACCTGCTGATCCTGGCGTTTGTCGTCATTGTCATCGGCGGCATTGGTTCTATTCGCGGAGCCTTCATGGCAGCGCTGCTGATCGGCCTTGTTGATACGCTGGGGCGCTCCTTTGCGACCGATATCGCCCGTCTTCTTCTGCCGCCCTCTGCGGCCAATGATGTCGGGCCTGCCATTGCTTCCATGCTGATTTACATCCTGATGGCAGGTGTACTGTTCTTCCGACCAAGTGGCCTGTTTCCGGTGCGCAGCGCATGAAATTCGTTCGTCTCAAGGCCTGGGCTTTTCCAATTGCCATCTTCGCAGTTCTGTCCCTGGTGCCAACCTATGCCAGCGTCTTCGATGATCGCTTCATACTGCTGTTCTTCACCCGCATTCTGGTGTTTGCCATTGTCGCGGTAAGCCTCGATTTCATCCTTGGGCTTGGCGCAATGGTCAGTTTCGGACATGCCGCCTACATCGGCTTCGGGGCCTATGCGGTCGGCATTCTGGCAGAGCATGACATCTGGGCAGCCTGGATCTCGTTTCCGCTCGCGATGGTCGCAGGTGGTCTGTTTGCTCTGTTCACCGGCGCGATCAGTCTGAAGACCCGAGGCGTTTACTTCATCATGATTACGCTTGCGTTCGGCCAGATGGCCTATTTCACAGCGACCTCGCTGTCCGTTTATGGCGGCGACGATGGTCTCACCATGTGGGGCCGCTCGGAGTTCTTCGGCACGGATCTCTTTAACGGCGATGCCTCATTTTATTATCTGGTCTTTGCCGTGCTGGCGGCTGTCTATCTGCTGCTACGGATCTTCTCTGCGTCTCGCTTCGGCAGGGTGCTGAGGGGCGCAAAGCAAAGCGAAGCCCGGCTTCAGGCCATGGGCGTAGACCCCTATCGCTACCGGCTTGCCGCCTATGTCATCGCGGGCGTGATCGCCAGTCTTGCCGGTGCTCTAATGGCCAATCAGAATGAATTCGTCTCGCCCGCTTATATGTCCTGGCACCGATCCGGCGAGTTGATCGTCATGGTCATTCTGGGCGGCCTCGGCTCCCTGCATGGGGCTATTTTGGGCACTGTTGCTTACATGGTGTTGGAGGAGGTGCTGTCCGGCTACACCGAGCACTGGCGGCTGATTTTCGGGCCGCTGCTGATCCTGGTGGTTCTCTATGGCCGAGGCGGTCTGATGGGACTGATGAATGGCTTGTCCCGGAGGGCTGAAAAATGACAGCCCAAGACCCCAAAGCCCCCATCCTGGAGCTTAAAGCCTTGAACAAGGCCTATGGTGCGCTGCAGGTCACCAGGGATTTGTCGCTCGCCGTGATGCCCGGTGAAATCCATGCGGTGATTGGCCCCAATGGTGCAGGCAAGACAACCTTGATTGGCCAGATCTCGGGCGAAACCAGCTCTGACAGCGGTCAGGTCGTGTTTGGCGGCAAGGATGTTACCGGCTGGTGCGTGGCCAGCAGGGCCAGAGCAGGTCTCGGGCGCACGTTTCAAATCACGGCGATCCTGCCGGAATTCACGGTTCTTGAAAATGTTGCGCTGGGTGTTCAGGCCCATCAGGGCCATTCGTTCCGGTTCTTGAGGGCCGCTGCCAGTGATCAAAAGCTGAATGACAAGGCGCTGCAGATCCTTGGTGACGTCGGTCTGGCAGAGCGGGCGGCCTTGCGCGCGGGCAGCCTGAGTCATGGCGAAAAGCGGATGCTTGAACTGGCCCTTGCGCTGGCCGTTGAGCCCAAGCTGCTGCTGCTGGATGAACCGATGGCAGGCACCGGGCCAGATGAGACCGCAAGGCTGATCGGGATTCTGAAATCCCTCAAGTCCCGATGCCCGATGCTGCTGGTCGAGCATGACATGGGCGCGGTGTTCCAACTGGCGGACCGGATTTCGGTGCTGGTTTACGGCGAGATTGTCGCCAGTGGCATGCCGGAAGAAATCCGGGCGGATCCCAAGGTGCGGCAAGCCTATCTGGGCGAGGATGACGCAGCATGAGCGAGGCTCTTCTCAAGATTGACGGCCTTCAGGCGGCCTATGGCGAGGCGCAAGTTCTGTTCGATGTGTCGCTGACCATCAACGCGGGCGAAGTCGTCACCCTGATGGGGCGCAACGGCATGGGCAAGACCAGCACCATCAAGAGCCTGATGGGCATGATATCCCCTAGCGCCGGTCAGATCGTCTTTGGCGGCAAGGATATGGCTGGTCAGCCATCCTATAGGGTGGCGCGGGCAGGCCTGGGTCTGGTGCCGGAAGGACGGCAGATATTCCCGACGCTCAGCGTGGAGGAAAACCTCGTCGCAACGTCCTTCAAGGGCCGGGGTGACACCAGCGAGTGGGACTTGAAGGACATCTACCTTTTGTTCCCGCGCCTTCAGGAACGTCGCCGCAATCTCGGCAGCCAGCTGTCTGGCGGCGAACAGCAAATGCTCGCCATTGGCCGGGCGCTGATGACCAATCCGAAATTGCTGATCCTTGATGAGGCCACCGAAGGCCTTGCCCCGCTGGTCCGCGCCGAAATCTGGGCTTGCCTCGAAGCCCTGAAATCTCGCGGCCAATCCATCCTGATCGTCGACAAAAACGTCTCGGCCCTGGAAAAACTCGCTGAGCGTCATGTCATCCTGGAAAAAGGCCGCACTGTCTGGACCGGCAACACGGCAGCGCTGAATGCTGATGCAGGATTGAAAGAGCGGTATCTGGGAGCTTGAAGGGCTAAATTCAGTCTTTCTTCCTATCTTTCCTCACTCCGCCGCCATTTGCGCTCCATTGATCTCATTCATCACATCCGCTGCAATCTCGAACGAACGCTTGCGGGCTGTATGACTGTGGATCTGGCCGGTGAAAATCACTTCATCTGGCAGGTGGGTGGCGATCAGTTGTTTAAGCTGTGTCTTGACGGTGCCTGGCGCGCCGGTGGCGGATATGCGCAGCATGTCTTCGACCATCTCTATGGCAACCGGGCCGACACGCTCTTCAAGATCACGGACCGGGGCGGGCAGGGGCCCAGGCTTGCCGGTGCGCAGGTTGATGAAGGCCTGCTGCATGGTTGTGCGCAAGTAAGCGCCTTCTGCGTCCGTGTCGGCGGCAAAGACATTCACCGCCATCATGAAATGCGGCTTCTCAAGATGCTTTGATGGCTTGAACGAACGACGATAGATCCTGGCAGCATTCGACAGCTCTGCCGGGGCGAAGTGCGACGCAAAAGCATACGGCAGGCCATAGAAGGCGGCCATCTGCGCGCCATATGTGCTGGATCCCAGGATCCAGACAGGCACTTTGGTGCCCGCGCCCGGAACGGCCAGGATCTTGGCGCCCTCCGGCTGGTCGTCCAGATAGGCCATCAGTTCCAGAACGTCCTCGGGAAAGTTGTCCGCATTGTCCATGGATCGCCGCAGGGCGCGGGCTGTCTGCATGTCTGTTCCGGGCGCACGGCCAAGGCCCAGATCAATCCGGTCCGGGTAGAGTTCTGCCAGCGTGCCGAATTGTTCTGCGATCACCAGCGGCGCATGGTTTGGCAGCATGATGCCGCCTGAGCCAACCCGGATGGTCGACGTCGCGCCAGCCACATGGCCGATCATCACGGCCGTTGCAGCCGAGGCGATGCCGCGCATGTTGTGATGTTCTGCCATCCAGTAGCGTGTGTAGCCCAGGCTTTCCGCATGCCGGGCAAGATCAGCTGTGTTGGCAAGGGCCTCGCGGACACTATGACCTTCGGGAACGGGGGATAGATCAAGAAGGGAATACTGGGTCATGGAAGGCCTCTTGTCTCAGAACTTTGCCGCTGTTTAATCAATGCTGATACACTAATAGGAACGCCCGGTCCAAAATGTTAGTGCCTTGGGTATTGTATTTCGAACTGCCCGGTCCAATATTGGGGCCATGAGCAAGACGACCACATCCAAACTCGCCACCTCCAAGGCGACTGAAAAGCCCCATTGTGGGCCCGGGCGGCCGCGCGGGTTCAATGAGGCCAAGGTTCTGGATGCTGCTTTGCATTTGTTCTGGCGCAAGGGCTTCGAGGCAACGTCTCTCGATGACCTGACCGCCGAGATGGGCCTGTCACGGTCAAGTTTTTATTCGGCGTTCGGCTCAAAGCAGGGGGTTCTGATCACCGCCCTGACAAGCTATTCGAATGCCGCTCTGGCTGCATTTCAAGAGCTTTCCGAAAGCGGCGATGAAGACGCTGTAGCCTCCATGATGTCCGCTCTGGCAGACCCAAATGGTGGCCCGCGTGGCTGTATGCTGGTCAATTGCATCACCGAATTGGCTCCGCACCAGGAGGAGGTGGCCGAGATCGGTCGTCGTCATCTGGCGCGGATCGAGGAGCTGTTCGCCAGCACGATTTGTCCGAACGATCCGGACACTGCGCGCAACAAGGCACGCGCCCTCTCGGCATTGGCCATTGGCACGCTCACCCTTCGCAAATCCGGCCTTCCGCCGGATCAGATTTCCAGCGCTCTGGAAGCGGCGAGAGGAATACTCACCGCTTAGGAGCACCTCAAACCCTGAAGTTAAAAGTACCTGTAGGATCCCATGGTGCGGTTAATTTTGGACTATTCGTTCCGTATTTCCAACCAATCAGGAAACACCTCATGTCTCAAGCTAAGCTGTTCACGCCCCTGAAAGTCGGGGCTGTCGATGTCAAAAACCGGATCGTGATGGCACCCTTGACCCGAAATCGGGCGCGGGCAGAGGACGATGCACCTTATGAGATCCACGCTGAGTACTATGCCCAGCGGGCCAGCGCCGGTCTCTTGATCACCGAAGCCTCGCAAATTTCACCCGAGGGCAAGGGCTATGCCTGGACCCCTGGCATCTATTCAGACGCCCAGATCGACGGTTGGAAAAAGGTGACGGATGCGGTCCACGCCAAGGGCGGCAAGATCTTCATCCAGCTCTGGCATGTCGGCCGGATTTCTCACCCTGTCCTGCAGCCGGGCGGCCTGGATCCTGTTGCCCCTTCCGCAATTGCAGCGGCTTCCAAAACGTTTGACGGCCAGGCGTTCATTGACACCCCGCTGCCACGTGCGCTTGAACTGGACGAAATTCCGGGCATTGTAGAGGATTACCGCAAGGCTGCGGCCAACGCGATCAAGGCAGGCTTTGACGGTGTTGAGGTTCATGCAGCCAACGGCTATCTGATCGACCAGTTCTTGCGCGACAGCTCGAACAACCGAGAGGATGACTATGGCGGGTCCATAGAAAACCGCACGCGTTTTCTCAAAGAGGTCATGGATGCTGTGACGGCGGAAATTGGGGCTGACCGGGTCGGTATTCGCCTCAGCCCGTTCTCGGCGGCCAACGACATTTCTGACAGCGATCCGATGGCGCTGTTCGGCCATGTCGTCGATGTTCTGAACACATACGGTCTTGCTTATCTGCACTTTGTAGAAGGTCAGACAGGCGGCCCACGGGATCTGCCAGAAGGTACGAACCTTGAAAGCCTCTATGGACGATTCTTCGGACCAACCATGGGCAACAATGGCTATGATCGGCAGTTGGCCATCAATGCGGTGAACGATGCTACCGTCGATCTCGTTGCCTTCGGCAAGCCGTTTATTTCCAACCCGGATCTTGTGGAGCGCCTCAAGGCAGACGCGCCGCTGAACGAGTGGGATCAGGCAACGTTCTACGGCGGTGGCCGCGAAGGCTATACGGACTATCCGACATTGGCCGACAGCAAGGCTGCCTAAGTCCAAAATCGCTGTGCTGCCTCCGTCATCTCCCTGATGGACATCCACACGGTAGCATAGCCTCAAGAGCAACCAGCGCGGAGTGTCTTTCGCTCTGGTTGCTTTTGTTTAATGACAAGGTCCAATCAGGCATTAAGCGACTGATTTGTTGCGGGGGGCAAAGGGGGATGACATTGTCTTTGACTTCTGCGGTCCAGCTTTCAAGCTGTGGTTGGCGACGATCTGGTTTCCGCCTTGCGCCTTAGCTTGGCTAAGGCTCTTGTCTGCGTGTTCAAGGGCGCGTTCGAATGAGGTTTCTGTGTGCCCGCAGAACATTCCGCAACTTATGGTGATCGCCAACTGGTTGCCGGAAGCATTTGAACTTTGAACGGTTAAAGTCCGGCTGATCCGCGTTGCAATCGCGCCAGCTTCGACCTGGTCCGTCTTGGGCAGGTATACTGAGAACTGGTTTTCGCGGATATAACCAACGCTTGCCCTCTTGCCAATTGCCTCATTACACAGTCGACCCAACAACTTGATGAATGCATCTCCCATGGAGTTGCCAAACCGACTGGTGATGGCTTGCATGTTATCAATTTCCAGAACCAGCAGCGTATAAACCTGTCCCTGATCTGGTCGCCGATCTAGGTCCGCCTGGGCAGATATTCCCAAAGATCGTCGGTTCGGCAGTCCTGTGAGAGGGTCGAGCAAGGCCTCCATCTCAATCTGGGTCTTCATTTTTTCAAAGGCGGCGACCCCCAGTCCAACGACCTCCAGAATGATTGTGATGATCAGTATAACAATCAAGATTTGCATGATGGGCAGTGACAGGGTGGCTTTGAAGTTTGGAAACGCTGTTTGCGTATGCATGAGAATCAGGGTGGCGCGGAGTGAAATATCAACTCCGAAGATGCCGATCAGAAGCCAGGAGCTGAACTGTTGTTCGTTTCGTTGCTTCCAACATTCCAGAATGCACAGCGCTATGGACAGAATGCATAGGCTGTTGATGTAAATAACCCTGAGAGTCAAATCATCCCGAAACCAGGGAAAAAGATAAAGACCCAACCAACCAAAGGCTGCAACAAAAGGCAGCCAGGGGTAGGAAGGACCTCGCCCGTGAAAAAGACTGAGCGCATTGGGCCGTATGCCATAGCCGAAGGTCACGAACATATTGGCTATTGCAATGCTGAATATGTCTGAAATGGTTCCGCGCAAACCGACCATGATCAGGCCAGCGCTTGATATGACCAGGGCAAAAGACCAAAGACCCCAGCCCAGCCTGAGGTTGTTCGGGAAAGATCTCATCGCTGCAGACAGTACACCAAGAACAATAGCCCCGGCCAAGCAGCTGATCGCAGCAGCAGCAAGAAGTGTGGGTGTGTCTAGATGCATGGCAATGCCTGAGTTTCAGTTCCGAATAATTTGTGGGTGAGATGGTCACAATGACCGTCGCCGATCAACACAACAATTGAGAGAAAACACGTATTCTGCAGCAAAATGAATGTGTCAGACAAAGATCAGAAGTGCTCGAGAGGCATCTGTCCTCAAATTGAATCGATATGTCGTGAGTTTACTTTCGTATCAGAGTTCTAGCCCTGAAATTTTTAATCTCATAACCTGTGGTATATGATTTTCACGACAGGTCTGAGTGTTAAGCGGTTTTGTGCCTTTTGAGAGCTGAGGTCGCCTGAAGGGGCGCCAAGTTTAGTGCTGCAGTTTTGGGCTCTTGATTTGTTATGATATTGTTTCCTCCCTGCGATTTGGCCCGAGCCAAGCACTGGTCGGTGATCTCAACAGCTCGTTCGATTGGCACGTCTGCTGTGCCGGAGAATATTCCAATGCTTGCTGTGACAGCCAGCCGACTGCCGGATGCTTTTGAGCTTTCCGTGGTCAGGGACCGGCTGATCCGTTTTACCAGTGCTCTGGCCTCCACTTGCGTCATCTCCGGGAGGAACAATGCGAATTGGCCATGCCGCAGACAGCCAACTTTTGATCTTCCGCCAATTGTCTCTGAGCAAAGCCGTGCGAGCAGCTTCAGCAAAGCATCTCCCATACTGTGACCGAACCGGCGACGGATGTCTGGTAGATGATCGATCTCGAACACAGCAAGCGCATACGGTTTTGACTGACCTCGCATCAGCTTGAGTTCTGATTGGGATGCCTGCGTAAAAGCGTGACGGACTGGTAAGCCTGTCATCGGATCTTGTAAGGAAAGATTTCTGTATTGCCCTGTCATTTGCTCATAAGCAGCAATACACAGTCCAACAATTTTGAGGAAAATAGCGAAAACCAAGGCAATTATGAGTGTGGTGATTTCGGGGGAATTGAATGCCGACTTGAGACTTGGATACATGTTTGTAATGTAAAACCAAAGGCTAGCAAGTCTGATTAAAATATCGATCCCGAAGACGCTGATCAAAAAAATGGAACTTACCTTGGCCAGCTTGCCCTTGTTCCAGCATACGTGGATGCACAGCGCCATGGCGAGTATGCAAAAGAGATTAACATAGAGCGCGCGCATAAGGAGGTAGTCGCGGAACCAGGGGAACTGGTACAGCACCACCCAGCCAAAGACCAAGAGGAATGGCAGCCAGCGATACGAAGCACCTTGATTATAGAGGAGGCCAATCGCAATAACGCGCAGACCAAGACTAAACATCAACAACCCATTGGCCAATCCGATGCTTATGAGATCAGGTATAGTGCTACGCAGGCCAACCAAAATTACGCAGGTTCCTGACATGGCCATCGCCAGAGCCCATAATGTCCAGCTCTGACGCACATGGCTTGGAAATGTGGTGAAGGCAGCAGATAAGGTTCCGAGCAAAAGAGCACCAGAAAAATAGGTGATCATGGCAACAGTAAAAAGAGTTTGCGTGTCCAGCTGCATCAGAGTTTGCCTTGTTAAAATTATTTATTAGATATGATGAACAATATCTTAATAAAGTCCTTATCTATCGTATGTTTTAACATGTGCGTTATTTTTTATGGCAATCAGAGATTGTGCTATGGCGTGGCGAGTATGGAAAGACAGTGAGCGACTGCTCACTTAACCGTACCGTGGCGTACTGTTTTTGCCGGAAATGCCCTTTCGCTTCGTCGCAAAAGCTGACAAAAAGAGCGGGAGACAGCGGTTGTGAGGGGGAGATCCCTTGGGAGAGCAACCGACGACAATAAGATCTTTAAGGACGACGAAAATGCCACCGTATCGCTCGAGAACGTCGACGCATGGACGCAATATGGCTGGAGCGCGTGGGTTGTGGCGCGCCACCGGCATGAAGGACGATGACTTCGGCAAACCGATCATCGCAATTTCCAACTCGTTCACCCAGTTCGTGCCAGGCCACGTTCATTTGAAGGACCTGGGCCAGCTGGTCGCGCGCGAAGTCGAAAAAGCTGGCGGTGTTGCCAAGGAATTCAATACCATCGCAGTCGATGACGGCATCGCCATGGGCCATGATGGCATGCTGTATTCTCTTCCATCGCGCGAGGTCATCGCCGATGCGGTTGAATATATGGTCAATGGCCATTGCGCCGATGCGCTTGTCTGTATTTCCAATTGCGACAAGATCACCCCCGGCATGCTGAACGCAGCCATGCGGTTGAACATTCCGGTCGTCTTCGTGTCCGGCGGCCCGATGGAAGCCGGTAAGGTGGTTTTTGAGAACGGCGTGACCAAGTCAGTCGATCTGGTCGACGCTATGGTCGCAGCTGCCGATGATCGCATTTCTGATGCGGATGTCATGGCGCTGGAACAAAATGCCTGTCCGACTTGTGGGTCATGCTCGGGCATGTTTACGGCCAACTCAATGAATTGCCTGACCGAAGCCCTAGGCTTGGCTCTGCCAGGTAATGGCTCGACGCTGGCGACCCATTCGGACCGCGAACGGCTGTTCAAGGAAGCTGGGCACCGCATTGTCGATCTGGCCAAGCGGTATTACGAGCAGAATGACGAAAGTGTTCTGCCGCGTAACATCGCCAATTTCAAGGCGTTCGAAAACGCCATGACGCTCGACATTTCCATGGGTGGCTCCACCAATACGGTGCTGCATTTGCTGGCAGCGTCCCATGAAGGCGAAATTGGCTTCACCATGGACGACATCGACCGCTTGTCGCGTCAGGTTCCGGTGCTCTGCAAGGTGGCGCCTGCCATTGAAAACATTCACATGGAAGACGTCCATCGCGCTGGAGGCATTTTCAGCATACTGGGCGAATTGGACCGGGCCGGTCTGTTGCACACTGATGGACCGACCATTCATTCTGCAACGATGAAGGAAGGTTTGGCCGAGTGGGATGTCATGCAGACCAAGTCGGAAAGCGTCCATCATTTCTTCAAGGCAGCTCCTGGCGGCGTTCCGACCCAGGTTGCGTTCTCTCAGTCCCGTCGCTGGGATGATCTGGACATGGACCGCGAGAAAGGTGTGATCCGGGCCAAGGACAATGCCTATTCACAAGATGGCGGTCTGGCGGTTCTGTTCGGCAACATCGCGCTGGATGGCTGCATCGTGAAAACAGCTGGCGTCGACGATTCTTGTCTGACTTTCTCAGGCCCTGCTCGGATTTTCGAGAGCCAGGACAGTTCTGTGTCTGCGATCCTGACCGGTAAGGTCAAGGAAGGCGAGGTCGTACTGATCCGCTACGAGGGGCCGCGTGGCGGGCCGGGCATGCAGGAAATGCTCTATCCGACCAGCTATCTGAAATCCAAGGGCCTGGGCAAAGCCTGCGCGCTTGTCACGGATGGGCGTTTCTCGGGCGGGTCTTCTGGCCTTTCCATTGGCCATTGTTCGCCAGAAGCAGCAGAAGGCGGTGCCATCGGTCTGGTGGAAGAAGGCGATATCATCGTTATCGACATTCCGAACCGGATCATGAAGGTGGATCTGTCAGACGAAGTGCTTGCCGAGCGCCGAGCTGCCATGGAAGCCAAGGGCGATGCTGCCTGGAAGCCGACAGAAAAGCGCAAACGCAAGATCACAACTGCGCTGCGAGCCTATGCGGCCCTGACCACCAGCGCCTCGAAAGGGGCGGTTCGGGTTGTCGATTGAGCCGACAGGTTCAGCATGGATTTCAAAAAGGCGGGCTCAGTGCCCGCCTTTTTTGTGTGCGATAGAGCGAAGAAGTTCGATTTCCACCAGTTTTATTAATTAAATGGGGCTGTGTGTGGAGCGTGAGAAGTCAGGAAACTTGCGGTTTTTCAATGGGTGACGTTTGGGCATTTTTGAGTGGTGGAATACGTTAGGTATTTGCCCTGATAAGAAATTTAATACTGGCTTAACTCATTGGAACAATGATCGTTTCCTTGAAGTAGGCGATAGTCTGCTCCGTTCGAGCTTTTCCTGAAAACCGGATTGTAAAATGTCGAATTCAGTCGCCCTGACGGGCAAGGAGAGGACCTTCTCCGAAGATGACATCATTGTCAGCAAGACGGACCTCAAGGGACGTATCACTTACGCAAATAAGGTCTTCCTCGACATTGCAGATTATACGGAAAAGGAAGTGCTGGGACAGCCACACAACATAATCCGTCATCCGGAGATGCCGCGCAGTATTTTCAAGTTGATGTGGCAGACGCTTGAAGCCGGACAAGAGATCTTTGCCTATGTGATTAACCGGACGAAACATGGTGATCACTATTGGGTCTACGCTCATGTAACACCGAGTTTTGGCAGGGATGGCAAGATCATTGGTTATCACTCCAACCGTCGTGTACCAGATCGGCATGTCCTTGATGACCATGTTAAGCCGCTTTACCGCAAGCTTCTGGACGAAGAGGCACGCCCGGCGAGCCGCAAGGACGGTCTTATATCTGCTGAGCGCATGATCGCCGATCTGCTGGCGGAAAATGGCGTTGCCTATGATGAGTTCATAGCCACTTTGGGACGCGAACTCGAACCCGCGTAAGCTCACTGTTTGGCATTTCAATTGTAAGAGAACTTTGGCTGGACCGATATGTTTTCAGGCTTGAAAAAATCCTCACTTAAAAAAGCGACTGCCGTTTGCAAAGCTGTTGCGAACGGAGATTTCGAATCGCGCATTACCGACATCAAAGAAACGGGCGAAGCTGGCGAACTGATGCATGCGATCAATTTGCTGATCGATCGCACCGACGCATATCTGCGCGAGTCCAAGGCATGCCTCGACTATGTGAGCCGGAACCAGCATTTTCGGTTGATTGAAGAAAAGGGCATGCTCGGAAGTTTCAAGGATGCAGCCAAGAGCATCAATGCTGCCACCTGCGCGATCAAGCAAAAGCAGGAAGGCTTTTGTGATCTGGCGACCAATTTGGAAGTTCGCTTGGGAGATGTGGTTCAAACGGTTTCTGGATCCGTAACCGAGTTGGACACAGTGTCTGCAAAGGTCAATGACGCGTGTATCCAGGCGAGCGAACAGTCGGCGATAGTAGCCTCTGGAGCCGAAGAGGCCTCTGCCAATATGCAGAGTGTCTCAGCTTCTACGGAAGAACTGACCAGCTCTATTGGTGAAATCAACCGGCAAGTGGTTTCTGCGGCTGAAATAGCCAGTAGTGCGGTCAGCAGTTCTCAGATCATGAGCCGGGAGATCGACAATCTTTCAAGCCGTTCTGTCAAGATTGAAGAGGTTGTTGGGCTCATCAATGATATTGCGTCCCAGACCAACCTCCTGGCTCTGAATGCGACGATTGAGGCAGCCCGCGCAGGCGAAATGGGAAGTGGCTTTGCGATCGTGGCCCAGGAGGTGAAAGCTCTTGCGGGGCAGACGGCGACTGCCACGGAGGAGATCAATCAGCAGATCTCTGGCCTGCAGGAGGTGACCTCCAATGCTGTCGCGGCCAACAAGATAATTAGCGATGCTATCGAACAAGTCAGTTCCATTTCCACGGCCATCGCGAGTTCCATTGAGGAACAGACCACAGCAACCAGTGAAATCGCACGCAATATTGAAGAGGCTGCGTCCGGGGCTTCTGATGTGACATCCAGCATCATTGGCGTTCAGTCGGCAACGGATGGAACCAGGGAAATGAGCGGCCGGGTGGTGCATTCCACACGGCAATTGGCGGAGCAGGAAGCCAATCTTGATCAGTTGCGCACAGACATGAGTGAATTCCTGAGCACTGCGACAAAGGTCGGCTAAACGGGGTGAGGCGCCTGTGATCGGCTGTCCTGTTTGAGCCAACGGCTCGGCGAACAGCCTTTGACGCGCTGGAATTCCCGGTTGAAATTCGACTTGGTGTTGAAGCCGCTGGCATACATGGCCGATGTCACGCTGGTGCCGTGCGCCAGTAGCTGGCAGGCATGGTCGATGCGAAAGCCGTTGATGTAGCGCGATACATTGGCACCTGTTGCCTGGTTGATCGCAGCCGATAGTTGTTTTTCCGGTATGCGCAGCTTTCGGGCGATGCGCCCCAATGTGAGGTCCGGATCCAGATAGGCCTGATGGTCTCTCATGAGTGCTTTCAGACTGGCCAGAAGGACGGGGTCGGGAGCATCTGCTTGCAAGGCAGCAGGTTTGATCTCTGCAATAGGCTCAATGGGTCTGTCAATCAATGCATCGTCGTGACTGCCGGACGCCTTCAAGGTATCGGACATGTTGAGTGCACCGATCACCAGAAGGAACGTGCTGGAAAAGACCGAGATGATCCAGGGTCGCAGCCATCCAGCCCCCACGCTCATGACGCCGAAAATGATTGCGTCTCCTGCGGCGGAGGCGATCAGGGCAAAGGCGACCCAGCGCCACAGCACAATGGCCCTGTTGTCGTGTTCCAGGCGGATCAGTGGCAATGTATCTGCGCCCTTGCGCAGCCGTATCAGCAATAAAACCCCATAGATGACGAAACTACAAACCAGCAGTCCGTCGACTGCATCGCGCAAGATAAAAATGATGACGATCATCAGCAGCGGCGCACTCAGATGGAGCGCATCGGGAAACAGCCTCAACGGCCTGAGCGCAGTGCTGATGAAGGTCAGATAGGCCATCAGTGGGATCATCATGGCTGTGACTGGCTGAACCGGCCCCAGAAACGTCAGGCCATAATATTGGTTCAAGCTAGTGATCAGGGATTGTCCGGCGCAGACCGCAATCAGTCCCAGAACCATTTTGGGCGTCTCGCCCTCAAGGGCTGCACGCAGTCCCATATAGGACAGCATGGCGGCAACAAAAATGGGCAGGGGAATGGCAAACATGGCACCTTCGCAGCATGAAACTGAGTGATTTGAAGAGGAACGAATGTTCTTAATCCGGTTTTGGGACGACCTCAATCCGGATTTAGGACGCTCTGCGACCCTCAATCTACCAGTGTCTTGCTTGTGATCCACCACAGGAAGGCTCAGACATGCGCTTTATTTCCATTCCCACGCTTTTGCGCACTTATCAGACGCTCAAACCCGCCATTTTATGCGCCAGCATCGCGGTGACCGCATTGGCGTATTCGCAGTCCCAGGCTGCTTTTCAAGAACAAGCCATGTCAGGCTACGACCGTTTTGACATCAAGGCCGCGCATCGGAACGCACTTGTTCAGGGCTCAATCTGGTATCCGGCGAGCACCCGAACCTACGCTTCATGGATCGGCGGCAATGCTGTCTTTCAGGGCAACAGGGTGATGCTTGGAGCCGGCATCAAACCGGGTCGCTACCCTTTGGTTGTTCTGTCGCACGGCACGGGCGGCAATATGGATGGACTTGGCTGGCTGTCATCGAAGCTCGTTGATGCCGGTGTCTTGGTCGTCGGACTCAATCATCCCGGCAGCACGTCTCAGGACATCACACCGACCAGCGCTGCCCGCGTTTGGGAAAGGCCCCAGGACATTTCGGCAGCCATTGACGAGATCCTGGCTGATCCGGTGTTCGGTCCAAATATCGATCAAAGCCGGATTTATACCCTTGGCTTTTCCCTTGGCGGCATTTCGGCGTTGCAGTCCATTGGCCTGCAAATGGATATCTCAGCCTATGCGGACTATTGCGTTAAAGAACCAGCCTCTCAGGGCTGCGCGTTCTTCGCAAGGGGTGGTGTTGATTTTCGCAAGCTCGATCAAGCCAAGGCAAATGCGTCCTACGGCGATCCGCGATTGGCAGGGACAATAGCGATCGATCCGGGCCTGACGGTTGCCCTGACACAAGACAGCATTCGGGCCAACACCAAGCCGTCGCTTTTGATCAATCTGGGCAGTGACAAAACGCTCTGGAAGGCGATCAATGTCGGGCCAACCGGCACACAGCTGGCAGCGCGCCTGCCAGGCGCTCGGTACCTCCAGATAGCACCCGCAGATCATTTTTCTTTTCTAGGTCTGTGCAAGAAGTCCGGTCCGGAGATTCTGAGGGAAATCAATGATGAGCCAGTTTGCGACGATCCAAAGGGGGCTGACCGGGCTGACATCCACAGGCAGGTCATCGAGGCCGTTCGTGACTTCATTGACCTGACATCGAACCAGAAAGGCTGATCACATGTCCAGCACGTTTCGTTTTAAATCGTTGCCCCAGGTTTTGCAGACCATTGCCTTCTCCGCTCTTGCAATTGCTCTGGCAATGACTGCCCAAGCTGAGCAAGCCAATTCGGAACCGCTTGCAGGCTTCATTCAAACCAAGATCAAGGTTGCTTATCGCGCTTGGTCTATTCCAACGTCCATTTGGTATCCGGCAGAAGGGCAGGCCGCTGAGCATATTGTCGGGCAGAATTTCGTTTTTGAGGGTACGCCTGTTCTCGACCAGACTCAGATAAAGCAGGGAAAATTTCCTTTGTTCGTGTTCTCCCATGGCTCCGGCAGCAACATGGAAAGCATGGGCTGGTTGGCATCGGAACTCGTCAAATCCGGCGCAATGGTTGTGGCCGTCAATCATCCCGGCAGCACATCCAATGACAGTTCTCCGCGTCGCTCGGCTCGGTTCTGGGAACGGCCACAGGACCTGTCTGCGGCGCTGGATCACGTCTTGGCCGACCCGGTTTACGGTCCTCATGTTGATCAAAGCCGGATCTATACATTGGGCTTTTCCCTCGGCGGCATGGCGGTTCTGCAAACCATCGGTGCCCGCATGGACCGGGATGTCTATGCAGACTATTGCGCGGGTGCTCCAGACGCGCCAGATTGTCTGTTTTTCGGAAAGGGCAATGTGGATTTCCGCCTTCTGGATCAGGGAAAGTTTAACGCCTCCTATGAAGATCCGCGACTGGCAGGCACGATTGCCATCGATCCGGGCATGGTGGCTGGTATGACGCCTGCGAGCATTTCGAGCATCGAAAAGCCGGTTCTACTGATCAATTTGGGCACGGATGACACGCTCTGGCCCACGATCAATATCGGCCAATCCGGACTGGATCTTGAGACCCGAATGGTCAATGCGACTTATGTGCAGATTGCCCCGGCAGATCATTATTCCTTTCTGCCGGAGTGCACCGAGAATGCGCCTGCAATGCTGATGGAAGAAGGCGAAGATCCGATCTGTGACGACCCGGAAGGCTCGGACCGGGCCGACGTTCATCGCCAGGTGATCGATGCGGTTCGGAACTTCATGGACCTTGGAACGGACTCTCCATGGTGAGTTGGCGAGGGGCAATTTGATCGTGAGACGGCAGGCGGAATGGCCTGCTGTTTTTCATGTCCGGGTTTTCGTCTTCAGATCAAGTCCGAAAAACACGGTTTCGGCAATCGGCGTGTTGTAATAGGCTTCAATCGGCTTGAACCCATGTGCTGTGTAGAGCGAGATGGCGCTGGTCATGGTGGGCAGCGTGTCCAGGCGCATTTCGTCATAGCCAAGCGCACGGGCGGTCTCGATGATGGCCCCGACAAGATGTTTGCCAAGTCCTACCCCTCGGCCTTCCGGTGCAACATAGAGACGCTTCATTTCGCACATTTTGCCGTGCGAGGGAGATGCCGCTAGATCTGATGGCAGCGGGCGGACAGCCACGCAGCCCAGTGCAGGACCATCGCCTTGACGAGCTAGGAGCAAAGCACCCTGCGGGGCTGCATATTTACCCGGAAGACCAGCAAGTTCAGCCTCGAAGCCCTGATAGCTGAGATCAATATTGAGCCAATCCGCATAGGCGCGGAACATGCCCCGGATTGTGTCCAGATCGTCCGCCGTATTCACTGGATAGACAATCACCTTGTTATGAGGCTGCATATATGTGGAACCATGTTGGATAGCGCACCACCGGGCGGGCCGATGATGCGCTGTGAGTCAATCAGGTTTAGACGGCGTCTACCAATTGTTTCGCGGAGACCAGTTTGGTCACCACATTTTCGATGATCTTGTGGCCTGCGTCCTGATCTAGAGACATGATGCTTTCCGGATGGAATTGCACGGCAGCGATTGGCTCTTTGTCGTGCTCAATGCCCATGATCACGCCGTCTTCTGTTTCGGCCGTCACGCGGAAGTCAGCTGGCAATGTATCCCGCCTGGCATAGAGCGAGTGATAGCGGCCCACGATGACCGGGGCGTTCAGGCCATCAAACAGCACGGAATTCCCAGAGATCGAGATTGGCGAAGGTTTGCCATGGACAGGCACATCCAACTGGCCAAGCTCGCCGCCAAGCGCTTCTGTCAGAGCCTGCAGTCCAAGGCAAACACCAAAGATTGGCAATGCCCGTGAGCGTGCCCTGCCAATCGTGGCGGCGCAATCAAAGTCTTTCGGATTGCCCGGGCCGGGAGACAGCACGACAAGATCCGGATTGACATCATGGAACACATGATCTGCGACCGGGGAGCGGTAAGTGACCACCTCGGCGCCCGTTTGGCGGAAGTAGTTGGCCAGCGTATGAACAAAGCTGTCCTCATGGTCCACCAGTAGAATCTTGAGGCCGTCACCCGGTTTCGTCTTTTGCGATTTGTCTTCAGTCTTTGTTGCAAGACCTGCCTCGCGCACAGCGGCGCGCATGGCCTCTGCCTTGAGCTCGGTTTCGGCTTCCTCGTCCTCGGGAACGCTATCGTAAAGTAGGGTGGCTCCAGCGCGGATCTGGGCGACACCATCCTTGATGCGGACCGTGCGCAGCGTGAGGCCTGTGTTCATGTCGCCATTGAACAGGATCGCGCCGATGGCCCCGCCATACCAGGCCCGTGGGCTCTTCTCATGTTGTTCAATGAATTCCATCGCCCAGCGTTTTGGCGCGCCGGTGACGGTTACAGCCCAAGTGTGAGACAGGAACGCATCCAGTGCATCCATGTCATCGCGCAAGATACCCTCGATATGGTCTACCGTGTGGATCAGGCGGGAGTACATCTCGATCTGACGACGGCCAATGACCTTAACGGAGCCGGGTACGCTGACGCGGCTTTTATCGTTACGGTCAACGTCTGAGCACATGGTGAGTTCTGCTTCATCCTTGGCGGAATTCAGCAGCTTGCGGATTTGGGTTTCATCCTCGATGGCGTTCTTGCCGCGCCGGATGGTACCTGAAATCGGGCATGTCTCGACCCGGCGCCCACCGGTAACCCGGACATACATTTCAGGCGATGCGCCCACTAGATATTCCCGGTTGCCGAGGTTGAAGAAGAAGGAATACGGCGAGGGGTTGATCTGGCGAAGACGTCGGGAAACGGCAGACGGCGGGTTCGGACAAGCCTCATAAAAGGTCTGGCCGGGCACCGTTTCAAACAGATCGCCTCGGCGGAAGTGATCCTTGGCCTTTGCGACCAGTCCGGCATATTCGCCAGGCTCATGATCGCCGCGGCCTGGGTCTTCATTCGCAGGTGAATATTGGCTCTTCTCGCCATCGCGCGGCAAGCCCTTGGTGGTCTTGCCATCGATTTCGAAGTCATACTCCAGCACATAGGCCCGCTTGCCATGGTGATCGACAATCAGGATCTCGTCCGGCAGGAACAAGACGATGTCGCGCTGGTCATCCGGGCGCTTGAGTTTGAGATCAATCGGCTCAAACTGGAAGGCAATATCATAGCCGAAAGCACCATAAAGCCCGAGCTGATCATCGCCGCAGGCAAACATCTCTTTCAGAGCGCGCACAATCGAGAACGATGACGGCTGGCGGGAGCGTTCTTCTTCCTGAAAGGCCCGGTCTGGCTTTTTCACAGTCAGGTCGATGCGCTCAGCGTTGGATGAAAAGCTGGCCAGATCCGGATGGTCTTTCAGCGCTTTGACAATCGCAGGCATCAGGATCTTGCCGCGTTCGTTCAACGAACGAATTTCAACCTTGCGGTCATTGGCTTCCATCACCAGCGGGGGGGTGACCAAGGCCATGTCCCAGCGTGTGTAGCGCCCGGGGTATTCATAGGATGATGCAAGCACTGCACCGCGCTCTGAATCCAGCCGGTCAATCCACTCGGAGGTGCCAGCCTCATAGTCGGATGGCCGCGATGAACGCTTAACGGTGATTCCGCTTGGGCAATGGTAAGTCTGGTCAGCCAGAGCCGGCATTTTATGTCATCCTCAAAATCGGGCGCGGTTGGAATGTCGCCCAGGGTAGCCAAACAAACAAAAGGCCGCCGCGGGTTTCCGCAGGCGGCCTTTTGTTTGCTTAGATCACGTCAAGACATGGAAAAGCGCTGGCCGCCAATTAAGCGTCCCGCCACCACCAAGTCTGTACCGTCATCTGGTTCATCACAAATGCATAACCGATCGCAAACGTCGAGGCAATGCAGAAATGGGGTGGACGGGCTTAGCCGTATGCATCCGACAGCAGATCCGCGTCTATTATATAGTGAGCCAGAAGCGTTTGATCTGATGAACCACCTCCCAGAGCCATGGAGAATCAGTCATTGTCTCGGCGCCTATTGAGGAAGGATGCTCACGTGAGTGTGCTGTCAGCTGTCAAGAATATCTATTTAGCGATCTTTCGAAACCAAGAGTTTGCTGACAAACTCGGTGGTTCCTTTGTGCTCTTTTGTCTGGTTTTGTCGGCAGTTTTCGTCGGTGGTTATTGGCTGATGACGGGAGCTGAGCAAATCCTGCATTTCCCGAGTTCCATCGAAGAACCAATCAAGGAAGATCTGGCAGCCTTTTATCGCGCTGGGCAAATGGCAGCGCAGGGGCGGGCTGTGGAGGCCTATGATGTTGAAGCGTTTCGAGAGCCGCTTAGTGGACATGCTAAAACATTGGTCTTCAGATACCCGCCGCATTTTCTCCCCTTTGCGGAAGTGTTGGCTCCAATGTCCTATGCGCAGGCAAAGGCGCTTGGGTTGATCCTGTCGGTTTTGGCTCTCGCCAGCATCCCACTCTTGCTCAAAGCGCCAAGTTCGATGGCCTTCTTCTTTGTGTTCAGCGGAATAGGTTTTCACACTCTGACGGTCTTGAACAATTCCGCCCTGACGATTTTCCTGATTGTGCTGGCCTTGGTGATTTTGAAAAAGGGGCCGGTCATCAGCGGGATCTTGCTCGGTGTTGCCTCCTTAAAACCCCAATATGGCGTTCTTGTTCCCGTGTTTTTGCTGGCCAATGGTCACTATCGGGCGATTTTTGCAGCATGCCTGACGATCCTGGCGCTGCTGGCGCTTACAGCACTACTATACGGGGCAGATGTGATGGGAGCATACGTCCAGACCTACACTCAGGAACCCTATGTCAGCTACATGAAGGCGATCACGCCTGGCTTTCTCAATCTCACGGCGCTGCTGGGCAAGATCGGCATTGAGGGGACAGCTCGCGTGTTGACCTATCTGCAAGTGGTGATGGGCCTGTTGTGGTTACAGCCTATGATCGCGCCTGTATTTGCGCTGGGATTCAGCGCCGCAGATCAGCAAATCGCGTATTCTATCCTCCCTACACTCCACATCATCTTAGCGCTGCTCATGTGGACATGGCAATTGTGGCGAGAGCGGCGTTCAGATCTGTAATCAGTGTTTCAAGGAGGAGCTACGCTTGCAGTTCGCCCTGCCTTTGTCGCGAACACTCCGCCGTTGATCCTCCGCATTGGTGAACACTGTGTTCCGCGCTTTTGCGTAGCGTGGTGTTTGTTTCGTCCATATGTCTGTCGGTGATATTGGGCCTTAGTACGTCGCCAAGATGTAAAATAACCTGATGTGCTGCGAACAATTTGGATGTTGAGATAAAAATCATGAGCAATCTTCTCGAGCTCGGCCTCGACACTTTCGGCGATATCACCGAAGGGCCGGATGGCAAGCTGTTGCATGAAGCTGAGGTTCTGCGGAACCTCATTGCTCAGGGCGTATTAGCCGATGAGGTCGGGATCGATTTTCTTGGGGTGGGCGAGCATCACAGGGCTGATTTTGCGGTGTCTTCGCCTGAAATCGTGCTGTCCAACATCGCAGCCAAGACCTCTCGCCTGCGTCTGGGCACCGCCGTAACAGTGTTGTCGTCCGATGATCCGATCCGTGTGTTTCAGCGCTTCTCAACTTTGAATGCCCTGTCAGATGGCCGTGCTGAAATCATCCTGGGTCGCGGGTCATTCACTGAGAGTTTTCCGCTGTTCGGCTATGATCTGAATCTCTACGAAGAGTTGTTCGAGCAAAAGCTGGACCTTCTGTCCACATTGATCCGCGACGAGGTGGTCACCTGGGAGGGGCAGCTTCGTCCACCGCTCAAGAAACAACGGGTGTTTCCAAGGTTGGACAAGGAACTTGTGACCTGGATCGGCGTTGGCGGAAGTCCGGATTCCGTGGTGCGTTCAGCCACTTATGACATGCGCATGATGCTGGCGATCATTGGCGGCGATCCGGCGCGCTTCAAACCATTGGTTGATCTCTACCATCGGGCTTGCGACCAGTTGGAACACAAGGTCAAGCCGCTCGGTGTGCATTCTCCAGGCCATGTCGCAGAAACAGATGAAGAGGCACTCGAGCAACTTTGGCCACACTTCAAGGCATTTCACGATCAACTGGGCCGGGAACGTGGCTGGGCGCAGATGGGCAAGGATGCGTTTTTGAATGAGGCGCGTCACGGCTCGCTCTATGCCGGGTCGCCGGAAACGGTTGCCAAGCGCATCGTTTCGACGGTGAAAACCCTTGGCCTCTCACGCTTTGACCTGAAATACGCCACGGGCCCGATGCCCCACGGAACTTTGATGAAGAGCATTGAGCTCTATGGGACAAGCGTCATCCCGTTGGTGCGTGACATGATGAATTCCTGACCAAGTCGTTAGCCCTGTTTCAGGAGAGACTGGTTGCTGTTTCCTGTCTCGTTCGCCTGCTGGTTCTTGAGCCAGAAAGCTGCGATTTTGTCTGCTCGCATCGGTCGTGCCAACAGGAAGCCTTGAATGAGTTGGCATCCAGCGTCTTTGACAAACTGGAGTTCATCAGCTGTCTCAATGCCCTCGACCAACGTTTCCGCTCCTAGCGTAGAGGCTAGCCTTTCGATGCCCTGAACGATACTGGCGCGCGTATGGTGGTTTGCTTCTTTCAGGAATGAGCGGTCAATCTTGAGAAGGTCGGGTTTTAGCTTTGCAAGATATGCAATGTTGGAATATCCGGTTCCGAAATCATCCAATGCTATGCGAACTCCGAGCTTGGCGATATCTGCAAGATTTGTTTCCACCTGTTGGCTATCAGTCAGAAGCACACCCTCGGTGATCTCGATCTCAAGTGCATCTGCTGTCAGGCTCCATCGTTCAAGGGTATTGAGAATAATGGCAGCAAGACCCAAACGTTGGAAGCTGTGTGGTGAGAGGTTTACGGCAATGCGTTTTTGTCCAAGGCCACGTCTTGCCCAGTCTGCAGCGGTTCTGCAGGCCTCATCGAGAACGAATTTGTCGATTGCCCAGATCTGTCCGCTTTCTTCTGCAATTGGAATGAACTTGCCCGGCGGGATCATTTCGTTGGAGGTGGAGCAACGCCAGCGTAATAGAGCCTCGGCACCAACGTAAGATTCGCTGGAAAAGCAAAACTGGGGCTGGAATTCGAGAAACAGCTCTCCGTCAGACAAGGCACGGCTCAGGCTTGCTCTGATCTCGTCTTGCTCTTTACGTCGAGCGGTAATGTCTTCTGAGTAAAATACAAATCTCTTGCGCCCGCCTTCTTTGGCTTCATAAAGAGCAGCGTCTGCACGGATCATGACTTCATTCACGGTATTCCCGTTACTGGGCCATAGGGCAATACCACAGCTGAAGTCGATTGGGATTACACCTCCATTAATTTGGATAGACGGCGGTGTTGTTATCAATGTGGTCAATTTTTGCTTGATGTCATGCAGACTGTTGTCCGCCATTTCAATGGCAGCAACGAATTCATCTCCGCCCCAGCGTGCAATGATGCCACGACCTTCGAACGTTTTGATGAGGCACTGTGCTGCCTCCTTGAGAACGCTGTCGCCTTGCGGGTGCCCATGTTGATCGTTGATCTGTTTGAAATGGTCCAGATCAAACACGATGAGAGCATGAGGGACGGGGTTTCTTGCTTTGACGCGCTGATCCATGGCATCAGAAAAACCACCCCGGTTGGCCAAGCCGGTCAGATGATCATGGCCATTGGCTTCGCGTAGCTGTCGAAGGGTACGTCTATTGCCAATGAAGAGGGCTAGGGCAGTCATTGAAAGGAGAAGAAGGAGAGCGATGCTGCTCATCACTTCGAACCAGATGACTTCGGTAATTTTTTCTTTTTCTTTTAACATCTGATCGACATTGGCTTCTAACCCACGGGTATAGTCGCTAATTTCAATGAGCAGTTCGTCACTCGTGGAGCGAAGAGAGGCCAGCTCGTTTGGGTCAATTGTCTGCTCACTTGCGAGAAGACCGTCCAGCCCCTCCATAAGAGACACTGAAAGCAGCTCCGCTTTTGAGTCAGGGATAGAAACCGGGCTGGTTTCCATGCTGGATAAAACTTCCATCCTTACGTAAAGATGGTCAGTTGCATCCCGAAGTAACAGGTTGACAGATCTGTTTGAATACTTGGCGTCCAATGCTTTCAAAAGGCTATTCACAGAAGCTAGTTCTGCATAGGCGTAGCGCATATGACGAATAAGGTTTTGACCATAGTCAGGAGACGGAGCCTGAAGCACTGTAAGGCCACGTATTGCTATGAAAGTTGCAAATACACCTGCAAATATAACCAAAGAGCCAACAAGCAACGAATACCGCAGCTGAAAACATCGAGGTTTAACTGAGGACTGCATATCTATCTCACCATTCAATGTTTCGAATGAGCCAAACGCTTCGATCATCATAAATTTGTTTGGTCAGATCGGGATATCGCTTGGAGGGATAGACAATTCGGGCTGGCCCGCGTTGGCGTATGGTGAGGCTTTTCCCCTTGGCTCTGGTGACCAGGACGATCGGCCAGCGTTGCCAGTCTTCGCGTGGGAGGGACGCAGCATGCCCATCTGATGCCCGCACAGTGATTTGGTTTGCATCTTCTGCGCCAATCAGGTCGACAAAATCTCGGAGTAACACGCCTTGAAACAGCATGTCAGATTCGTCTGTACTGGTTCTTCCAATAAATTCTACCATTGGTAGACGCTCGATGTCGGAAACCGTGAATGATTGGCTTGATGTCCCGTTACTTACGCTTATTTGGCTGATTTCTGCGGCGGGCGTTTTTGGATGGTATTTCGTCAACTCTTGAGAGAATACGGACGATCCAAGCAGAAAAAGAAACGCCCCGGCCACGCAGGCGCTGGCATGATTCAGTTTACGCATGCATTAAATTTACCGGTTTAGTGAAAATGGGCAGCACTCAAGGTACCTTGTAGAGGGGTTTTAATTTCATTATTTGCATTATTTGTTTATTGAGTGAAAAATTACTTAACAGTATAAATACTTATTAGAGAACGACGAATTATCAATAAATGTCTGTTATTTTTCTTTAGTTTCTTGCCTGCGGTCTGCGCGATCTTGATGACAGTAGCTTCTGCAGATCACTCAAAAATGTCCAGTTGACATGATTTTCACTTTTGTCTCACAAGTTGATACTGAATTGTGCGGTGCGTCATGTGCCGGGCATGAAGACGTGAGGCACTATGGAACACTATGATCTGATCGTGATCGGCAGCGGACCGGCTGGACGTCGCGCCGCCATTCAGGCTGCGAAGTTTGGCAAAGACGTTCTGGTTGTGGAGCGGGGCAGGCGTGTTGGCGGTGTATCGGTGCACACCGGCACGATCCCGTCAAAAACCCTGCGCGAAACCGCGCTGAACCTGTCGGGTTGGCGAGAGCGCGGCTTTTACGGGCGCTCCTACCGGGTCAAGCAAGACATCACTGCTGACGATTTACGAGCGCGCTTGCACATTACGCTGACCCATGAGATTGAAGTGCTGGAACATCAGTTCGCCCGCAATCAGGTCACGACGCTGAATGGCGAGGCGAAGTTTTCGGATGAGAAAACTATTGTCGTTGAAGGAGAAGCTGGCGAGACATTAAATTTTACCGCCGATAAGTTTCTGATCGCCGTTGGTACAAAGCCATTTCGCCCAGACTACGTGCCCTTTGATGGCGAATACGTACTCGACAGTGATGATATTCTGGAACTCGTGGATTTGCCCCGGTCGATCGCTGTGATTGGCGCGGGGGTGATCGGGATCGAGTATGCAACGATCTTCAATGCTCTCGACGTTCATGTGACGCTGATTGAGCCCCGTGATTCCATGCTGGACTTTATCGACAAGGAATTGGTCGCCGACTTTACTCATGAATTGCGCGACCGAGGTGTTGTGATGCGGTTCGGGGCCAAGGTGGACAAGATCACCAAGCATGGCCCGGGAAAATGCGAAATCGAGTTGGAAAGCGGACGGAGTATACGCTCTAATGTGGTGCTGTTCGCCGCTGGGCGGATGGGGTGTACAGACAGTTTGAACCTTGAGGCCTGCGGGCTTCCTGCAGACCACCGCGGCCGACTCAAGGTCAATCCGCAGACCTTTCAAACAGATGTGCCGCATATATTTGCCGCTGGTGACGTGATCGGCTTCCCAAGTCTTGCCTCTACATCCATGGAGCAGGGCCGTATTGCTGCCTGTCATGCGCTTGAGGAACGAGCTTATGATCCGCCTGAGTATTTCCCTTATGGCATCTACGCCGTGCCGGAGATTTCAACCGTTGGCATGACGGAGGAAGAGGTCAAGGAGCGTGGCATTCCTTATGAGTGCGGCATTGCACGGTTCCGGGAAACCTCTCGTGGCCACATCATGGGCCTGAATTCCGGCATGCTCAAGATGATCTTCTCGCTGAAAACCCGACGTCTTCTGGGCTGTCATATTGTCGGCGAAGGGGCGACCGAGCTGATCCACATTGGTCAGGCAGTACTCAACCTGAAGGGCGCGCTGGAGTATTTCGTTGAGAATACCTTCAATTATCCAACTCTGGCTGAGGCCTACAAAATCGCAGCTCTTGATGCCTGGAATCGCATGCCAAAAATGGAGAAATAGGCTGGGCATCAACTTGCTTCGAGGGCTTCTTCAAAAGGCTCGGACAATCTCCGTTTACTGTAGGAAAAGAGCGCGAGCGGTCAGGTTACCCGTTTGAAAGCTCTGGTCGAGGGCTTTGATGATTGCAAGTCAAAGCCATTTTTCGCGTTTTGTGATGCATCGTTGTCTATTTGAATTCATTGGTCAGTATCGTGGATGTTTCTCTGTTCTCAAGCTTCCTGGTCGCAACAATGGTGATTGTTGTAACGCCCGGATCCACGGTTGCATTGGCCTCAAGCAAGGCCGTGAAATTCGGTCCGCAGGCGGCGTTTGTAACCGTGTTAGGGGATGCGCTGGGGACTGCGACACAAATTGTTGTCGCAGTGCTTGGGTTGCAGGTTCTCATATCTGTTGCAGAAGATGTGCTGCCTTTCATGCAGATATTAGGCGGGCTGTATATTATGTATTTGGGCTATCAATCGTTTGTTGAACCAGGTCTTGCGACCGATCAAGAGACTGAAATAATCGTGCGGCCGAGGGAGGCAACAGGCCATTTTTGGGCCGGGTTTTTGGTCTGTGTCAGCAATCCCAAATCGATCATTTTTTTCATTGCGCTGTTTCCAGGCTTTATTTCCCAAAAAATAAGCGTCGTTTTTCAGTCGTTTGTCTATGGAGCGGTTTTTGTCCTGCTCGATGCAATGTTCATCATGGGGTACTCAGTGCTCGCGATCAAAGCCTTCAACTCCAGTATTGGAAGTTCGCTCAGCGTTTCCAAAGTCAGCGGTATGGGATTGATGCTCGTTGGCGCATTGCTGTGCTGGAATGGATCTACCTTGGCATTGAAACTGTAATTGCGAGCCTATTCCTGGCCGTTCGTCGCAATCAACTTGCCAAGCAGATGGCTCAGGGTATGGACTTCGCTCCGATCCAGGCCGGATACCAGCTTGACCTGGCACGCGATATACTCTGGCATGAGGTTTTTAATCACGCTCAGTCCGGTTTCGCTCAAGCAGACCATAAGCGCTCGCCGGTCACTTGGATGCGAGCAGCGTGTGATGTATCCGGCTTTTTCCAGTCGGTCGAGCCGGGCTGTCATTCCGCCTGAACTCATCATGGTGGATTTGTACAAGTCGGTCGGCATCAACTTGTAGGGTGGGCCGGAGCGCACAAGCGTTGCCAGAACATCGAACTCGCCTTGTTTCAGCTGTGCCGTTTTGAACACAGGGCCAATGTGGTTGTTGAGGATCATCTGGGCGGCTTCATTGAGCCGGCCGAGCAACACCATTGGATCCAGGTCTTGCCCCGGCATTTCCTTGTCCCACTGAGCGCGCGCCGTTGCTGCACGGTCATTTTCCGTTCCCGGGGTGTTTTCTATCGACATTTCAACCTCATTCGAGCGTTAGGAACATCCTTTGTCATGGCCTTGGTAGGTTTAAGTGTCAATGAATTAAGAATCTTTTTGTAAAGTATCTTGATATAAAGGTAATATATACGATATGGCTGTCATGGCTGCGATGAGCGGCGACAACCGGAAGGATCTGAAGATGCAAGACAAGGCGATAGGAGCTAAAGGCGCTCATGAGAAGAAGGGCGCAGTGCCGATCAACTCGGAACTTGGCGCCCAATCTTCTATCAAGGCACTGTTACTATTGGGAGTTGTCGGCTCATTGCTGGCAGGGCAAATTATATTGGCCAAATTGGCTGTCCCGACAGGCTGGGCGCCTCTTGCGCTATTGCAATGGTCTTTATTCGGCGCAGCGATCATTCAATTTACAATTCTCGCAGTTCAGGGACAGCGTAAAAGCGTCGACATGAAAGAAAGGGTCATTTCTGAATTAAACACGGACTTGGGGCAGGGCAAAAGCCAGAATTTTCGCCAACTAGCGACTTATATGCTGATCACGGGCCTGTTGTTTGCAGCGCCAAATGCGCTCGCCTTTGCCGCAGCGCCGCACGTTGGAGCCGGTTTCATCTCTTTGTGCTTCGCCTTTCCCCTCGTGCTGACTTACGGCCTGTCTGTTCTGCTTGGTTTGGAAACGGTCAATGTGCGCCGTTTGATTGGCGTCGGACTTGGTCTGGTTGGCGGTGTTGCCTTGGCATCTAAAGGCCTGGGGCAGCCGTCAGAAGCGGCAATCTGGGTCCTTGTGGCGCTGGCCGTGCCCGTGATCGTCAGCTTCGGCAACGTTTACCGCTCCTTGAAATGGCCCAAAGGAGCCAGTCCTGCTTTGCTCTCTGCGGGAATGATGGCATTTGCGGCTGTTGCTATGTCGCTGCTCAATTGGGGCTTGGGGGTTGATATCCTGCCCGCGGCCAAGATTTGGCAAGCAATGGTGCTGCTTGGTGCTCAGACTAGCGTGTTTGCGCTGCTTTATGTGCTCTATTTCAAGCTACAGAAGTTGGCCGGCCCGGTTTATTTAAGTCAAATGGGATCAGTTGCCGCCGTCGTCGGTCTCGCACTGGCGTTCCTTGTCTTCCATGAAGTTCCGGGTTTGGAAAAAGTGATCGCCGTGATCGCCATCGCTATGGGAATTTTCTTCGTTAGCCAATTCAAACGCTGCTGATGGAATGTTTAGTCAGGCGTGATGTTACACCTGTCTTGCGGCTGACTTTACGTCTCTTACAAGAACGCACTGGCTGGCCTCAGCAGAGCCAGCAACCCTCTGGCAAGGTCGCATCTGTGACTGTGCCGCCAGACGCAATCCAGGAGGAAATGCCGCTCCGAACGTTATCGATCTGGGTAAAGCCAGCTTTCTGCGACAGGTGTTTGGACAGCACCACACTGCGGCTGCCGCTGTCGCAAATCAGAATGACTTCATCCGTTGGGCCGGAAATCACCTTCTGCAGGTGCGCTCCAAACTCCGGGTTGATCTGGCCTTGGGCCCCAAAGAATGAGATCAGGTGACTGCCAGGCAGCACGCCGGTGGCTTTCCATTCATCAGGCCTGCGGATATCGACTACGGGCACGCCTGCTGCCAGTTTGACCTTCAGTTCATCGTTGTCGATGTCCGAGAATTTCTTGCCCTGGACATCAAGCAGCTCAACCTCGAACTTCAAGGTGGCATTCGGCGGAATGATATCGCCAGCCCCGTTCACGCCGTAGCCAAGTTCTGGCGGGATGATCAGCTCGCGTTTGCCGCCAACCTGCATGCCTTCAACACCCTGTTCCCAGCCCGCGATGACCCGGCGCTCACCAAGAGTGAACGAGAAGGGCTGGTTCCGGTCCAGGCTGGAATCAAACTTCGTCCCATCCATCAACCACCCAGTGTAATGGACCACGACCGTTTCACCGACATTGGCTTCTTCGCCGGTGCCTTTGGTAATATCCCTGATTTTCAGCTCATCGGCCTTCGCGACAGTGATGGCAAGAAGAGCTGAAAAACCAGCTGCTAGGATCGGCTTGAGCATGTGTAACCTCGTATGACTATCAAAGTTGCCATGACCTCGCCCGGACAAAGCGTCAAAGTCAAGGCGAGGATGCAAGGTCAGACTCTTCGGACGAAAGGGCGGGTATCCGGTTAATCCCTGGTTTCACTACGCTTGGTCATTTCCAGCAGTGTTTCCAGATCGGCAACCTCGCAATGGTTTGCTGAGCGGTAGGCTTCAAACCATTTACTTGCATGTTCAGTGTTTTCTGTTTCCGGATACCAAGGTCCACCATCTGTGTAATGGATCGCTTGCGGGGTCTCCACGCCTGTCGTGTAGTCGGCAAGATAGTTCCAATTTGCCGGAATCTCGCCAATCAGGTGATCGCCTTCCAGCCATTTGAACTGGTGAAGCTGCAGGCCGGTGGCGGAATTGACGTATTCCGGCGTCAGGGCGGAGCATTTGGCGTTGTTGAACATGATCACGCTGGACCAGTTCTTCTTTTCGTATTTGGTCTGTTTTTCACCGAGAAATTTGGTGTCTTCGGTCGGGTTGTGATCATGTTTCACGCACATGACTGCATATTTGTCGTCCCGTAGAGCCCAGAGCTTTGCGATGTCATCGAGAAAGACAATGTCATTGTCCATGAAAATGGACCAACCGGAGAATCCGGAAAGGTAGGGCGTCAGGAACCGGGAAAAGGAAAATTCGGTTGACTGATTGGGATCTGTATCACGCCAGAACAGGTCCTTCATGTTTCGCAGGTTGAGCGGCAATACGCTGACCGGAACACTGCTGTGCTCGGTGATGGAATGCGCCAAGGTGGTCGATGCAACATGAATGCGGCGATCATATCCCACAAAAATCCTGACAACACTATCATGCATGGTTTGGCTCTCTATTTTAAGCGATTTTTAAAATCTTGAGTATTCTGTCTAGTTTTAACCACCTTGCGGATCAAGGGCATGGGACAGATAATCATGGGTCGTTGAGAGGTCTTCCGGTTTCCAGACCAGGCCTGATAATTCCGCACTCGAAAGGCGTTCTTCGTGGCAATCCCTAATGGCGCTCAGCATCGGAACGAGATCATCTGCATGTTTTACTGCATAAGCGGCAGCTCTGTCTCTGCCTTCTGGTGGTGTCATTCGTGCCGGGAAATGGCAATATTGTCGACGCCATGTGTTTAGGAATAGTGGAACCTTGTTGTCTAACGCTTCTTGCAAGGTCGCCGAATTGTTGCCCACTAGAAGATCCATGGTCTCGAACAAGGTCTTGAACGGTGTTGCTGTATCGACTTGCACCTGGCCATTAAACTCATCGCCAGACAAGGTTTCCGCAAGCCAGTCTAAAGGCAAACCTGTCTTCTTGGGTTTCAGCTTGATCAGAAGGCGCAGCCCTCCCACTTGCGCAGCAGCTCTGGCGAACTCAAGCAGGCCACGCAGATATTCGCCCGGTGTTTCCGAGACGAAAGGTACATGCCCATGGAGCTCCCGGTAGTTGCCAGCCATGACGACCAGGAAATCACTCCCCTTAGTCTCTGCTTGACGATAGGGCGTGCCAATGTTGATGGCCTGGATTGCCGGGGCATTTTTTAAAACCACAGGGGGCAGCGCCGAAGTCAGGGGGCTCTTGCACAACAAGGTGTCCAGTCCTGGCATGTTGAGACGTCCATGCCGGGCCCATAATGCAGCTCCAAGGTTGGCCAGACGGTTCGCCTGAAACGTATCGCTGCCGTGATTGATCATGATTGAAGGAATACCGCGCTCGGCAAAATCCTGCGCTGCACGGATAACGGATGGTTGGATCAGGTGATCCAAGACCACGACGTTGGGTTGGTGCAGCTGTGCGAGCTGCGCGCCGGCGTCATTGTCATGCTGAATTCGGGGGAGGTACTTAGCAATACCACGCCTGATGGCTTCATCCAGAATAGGGGCGCCGTCGATCATGCAGGGTAACGAACTAGCCTGAACGGGCACAGGTCTTGGCAGTGAACTGGCGCGGAAAAGACGAATTTCTTTGCGCTTTTGCGGGTTGGACGCTGCTGCTGCGAGTGATTTCAACGTCCGGCGAAGAGACGCAATCAGGGTTTTTCCCGGGTGACGAACGGATACGATTGCCGTATCTGGGCGCCCATCGGCGAGCAAATTTGAAACCCGCCATGTAAACGGGGTGGCATGGTCCAATTGGTAAATAGTGGGGCGGCTGCCAATCAACTTGAGAATCAGCCTGTTTGCCAGATGACAGAACCTTGCATGCAACTGGTTGTATTGGGTTCTGGGCAGAAGGGCGCCAAAAGATCCAGAAATCTGCTCAGCGAGCTTTTGGAAGGCGTCGTCGCGGCTCTGGCCAGACAATAAAGCGCCGTCGATAACGATGCTCAGGTCCGTTTTTGAGCATGTCGCTAATGCTTTCTGAAGCAGGAGTAGCGGCGGAATGAAATTGAATAGAAAGATCCGGACAGCCTCGATTTCGCCAGGGTACCAGCCGAGGTTTAACAGGCGCGTTTCAATTGTGTCCAGATAAGCGGTTGCCCGGACCAGTATTCTGGCGTGCGTGAACCCGGTGATAACATCCTCCAGCTCAAGAACGTCATGCCCAGCCTGACGGAGGAGAACACTTGCGTCAGGTGCCAGTGATATGATTGTTTCATTGTACTCCCGTTGGTGCAGGAAGAGTTTAGCTTCTGTGGCCGTGGTAATGATCCCCCCCGCTTCGGAGGGCCGTATGGATGAGCTGGAAGGAGCGAATAAGGGCGTCATTTTCTCGTTTTAATCTTGTTGCAAGATGGCAGTGCCGGTTTACGCATATCGCGTCGACTTCAAGTGGACCGGATTTTGGTTCGGCCCAGGAGCTTTAAGGTTAGTTTTCTGCCGAAGCGAAGTGCCGGATAGCTGAAGCGAGCAAGTGTGCGGTTAGAGAAAAGCATACTGGAGACCCAGTTAAGGAAACCAAAGCGACTAGACAGCATCGAGATCAGGTGGATGCAGTCGGCCCCATAGTAGGTTTGCCCTTGATAGAGGGCTAGCATGCCCTCATCCAGGTCGTAACCGTCAGCGATTGCTGCCTTCACATCTGGCCCACCATCGCGGGCGTTTATCAGAGCGACAGGCCCGACCGACTTTCTCAAACGGGACATTACTACATACCGTGAGCAGAATGGGCAGTCGCCATCGTAAATGATCTTGATACCTGTCATATCGACCTCAGTTGCCGGTTGCTGGCAAGGGAATTGTTATTTCATCTACAAATACAGCCCGTGCGAGTGGCCTTTCGTTCACCACGGAAATACACACCGACTCGGTTTTGTAAAGATAGTGGTCAATCTCTGATGGCAACACTTGGGAGAACTCTTCGAAGAGAAAAGGGTTGGACCATATATGGTGGGGATAGAGATCATAGACATAGGAACCGTAATGCGCTTCTCTCTGTAATGCATAGCGATGCACGAGCTGGATTGGTGACTTGATATGCTGCGGGGCCTGTCTGTGGTGCCAGCCATGGTCCGGCAGCAGTTTGCAATTCTCCAACGCAGCAGTGAGTGTCTGGCCAGATTTGGTCGAACCCCAGGTTCCAGTTGGAAAATGCCCGGGTTGGGGACGTCCCAGATCATGCTGTGCCACCATCAGGGATATGGTGCCGAAATAATTCGACGGCACTTCAAGTTCGCGACCGTCTTCGAGAACAGCTACTACGACATTGCGTGTAAGGGCTGGCGTGTCGTACCAGCCGAGCCAGACAACTTTGAAAATCAGGGGGCTGCAGATAAGAACTGCGGAATTTACGATCAGTAGCGGAGCGCGCAGGGCAGCATAAGGGACCATGCGCATGGCACTGACCAGAAGAAGATTTAATAGTATCCACTTCCAGAAGAAAATGCCGGAGACTAGAAAAATGGTCACGTGGGTGAGATCGTAAAACAGAGTGATCGCGATCATCGACCATCGACGCCAAAGGCAGGCAACGGAAATGATCTGGCCAGCAAAAAGCAGAATGTTCGAAAGTGGGCGCATGAATGTCAGTCCTGCCAGAAGTGCGACCGATAGAGTCTCCCACTGGGCTAATGGGAAAAAGCCACCATACCATGCATCATAGGCTAGAATTTCTGTGGGGTTTGTGGTGACCCAGAGAAATGGACCGCCACCCAACAGCATCTTTGCCACAGCCGAATAAAAGTAATTGGCAAAATGGACGGCGACCAAAGTCAAAAAAGCGGCAAGCGTCCAAGCATCGAGACCATAGCGTTTCGCCCGTTCCGAAATACTCGGCATCAGAGTTTGACGCGTCAGTGCCGTGTAAGTGAGCATTGCTGCGTAGCCGTATATTGCAAGTTCTACCAGGGCGATATAATCCGTATTGGACATGTGCAGGCCGAACAGGCGGTCGGCAGCGTCCTTTGTAGCTAGCACGAATGCTGCGGGCACTATGGCAAATGCTGGCCGGAAAATGGCAAGTACGGCACAAGCGAATTGGCCATAGGCAGCCACCGAGAACCATGTCAGCAGGATGTCTGAAACCGTTGACATGCCGTTTGGATAGGAGAGTGGAGAAACTAGGCCGTAGGCCCCAAGGATCAAGGCTAGTCCGGCAGCGAGTAATCGGAAAGGAGGTGCTACGTCGTCGGCCCGGATGTTACGGATTGCAAGCGCTAGAAGCAGCGAAGAAATTGGCAGTAATTGAAGTGTCCAAAGTCCCCAAGCGTCCAGTCTGCCGAAGAGCCAGATCAGCCCTCGAAAAAAGACAATGCTTGTCCCCACGACAAAGAAACTGGTCAGAAGGGCATTTTCCTGATGACCAGTTTCTTCGTCGTGGGCCGTGCTCGAAGTCATTGTTTTGATCTCATGTTGCGCTCGCTGCAGGTACTTAATGCCATTGGTGTAAGGTAGCAATCGTATGAAGATGTGCGGGTTTATTTGGCTGGCTTTATCTGCCTGACGATAGAAACAGTTGCACCATCAGAAGTGACCATACGAGGTTGGATCGTTTGGAGCGGCCTGAGCGGAAGCGTTGCCATAAAGAGGATGCCGCATGGGCATCCAGGACGCCTACTTGCAGCAGGCTGTCAATACTCAGGAGGTCGTCCGCCATCTCTCGCATTGGGCCATTTAGCCAGTCAACCACTGGGATTCCGAAACCTTTCTTAGGTCGGTTCCAGAGAGTTTCTGGCACGTATCTCCCAAGAACGGTTTTCAAAATACCCTTCGGAGAACCTCCGGCCAACTGGGTCGTTTGAGGGAGGGAAAGGGAAAAGCGAATAATGTCCTTGTCTAGAAGCGGCAACCTCGTTTCGAGGTTGTTTGCCATGGCTGCTCTGTCGACCTTAACCAGGATGTCATCAGGAAAATACCGTAAGAGGTCGTAAGTAGTTATCTGTTCAAGCAGTGACCAATCGGAATGGATCCCCAATTTTTCAATTAGAGGGTCTTTTTGAGGATAAGCCCCGGCAACGAAAGCGTCTGATCTAGAGGCGAATGCACGGCTGGCCTCATAAGCCTGAAGGGACGTCATGTTGGTTCGGCTGGTGATTCTCTGATCTAATGACAATCTTCGTGCGGCCAGATCCAGGCCCGCGATACTGGAAACACCAGCCTTTGCCAAAGGGCCTATCAGGGCGTTGCGCAGGAAGCTGGCGACCGTTGAGCCTTCTCTCCCGGACAAGGTACCAGAAGATTTTGATCCCCAGTCGTCCATGAAGTCGAAATAGCGCGTGTAACCTGCGAACAATTCATCGCCGCCGTCGCCTGACAGGCTAACCGTTACCTTCTGCTTGGCGAACTGGGACAACAGGAAGGTAGGTAGCATGGAGTCGTCGCAGAACGGTTCATCATAGATGTCTCCCATTTTGGGGAGGATATCGAGCGCTTCTCCTGCCGATAGAATTACTTCGTTATGGGTGACGCCCAGATGGTTAGCGATTGAACGGGCGAAGTCGGCCTCGTTCACGTTGGCCTCTTCAAATCCGAGGCTAAAGGTTTCAACGGGGCCCGTGTTCAGCGATTGCATGATCGCTGATACGGTCGAACTGTCGATGCCGCCAGACAGGAAGCAACCAACCGGCACATCGGCCATCATCTGCTGGGAAACCGAGTGGCGCAGCAACTGGTCGAGGCGGTCCGCGGCTTCCTCGGAGTTCCCAGGAAACCGAACTTTCCTAGCGTCTTCGGCTTCCTGGATGAGGTCGTAGAATTTTTCAGACCGTTCTTCGAATGTACCTCCACTGGGAGCTGTCAGTTCTACAATCGTTCCAGGATCAAGTTTTCGAGTATCTCGATAGAGTGACTGGGGAGCGGGAATGTAGCCTACTCGCAAGAGTTGGCTGATAGCCTGAGGGTCTATGGTTCGGTCAAACTCCGGATGAATGACCAGTGATTTAAGCTCGGATGCGAATGCCAGTGCGCCGTCTTTCAATCGCGCAAGATAGAGCGGCTTTTCGCCGATCGGGTCCCTGGCAAGAAGGAGACGTTGATCTCTCCTATCCCAAACGGCAATGGCAAACATGCCTTTCACTGTCTTAAGGGCCGATACTAGGCCCCACGCTTCAATCGCAGCCAGCAGAACTTCAGTGTCGGAGTTTCCTGACCAAGACGGTGCTTGGCCTGCCTGTTGCAAGCGGGAGCGGAGGTCCTTGTGATTATAAACTTCGCCGTTGTAGGCAATGACGTAGCGCCCTGAAGAAGAGCGCATGGGCTGCGCGCCGGCCGGACTCAGGTCGACGATTGCGAGGCGCCGGTGTCCAAGCAATACGCCCGCTGTTAGGTCTTCCCAAATGCCGCTTTCATCAGGACCGCGGTGTGCCAGGATGTCTCCCATCTCAACCGCCGACAATCGGTCATTTGATGTCAGGCCGCCCGAACGCAAAATTCCAAATAAACCACACATCTCGTTTGACTGGCCCTGTTACAACGATCACAAAGCGGCTATGCCGTACCTTGCTGTAACATGACTTCGCCGAAGGGCAAGTTGGTTGCGTTGAAATATCCAGCCTGCCGGAAATCACGCAAGGTGGTTCAGCAGAGTTGGTATGGCCGCTCTGAAAAAATCTGGAGACAAAGTTGCAGAACGACTCTAACAAAGCCGTTGCCGACGAATTCCGGGAAGCCTTCGATCTTCATGAGCTGCCTGAGCTCTCGATTGAAGAGGGAAGCATCACAGCGATTATCCTCGCGTACAATGAATTGCTCCGGTTTCCGCATTTTCTCGATCATCACAGGAATGCAGGCGTGACACGTTTTCTTGTCGTGGACAATGGCTCTACCGATGGGAGTGCGGCATTCTTGGATGCCCAGCCGGATGTCGTCAGATTTCCCTCGTCGCAGCCATACAAGAACTTCAAGTCCCGGTGGCGTCATTTGCTGGCAAACAGATACTTGGAAGACCGGTGGGTCGTGTTTCCGGATGTCGATGAATTGATGGTTTATCCAGGTTGGCCAGAAACGCCGTTGACCGAGTTAACTTCTTTCTGGAGACAGAACGGCGTTCAGGGGGTTTTCTCGACGATGATCGACATGTATCCGGCAAAGCCGCTGGATGTCGTTAAATATACCTCAGACACACCCTTCTTATCCCTGTGTTCATACTTCGATGGGACTGGCTACCGGCTTTTGCCCTTGAGCAAACATACTTCAACACACTTTCCGACCCCGCCGTTCCAGCTTTATGGTGGAGCGAGGGAGCGCTTGTTCCCGGTTGAAGGCAACAGAAAGGCAGGTCGCTTCGACAGGTGGCTTGAGCAATTCGTCTTCTCGCCCAATGCAAGAATACGATCAAAGCTACTGCGCAAATTTGCCCGTAAGTATCTAAAGAGCACTTGGCCTCAGGATTCAGCCTCAATGGGTAAGGTTCCGCTGCTTTTGTGGTCGTCGGACTTCCAGTTCTCCGGCGGTGTTCACCGTCTGAGCCAAGAGTTGAAAATCGCGGAGGACTGGGTTTCTCTTTTGCACTTCAAGTATCTGGATGACTTTGCAGAACGCTCGAAAGAGGCTGCGGAACGGGCTCAGCATGCAAACAATTCCGGACATTACCGACATTATATCAAACACATGGATGAGGTGCTTTCCCAAGGGGCGCTTTATCCGAATTCTGTTCGGTTCTCGGCTGTTACGGATCTGGAGAAGGTTGGTCTTGTTCGGACCAGTTCCGAACTCGCTCAGAGGCTTTCAGAGGATTGAAAGTACAGTCGTCCACACCTCGGCTAAAGGGGGCATCGCCGCTCGAGGAATAGGTGTGTTGGCTCTTAACGCTCGAAGTATGCCACCTTGCTGCGACACAGGTCTTTCTTGTAAAGTAAACCTTGGTTCTCCAGATGTGTATGCAGGGCTTGGATCTTGTCTGCGCCGACAATGTTTGGATGCATTTCGACCACTATCTTTTTAACGCTCGATAAGTCTGCTTTTGGAAGCAGGTCGATCTCAGCGCCTTCGACATCCATGACGATCGTAGTTGGCTGCAATTCTTTGACCACGTCGCCGATGTCGTCGCATTTCACTTCTGTTTCTCCGCCGAAGGCTTGATCGATCAGGCTGGAAGACACAATGTTTTCGCTGAAGTAGAAATTAACCGTTCCCTTCTTGGTCGTCAGAGCCCTTACGCGGAGATCGACCTTCAACCCATTGAGGTCGAAGTTGCGGCGAATGACATCGATAGTATTGGGGTTCGGCTCATAACAGGTAACGTTTCGCGCGCCACAAATACAGGCGCAGGTCGTGGCCACCATTCCAACGCCAGATCCGATCTCGAGTACCTTGTCCTCCGGTTCCAGGCAGGTCAATATCAGTTCCAACTCCGGCAGCTCGTGTTGTTCTTTGTAGAGTATTTTGCGCATGTCTTCGGGCAAGGTCTTGGGAACAGCTAGGCGTATGCCATGCTCCATAGTTATTACGTCTGGCTGGAAACGCTTTCGGTATGAAAACAGCAGCTTCTGGAAGAGGGGGGGTCTTTTTCCAATGGTGCGTTTGATATTCATTACCAATTTCCAAGCTGCAAAATTAATGCTCCAGAAGCTGGCATCTTGCCTAAACAACGATACCTAACTCGTCGGTTGCGACTGCGTAACCCAACCGTGTCTATTATAGAAGAGCCATTTTCAGTTCCCCCACCCATTCCAAAGCCAGGCAGCGCCGCGGACGCCGGAGCTGTCGCCGTGTTTGGCTTTGCGGATGGGAACTTCATAGATATCCGACATGATGTAGGGGGCCATCAGGGCGGGCAGGTCGGTGTAAAGCTCCTCGATGTTGGACATGCCGCCGCCGAGCACAAAGCAGTCCGGGTCCATCAGGTTGGCAGACATGGCCAGCGATCTGGCAAGGCGGCTGGCATAGGCTTCATAGGCCGCCGTCGCGACCGGATCGCCGGAGCGCTTCATCGCCATGATCTCGTGGCCTTTTAAGGGGCTGCCTGAGCGCTCGGTGTAATCGGCCTGAAATCCTGTGCCCGAACACCACAAGTCGATGGCGCCAGGATGGCCGAGCCAATGGCTTGGGCCGGGAAATTCTTCCGGCTTCAGCCAGGGCACAGGGATCGCGCCCCATTCGCCAGAAATTCCATTGGCGCCTTTGTGGGCTTTGCCATTGATTGCGATGCCTGAGCCGCAACCGGTGCCGATGATGATGGCGTGGACGAAATGGCAACCGGCCCCCGCGCCATCAGAAGCCTCGGAAACAGCCAGGCAATTGGCATCATTTTGAATTCTGACGGCTCGCCCAAGCCTTGCTTCCAGGTCCCGGTCCAGAGGCTTGCCGTTCATCCAGGTTGAATTGGCGTTTTTTACCAGGCCGGTTGCAGGCGAGATCGAGCCGGGAATGCCAAACCCGACAGTGCCGGTTTGGCCGGTGTGTGCTTCCGCGTTGATAACCAGCGTGGCTACGGCCTCAATACAGCCATCGTAATCGTCGCGCGGGGTCGCGAGTCGTTCGCGGTAAAGTTCTGCACCGTCGTCATCCAGCGCGATGATTTCAATTTTCGTTCCGCCCCAGTCAATTCCAAGCCGCATGGATTTATCTCTTTTCACATAATCAAATTGCAGGGCCGATGGCAGATGCCGTGCGCCTTGTGGAGCCTGAGTTTATGTAACCGGCGGATCAACCGACGATCAAGATCCAAATGCGGCTCGCTGTCATAGCGGGTGCATCGCCGCAATTTTAGCGCTATGACGATGATCAGGGTTCGAATGGACGATCAATGACATCAGGGCAAAAAGACGAGACGACCGACAAGTTGAGCCGCAAGGCAAAAGGCACTGCAGGTCCGCGTCCGTATCTGACCTGGGGCGATGAGCAGCCCACACGGCGCAAGCAGCAGGTCAACTTCCCTGCGAAACGTGGAAAGGGTGGCTTACCAAATGCCTCCGACTGGCGTCGGGCCCTGCTGTTTGGCCTGCCGATGGTCGTATTGGGCTTTGCCGGCCTTGTGGTGGCCCGGCATTATGCCGAGGTGCAGGAACCAAAGCAGCCACAGGGGACGGGATTGCCAGACCCGCTGGCCGGCTATTCTGCCGAGCTGCGCAAGGACCTTACATCTCAGGCACTCGAAGTTCCCGGCCGTTTGAAGCTGACGTTTCAGGGCCAGCCGCAAGAGCTGTGCGACGAGCTGGCCGAGGTTGGCCTACCCAATGCGGGCTGGCGCAGGGCAGCGTTCAACGGCGGGCGCTGGCAATGCGCCTCCGATGTGGTGCCCCTAACAACGCCGAGTGTTGATTACGGACCCGCGACGCTGTTTTTCCTGCTGCGCGGTCCGTCGGAAAACCAGATTGATTATCTGCGTCTGAAGCTGAATGTGGAAGACCCGCGCCAGATGGAACACGGTGAAGAGACTGTCCGCTCGGTGATTGCAGCGCTGTCAGATCGCTACAGCTGGGCCGTGCCTGAGCGCTTTTTGCAGGCGATTACGCAATTTAAGGCATTGGAAATGACAGACCGGGGCGTGCGCCTGTCCGTGGCACCGGAAGACCCAGAGCTGACCGGGGATCCGTTTGCCGTGCGGCGGCTGAACATCATTCTGAATTTCGGTGAACCTGACCTCATCCGCCCTGCGGATGGCTTTCAGCGCTGAGTGCGCTGATGCGCAGGGCATTAATGTTGAGTTGAATATTCGCTTTTCTCTACATATGGATAATTGAAATAAAGATTATAATTACAGAAATATCAACTATAATAATGTAAGTCAAAAAGTAATTTTAATATTATTAAGAGATGTCTAAAATGAAATTTTTATTAATTGTTTTGTGCTACATAATTACTCCATTCTACAAATACATGATGTCATCTATCTTTTTCATGATTGTACTAATGAGTAACGAAAAATTCTCACTCGATATTTGTTTCATTATATTCTTTATAATTCTTGATGTTCTCATCGAAAAAAATTTACAAAGATTCAAATTAATTGATAGTGAAATTGATCTTAATTTAAACGCTTGGAAATTCATCTTATTAATTTAATTTATTATAATTTGTGCATTTATTCTTGCGAAAAAGGGGTGTATGGAGAATGAAACTGATAGATGGTTGATTTTTATTATCCTCAGCTCCCGCATTGCAGCTATGATTACTTGCAAGTATGTGGATTTTTATAAAAAAGCGATTTCTACGATATGTTCAGATATTGCCTCCTCCCGATCAGTCGACTGTACGACCGCGCTTTAAATTTTGGCGACTTTTTCAGAATTTTTATTGTAAATATAATTTTGTCTATTTTCTGGTTTTTAAGCGTAGTTTTAGCTGTTGGTAATTCAATTACACACAATGAACAAATATTAACGAGCTTGATTATTTTATTCTCTACAACATATTTATTTTTTTTATTTGCATACTGGCCATTTTATTCAAGAGATCAAGTAGATTCATATCCGACAAAGAAGTCCATAACGCCAGAAAGGTAAAAATGCCTACAAATACAACTGCCCAGAACGTTAGCTGTGGCATATCTGGCTATCAGAGCATGGCGGTAGCGGCTATAGCGGTTGCAGTCAAAGGTGAGGCGTGTTGTCCGATTTAGTTATCGGCGGGCCAAATTGATGGTGACTCACCTACGTTTACCGACGCCCCGATCACCACGGGCATCGGTTAGCGCTTGCCTTGGCTTACAGGGTAAATAGAGCGCTATTTAGGCGAGTATTCCAAAGCTGACCCGCAACCATTCTACAGAGATTTAACGTTCGGTTCTTTTAGGAAGTCTCAAGAATGAGTTTGCAATCTGATGACTTGATGCATGCAGGGATTACTATTGAAGTTGAACGTCTTATCTAACCAAACATCGCCCGGTCCCTTGCGACCGTCTTGCGCAGGAAGTCCAGGGCCAGGGCGACATGGCGTAAAGGGCGAGTGCTTTCGTGCTGGACAGTCCAGTAAGCCCTCGTGAGGCGGATGTCGGGCAGAACTTGCACAAAAGTCTCGTCCGTTCGCGCAATGAAAGCGTGCAGGATGCCGATGCCTGCCCCCGCTCTGACAGCCTCGGTCTGGCCAAGGGCAGAGGCGACTTCAAACCGGGCTGGCCAGTCTCTGGTGATTTCCGCTGCGTAGTTGAGGGCAGGGGAATAGACCAGATCCTCGACATAACCGACCAGATCATGAGCGCCGAGGTCTGCGACGGTGTCCGGTGTTCCTTTCCGTGTGACATAGTCCCGCGACGCATAAAGCCCGAGGGAATAGTCGACCAGTTTGGCGGCGATCAGTCTGCCATGGTCCGGTCGCTCGATGGTGATGGCAATGTCGGCTTCGCGCCTGGACAGGGAAAACGACCGGGACACGGGCACCAGCTGCACTGTCAGGCCCGGATGCGTGCGGGTCAGCTCTGCCAGACGCGGCGCGAGATAGGCAACGCCGAAGCCGTCGGGCGCGCCGATCCGCACCGTGCCGCTGACCTCAACAGAATCGCCGCCAAGGTCTGCGCGCGCGGACATCATTTCTGCTTCCATTCGTTCGGCGCTTTCCAGAAACCGCGACCCGGCTTCGGTCAGAAAGCAGCCGCTGGTCGAGCGATCGAACAGGCGGGTCCCCAGAGCGGTTTCAAGAGAGGTCAACCGCCGCGCCACGGTCGCGTGGTTGAGCCCAAGGCGGCGAGCGGCGGCCAGGATCTGGCCGGACCGGGACACGGCTAGAAAAATGCGAATATCGTCCCAGTTCATGACAAAGTGGTTTTCATAAAAGGGCTTAGCTTTCTTGCTTTAATTTATGCACAACGGATGCGGAAATCATACGCTTGTTTACGACAAAAATAAAAGACTAGAGTGCATTTAACATCAGGCCGTCATTGGGGCGGTCTGATCCCAGAACGATCCATGCCAAACAATCAGGCTATAATCTTAGGGAGATACGCCATGCAGTCTATTGGACATTTTATCGGCGGCAAGCACGTCGAAGGCACATCCGGCCGTTTTGCCGATGTTTTCAATCCGGCAACCGGCGAAGTTCAGGCCAAGGTGGCTTTGGCAACTGATGCTGAAATGGATGCAGCTGTTGCAAATGCCGTTGCAGCGCAGCCAGCATGGGCCGCAACCAACCCGCAACGCCGCGCTCGCGTGATGATGAAGTTCGTTGATCTTCTCAACCGCGACATGGACAAGCTGGCGGAAGCCCTGTCCCGTGAACATGGCAAGACACTTCCAGATGCCAAGGGTGACGTGATCCGTGGTCTCGAAGTTGCTGAATTCTGCATCGGTGCACCGCATCTGCTGAAGGGCGATTACACCGAGGGCGCGGGCCCTGGCATCGACATGTACTCCATGCGTCAGCCGCTCGGCGTTGTTGCCGGCATCACACCGTTCAACTTCCCGGCGATGATCCCGATGTGGAAATTCTGCCCGGCGATTGCCTGCGGCAATGCCTTTATCCTGAAGCCCTCCGAGCGCGATCCGTCCGTGCCAATCATGCTGGCCGAACTGATGATCGAAGCCGGTCTTCCAGCTGGCGTATTGAATGTCGTCAATGGTGACAAGGGCGCAGTTGACGCGATCCTTGATCACGAAGTCATTCAGGCTGTTGGTTTTGTTGGGTCCACGCCAATCGCTCAATACGTCTATTCCCGTGCCACAGCCAACGGCAAGCGCGCACAGTGCTTCGGCGGCGCGAAGAACCACATGATCATCATGCCGGATGCGGATATGGATCAGGCAGCTGACGCGCTGATCGGCGCTGGCTACGGCGCTGCTGGCGAACGCTGCATGGCGGTTTCCGTCGCTGTTCCAGTTGGCGATGCCACGGCAGATGCTTTGATTGCCAAGCTGACACCAAAGATCGAGGCGCTGAAAGTTGGCCCATACACGGCTGGCAATGACGTTGACTTCGGCCCATTGGTGACCAAGGAAGCACTGGCTCGCGTCAAGGGTCTTGTCGATCAGGGCGTCAAGGAAGGGGCCGAGCTGGTTGTTGATGGCCGTGGCTTCTCCCTGCAGGGCTATGAGAACGGGTTCTTCATGGGCGGTTGCCTGTTTGACCGCGTGACCAAGGACATGGACATCTACAAGACCGAAATCTTCGGCCCGGTCCTGTCCGTTGTGCGTGCGCAGTCCTATGAGGAAGCGATCGGTCTTGCGATGGATCACGAGTATGGCAATGGCACAGCGATCTATACCCGTGACGGTGACACGGCTCGCGACTTCGCATCCCGTATCAACATCGGCATGGTTGGCATCAACGTGCCGATTCCTGTGCCGCTCGCCTACCACACATTTGGTGGCTGGAAAAAGTCCGGCTTTGGCGATCTGAACCAGCACGGTCCTGATGGCTTCAAGTTCTACACACGCACCAAGACCGTGACAGCTCGCTGGCCGTCCGGCATCAAGGAAGGCGCGGAATTCTCCATTCCGACCATGTAATCTTCAGAAATGCGTAAGCGATGAGAAATTGGGGCGGCCATCAGGTCGCCCCTTTTTGTTCTGCCTGTCTATGCGGCGATCTTCTGATCCATGTTGAAGTGAGACATGGTGACAATGCCGTCCACTTCCTTCATCAGTGCCGCGAATCGCGGGTCTTTCATCACCATGTCTGATGCCGCCTTGGCAGCTTCAAGATCGCGCCATTCGACGATGTCGGCGAACAGGCTGGCATCTTCTGTGCCTTCATAGGCAGCCCAGGACAAGAAGCCGTCATAGAGTTTGACAGCCTGTTGAGCCAGCCGACGGGCTTCGCGCGCCTTGCCAGCGTCCTTGATTTTGAAGACGACGAGTTCGAGGCATCTGGTGGTCATGGGAATTCTCCGATCAAAAGGGATGCAGGGCTCTTTCAACCCTGTGCCTCTCTGCTACCAGAGGTCTCCTGACAACCTTCTGTCAGGAGATGTATGGGATCCACACTTCTCGTGCGTCCTGTTCGTTGCTTGAAATCAATTTTTGCGTGCGTCGTCATCGTTCGGAAAAATTGTGACGATCGAATGCGATCGGAATCATTGAACCCTAAAATTTGAGGGGATGGCTTTTGTGAAAAAAGAAGCCGGTATAGAACCGGCTTTGAAGTTTAAGTGCGGGCGCCTCTGTTACAAGGCATGGACAGAACAGGTATCCACGAAAATAATGTGAATGGAACTGTCCGGGAAAATTCAAAAAATTCCCAAACATGGTTCGTTAAAACCATGGCTACTTTAAACATGTCTCATTACAAAATGCACGTGTTTTTTATTGTGTATTCATACAGTGCTATAAAATTGCATTGTAAATAATGACAGTAAAAGCGAAATTGTATATTGAAAACATTATTTTACAGGTATTAGCCTGAAGGCTAAGTGCATGTGGGGGCAGATGTAGCGGATCCTTCGAGGGCTTTTTGTTGATGGTTCAATCAAGGGTAGGTGCTCTTGATTGTGTGGGCGTGTGGGCTAGATTCACCTGATAACAGGACTTGCTGGATTTCATCTCCTTCAATTGCCTGTTGTTTGATATCGCGCAAGGCGGTGCCGGTGGAGCGGGCTACTCATCGTAATTCCTGCAACTGGTGTTTCTGCGTTGAACCGCCTAAAACGGACCTCAAGATGAGGGATGTCCAAATTTCGGTTTGGGTTTTGAGCACACGGGTGATCCGGATTTGAATACCTTTGAACAGCTATGGATGCGGTGCCGCCCGGTTTGGTGCGCCAGATGAGGCTTGCATGAGGGCCTCCGGCGCACACGTTGATCCTGCTGCTGAGGAAGGTCTCTGCGCGGATGGCCCCCCGGAGGGCCAGCCAGTTCTGGCCACTGTGCCGGGTTTGGCTGCTCTGATCGGTGATGAGGCCCGCTCTTTGAAGCGTGCTGGGCGTTTGTTTGCATTGTCTGATGTTATCTGGATCGCGCAGGCGTGGTTGATCGCGTCCGTGGTTGCAGATTTCGTTGTGCCCGCTGCCGGTGGTGCGGTTGATTTCATGGTCTGGATGTACTCGCTTGGGTTTGTTGTCTTGGCCTTCATCCGTATGCAGCTTAACCTGAGAGCGGGAAAACTGGCTCGTCAGACTGCCCGAGCAGTTAAAAGTCGTGTGCGTGCAGACCTTTTACAGGCCATTTCATCCGCCTCTCCGGCCAGTGAGTTGCCAACCAGCGGCGCGGTTGCCGCGCATGTTGGCGATCAGGTCGATGCTCTGGGGCCATATCTGTCGAATTTCTATCCGCAAAATGTTCGTCTGCGGTTGGTTCCAGTTGCGATCATTCTTGCGACGGCCATGGTCAGTTGGCTTGCTGCGATCATCTTGCTCGTCACCGGTCCCTTGATCCCCGTATTCATGGCGCTGATCGGGTTGAAGGCAAAAGCCGCCAGCGAAGGGCAACAGGAAGAGCTCGTTCGCATGAGTGGTTTCCTGCTCGACAGGGTGCGTGGACTTGAAACCTTGCGCTTGTTTGGCGCGGTTGAGCGGACACGCAATCAGATTGCAGACGTCGGTGATGCCTTTCGGGTCGGCACCATGAAGGTTCTGCGCATCGCTTTTCTGTCTTCGACCGTCCTGGAATTGTTCAGTGCACTTGGCATTGCCTTCGTTGCTGTCTTCGTGGGCTTTTCTCTGCTCGGTGATGTGACCATGGGAACTTGGGGAGCGCCGCTGAGCTACACGGCGGGGCTGTTTATCCTGTTGCTCGCTCCCGACTATTTCGCTCCTCTACGCGCCTATGCGGCAGCTTATCATGATCGCGCCGCCGGGCTGGCCGCGACAGAAAAGCTGTCGGCTCTTCATGCCGAGATCCTGGCGCGGTCCGAAGTCATGCCTGTGCATGCAGTTTCGAAAGCCGATCAGCAGAGCGCATCGGAGACGGCTCCATCAGTGTGCTTTGAAGATGTGTCATTGTGTCTTGGTGCGCGGCAGGTTTTGTCATCTGTCAGCCTGCGCGTTGGAGCAGGCGAGGCGGCGCTTTTGATTGGGCCAAGCGGATCTGGCAAGACGACCATTCTTGACTGCCTGCTTGGGCTGCATGTCCTTGGTGCTGGCAAAATCCTGGTAAACGATCAGAATATGGCTGAGCTTGATCCTGTCGCATGGCGTCAGTCCATCGCCTGGGTCGGACAGGCACCCCGTCTGTTTCATGGATCGTTGAAAGCGAATTTGCTGCGGGCCAATCCTGGAGCCAGTGAAAGCGACATGTGGGAAGCTCTGGCCCTGGCTGGTGCGGTCGATCTGGTTGAGCGCTTGCCGCGCGGCCTTGGGACGGTCATTGGTGAAGATGGCTTTGGACTGTCTGTAGGGGAAGCACGGCGGGTTGGTCTTGCCCGGGCTGCCATGCGCAAAGACTCAGGCTTGATCCTGGCGGACGAGCCAACCGCGGGTCTTGATGAGGACACTGCAGCAGATGTGATCTGCGGTCTCAAGGCCATGTCCGGCGGAAAAACTCTGATTGTTGCGACACATGATCCCAAGGTGATGGCCATGACGGCAACTCATATCCAGATCCGTGATGGGTCTTGCTTAGAGGTTGTGGCATGAACGGCCTGCATCGCCTGATCAAATTGCAGTGGTCTCACCATCGCCGGTCATTTACTATTGGCATAGTCGTCGCGCTCATTCCGGCCATTGCGGGCATTGCGCTGTTGGGCGTGGCCGGTTGGTTCATTACAGCTGCCGCATTGGCAGGCCTCAGTGGTGTTTTCCTGAATGTGTTTTTACCCAGTTCGCTTATCCGTGGATTGGCTATTGCTCGCACGCTGGGGCGCTATGGCGAGCGCCTGCTGACTCATGATGCGACGTTCCGGTTTCTGGCAGATTTGCGGTGCCGGGTGTTCGATGGCCAGTCAAATCAGGCTGGGGGAGGGAGCAAACCGCGAAGCGGCGCTGCGCTCAACCGCCTGACATCAGACATCTCCTCATTGGATGCAGTCTATTTACGGATGGTTGTGCCTGGTGCGCTGGCGGTGACGCTGGGGGCTCTGGCGGTTGTTTGGACTGTATCCTTCTCGCCGGTTCTGGCCCTTGGGCCGATCTTCCTGTTCAGCCTGATTATTGGATTTGGGGCTTTCGTTTTGCTTCCACGTAAGCGCAATGCTAATGGGCGGAATGCGCGACGTCGGGAAGCCGCGCTTGATGCTGTTCGCCTGCGGACGGTTGATCTGGTGGGGGGGCGCAGGGATCTTGCTGTTTATGGCGGTCTTGATGCTGCTGCAGAAGCTGTCAAGTCTGCCGAACGTCGCCTTGCCTTGGCGGAAGAGGAAAGTGACGCGCGCAGCAGCTCACTTGTTGCAAAGGCGGGGTTCGCAGGGCAGGTGGCTGTTGCCATTACGCTTGCAATCGTCAGCTGGCAGGTTGCCGAAGGGGCTCTTGGAGCGGCTGTCGCAGTTGCTGTGCTGCTGGTGGTTATGGGGTTGCCCGAAGTGATGGGGGGCGTCGTGCCGGGGCTGGCGAATATTGGACGCACCGGACTGGCTGCCCGCCGCGCTGTCTCAGGTGTGCAGAGCGGGCAGGAGGGGGGGAACAGTAATCCCGTCAATCCCGATCATGACATCGTGTCCACGGTTGCCAATCCGGCACCTGCTCCAGCGCTGGCATTCGATGCAGTTACCTTCGGTTATCCTATGGCCGAGCGCGAGGTTTTGAGCGATTTTACCTTTGAGATCGCATCCGGTGAATGGCTTGCCATTGTTGGCAAGAGCGGCTGCGGAAAATCAACGGTCTCTGCGCTTGTCGCAGGCTTGTTGACGCCAGCTGCTGGCGAGATACGTCTTCGAGGTGAAGCGCTTTCTGCGATTAAGGAGCCGGACTTACGGCGCAGGGTGACGGTCCTTGGCCAAAAACCTTATCTGTTCCATGATTCGATCGCTGCCAATCTACGCATTGCAAATCCGGCGGCGTCTGATGACGAACTCTGGCAGGCTCTTGAAATGGCCGCGCTGGATGAGCGGATCCGAAGCAATAGTTCCGGGCTTGATGCGATGCTAGGCGAAACGGGAGTAGGCTTGTCGGGAGGGGAGCAACGACGCCTGGGCCTTGCCCGCGCGTATCTGACGCAGCCGGATCTTTTCATTCTTGACGAGCTGACTGAGGGGCTGGATGCAGCCAACGCAGACGAGGTTTTGAGCCGTTTTGAGCGTTTTCGAGGGGAGGCTGCAGTTTTGATGATTGCGCACAAGCCTGACGAAATAGCCCGTGCAGACCGTGTCCTGAGGCTGGATGCCGCAGCTGCATCTATGGCAGTGCCGCTTCACCAAGTTTAAACGATGTTGAATGGGAATTTGAAAGTGACCAGCTTGCATCTTGCCAAGCTGGATCGCCCTCTATGTGTACTAATGAATGTATAACTTATTTAGGTTAACTAGGTTCAAGACATAGGCCTGAGTGAGGCAAACACAATCTAGTCCGGTTCCGTTCTCCCGCGGAGCAAGACACGAAAGGTGACGCGATGGAACTCGATATTGTCAGCCTGTCACGGCTGCAATTTGGCATGACAGCTCTCTACCACTTTCTCTTCGTTCCATTGACGATAGGCTTGTCGGTTCTGCTTGCCACCATGGAAACGGTCTATGTGATGACCGGTCGTGAAATCTGGAAACGGATGGTCAAATTCTGGGGCACACTGTTTGGTATCAACTTTGTGCTCGGAGTTGCGACAGGCCTGACCATGGAATTCCAGTTCGGCATGAACTGGGCCTATTTCAGTCAATATGTCGGTGATGTCTTCGGCGCGCCGCTGGCAATTGAAGGATTGATGGCTTTCTTCATGGAAGCCACCTTTGTTGGCTTGTTCTTCTTTGGATGGGATCGGCTTTCCAAGCGCCAGCACCTTGGTGCGACCTGGGCTGTCGCCATAGGCACAAATTTCTCCGCGCTCTGGATCCTTATTGCCAATGGCTGGATGCAGCACCCAATTGGTGCTGAGTTCAATCCGGACACCATGCGCATGGAAGTGACAAGCTTTTTTGACGTTCTGTTTAACCCGGTTGCTCAGGCCAAATTCGTTCATACCGTCTCTGCTGGCTATGTCACGGCATCGCTCTTTGTACTTGGCGTGTCTTCTTGGTACTTGCTGAAAGGGCGACATATTGCCATCGCCAAGCGGTCTATTGCCGTGGCTTCTGCCTTTGGCTTTGCTGCGGCGTTGTCTGCGGTCGTTCTGGGTGATGAAAGTGGCTATGAGGCCAATCTGAACCAGAAGATGAAGCTCGCGACCATCGAGTCCATGTGGGAGACTGAGCCAGCTCCGGCATCCTTCAATCTTATCGCCATTCCGGATATGGCCAAACGGGAAAACGCCTTCGCCATTGAGGTGCCCTATGTCATGGGGCTGATTGCGACACGATCCCTGACAGACGAGATACCGGGCATCAAGGAGCTGGTTGAGAACTCCAAGGACCGGATCCGTCAGGGTGTGATCGCATGGGATGCATTACAGAAAATTCGCTCATCCGAAGGTGCAGATGCGGACGTGCGGGAGACGTTCCTTCAAAACCAGAAAAACCTTGGCTACGCTTATTTGCTGCTCCCCTTTTCCAAGGATCCAATCAACGCCACCAATGAAGAAATTGATGCGGCTGCCTGGTCTGCAGTGCCCAATGTCTGGCCCATGTTCTATGCCTTCCGCATCATGGTCGCCTGTGGGTTATTCTTCATCTTGTTGACGGCGGTTTTCTTCTATCTGTCATCAGCCGGGAAACTGGAAGAGGTGGCAAAGAAGCGCCGCTGGCTACTTCATATCGCGGTCTTGGCAATACCTCTGCCGTGGGTTGCCTGCGAAATGGGATGGTTCATTGCAGAATATGGCCGTCAGCCATGGGTGATCGAAGGCATGTTGCCTACCTCGCAAGCGGTATCCAACCTGTCTGTCACGGAAGTTCTGATGACGATCATCGGGTTTATGGTGCTCTATTCGGTGCTTCTGGTGATCGAAGTCAAACTGATGCTTAAGTATATTCGAAAAGGCCCTGATGACGGAGAGCTGCCAGGAAACGCTTCGGCGCAGACTGTTGCTCCAGTAGCCATCGCAGCGGAGTAGCCTGATGATCCTCCATGAACTGATCGATTATTCCACGCTAAAGCTGATCTGGTGGGCCCTTTTGGGCATCATATTGATTGGATTTGCGGTGACTGACGGCTTTGATATGGGTGTTGGTGCCTTGTTGCCTTTTGTCGCTGAAACGGACGTTGAACGGCGTGTTGCCATCAACACAATCGGCGCGACCTGGGAGGGCAACCAAGTTTGGTTCATTCTCGGGGGCGGTGCGATTTTCGCAGCTTGGCCGCCGCTTTATGCCATCAGCTTTTCCGGCTTCTACCTGGCGATGTTTATCGTTCTTGCTGCGATGATCCTGCGGCCGGTTGCGTTTAAATATCGCTCAAAACATCCTGATCCATCCTGGCGGTCCCGCTGGGACTGGGCTCTGTTTACCGGCTCCTTTGTGCCTGCATTGGTTTTCGGTGTTGCGGTCGGCAATGTTCTTCTTGGGGTGCCTTTTAGCCTCGATCAAGATCTGCGCATGACTTATCACGGCTCGTTCTTTGACCTGTTCTCTCCGTTTGCATTGCTGTGCGGACTGTTGTCCGTATCCATGCTGGTGATGCACGGCGGCGCATGGCTTGGAATGCGGGCCGGTGGCATCGTTGCCACGCGGGGGCGTCGATATGGCAGCTTTGCAGCTGTGGCAGCCTTGGTACTGTTCGCTCTGGGCGGCTGGCTTATTGCCAATGGTTTTGTCGAAGGCTATCGGATTACGTCGGAAATAGACCCGAATATGCAGGCCAACCCATTGGCCAAACAGGCCGTGATTGAGGGGGGCGCATGGATGACCAACTACGCGTCTTATCCTTGGATGATGATTGCTCCTGCACTTGGGTTTCTGGGTGCATTTGGGGCATTGATCGGACTGCAGACCCGGTTTGAAGGCCTGACTTTCCTGTGCTCAAAGGCCTCGGTCTTTGGCATCATCTCGACGGTTGGCCTGTCGATGTTTCCATTCTTGTTGCCAAGTTCTGTCCAGCCGGAAGCCAGCCTGACTGTTTGGGATGCACCTTCCAGCCATGCGACACTGTTCAATATGTTGGTGGCTACAGCCATCTTCCTGCCGCTGATCCTCGTTTACACCGCCTGGGTCTATAAGGTGTTGTGGGGCAAGATCGATGAAGAAACAATCGAGCGCGACCATGATACGGCGTACTGAGGAGATATGAGATAATGTGGTATTTTGCCTGGATTCTCGGTATGCCGCTGGCAGTCTGTCTTGCCGTGTTGAACGCCATGTGGCTGGAAATGCGCGAGGATGATCATGAACGGCGCGAGAGGAAAGACGCTGTTTAACGATGCTGTTCAAAGACCCGAATAAGGGGTCTGTTTTTAAAGAAAACCATACAAAAGCGCCTCAATTCGGGGCGCTTTTGTCGTTTCCAAGGCACCTCAGCATCAGCGGTTCATCTTGCCGTCCTCCGGGAAGGTGTGTTGTGTTTTTGCCACAATTCCGAAACGCCTTGTTAATACATGCATTTTTGACTCAACAAATTATATTTATGAGTATAAAACTCACCTTAAATTAGGCCTTGGTTAAGACACAATTACCAGGGCCAGCGGGTTATTTAGAGCTCGTTCGCCAGCCAGTCTGGGGAGGTTGTGCCTTCCTGGTTGCCAGCGTTTTCCCAATTTTATCTACAAACAAGGACTGCCAAATGACGCATCATGCGCGCATGGCGATGCTGCTCGCCAGCACCATCATCGGAACACTCGGAACTGCCAACATCGCTAGCGCCCAAGACACTGCTGTGCTTGAGAAAATCGTAGTAAAGTCTGGTGAAGACGAAGCGGAATTGTCCGGCGCGACAGTGGAGACGATTACGAGTGAGGAACTTCAAGAGCGTCAGATCGAGAGTCTGAGTGACCTGTCCAAACTCGATCCAAGCGTCGACTTCAATGAGGACAACGGCAGTGTCAACATTCGCGGCCTGGACGGATCTCGCGTGTTGACAACTATTGACGGTGTACCTGTGCCGTGGATGAACGAGCCGGTATTTGGCGCCTCGGGCGGTGTCAGCACCTTCGGCTTCGACACCCTGTCTCAGATCGATATTCTGAAGGGGAGCGACTCTTCACGCTACGGCTCTGGTGTGCTTGGCGGTATGCTTGGTCTACGCACAATATCTCCAGACGATATCATCCGGGAAGGAAAAACCTGGGGCGGCCAGAGCAAGCTAACCTACGATTCTTCTGACAATAGTGTCAGCGCAAGCCAGGCGGCTGCAGCGCGGGTCGGCGGTACTTCCATGCTCTTGCAAGGCGGTTACAAGGTCGGTCATGAAACCTCCACCAAGGGAGATATCGGTGGCACCGGAACGACGCGGACCAAGGCTGACCCGGCCGATTACGATCAGTACAACATCCTCGGCAAGATGTTTCATGATTTTGGTGAAGGGCATAGCGTTGGGATTATCGGTGAGCACTTCTATCTTAAGGACGACGTGGATGCGAGGACCTCAATTTCCGCGACCTATCCCGACTATGATTCGGAAGAGACTAGCGAGCGCAGTCGTGTTTCCTTTCAGTATGACTTCAGTTCCCAGACTGATAACGCCTTTGTTGATGAAGCGCATGTGTTGGGTTACTGGCAGTCAATGGAGCTGAACTACGACACCAATGCCACCCGGACGGGAGCGCTGGCCGGGCCTTATAATCGTGGCGACAAAATCAAAAAAGATGGTGTGGGCGCCCACGGTGACTTCAACAAGACCCTTGAGCTCTTTGGCTTGGAAAACCGGTTTCTCTTCGCTGCCGATGGTTATTGGGGCGAGACGTCCCAGTACACTTCAGGAGAGGATGTCTGCGACACTGTCAATAGCTACTCTTGTAATTTCTATCACGTAAACCAGTCCTACCAGCCAGATGTGACCAGCCTTACCTTCGGGGCGTCTCTGGAGGATCGGATAGCGCTCGGTGATAGTGGCTTTTCCATCACGCCAGGTGTTCGTTTTGATTGGTATAGCCATGACCCTAAGGCGACAGCATCGTATGAAGGAAACGATGCTGTAGGCGCTCGAAACCTGACGGAAAATACGGATGCCGCCGTGTCCGGAAAGCTGTTGGCTGAATACAATTGGAGCTTTGGTCGAGTTTACGGTCAGTGGGCGCAAGGGTTTCGTGCCCCGACTGCGGACGAACTCTTCACCACTTATGGCTCTCCGGCTACTTATTTGAGAATCGGGAACCCCAATCTGGAGGCTGAAACCAGCAATGGCTTCGAGTTGGGTATCGAGTTGGGTGACAGTAACTTTGGCGGTGGCGCTGCGACTTTCTTGAATTTGTACAAGAATTTCATTGACACCCGTTCTGTCTCAGCCGCGTCTCTTGGTTTGAATGGCTATCCATTCGGTGTAACCCAGAGCATCAATCGAGACGACGTTCGCATTTATGGTGTTGAGGCCAATGTACATTGGAAATTCCGTCCGAATTGGAAGGTATCAACCAGCATAGCTATGATCGAAGGCCAGGATGAAAATACTGGAGAAACGATAAGCTCCATTCCTCCATTCCGCGGTATTCTTGATCTGGGATATGATAATGGAATTTGGGGTGTAGGAGCTACTTGGACCGTCGCCGGAAGTCGTGACAATGTAGGCCTGTCTGAAGGGTATGCACCAGGTTATGGCTTGCTGGATGTCCGTGCCAGCTGGACGCCGGAACAGGTTGACGGGCTTAGCCTTTCTGCAAGCGTAGGCAACGTCTTTGATCAGACCTATTACAATGCGGTCGGCTTACCAACATCAACCCTGACACAGCCTAATCAGTACTACTCGGAGAGTGGGCGGACGTTTAAAGCCAACCTCATCTATAAATTCTAATCGAGCGCAAAACGCTTTGTATGATTGAAAGCCCGGGCCTCGCGCTCGGGCTTTTTTTTGGGAGGATGGAAGGAGGGGACACGGCGTCAAACCTCAACCGAGACGCTTGTCCGAGAATGAGCTAAGATCACGCGTTAGCACCTATGGGAGCCCTGTCGATGATCCGCGCCTGCCTTATCGCTTCTCTTCTTGCCTGGACTGTTTTGGGGCATTCCGAGCGCGTGCGTGCAGCGGATCTACCTGACAGCATTCTGACCTCCGTCGTCTCGGTGCTCCCGGTCTGGCCGGGTAAACCTCAAGGAGGCGCAGGAACGCCAGCAGGTGCTGCGCCGGAAGGGTCGGGCATTGCGATCCGTCCCGGCGGACTGATCGCAACAGCCTATCATGTCATTGAACCAGCGGAGCGGGTTGATGTTCGTCTATATGATGGGCGGATACTGCCAGCGAAAGTCGTCGGGCAGGATCGGCTTAGTGACATCGCTTTGCTGAAAGTCGATGAAAACCTAACTGTGTTCGACCATGCACCCAAGCCTGCACTGGCAAGTCGTGCCTGTGTGATTTCAAATGCTTATGGTCTGGATCTGTCGGTGACTTGCGGGGTGGTCTCTGCGCGCAATGTGTCAAATGCGGGTTTCAATGCCGTTGAAGATTTCATCCAGACAGACGCTGCAGCAAATCCGGGCAGCTCCGGCGGCGCGCTGGTGGATGAGGGCGGGCGGTTGATCGGAATGGTCTCTGCGATCTTTGCCTCGCGTGGTGAAACCAACATTGGCGTCAACTTTGCGGTTTCGACCTCTTTGCTGGATCGTGTGGTGGATGATCTGCATGCTAAGGGACACGTGTCTTATGTGTCTGCTGGTTGGGGACTGGAGATGCCTACCCGGCAGGATCTGGCGATCAGGGCAGGGGCAAGGGTTGCGTCTCTTGCCAAGGGCGGCACAGCGCAAAAATCAGGTGTTCAAACTGGCGACCTGATCGTGTCTCTAGCGGGCAGAGATATTCGAAAGCCGCGTGATGTTGTGTCTGCCTTGGCGCTTGTGCGTCAAGGCGAGGCGGCGGAGCTTTTGGTTCACCGTGATGGCGTGATGAAAAGCCTGACACTGACTTTCGCCCAAGAGAAAGCTCAAGCTGGAACAGCAGCTGCAAAGGCGCTAACCGAGTTTGATGAGGCATCTTCTGCGATTGGAACGCCTGACTGCCCCTATGCGGCGGCCGTTTGCCTGACGCGACAGGCCGTGTTTCCGGTTGAAAGCTATGACCCACTGGCCAGCGCTGTGCGCATCGGACCGGACTTGCTGGTGACCAATCGTCATGTGGTCGCAGATCGAACACAGGCTGTGGTGTTTACACCGGGAGGCCCATTGAAGGGCAAAGTCATCCCGTCTTCTTACCGCGGGGATCTGGCCTTGATTCAGGTGGCTGGGTTGCCGGACACGGGTTTGATTTTGACGCCAGACATTGAAAGCCCGTTCGACCTTGCAGCCAGTGAACCGCTGCATGCAGTCGGGGCAGATCTCGACCAACGACAAATTCGGGTCTTTCCTCCTGGTCATCTAACTTTGCCTCCCGCAGCAGATGCAGACCTTGGACGGTTGCATGTCACGAGCTACATGCAGCCGGGCGTCAGCGGCGGTGCACTGATTGATGGTGCGGGTGATCTGGTTGGCATCGCAGTCGGAGGCGGTGAGGGGCGCTATGAGGCATTGCCTGCTAGAGACATTGCAGATCTTTTGAATGGACGTTCAGATTTGGACGCAGAGGCTGTTCAGGGGGGGCTTGGACGGTCGCTTGTGCTCTGTCAGGATGCGATGGATTCGGTGGAAGGCCAGCAGGTTGGCGAAGAGGCTATCCAGCTGCTGCAACGGGTGTTTAAAACCTGTTCGCTTGCGAAGAACCAGGGGCATTATCTCAATGCAGGCCGCATTCTGGGAACTACAGGGCGGATTGCTGATGCGATTACCTTGCATGAGCTGGCTGTCGATCAGGTGCCAAATTCGGTAAATGCGCGCTTGTCCTTGCTGACCTCGCTTCAGATTGCCGGGCGCTATGAAGACATGGTGCCACACGTACGGTTTCTGTTGGATGCTCAGACCTCTGATCTGCAGGGTTTGCGCCTGGCAATTCAGTCGGGCACCTTGGGTGGGGAAGCCGAATTGGCAGAACGGGCCTATAAATTGATGGAAAAGGCGTATCCACGAGAGGCCGAAGCCGCCCGACGCTTCATCGACAATTCGCCGCTCAGGCCAAAACAGTGATGATTTATGAATTTGTAAATATATTCTTGGATCGAAGCTCTTTCTGCCGGGATGATAAACTTAAGGAAAACAGTCAGATTGGACGAGTGGATGTGTTCGCAGGAAATGGGATGATAACATCGATGTGAATTGTCTGTGAGAATTTGGTGTTGTGCTTTTTGGAAACATCGCTTATAAAGCGCCCATCGATTTTGTTTGACGAACTTTGTTACCGTGCGACTTGTCGCACTCAGAACGATCTTCCCTATCAACGTCGACCTAACCGTATGTTGTGAAAAACACGCAATATACACTCCACCATGACCGATTGAAAGGAAATCGTTATGACCGTAGGAACAGTTAAGTTTTTCAACACCACTAAAGGCTTCGGCTTCATTCAGCCTGATAACGGCGGCGACGACGTGTTTGTTCACATCTCCGCTGTTGAGCGTGCTGGCATGCACACTCTTGCTGAAGGCCAGAAGGTCAGCTTTGAAGTTGTCAAAGACAACCGCTCTGGCAAGTCTGCTGCGGACAACCTGCAGGAAGCTTAAGTTAATTTCCGATCCAGTGTTCGGTGGCGTATATACGTAACCTGATCTGGATTGTTGAGATTAAGAAAAGGTCGGGCATTGCTCGGCCTTTTTTACGTTTAAGCGGTCCATTACTAAAAGTTGGCGTGCCATCTAGGCATTAAAACCATCCGGGTTGCCATGCTTTTGCGCCTCGGATCCGAGCTGTTCCAGATCGACCAGTACATGCAATTTTATGGGGGCGAACCCTAAGTCAGTGCCTCGGCGAGGGAGTTGGTCTTGTCCAGTCGGTCTCGAAGGTCGAGGCCGGAGTGCAGATCGATGATGTGGCTCTTCTGGATTTCCTCGGCAGCCTCGCCATTGTGTTCAGCAAAGGATTTCAGGAGGGCGTGATGGGAGTGGCTTTCGCAGGCGGTGTCTGCTCGCTTCCAGTATAAGGCAATGATCAGCGATGAGCGGGAAATCAGCGAGCGCACCATATTGGCCAGGATCTGGTGGTTGGCAATATCCGCAATTTCCGTATGAAATTGTCCGGACAGCGACAGCGCCTTGCCCATGTCCCCTGCTGCCAAAGCTTCATGCTCTGCATCTATGTGGGCCTGCAGCCTTACCAGATCAGCTTCGCTGACGGCTTGGGCTGTCATCCGGGCAATGCGCGGCTCGATAAGCGCGCGTGCCTCAAAAACCTCGTGCGCTTCGCGAATGGTCGGGCGCGCGACAAATGCACCCCGGTTCTTCTCTATGGTCACCATGCCCGAATGGGCCAGCGCCTGAAGAGCGGCGCGCACAACCGTGCGACTCACCCCGTAAATCTCACCGACCTCATCTTCTGACAGCTTGATTCCTGGTGCGAGGCGGTGTTCGAGGATTGCTGAGTGAAGCTTCAGACATATGTCCAGCGTTCGCCCGGCAGGCAAAGGAAATATATCGTGCAATCTATCTGCTGCAGCGCTTGTTTGGGAGGTGCGCAGGGGCTGGGTCATGGCAGGGGGGATTGGAGAAAATATGACATGAAGACATCATAAGCTGGTTGGAGAAGGATGCAACCAAGATCGTATACAATAATTGTCCAATTCGTATTCAATGAGGTGAAAAATTGTGCACTTAATCCGACTGTACACGTGGCGAGATCTTGGGGAATTGCCAAATAGTGGCTGATATCTGCCGATAAATTTAGTTGGCACGGCTGTTGCAGAATTGGGTCCGACGAAAAACCGGCGACCCGAAAGCCATATCAAATGATCAAGACCCTGAACTTAGAACTTGTTGCCACAGTGAAACGATATGGTGACACAGTTGCTGTCGATGCGATCAACCACAAGTTCAAGTCAGGCACTTATTCTTGCCTGCTCGGCCCCTCCGGCTGCGGAAAGTCTTCGACCCTGCGCATGATCGCGGGGCATGAACAGGTCAGCGAGGGTGATATATTGCTCGGCGGTGCGAACATCACCGACCTGCCGCCAGCAAGCCGTGGCACAGCCATGATGTTCCAGAATTATGCGCTGTTTCCCCATATCAGCGTTGCGGACAATGTGGCCTTTTCCCAGAAGATGCAGGGCATCGCCAAGCCTGCGCGCCTCAAGCGCGCCATGGAGCTGCTGGAGCTGGTCGATATGGTGTCCTATGCGGATCGGCTTCCCGATCAGCTTTCCGGTGGCCAGCAGCAGCGCGTTGCCTTGGCGCGCGCCTTGATTACCGAGCCTTCTGTTCTTTTGCTGGATGAGCCTCTGTCTGCGCTGGATCCGTTCCTGCGGATCAAGATGCGCCTTGAACTCAAGCGGCTACAGCGCGAACTAGGCATTTCCTTTATTCACGTCACCCATTCACAGGATGAAGCCCTGGCGCTGGCCGACGATATCATCGTCATGAACGGCGGAAAAATTGAGCAGGCAGGCTCACCGCGCAGTGTCTTCAATGCGCCCAAGACCGAATTCGTCGCCAAATTCATCGGCGGCCACAATGTTCTGCAGGTCAAGGGTGCTCCAGTGGCAGTCAGAGCTGACAGATTGGAAGTTAGCCGCACGACGGGAGACGGCGGGGCCAGGCTTACTGCCGCCGTCAGGGATGTTGAATACCTCGGATCTACCGTCAATTTGGCCTTGGAAGCAGGCAGTGCAGGCGATTTGACCGCTGCCATGTCTGATGAGGCCTTTTTTGCAGATCCGATAGAAATTGGCACGACCGTTTTCCTGAACTGGAAACCGGAAGATGCCCACAGCTTGGCGGCTTAGGTCGCTGAAACCCGGCCCGGGAAGCCGGAGCAAGAACCTCCAAAGGGGAACAGGAACAGATACTATGACAAAGCAGCTCGACACTAAGGGCCTTAGCCGCCGTAGCATCCTGAAGGGTGGCGCAGCCGCTGCAGGTGCCGCCATCGGTTCTGGTGCAATCACCGGATTTCCAACTATCTGGGCGCAGAACATCAAGGATGTCACCTTGCGCCAGTTTGGCACAGGCGTCTCCAACATCAATGAAGTTGCCGCCAAAGTGAAGGAAGACCTCGGCTTTACCCTGGAAATGACGGCGCTCGACAGCGACAGCGTGACCCAGCGTGCAGCTACCCAGCCTAAGTCCTTCGACATTGCAGACATCGAGTACTGGATCTGCAAAAAGGTCTGGGGCGCTGGCAACATGCAGGCGATGGACACCTCCAAGATCAAGAACTACGACAAGATTGTCGGCATTTTCAAAAGCGGCAAGCTGACGCCTGAAAGCACCATTGCACAGGGCACTGCGCCGAGCACGGTCGGCTTTACCTCCGGACCAGATGGCAAAGACTTCGTTCAGGAAGAATCCGGCTGGATGACCCTGATCCCGACCATCTACAACGCGGACACACTGGGCATTCGCCCGGATCTCATTGGTCGTCCGATCAACTCATGGGCCGAGCTGCTGAACCCTGAATTCAAGGGCAAAGCCTCCATTCTAGACATCTCCTCCATTGGTATCATGGATATGGCGATGGTCGTTGAGGCTATGGGTGAGCACAAGTACCCGGACAAGGGGAACATGACCAAGGACGAAATCGACCTGACGCTTGGCATCTTCACCGAAGCCAAGAAGAACGGCCAGTTCCGTGCCTTCTGGAAGTCTTTTGACGAGAGCGTCAACCTGATGGCGTCTGGTGAAGTTGTCATCCAGTCCATGTGGTCACCGGCAATCACGGCCGTTCGTTCTAAGGGCATTCCTTGTGTCTATCAGCCGCTAAAGGAAGGCTATCGCTCCTGGGGCGGTGGTCTTGGTCTGTCCAAGAACCTGTCCGGTCTCGAGCTGGAAGCTGCCTATGAGTACATCAACTGGTATCTCGACGGCTGGGTCGGAGGCTTCCTGATGCGCCAAGGGTATTATTCTGCTGTTCCGGAAACTTCCAAGAATTTCATGACCGAAGACGAGTGGGGCTTCTGGTTTGAAGGCAAGCCTGCCGAGGGTGATATCAAGAACCCGTTTGGCGATGTCATGGAAAAAGCTGGCGCCGTGCGCGATGGCGGATCCTTCTATGACCGCATGGGCGCTGTGGCTTGCTGGAATGCCGTCATGGATGAGAATCGCTACATGGTTCGCAAGTGGAACGAGTTTATCGCTGCCTAAGGGCTGCGGTGACATAAAATTTCCCTGTCCGGCACATCGCCGGGCAGGGGTCCATATCTGGCCGGGCAGACATCACCATATGAAAATGACCAAAAAGATCGATCCGTCGAAACGCGCCGAGCGCATCAGCTGGCTGCTGGTGACGCCGCTCGCCTGCGTGCTCGGGTTTTTCCTGCTGCTGCCGATCCTGACCATCGTCACGGTCAGTTTCTGGGACTACAATGACTGGTCGTTCTTTCCCGACTTCATTCTTGACAATTACATATACAATCTGACCTCTGCGGTCACTTGGGCGACTTATCTCAAGACCATGAAATTCATGGTACTGACCTGGATCTTCTGTGCGGGTATCGGGTTCACAGTTGCTTACTTTCTAGCGTTCCACGTGCGCACCCTTCCAGCTCAGGTGGCGTTGTTTCTGATCTGCACGATACCGTTCTGGACCTCGAACATCATCCGGATGATTTCCTGGATCCCGTTTCTGGGTCGCAATGGCATCGCCAATTCCAGCCTCATGCATTTGGGCATCATTGATGAGCCACTGGAATGGTTGCTTTATTCCGATTTTTCCGTGGTGCTGGCATTCGTTCATCTCTACGCCTTGTTCATGGTCGTGCCGATCTTCAACACCATGATGCGCATCGACAAATCCCTGATTGAGGCCGCGCGAGACGCCGGGGCCAGTGGCTACCAGATCCTGACCAACGTTATCATTCCGCTGGCCAAGCCGGGCATCATGATCGGGTCGATCTTCGTTGTGACTCTGGTGATGGGCGACTTCATCACAGTGCGCCACATGTCTGGTGGCCAAAGTGCATCGGTCGGCCGGATCATCTCCAACGAGATTGCTTTGCTGCAATATCCTGCTGCGGCTGCTTCCTCTGTGGTGCTGCTGTGCACCGTTCTTCTAATGATCGGCGTGATGATGCGCTTTGTCGACATTCGCAAGGAGCTTTGATCGATGGAGCCGCGTTCCCGTTCCTTCTATTTTCTTGCCGCGTTTTTCACGCTGTTCGTCATCTTCTTGTACGGGCCGGTCTTCACCATCGGTATCCTGTCCTTCCAGGGGCCGAAAGGTGGTCTGACCTTCCCGATGAACGGCGTGTCGCTGCATTGGTTCTATGACCTGTTCGAGCAGCAGGCCGTTGGCGACATCTGGGGCTCGTTCCGCCGCTCCTTTGCACTGGGGCTGATGGTCATGAGTGTGACCGTGGTGCTGTCTGTCATGGGCGGTATGGCGTTCCGTCAGAAGTTCCGTGGCTCCACGGTGCTGTTCTATCTGATCATCGCCAGTCTCATCGTGCCGTCGATCCTGGTGTCACTGGGCGTGGGCCTGATCTTCAATATTCTCGACATGGAAGTGCATTGGTCAACGTCCGGCTTTGGCTCACAGCTGACTTGGACATTACCGTTCGGCCTTTTGATCATGTTTGCGGTCTTTAATCGGTTCGACAAGTCCTATGAGGAGGCAGCTCGTGATCTGGGAGCATCACCCTGGCAAACCGTGCGCCATGTGGTGTTGCCGATCATTGCGCCAATGCTGATCGGCGTTGCCCTGTTTGGCTTCACGCTGTCCTATGACGAGTTCGCCAGAACCTTGCTGACCTCCGGCTCCTACAACACATTGCCGCTGGAAATCTTCGGCATGACCACGAATGTGACCTCGCCAGTGCTTTATGCGCTCGGAACGCTGACCACAGTGTTCTCCTTCTTCATCATCGGTACGTTCCTGTTGATCGTGGTGGTGATGCGCAAGAGGCAGAAAAACCGGGGATCCGACGCTGGTCAGGGGTTGATGTGAGGATTGCCCGATGACGACCTCGGTTCGACATATTCTGATCATCAACCCGAACAGAACAGCCTCGATGACAGCCAAAATTGGTGATGCTGCGAAGGCCGCTGCGGGGCCTGGTATCAACATAACTGCTGTGAACCCACAGACAGGCCCAGCCTCTATTCAAGGACCGGAAGATGGCATGGCTGCGCTGCCGGGGTTGTTTGCCCTGGTTGATGAGTGGTTGGCAGGGTCGAAGCCCGTTGATGCCATCATCATTGCCTGTTTCGATGATACGGGGCTTTGGGATTTAAAGCAGCGCTGCAAGATACCCGTGCTGGGCATTGGCGAAGCGGCCTATCACATGGCAGCGCTTGCAGCCGTTCATTTCTCAGTGGTGACAACGCTGTCTGTCTCGGTGCCGGTTCTGGAAGAAAACCTCAGGCAGACGGGCTTTGACCGTCGGTGTGCGAAAGTCCGAGCTTCCGAAGTGCCAGTACTTGCGCTGGAAGAAGAGGGCGGCGAAGCTCGGGGCAAGATCGAAGCTGAAATCGCCTTGGCGTTGAAGGAAGATGACATCGGCGCAATTGCGCTTGGTTGCGCTGGGATGGCGGATCTGGCTGAAGTCTTGACCACCCAATTCGGCGTCCCCGTGATTGATGGCGTGGCCGCAGCAGTCAAACTTGTCCGGCTTCTTGTTGGCCGGTAAGCGTGCCTGGACTGCTCTTGAAGCTTCTTGTTTAAGGCACCGAACCATCCAACATTATCAGCCATATGAGCAGATATCTGAGATATGCTTGGACCTCAGGCACGTGATCTGAGGCGGGGTGAAATCATGCATACCATATTGGTGCCGGTTGATGGGTCAGAGCACGCGAACAAGGCAATTAGCATCGCGTGCGATCTTGCACAAAAATACAATGGCCGGATTGCACTGCTCCATATTCTGGCGGACGGAAAAAACGCTGCAGATTTGCTTGAACTCTCGGTGGCAAAATCCTTTTCGCCCAAACTAACACAACAGTTGAAGCTGGCTGCGAGCAATTCATCGCAGCCAGCTCCTGAAAATGTTCTGCGCTTCATTGGCGAAAAAATACTGGAACAAGCGAAGGCAAAGGTCATCAGGCGAGGCGTCGAAGTTGAAGTTTTGCCAATTTGTTCTGGTGACCCTGCTGAGACGATTTTGATGACACAAGGCAAGGTCGGCGCAAGTACGATTGTTATGGGGTGTAGGGGTGTCTCCGACACCAAACAATCATCTCACGGAAGCGTCTCAAATGCAGTGTTTTCAAAAGCGACGTGTACTTGCCTTTCAGTAAAATAGGGCGGCGCTTTTGATTGATTAACACCGCCCGAACATATCCTATTCTCCCGGTTGCATCACGTTCTGCTTAAATTTAGGCAGCAGGGGCCAGCCCATCGACACGCCAGCCGCAGCCAGAATGATCGCGGCAGATCCGGCAATCTGGATCGGCTGCAGCGCCGTGCCAAAGGCAACCATGTCAACCAGGATTGCGGCAATCGGATAGATGTAGGACAGCGCGGCGACCATGGACGTTGGCAGTTTCTGGATTGCGCCGTAGAGGAGCACATACATCACCCCGGTGTGAATCACGCCTAGGGCGACAAGACTTGCCCAAGCGCCAGTCGTCTGTGGCAATTGTGCGAAAGAGGTGAAGGGTGCCAGCATGATGACCCCGACAGACACCTGAACCAGTGCGATCAGATGCGGGGGTACGCCCTTCAGCTTTTTCGTGATCGCTGCAGCGACGGCGTAGAGTGCAGCGGCTCCCAAGGCGAGAGCGACACCAATGCCATAGTCAGCTCCGATATAGTTGCTGCCCGGTTTTGTGCTGATAATCATAACAACACCGGCAAAAGCTATGGCGAGCCAGCCGAGCTTGCGCAGACCTGGGCGCTCACCAAATGCCAGCATACCGATGGCCGTGAGCATGAAGGGTTGGGTGTTGTAGACCACGGTGGCGACCGAAATGCTGGCCCTGGAAAAGGCTGCAAACAACAAAGCCCAATTCAGCACGATGGCAACACCGCCAAGAGCAGCCCAAAGGAAGATGCGCGGCGTGAGATGGCGGGTTCCCAGAACGCCAAAGGCCTTACAGATAAAGAGAAGAGCGACAGCCCCGAAAGCACAGCGCCAAAAGACAACCTGCAGCGCAGGTTCGCCTGACTGCAGGACAAACCAGCCGATTGTGCCGGAGATCAGCATGGCGGCTGTCATTTCAAAGCCGCCGCGAAGGTTGTTGGTTTCCATATTGTGTACCCCTGTTCAAGATGTACCAAGCTTGGCGCAGGCAACAATCCGTCGCCATGGGGTAAATCAGGTAATTTCAGAAATATGACTAATTATGATAGGTCTTTTTTCAGGAGGGCCTAATTAATGAAAACTGATGATATTGATCGCCAATTGTTGGACGCGTTGTTGGACGATGCCCGTTTGCCGCTGAAGGAACTGGCGAGGCGAGTCGGCTTGTCGTCTCCCAGCGTGTCGGAGCGCTTACGAAGGTTGGAAGAAGGCGGCGTGATCAAGGGGTTCACCATTGATGTGGATCCGAAAGCCGTTGGCTATCTATTTCAGACCATGGTCCGGGTTAGGCCACTTCCAGGCACTTTGCATGTGGTGCAAAAGCTCTTGCAGGATATTTCGCAAATTACCGAATGCGACAAGGTTACGGGCGAAGACTGCTTCATTGCCCGCTTGCATGTACGCTCTATGGAAGAGCTGGATGAAATCCTCGACAAGGTGTCCGAAAAAGCAGAGACCAGCACCGCCGTTGTCAAATCCCAACCAGTCACGAGACGCTTGCCGCCGATTGAGTGATGGGGCTGATGAAGAGCACAATGCATGTCGTGATGATAGATCTTGCGCCAAGCAGAGTGGCCTCTACATCACAGGATACTCTGCTTCCCAGTTTAGACCGATTGCTTGACAAGCATAGTTATCGGTAACATGGTATCGGTAACAACTTAAGGCGTTCCGACCTTGCCAAGATTGCCACACTTTAGAGTGACGGTATCACAGTCGCATTTGCAGATGTGCTGGTTTGGGCAAAGGAATGCGGATGTGGAGGAGATGACAATATGGGCGAACGCATAGCCTTGATCGGGGCAGGGGCCATGGGCGGTGCGATTGGCGCACGCTTTTTGGAAACCGGCAATAGCCTGACAGTTTTTGATCTGGATGAGGCCCGGGTCGCAGCCTTGGTGGCTAAGGGTGCGGTTTCAGCACCATCGGCTGCTGCGGCTAGCAAAGAGGCTGACTTTGTCATCACCAGCCTTAATGCTTCGCGGATTGTGGAGCTTGCGGCTTTCGGCAAGGACGGCATTGCGGATGGCGCCAAGCCGGGCACGGTCATCATCGATATGTCCTCAATAGAGCCGGACGCCACGCGCAAATTTGCCAAGATGGCGTCTGACAAAGGCTTGGCCTGGGTCGACAGCCCATTGTCAGGTGGCGCGCCCAAAGCCTTGATCGGCCAGTTGACGCTTATGGCGGGCGGTGAAGCTGCCGACGTGGAGCGCGCTCACATAGCGCTACGTCATGTGGCCTCTAATTACACGCACATGGGCCCATCCGGGGCTGGCCAGACGACCAAACTGATCAATCAGGTGTTGTGCGGGCTCGGTTTTCTGGCTGTGGCGGAAGCCACTCAACTGGCGCTTGATGCCGGTGTTGATGCTGCGAAAATCCCGCAGGCGCTCAAAGGCGGACGGGCTGACAGTGCCTTGTTGCAGGAGTATCTGCCGCGCTTTGCCGAGAAGGATTACCGCAGGACGGGCCGGATCGACAATATGGTCAAGGATTTGAATGCAGTGAACGATCTGGCCCGGCAAACCGGGACATCGATGCCGATGACGGCCTTATGTGCTGAGATCCACCGGATGCTGACAGCTGCAGGCCTTGGCGGAGAAGATCAGGCTGCGGTCATGGAATATTTTAAAGGTGCGAAAGAGGATTTTGGGGCATGATCACACGCTTTGCAATGTTTGAAGGCACGGTCAAGGAAGGCTGTGTCGAGGCGTTTCGTGCAGCGGTTAAAGAGCGGCTCATCCCGCTGTGGACCAAATTCCCCGGCACTGTTGACGTCAGGGTGATGTTTTCAGATGACCGCGATGAAGGCGCTCCAGAGTTTCCGTTGATCCTGGCGATTACCTATCCGGACGCGGCTGCGATGGACGCAGCGCTCGAAGCGCCGGTCCGGTTTCAGTCCAAGGAAGTCACCGGTGAGGTTGTGACCGAGTTTTTTGAAGGCCGCATTCATCACCACGTTACCCAACTGTATGACTTCAAGTCCTGACGTGAGCCGTCGTGTGACCATGCGCGACGTGGCCCGCGCTGTTGAAATGTCGCCCATGACGGTTAGCCGTGCGTTGCGCGGCGATGAGACAGTCAACGAGAAAACCCGCGACCGCATCAGGCGGGTCGCGGCGGACTTGGGCTATGTGTATGACAGTACGGCGCAAGCGTTTCGCACACAAAAAAGTGGCTTTGTCGCGGTTGTGCTGCCCTCGATCAACAATGCAAACTTCGCCGAAACCTTTCGGGGCTTGTCAGATGCACTGACTGGCAGCGGGGTTCAATTGCTTTTGGGCAGCACCAATTACCGGCTAGAAAAAGAAGAGGAGCTGGTTGGCCAGCTTCTCACGCGAAACCCCGAAGCCATTGTTCTGACCGGCGGTCACCACACGGATGTGACGCGCAAGCTTCTGGAAAACGCAAAGATCCCTGTCATTGAGATTTGGGACCTGCCACCTGATCCGGTTGGGCATGTGGTCGGCTTTTCAAACGCAGATGCCATGTCGCTGATTGTGCAACATCTGGTCAGGCAGGGACGGCGCAAGCTGGCATTTGTCGGAGCCGCTGCGGGCAGCGATATGCGCGGTGTTGCACGGCGCGACGGTGTGATTGCGGCCGCCACGGCTTTGGACTTGACACAGGTCGCGCAGATAGATGCCGGGCCTGCGCCTGTTTCTATGCGCCATGGGGCAGAGGTCGTCGTGAAGTTGGGTCCGGCGATCGCGACTTATGACGCGCTGGTGTGCGTATCGGATCCTGTTGCATTCGGCGTGCTGAATGAATGCCGACGTCTAGGGATCAAGATCCCAGATGATGTTGCGATTACCGGTTTTGGTCACTTTGAAATCGCAGCGGTCTCAAGCCCGCGTCTGACCACAGCCGGTGTTCACGCCAATAAAATTGGTCGCAAGGTCGCTGGTGTTTTGCAGGATATTTTCGCAGGTGAAACCTCTGCGCAATGGATCGATGTCGGCTCTGAACTGGTTCTAGGCGAGACCAGCTAGGTTTCGCACAGTGCTGCCGGGGATCAGTTTGAAACCGATGTCGCGCACATCGGTGACCGGTTCACCGGACAAGCGGGCGATCATCATTTCAGCGGCTGCCTGGCCCAGTTTCAGGTGCGGAACATGCATGGATGTCAAACGCTGAGGCAAGACGGCAGCGACCGGCAGATCGCCCCAGCCTGCAATACCTATGTCTACTGGAACGTCCATGCCGTTGGCCTTGCAATATTGCAACCCGCCGAAGGCCATGGCGTCGTTTTGATAAAAAATACACTCAATATACGGGGAAGAGGCCAGCAATTGCTCGGTTCCGTAGTAGCCCGGATAATAAGCTGCCGTGTCGTGCAGGCAGAGCTGCTTAGTGACTTGTCCCGAGCCGCCTTCGACTGCTTTGGTGAAGCCGGCAAGGCGCGTTGTGGCGGCATTTGCCGTGTCGTGCGAGGTGCCGACATAGGCGATGTTGCGATAGCCAAGCCCAACCAGATACCGGCCCATATCAAAACCTGCATCAAAGTGATTGATGCCAACGCTCATGTCGAGTGGGCTGGAATTCAAATCCCAGATTTCAATAATGGGAATGCCAGCATTGCGCAGCATGTCGGTGGCGCGCGGTGCGTGAAAGCGGCCAGTCAGGATCAACCCGGCGGGTTGCCATGACAGCACCGTGCGGATCCAGTTTGCTTCTTCCTCAGGGGTATGTTGGGTCAGGCCCAGTACGGTCTGGTGGCCAAATGCACCGAGCTTCCGGTCAATGCCTTCGAGGACTTGGGAGAACACTTCGTTCCCAAGATCCGGGATAGAGACGCCGACAAAGGTGGATATCTGGTCGCCGGCAAAAACAGTTGCAAGCCGGTTCGGCAAATAGCCAAGCAAGTCGACTTTTTCCATGACCAGGTCTCTGGTTTTTTCCGAGTATCCACCTTCTCCTCGCAGCACACGGCTTGCGGTCATCTTGGAAACGCCAGCAGCCTTGGCGACTTGAGAAAGGCTCACCTTATTGATTTTATTGTTTTTTTCTACCATATTTGCAAATTTAAGTTACCGGTAACTTATCTCTTGACAGGAAGGTGAACTTGGCAAACCATAGCGCAACGTTACGGGTAACTCAACGGGAGGGTTGAGGCGTGACGTTTGGGAGGATACGCAATGCAGAACCTGCAATCAGGTCTGTTTTTTGACGGCATCGACAAACATTTTGGCGGAACATATGCGCTGAAAGACGTGTCACTGTCAGTCGGTCGGGGTGAAATCGTTGCTTTGCTCGGCGAAAACGGGGCTGGCAAATCGACACTGATTAAAGTGCTCGGAGGCATTCACCAGCCCGATGGCGGGCGTGTGTTGATTGACGGCGTGCCGTATCAGCATAGGCCCGCAGGCTTCGGTGAACGCCAGAAGGTTGCCTTCATTCACCAGGATCTGGGTCTGATCGAATGGATGACCGTCGCTGAGAACATCTCGCTTGCATTGGGCTTTGCTCGCAAGAACGGCTTGATCCGCTGGGGTGAGGTTGAGGCCTTCGCCGCTGAAGCTCTCAAAAAAGTTGATTGTGATTTCGATCCCACCATGCGGGTTGAGGATCTGTCGCGCACGGAAAAGTCGCTTGTGGCTATCGCCCGGGCTTTGGCCGTCGACAGTGAATTCCTGGTGCTGGATGAACCAACAGCTTCACTGCCCGCTGATGAAGTCGAGCGACTTTTTTCAGCGCTCCGCCCACTGCGCGAACGCGGCGTTGGCATGATTTACGTTAGCCACCGATTGGACGAGATCTTTCAAATTGCTGACCGCGTGGCTGTATTGCGCGATGGGGTGATGGTTGGAATGCGTGACATCGCGCACACCACCCCGGAGGAACTGGTGCAGAAAATTGTCGGCCGCAAAACCCGCCAGACAGTCAAGAGCACGGATGCGCCGGGTGCACATGTTTTGAAGCTGGATGCCTTCGAAGTCGGCGGCGTCGGACCGTTGAATTTTGATTTGGCAGAAAATGAGATCGTGGGTCTTGTCGGTTTGCGCGGCGCAGGCCACGAGGTGATCAGTCGGGCGTTGTTCGGGTTGGAGCCTTATGAGGGGACTGTGACGCTGAAGGGGACTGAACCAGACCTTTCGAGCCCGCAACGAGCCTTGAACGCAGGCGTCGGTCTGGTTGCCAAAGACCGTACAGAAGAATCTGTGGCGATGAACCTGACCATTCGGGAAAACACGTTCTTGAACCCGGACAGCATCGGCCGCAAGGTATTAAACATCCTCTCGCCCAGAGCCGAGGCCGAACAGGCGAGCGTCATTGGCGCTGAACTGGGTCTGTCGCCCAACGACCCAACGCTGGCGATCGAAGCGCTGTCGGGCGGCAACCAGCAGAAGGTCGTGATTGGCCGCTGGCTTGCCACCAAACGCAAGTTATTGATCTGCGAAGATCCGACTGCTGGTGTTGATGTCGGTGCCAAGGCTGAGATTTACGCGCTGCTCAACCGCGCTCTGGCCGAAGGGGTGGGCATCATCGTGGTGTCGACGGACTTTGAGGAGATCGCCATGATCTGCCACCGGGCGATTGTCTTCAGTCAAGGCGCCATCGTTGATGAGCTGAGCGGCACCCGGCTGACAACTGAAAACCTGATTCAATCGGCGTCTGCTGGAAATATCGCAAAGGGAAGGGAAACTGCACATGCAATCGCTTGAATCAAGCGCGCTCGAGCCGACGAAAGCTGATCTGAAGGGCTTGCCATTGGGAAAACGCGTCGCTCGGTTTCTACCGGTCTACGGTCTGGTGATCCTGACGGTTTTTTTGATTGTTTTGTTCTCGATCCTGCTGCCGAACACCTTCCCCACGATGCTCAATCTCAGGGCGATTGTCTCGGACAAGGCGATCATTGCGCTGCTGTCACTTGGAGCGATGATCCCAATGGCCGCCGGCCGCATTGACTTGACGGTCGGCTATGGCATCGTGTTGTGGCACATCCTGGCCATCAGCTTGCAGACCATCTACGGACTGCCCTGGCCTGTGACGGTCGCCATTGTTCTGGCGTTGGGGGCGGTGTCCGGGTTTCTCAATGGTCTGCTGGTGGAAGTCGCCAAGATTGACAGTTTCATCGCGACCCTTGGCACAGGTACGGTGCTCTATGCGTTGGCGCTGTGGCACACGGGCGGACGCCAGATGGTTGGTGTGTTGCCGGATGGCTTTCTGGCAATCAACGGCACCTTTATTGGCGGTTTGCCGATCACCGGCTTTTATGTTCTGGCGATTACCATCGCGATGTGGGTGATCCTCGAATACACACCTGTCGGCCGATATCTTTATGCAATTGGCGCGAACCAGCGCGCCGCGCAATTGAACGGCATTCCAACGCGAAAATATGTCATCGGCGCCTTCTTGTGCTCAGGCACGATCACGGCTCTGGCGGGGGTCATTCTGGCGTCCAAGCTGCGCATTGGTCAGGCCTCGGTCGGACTGGAGTTTCTGCTGCCCGCCCTTGTCGGCGCTTTCCTCGGATCAACCACAATCAAGCCGGGTCGGGTCAATGTCTGGGGCACCATTGTGGGTGTTGCCATTCTGGCCGTCGGCATCTCCGGCATTCAGCAATTCGGTGGCTCCTTCTGGGTCGAGCCGCTGTTTAATGGTGTCACTTTGCTGATCGCGATAGGCATCGCAGGGTACGCTCAGCGTAGAAAAGGCGCAGAGAAAAAGCGTTAGACTACAATCATCTAAAGGGAGGAATACCATGAAAAAGAGAACATTTCTAAGCACCGTAATGGTCGGCGGCATTGTTGCTGGGCTCGGCTTTCCGGCCTTCGCCGAAGTCCCATTTGACGGACCAACGACTGGCCCGAAAGCCGCTGAGGGCAAATCCATTGTTGTTCTGGCCGGCGATCTGAAGAACGGTGGCATTCTTGGCGTGACCAACGGCGTGGAAGAAGCGGCGAAAGTCATCGGTTGGGATGTGCGCGTTCTGGACGGAGGCGGATCCATCCAGGGTCGGACAGCGGCGATTGGTCAGGCGATGGCGTTGCAGCCGGATGGCATCATCGTCAACGGCTTTGACGCGGTTGAGCAGCAGGCAGCTCTTGAAGGCGTTGTAAAAGCAAATATTCCAATGGTTGCCTGGCACTCAGGCCCCAAGATTGGTTGTGATGCGCCCGGTGGTATCTTTGCCAATGTGTCGACAGATGCGATGTCCGTATCTGAAGTGGCAGCCAAATGGGCCATGGAAGACGGCGGTGATAATGTCGGAGCGGTGATCTTTACCGACAGCACCTATCAGATCGCGATTGATAAGGCTGACCGCATCAAGGAAACCATCGAAGCAATGGGCGGCAAGGTTCTTGAATATGTTGATACGCCAATTGCCGACACATCCAGCCGGATGGGGCCTTTGACCACAAGCCTTCTGCAGAAGTATGGCGCAAGCTGGACCCATGCATTAGCGATCAACGACCTGTATTTTGACTTCATGGGCCCTGCATTGGCTGCCGCTGGCATTCCAGGTGATGGCGCTCCGTACGCCGGGTCTGCCGGTGACGGCTCTGAAGCGGCGTTCCAGCGTATTCGCAGTGGACAGTATCAGGCAATCACAGTGGCTGAGCCTTTGAACCTGCAGGGCTGGCAGCTTGTGGATGAGCTGAACCGTGCTGTGCAGGGCGAAGCCTGTTCGGGCTATGTCACAGCGCCTGCGCTTGTGACCAAGGAAGGTCTTGCGAAAATGGGCGATAGCAACCAGTTCGACCCGGATTCTCCTTACCGCGCTGCTTACACGGCGATCTGGGGAAAATAAGCGTTTCTCCCGTGATACTTCGGCATGAGAGTGCCGGGGTATTCCGGGACAAAAGGTGCAGCGGCACATATTTTGTGATGACGCCGCTTCGGCCCCTACAAGCTTTTGATGTAGACCAAAAATATAGGCAATCAATCTGGTTTGAAGGGCTTTTCCTCTAACTATTCACGGATCGCGAATGATAGCGGGGTCTCTGGGGAACGCCCTGGAGAGAAAAATATGGAGAATATCATGTTCGGTGTGATCGACGGGACGGGTTTTGAGGCAATTCAGCCTGAGTTCAACGACTGCTTCATTGGCCATGCGCGGGTGGAACGGTTGTGGACCGGTGCGCGGTGGTCTGAAGGTCCGGTCTGGTTCGCCGCCGGACGCTATTTGTTGTGGTCCGACATTCCCAACAACCGGATTATGCGCTTCGATGAAACCGATGGCAGCGTGTCTGTGTTTCGCTATCCCTCCAACAACAGCAACGGCCATACGGTTGATCGCCAGGGTCGTCTGATCAGCTGTGAGCATCTGACCCGGCGTGTGACGCGGACCGAACATGACGGCTCCATCACGGTGATCGCCGACAGTTACAACGGCAAGCGGCTGAACTCTCCAAATGATGTTGTGGTCAAATCAGATGGCACGGTTTGGTTCACCGATCCGTCCTACGGCATCTTGATGGACTATGAAGGGGAGCGGGCGACGAGTGAGATTGGCGCTTGTTATGTCTATCGGGTCGATCCGGCTACCGGCGCGGTGCAAATTGTCGCCGATGATTATGTCAAGCCGAACGGTCTGGCGTTCTCGCCGGACGAAAGCCTTCTTTATATCGCTGATACCGGCGTTACCCACACGCCCGGCGGACCGGCGCATATCCGACGCCACAGCGTCGACCCCGATGGCAAATTGGCCGGTGGCGAGGTGCTGGCAACCTGCAGTCAGGGCATATTCGATGGCTTCCGGGTGGATCGCGCGGGGCGTATCTGGAGTTCAGCAGCTGATGGTGTGCATTGTCTGTCGCAGAATGGTGACCTCATCGGCAAAATCCGGATCCCCGAAATGGTCGGTAATGTCTGTTTTGGGGGCCCAAAGCTGAACCGCTTGTTCATCTGCGGCACCGCATCGCTCTATGCTGTCTATCTGAATGTGAATGGCGTTTCTCCGGTTTAAGTCCGTGGGGCATGTCGCGCCTGAAGATGTTTTTTGTCTTTTAACTTATTGATAAAATTAACGGGACCATCTGTCATGAGTTATTTTCGAGAGACCATGGAATTGACCCATGAAGCCGTGCTGGAAATGCTTCGTGCAGCCGTTGCGTCTGCAGATGAATTGGGCCAGCCGCAGTGCATTGTCATTGTCGACAAGAGTGGTGAAGTCCTGGGATCTTTGCGAATGACCGGTTCGAAGTATCTCAGTTTGCTGAGTGCTCGCACCAAAGCCCGTACAGCTGCTTCGATCGGCATGGAATCCAGCAAAATTCCATCTGAAGTGGCCCCCTTGATCGCTGCTGCCACACAGGATGCTGTCACCGGCCTTGATGGCGGGGTGCCTATCTATATGAAGGGCATATTGCTAGGCGGTATCGGCGTTGGTTCCGGTTCGCCTGATCAAGATCGCACCGTTGCAATAGATGCGCTCCGCGCTGTCGGGGCAGAAATTAAAGCAAATTCCTAGTGGCAAGTCAGTCGATTACCCATGAGAAGGGTTACATGTCCAAGGGCGCATGCATTTTTATGGTTCCGAGCCCTAGAGATCCGGTCCTTCAAGTAATTCTTTGATCAGTCCTGGAAATAGAACTCGATCCCGGCCTCACCGTAATTGACCCAGCGAATCTGGCCGTAGAGACAGCGTTTTGGCGAGGAGACGACGATGGAGACATCCATATCGGTCGCTATGCTTCTGGTGTTCATGGCAACCCGGCATCCACTAGCGCTGATGTCTTCTATAATACACGCATAGTTCCGGTTCTTTACTTTCATGATTGCAGGTTCTCGGCAATGGTTGCGCGAGAAGTGTCTCGAACCATCAGAAGTCTTGAAGCTTTTGACCGTTGTCATGGGCCATCCTGATAAAATCTATGATTCGTGCAATGAAAACACGGTGACGCGTAACATGAAGCCAAGTCCAGTTGGTGGATTTGACGTTACGTAGTCTTGCCTTAAGATATTGTAAATTCGTGTGATCTTCCGTTCAGTCCATGAAATGGAATTCTATTCCCGCCTCACCGAAGCGAACCCAGCGAATTTCGCCATGGAAGTTGAGTTTTTTGGAAGGCACCACCAGTGTAATCACAATCCCAACCGGAATGCCTGAGGTGTTGAGCGCAATCCTGCAGCCTCCGGCACTGATGTCTTCCAGAACGCACGAATAATGGCGATCCGGTGCTTTCATGACAGCTGGCCAACGGCAATTCTTGCGGGGGAAGAGCCTTAGATCTTCAAATAATTTTAAATTTGGGGCGGCTGCCATGGGCCATCCTTGTAAAATGCTCTGAACTAAAAATTGAATATCCGCACAATGAGTGTGGTGAAATATACGGTGTTTTAGTAAAAATTACCCTGCGTAGTTTTCATTAAAATAAAATGAATACAGTCAACTCCACCGTAGGGAAAATCTTGATTGATGTTTTATATGTCCTGACAATATCAGTTTCTTGATTGGGTTTTACATAAAAGGGATCACGTCCTTTGTCTGGAATGACCTCATGTATTCAAAGGCCCTGGACTGCGTCCTTCATATGCCCTGGATGTGCTTGATGTGCTTGAACCTATCGAGAACTCGCTGAATTTTAGCGAGCAAAACGACCAGATAATAAATACGCACCCGCTCTGTACATCTTCATGAATGACTGGGAACTTTCAGGAGTATTCAGGTTTTTGTCGCACTTTTGGCTGAAACATGATTAGAACGGTCGCTTAAATAGAATGCTGAAAATGCAGGGATCTGCCAAGTGCGCGGCGTGACGGAAGACTATAAAAACAAGAAAGTAAAACTGGCAGTCGCCCCGATGATGGACTGGACTGACAGGCATTGTCGGGCCTTTCATCGGCATTTGAGCCGCAATGCGTTGCTCTATACGGAGATGGTGACGACGGGCGCGGTCATTCATGGGGACCGGGATCATCTGTTGGGATTTTCCGACATTGAGCATCCGGTCGCCTTTCAGCTCGGCGGGTCTGATCCAGCTGATATGGTGGCGGCTTCGAAGATCGTTGAGGATTATGGCTACGACGAAGTCAACATCAACGTTGGTTGTCCATCGGATCGCGTTCAATCCGGGAGCTTCGGCGCATGCCTGATGCAAGAACCGCAGCTGGTCGCAGATTGTGTTGCCGCGATGAAAGCCGCTGTTGAGATCCCGGTCACGGTGAAATGTCGCCTTGCCGTTGATGATCAGGATCCTGAAGAAGCGCTGGACGTTATGGCTGATGCGGTGTTTTCTGAGGGGACAGATGCGCTTTGGGTCCATGCCCGCAAGGCTTGGCTGAAAGGCCTGAGCCCGAAGGAAAACCGGGATATTCCACCGCTCGATTATGACCGTGTACGTCGGTTGAAAGCTCGATTTCCAGATCGTTTCATCGGTATCAATGGCGGCATCACGACCCTTGACGAGACTGAAGGGCTTCTGGCGGATCTGGATGGCGTGATGTTGGGCCGAGCCGCTTATCATACGCCTGAGATCCTGGGGGAAGTGGATCGCAGGGTCTATGGCGAAGTGTGTGATGACATTTCGCCTTGGAAGGCTGTTGAAGCCTATTTACCCTATTTGCAGTCCCGGATGGAGCAGGGCGTCAAGCTGCCCCACATGACACGCCATATGCTTGGATTGTTCCATGGACGTCCGGGCGCGCGGTCCTGGCGGCGGATCCTGACAGTCGAGACCATCAAGCCGGGCGCTGGCCTGGATGTGGTCTATCAAGCTCTTGAGGCAGTGCGCCCGAGAGATGTGTCCGACGAAGACATTGCTCCCGATATTGCCGAAAAGACGGCTGAGGAAACGGCTGCCTGACAGAAAATGCACAGAAAACGGCCCTGGTCGAGGCATCTTGCTGCGCCGGTCCGATCCGCATCATAGGTGGCCTTGGCAGCTTTGGCGGAACCTGATTGATTGATCCTTTCAGATCTCAACGGCACCGAGTCGATGCAGTTCTGTGTTTGGTTTCTTGACGTCGAGGCGGCTTTCTCATGGATTTAAATGCAATTTCTGGTGATGGCCAGCTCATGAGTGTCATAGGTCTTGGGCTTGCCTTGGCGGCCTCAGGCCTTGTCGCAGGTTTTCTGGCAGGTCTGTTCGGCATTGGCGGAGGCGCGGTACTGGTGCCTGTACTCTATCAGTTTCTGACAGTCCTTGGTGTTGATGAGGGCGTGCGGATGCATGTCTCTGTGGCCACGTCGCTCGGGATCATCGTGCCGACATCCATCCGCTCGTTTATGGCACACAATAAACGAGGGGCAGCCGACCTGGAACTTCTGAAGTCCTGGCTAATCCCGCTGCCTTTGGGGGTGATCGGGGCGTCTTTGGTGGCAGCTTATGTTTCTGGCAATGAGCTGAAGGCCATATTTGCGGTGATTGCGCTGGTGCTAGGGCTGCGGATGTTGCTCGATAAGCCAAGCTGGCGTCTGGGAACCGACATTCCTGGTTTCCCGATCCGCCCGATATGCGGCGCGGCGATTGGATTTTTCTCAACTCTGATGGGCATTGGCGGTGGCGTCATGAACAACACCTTCATGACGCTCTATGGCAGACCGATTCATCAGGCCGTCGCGACCTCGTCCGGAACAGGTTTGATGATCTCCGTGCCGGGGACGATTGGTCTCATTTGGGCCGGTTGGGGCGCTGCAGATCTGCCACCGTTTTCCGCAGGCTATGTCAATATGCTTGGTGTGGCCCTGATTATTCCAGTCACAACCTTTGCAGCTCCTTATGGGGTTAGAGTTGCGCATGTGCTGCCCCGCCGGAAAATGGAAGTTCTGTTCGGCTGTTTTCTGCTCGTGGTGGCCGTGCGTTTTCTGTTCAGTTTGAACGGCTACTGATCCGTTGGCTTGATGATCTTCTTCTGATCAGGGAACCAGAACCAGCTTGTCACCTTCAATGCGCCAGCTGGACAGACGGTCCAGCGCACTCATGCCAAGCAGGCTTGTGCCCAGTGCGCCGTCGCGAGATACAAATGCCCTGACATTGGTCAAACGGAAATTGCTCACAGACAGCGTTTTAATGCGCACAGGCGCGACAAGAGCACTGCCGTTAGCCGTTTGAACCGGAACAGTGAATAACAGATTGGCTGGGTCCAGGCCCGCGTTCAAGGCATCCTGATAGGTTAGCACGACAGAGCTGGCCCCCGTATCGAGCAGCATCTGGGTCTTGGTGCCGTTCAAAAGAGTATCAAGCCTGAAGTGTCCGGATGCGCCGCGGACCACAAGTATGGTGCCATTGTCTTGCGGTACTGCAAGGCCGGGGGCAAGCGCGCCAAGCACCCGATATCCGCCGTTGATCAGGTCTGAACGGAAGGTATATCCAACGATCAGAAGTACAAATAGCCCGCCCCAGAATATTGTGCCCTGCACGATATCGCGAATTCTGGGTTGGCCAAATATCAGGCTTGCCAGAAAGACAAAGGCGATGATTGACAAGGTGACAAGCCGTGGGCCTGTCTGGTCCAAGTCGATGTCCTGCGGGAGAACGTTAGCTCCGAAGTAGGAATACAAACTTCCGCCAACGATCCCGGCAATTACCAGCCCGAGAGCAATTCCGCGCAGTCCCCGCATCACAGACTGGCCTTTGTCTGTTGGCTCTCATGGGCCAGTCGACGCGGTTCCATGTCGGCCATGATGGCATCCCGTTCTCTGTCGGACAGGCGGCTCCAGGTCGCAATTTCATCCAAGGTACGATAGCAGCCGAGGCAAAGGTGACTTCGCTGGTCGATTTGGCAGATTTTGATGCAGGGCGACTTCATGAGCGTCGATATAGGGCGTTGTACCCCGCCTCGCCAGCCCTGATTTGGATCACCGCCCGCCCGTTGCCAGAGAAATAGGGGCGGTGATGATGGCAATTGGCAAACTGACCGCTGCCTGCGCCGTGCTGGACACCACAGAGCCAAGGTCTTGCCCCGCATTGCTCAAACGGCTTCCCTGGTTCGGGACATTCTGAGTCAGGCTGCTTTGTGTCAGCGTGCGGCTCAACTCCGGGCCGAATTGAGCCAGTTGGGCGAATTTCGAATGGTGGGCACCATCGGCCGATTCAACCTCTGTCAAATCAACGACGATTGCTCCCAGTTCTGCCAATTCCAAGTCGTTCGAATATGCTCCAACCCGTTCCTTGTCTCCTGCGATTTTGCGAGAGGCTTTCAAGGCGCGGTCATCCTTTGAAACCATAATCACAAACGGGTTTTTGGGTTTTCCCATATGGCGCAACTGTTCCTTGAATACGTCGATATCAATGTCAGGTGCTGCCAGAATGACTTGCTGGACTTTGCTTTGGAACTTTTTCGCGGCGGCCGGCGTCAGTTGTCTTGCTGTCTCCATGAGAAGATAGGTTCCCATCGAATGCGCTAGGATCACAATTTTCTCTGCCTTACTGTCGACGAGATCCTTGACCGTGCTTGCCAGGGCAGTTCGGGCAACCATTGCGCTGTTCAGGTCGTAGACATAATCAGTTAACTGACCACGCGAGGCCCAGCTGAAGTATACTGGGACATTGGTTGTTTTGGAATCGTGGATGATCTGGGTGAACCGGAAAAGCCCTTCGACGAACTTGGTATTGTAGCCATGTATAAACAGAAAGACTGTACGCTCACCTTTAGGAAGTTTCATTAGTCGTTTGTTCAAGTCCTTCAGCATGGCCGCCCTATCGGGAATATAGGACGCTGAGCGGGCTACGAAATCCGTGTTGGGATCTCCGGGAATGATTGAACCCCATTGGACCTGACCGGGAATATGAGGCGGTGATGGCGGGACAGAGATCGTTGCCTTGGCGTAATTGATGCCATCTTTGCGCTCCCCGTTGAAAAGGGTGCCTGGTTGGGTGTCTCGTTCACGGGTGGTGACGACGAGAATGTCATGCGTCGTCGCACCAGGGGCGGAGGCCGTGCTGACAGAAAGCGAGCCAACGCCCGGGCGATTTGCACATGCAGCCAGTGCAAGGCACATGACTAATACAGCAGTCTGAACAAGGACTTTGCCACAGGTAGTGCGACTGGGAGCGATTGTCCGCTCAGATCGTGCTTGCATTCTGTTTACCCGCATTGGTACCAGTTTCGTGGTGTCTGCACCCGCATAGACCACGGTTTGAAAAGTGAATTCGACTTGGCAGTTGAAATGCACAAGGTGCGAATGAAACTGTGTGAAAACAGCAAGCTGCACCGTGAAACTTACTCATCTGATCAGATCCGCTTCTGCCAATTCAAGTTCCCTGATGAGTTAATAAATCATTTAGATCCATGACATCCCTGTCCCCGTCCTGCAACCAATATCTAACCGAAAGGATTTTCTTGGGTCTGAACCCTAAGGAATTGAGAGGCAGCCAATGAGGAAGGCAAGGCTGCTGACTTGTTGAACAGCTCCGAGGACGTCTCCCGTAAACCCACCGATTTTAATTTTTGCAAGGATCCCGATGCCATAGGCGGATGCTGTTGCCAACAGCAGCGCGAGAGACAAGGCGGTGATCGAAAGGCTGGTGGTATATAGGGTGGGGACCACCGGCAGGAGGCAAATCGCTCCGATCACACAGGCCTGGGGTCCGGCAGAGCGTCCAGGTTGCCCGAACTTGTTGCCAAGTCCGTCTGGTCTGGCTGATGGAAGAATAGTCCACTGCCACACGATCAGCATTCTGCTGAAGCTCTCGGCGCCAAGCAAAAGCGTCATAGCCTCTAGCGGGCTGAACCGATCAAGCAGAGCAGCAATCAGGCTTGCTCTTACGCCTGTCGAAATCACCAGAGCGATGGCTCCGAAGGCCCCGATCCGGCTGTCTTTCATGATTTCAAGTCGGCGTACGGGCGTATGGCCGCCAAAAAAACCATCAACAAGATCGCTGAGGCCGTCTTCATGCAAGGCTCCGGTCACTGCTGCCAGCGCTCCGGCGACCAGAAATCCGGTCACCAGAGGTGGAAGGGCGGTGAAGCCAAGCACAAGACCGAGCAGGACTGCGGGCAGGGCCACAATCCAACCTGCCAGAGGGATGGCGCGACTGATTTTTGCAAAGTCGGGCAGTCGGGCAGGGTCATCCGCCCGGCACAGCGCGGGCAGGGGCAGGCGTGAAAAAAAACGCACGCAGGCAGCTGTATCGGCGACAAGCTCTGTGATCGCTGCCCAAAAGCCATTTGCCCGCGGCTCTTCTTGTCGGTCCATGCCCACTCCCAACCTTGTTTTTTGTCCGATGCCGGTTATAGATCGGCCCAACATCAAGACCAAGGCCTCGATGGATTCGTACTGGCGAATTCGATCAGGCCTCCTCAAGGCCATTGCCCGGAGCGCAACACATGTCCCTATCTGATACCGCTTTGCCATTCGATGATTTTCGCAATCTGGTGAAGTCGATGCCGGGACCAGACGAAGATGCCTTGGCTGCGGTACGCGCACGCGATGCAGAACTGACCAAACCAGCGGGCTCACTCGGCAAGCTGGAAGAGATCGTCGAATGGCTGGCGGCATGGTCTGGAAATGCAAAGCCGAAGATCTCCCGTCCGTTGGTCGCAGTCTTTGCGACAGCCCATGGTGTCGCAGATCAGGGCGTTTCGGCGTTCCCAAGCTCTGTAAACCAACAGATGGTGGAGAACTTCTCAGCAGGCGGTGCCGCGATCAATCAGATCTGCAGCGCAAATGACCTGGGGCTGAAGATTTTTGATCTGGCTGTCGAAATCCCGACACCCAGTATCACCGAAGAAGATGCGCTGGACGAATCCAACTGCGCGGCCACCATGGCCTATGGCATGGAAGCACTGGCTGGCGGCATTGATCTGGCTTGCCTTGGCGAAATGGGCATTGGCAACACAACGGTCGCCGCGGCCGTTTTCAACGGTCTGTTCGGCGGCTCTGCGGAAGACTGGATCGGTCGTGGCACGGGCGTTGACGATGAGGGTCTTGCGCGCAAGCGGGCCGCTGTTGAGACAGCCGTCGCACGGTTGAACGGGGAAAAGGATCCACTCGAGATCCTGCGCAAGGTTGGTGGCCGAGAAATAGCTGCCATGGTGGGGCTGATTATTGCCGGAAGGCTGCAGCGCGTTCCGGTGATTGTCGATGGGTTCGTCACGACGGCGGCAGCGGCTGTTGTCTATGCCATGGACCCAAAAGGACTGGATCACTGCCTTTTTGCGCATGTGTCAGCGGAAGCGGCCCACATTCGTGCCTTGAACATCATGGAAAAGACCGCACTGCTTGATTTCGGCATGCGTCTTGGGGAAGGCTCAGGTGCTGCGATTGCTGCCGGTATCGTCAAGACTGCCGCCGAAACCCATAACGGCATGGCAACATTCGAGACAGCAGGCGTTTCCAACAAGGAAAGCTAGGGCCCCGAGCCTATAAGGCTGAGCAGACCGGCGTGGGCTTGGCTTGATGATCAAGCCCGTCTGCGGTCTGATGTGGCTTGTGTACCCGGCGTTTGATAGGCGGGCATGCTTTCCATGACACGACCTTTCGGTAGGGTGATGATCACCTCCGTGCCCTCGCGCAATTTGGAGCGCAGATCAAAGCTTCCTCCATGCATGGCAATCAGAGCCTGAACAATGGAAAGGCCCAGGCCGGTTCCCGGTTCTGCGCTTTGGATGGCCACCGATCCTTGTCCAAAGGCTTGCAAGACGACTGGGATTTCTTCTTCGGGAATACCAGGGCCATTGTCGCGAATTGATACAAATTGCCCGCCGTCGTGGGTCCGTCCAAGGCTGATCTGGACCTTGCCGTTGACCGGCGTGAACTTTGTGGCGTTGGACAACAGGTTCAAGATCACCTGGCGCAAGGCACGCTCATCGCCCCAGACTCTCGGCAAATCGCCTTCATGGGTTTCTTCAATGTTGATTTCCTTGGCCTTGGCGCGGATCTGCATCATGTTGCAGCATTCCTCGATAATGTCCTCCAGGTGAACAGCTTCTTCCTGAAGTTCATGGCGTCCGGCCTCAATGCGGGACAGGTCCAATATCTCATTGATAAGGTGCAAGAGATGTGCGCCAGATGCGTGAATGTCCCCTGCATAGCCTTTGTAGGTGCCATTGTTCATCGGGCCGAGGATTTCATCCTTCATGACTTCCGAAAAGCCCAAGATGGCATTAAGCGGTGTGCGCAGTTCATGACTCATCGTGGCCAGGAACCGGGATTTGGCCAGGTTGGCTTCTTCCGCACGGCGGCGAGATTCGTCGGAGAGGGCGTTGGCGGTTTCCAACTCGGCGATCAGGTGATCCTTCTCGGCCCTGTATTCGAGCATTGTATTGGCGTTCTTGATCAGCTGGTTGCCCAGGATTAAGAAGAAACCCTGCGCTCCGATTGCCATGGCGGCCAGAGTGTAATGGATGGGCTCTGGCTGCTGTAGGAATGCCGCCGTAACAGTCAGCGATACCGGCAGTGTTCCAGCCAGAAGAGCTCGCGGCAGGGTGGCAGACTGCATGGTGTTGATTGCGACGACGATCAGCATCGTGGCAAACTGAAATACCAGAAAACCATCGCCAGTCTGATTTTGCTTTGGCAGCAAGAAGAACAATCCCCAGCTGCAGCCATAAAGCAGATCGCTCATGGTGAAGCGCCGCAGCCATATCGCGGTCTGCCGTTTGCCTGATGGCGAAGCCTCATAAGAGCGGCAAGTGGCAACCGTCAGCAAGTGCATGCAGAAGGTGAAGATAAACCAGCAACTGACCAGGATCGGATTGACCCAGAGAGATGAAATTGCTGCAACGATCAGGAGCAGAATGGGGACGGCGAAGGCTGAGTTTATCCGAGTGTCGGCAAAGAGGTGCTGCCGCTCTTGTTCGAAGTCGTTCTGAATGCCTTCCTTGGACCCAATGCGGCTGCGCACATCACGAATTGTGCGTGCAACTTCGCGCCGTCGTATCGCCCGTTTCCGGTTGATGACGGTTTTTTGGTCGCGTTTTGGGCCAGCATCATGTCCCATTTGACGTGGGGTACCTCTTTCAGAGTTGTTGCAGGCAAAACGCTGCTTAATCCTTTTTGGCCCATGACCTCTTAAGATTGAACTCAGGGATGTGGTAAATGAAAGGTAAGCGAGATCAGATCTTTGGAGAGAGCAGGCGTGGCACGGACGGGCGAAACAGGGGAACAACTGGCCGATTTGCGTGCAGATATCGCAGCGTGTCGCATCTGTGTCGAAACACCGCGAAAAGCGGCCTTGCCCCATGAGCCAAGGCCTGTTGTCCAATTGTCGCAGACCGCGCGGATCTGCATCTGCGGGCAGGCTCCAGGAACCCGGGTTCACCAAAGCGGCAAGCCCTTCACGGATCCCTCAGGAGACCGCTTGCGGTCCTGGATGGGCGTTGAACCGGAGGTCTTTTATGACACAGCCAGGATATCAATCGTGCCGATGGGGCTGTGCTTTCCGGGATTGGATGCGAAAGGTGGAGACCTGCCGCCGCGACCTGAATGCCGGGCCCAGTGGCATGACCGTATTTTTGCTGTCATGCCTCAGGTTGAGCTGATCCTGGTGATCGGACAATATGCACAGGCGTATCATCTGGGTGGCGAGAAGAAGAAAACCCTGACCGAGACGGTCGCCAATTGGAGCGAGTATCTTGGCAGCGAACGCACTCCGGCCATTCTGCCTATGCCGCACCCGTCCTGGCGCAACAACAGTTGGCTCAAAAAGAATCCGTGGTTTGAAGCAGAGCTTTTGCCGGTGCTCAAACAAAAAATCGCCCAGCTTGTTTAAGCCGGGCGATTTTTTGTTCTTCATTCAGCTGTTCGTAAAGATCAGTTGGTCTTCACTTTTCCAGCAGCCGGCTTGTCTGGTGCAGCGGTTGCAACGATTGGCAGGGAGTTGTCGCGGCTCCAGCCGACCATGCTGTCATCATAAACGCTGACATTTTTCTTGCCGAGCAGTTGGGTCAGCACGAACCAGTTGGTCGCAGCCCAGTGGCCGGTGTTGCAGTAGGACACGACCTTGCTTGAGCTGTCTGTTACATTTGCTGGCAGCAAGGAGGCCAGGTCTTCCTTGTTCATCAGGCGGTTTGTCGATTTGTCGTAAAACTTGGCCTGATCGAAGCTGACCGCACCTGGAATGTGGCCGAAGCGGGTTGCCTTCGTGTGCTTTTGCTTGCCGACGAATTGTGCAGCCGGACGGCCATCAAGCAGGATGGTTTCTGTGCCCATGGCTTCGGCCATTTCTGGCGTTGAGACAAGAAGGTCATCCTGAACGTCGGCGACAAAAAGATCACCTTCCGGTGTGATATTGCCGGTCTCAATGGCTTTGCCTTCCTTGACCCATGCAGCATGTCCACCATCAAGGATGGAGACCGCATCGTGGCCCAGGTACTTCAAGGTCCAGTAGATACGGGCAGCAGCGCTGAATTCGAGGCTGGAAGTTCCGGCAGGCACGATAACCAGAGCTTTATCTTCTGACAGTCCAAGCTCGGACAGGGACGCTTCGAGCTTTTCGATGGAAGGCAGAACGCCAACGATACTGTCGCGCTCGGTGCGCCAGTATCCTGGGTATTCCGACCAGACAGCACCGGGGATATGGCCCTTCAGATAGGCGTCCTTGCCTGATTTGGATATCTTCGAGCGTGTGTCGATGATGACGACCGCATCATTATCGAGATTGTCGGCCAACCAGTCTGTCGAGACTAGGGGGGTGACCTGAGGCGCGGCAGCGGCCGGCATCGCGAGAAGGGCGACCGCAGCCAGGGCGCCTGCAAGCGGGCGTGTCAGTGTTTTGAAGTTTCCAAACATACGGATCTCTCCAAGGTGTGATGGCGTTAAGAAAAATTTTCTCTTGTAGCCGGTGAATTGGCATTCTAAATGAGTGTCATCAAGCGTAATCGCGGCATAAATTAGAAGAAAAATCTCAAATTCTGCGCGTATTCGCTTTGTTGGAAAATTATTCTACGAGGGCCGTGGCGCTTAGAAACCTAATCTCGGGCTTGGGGCGCTGTGTTCCACCAGGAAGGCACAGTGGCCTCCTGTATGAGGCTGTGACCTGGACGCAAGACGAATTCGAAAACAATTGGATAGCAGACAATGATTGACCGTATCGACCGCCGTATCTTGTCTATTCTTCAAGAGGACTGCACTGTGCCGGTTGCTGAAATCGGGCGTCGCGTCGGGCTGTCCACGACGCCATGCTGGCGCAGAATTCAGAAGATGGAAGAAGAAGGCGTCATTACCGGACGGGTGGCGCTGCTGGACCCAAGCAAGGTCAACGCCAAGGTCACGGCCTTCGTGGCGATCACAACCAGCCAGCACTCGGAAGACTGGCTGAAGAAATTTGCTGATGTGATCAGCGAATTCCCCGAAGTGGTGGAATTTTATCGTATGGCTGGTCAGGTGGATTACCTGCTGCGGGTCGCGGTTCCTGATATCGAGGCCTATGACGGCTTCTATAAGAGGCTGATTGCCAAGATCGATATTTCGAACGTCTCGACCACATTTGCCATGGAACAGATCAAATACACCACCGAACTGCCGCTCGGCTATCTGGCAACAGAAAAGCCAAAGCCTGAATAAGCTTGGCCGGGTTGGCAAGGTGAGGGATCGCCACAACCGCCGTGATGAAATATTCAGTTGTTGCGATGTATCAAATTGCTGCCATTGTGTTTCGCCTAAGCTAAGTCATGGACACATGCCGGGAGGAAAGACAATGAACTCTTTGATTAAAGCATCTGTGGTCGCAGCAAGCCTGTCGCTTTGGATGGCCGGGGTGGCAAGTGCGGCTGATTTGGCAACGGATATGGTTCCCGATGGTGTCACCGCCTACAAGGTTGTTGGCGATTTTGATGACGTCCATTTCGGTCTGGAAAGCGCCATCGTCAACCGTGGTCTGGTTATAGATCACACCTCCCATGTCGGCGAGATGCTGGCTCGCACCAAGGATGATGTCGGCGGAACCAAGGACATTTTCGTCAAGGCTGAAGCCCTGATGTTTTGTTCGGCCAATCTGTCGCGCAAGGTGATGGAAGAGGATCCGTCCAACATCGCCTTTTGCCCCTATGTGGTCTTTGCCTATGAGGCAGCGGACAATCCGGGAACGACGCTTGTCGGGTTTCGACAGTTGCCAGAAACCGGATCAGACGCCTCGAAGCAGGCGATTGGCGCGGTTAATGCCCTGCTGGACGATATCGTAACAGAGGCAGCCGGCGAATAACCGGCTGCCTCAAGGTGGTCGATAGCAGCTCTAGCGGCTTACTTGTCTGCAGGCTTGTCAGCGTTTTCAAGGCGGGCAACCAGGCTGGAGGTGTCCCAGCGATTGCCACCCATGGCCTGCACTTCAGAATAAAACTGATCCACAAGAGCGGTCACCGGTAGACGTGCACCTGTGTCATTGGCTGTCTTGAGGCAGATGCCCAGATCCTTGCGCATCCAGTCGACGGCAAATCCATAATCGAATTTGCCAGTCAGCATGGTTTCCCAGCGATTTTCCATCTGCCAGGACTGCGCCGCGCCGCCTTTGATCGCAGAAATCACGGCTGGAACGTCGAGGTCGGCTTTCTTGGCGAAGTGGATCGCCTCGCTGAGACCCTGCACCAGACCGGCAATACAGATCTGATTGCACATTTTGGTCAGCTGTCCCGCGCCGCTTTCGCCCATCAGGCCGACAAACTTTGCAAAGCACTCGATTACAGGTTGGGCTTTTTCAAAAGTCGCCGCATCACCGCCACACATGACGGTCAGCGCACCATTTTCAGCGCCCGCCTGGCCGCCAGACACAGGCGCGTCAATAAAGCCGCAGCCTTTTGCTTTGGCCGCAGCATTCAGTTCTCGAGCGACTTCTGCAGATGCTGTGGTGTTGTCGACAACAATTGCGCCGTCTTTCAGGCCATGGAATGCGCCATTTTCGCCAGTCATGACTGAGCGCAGGTCGTCGTCATTGCCAACGCAGGCAAAGACGAAGTCGCAGCCTTCAGCCGCTTCTTTTGGTGTTTTGGCGAAAGAACCGCCGTATTCGTTTGCCCATTTTTCGGCCTTGGCCGTGGTGCGATTGTAGACGGTGACGTCGTGGCCACCTTTTGTTTTCAGGTATCCGGCCATCGGATAGCCCATGACCCCAAGTCCGATAAAAGCAACCTTTGCCATGTCCCTGGATTCCCTCCGCTGCAGCATAAAAGGCCCGGCGGGTGGCCGGGCCTGTCAAATATGTCGATAGATCATTTAGCTTATCCGTTCGGCTTTGTCAGGATCTTGATCAAAGCCAAAATGCAGGACGAAAAAGCTTGGTGAATTGAGTGGAGCGCTTCTGGGGCTGCTTTGCAAGTGTGTTGCCGGGAGTGTGAACCGGGCCGGTGAATGGTGTGAAGCGGCTTGCTGTCTGTAGGCTCTGTGCGTAGATGTTTAACATGGTGCTCATCCCTGTGTGTGTTTCGATGCTTGGAATGTGTGCGTTTCGGTGCTTTATTGCGAGTCAGGAAAAAAGTGAACATGTAAGGTGGAGTTACATATGGATTGGCGAAACCTTCCGTCCTTGGCTGCGCTTCGGGCGTATTGTGCTGTTGCCGAGCACAAGAGCTTTTCCGCAGCGGGCAGGGATCTCAATGTCACTCATGCTGCCGTCAGTCAGCAGGTACGTGCTCTTGAAACGCAAATTGGAACCCAATTGGTGGTACGCGAAGGCCGGGGTCTGCGTCTGACGCCGGATGGCGAGCACTTGGCTTCCGGCCTGCGCGATGCCTTTTCCCGTATCATTGAAACAGTGGATGTCCTGCGCCTCAATGATCAGCAGCGCCCTCTCAATATCACTATGACACCCGCTTTTGCAGTCAGTTGGCTGATGCCGAGGATCTCTGATTTCAGGCAGGAGCAGCCAGATATCGAGCTGATGCTCAATCCAACCGGAGATGTGGTGGAGTTCGTTCCAGGTGGTGTGGATCTCGCGATTCGTTTCGGCGATGGCAATTGGCCGGGATTTGAAACCGAGCTTTTGATGAAGACAAACTATGTGGTTGTCGGCGCGCAAAAGTTGATTGGAGATCGGGTGTTGACCGACCCCTCGGACATTCTGGACTATCCCTGGCTGCAGGAGTTGGGCACGAATGAATTGTCCATCTGGCTGGAGAACCAAGGCGTTGTGCCAAGCGCAAAGCTTAACATCACCCATTTGCCCGGGTTCATGGTTCTGGACGGCCTGCGCAGGGGCGACGGAATTTCCGCCACAGCGAGGATCTTTCTTGAACCCGATATCATTGCCGGCAGCATAAAAGTCCTGTTTGAGGATCTGAGGCCGAATAACTCGGGCTACTATCTTGTTAGCCGACCAGGCATGATGCGCGCGCCGGTCAAGGCTTTCGTCAGCTGGATCAAAAAACGGGCTAAGGAAACCTGTATCGAATGCGGCATTTAAGCGATGTGAATTGCGGTCAGCACCAGATCAACTCTGATCAATCACCATTCTGAATACATGGTTTTTGCTAAATCACTTCAGGCTCTAGCGCTGGAGATGCCGGGTCAGGCGCTTTTCAAAGCGTTCCCAGACCCGGCGGATGGCTTCAACCGCGATCAGGTAAAAGACTGCGGCCCAGATGTAGGCCTGAAAGTCATAGGAGCGTGAGAAAGCGCGCCTGGTCTCGCCCATCAGATCATAGACCGTAACAATGGATGCAATGGCTGAGCCCTTGAGCAGAAGCACGAGTTCGTTGCCATAAGGGCGCAAGGCGACCATCAGCGCCTGCGGCAGGATGATCTTGAGAAAGATGACTGGCCTGGACAGTCCAAGTGCTTGACCACCTTCCCATTGTCCTTGAGCGACATTCAGAACAGACCCACGCAGGATCTCAGCCTGATAGGCTGCAGTGTTCAGGGAAAAGGCGAAGATGATGCAGTACCAAGCCTCGCGGAACAGCCACCAAACGCCCATCTCTGTCAATTCCGGGCGGAATGAGCCGGCACCATAGTAAATCAGGAATGTCTGTGCGAGCAGCGGCGTGCCACGGAAGAAATACACATAGGCATAGGCGGGCCAGCGCAGCAGTGCGAATCTGGAAGTTCTCGCAATTGCAATAGGCAGAGACAACATGGCCCCGATCGCCATTGAGACAACCACTATTTCCAGCGTGACGATGAAGCCATCGATGTATTTCAGCCAATATTTCGCAGCAAAGGGACTGAGGATGCTCACACTGAGATAATAGAGGAGATAGGCTCCTGCGACGATCCAGAGGGTCATCAGGAGGTGACCGAAAATCCGCGTTTTGGTCCAGGGCCTGCTGGCGACTGCTGGAGCAGGGCGCGCTTCTGCATAGCTCATGATGATGCTCATCGGGCCACTTCTCCCCGTTTGGACCAGCGCTCTACACGCTCGATACCGACAGAAGAAATTATGGCAAGGATCAGGTAGATGCCACAGGCGATGCCGAAGAACAGGAAGGGCTCTTTGGTGACACGGGCGGCAATGCCAGCCTGACGGATCAGGTCAGCCAGGCCGATAACGGAGACGAGGGACGTTTCCTTGAGCAGGATAAGCCAGAGGTTTCCAAGGGCAGGAAGTGCAAGCCGGATCAGTTGCGGCAGGATGATCAATCGCATGGTCTTGCCACGCGGCAGACCGAGTGCATATCCGCCCTCATATTGTCCTTTGGGAATGCCGCTGAAGGCAGACAGAAAAGCCTCTGAAGCGTAGGCAGAGAACACACAGGCCAGTGCCACCATGCCTGCAACGAAGGAATTTACTTCAATGTGAAATTCAAAACCTGCGAGCTGAATGAGTTTTTGGAGACCTATCTGGACGCCGTAATAGACGAGAAACAGCGTCAGAAGCTCCGGCAATCCGCGAAAGATCGTTGTGTAGACATTCGCAGCCATGCGTAGGGAGGGTTCAGTTGATCTCTTGGCCAATGCGAGAATGAACCCGAGCAAAAGGCCGAAGGGCAGGGTCGCCAGTGCGAGCGTGACGGTTATGAGGACGCCTCTCGCAATTTCATCGCCCCAACCAGCATCGCCGAAGGACAGGAGGGTCAGGGTTTCATTCATGCGGGCGGCGCTGCTTTCTTGAGGTTGAAAGACTTGTCAAAGCAGGAGCGCGGCGATGAACCACGCCCCTGTTTTGCAATTCTGGACAGCTTATCCGCCGTAAACGTCGAACTCAAAGTTCTTGTCGTTGATTTCTTTGTATTTCCCGCTTGCGAGGATGCCTGCAATTGCTTCGTTGAACATGGCTTTCAGCTCATCTTCATTCTTGCGGATTGCAATGCCTGCGCCTTCGCCGTTGATCTTCAGATCTGGCTTCAGGCTACCGAGCAGCTTACAACATGCGCCATCGTCGGACTTGAGCCAATCAGACAGGACGACGACATCGTCAATCGCGGCATCGATACGGCCGTTTTCCAGGTCGAGCTTGTACTCATCCGGTGTTGGGTAAAGCTTCAATTCCGCGGACGGGAACTTTTCTTCGGCGTAGTTGGAGTGTGTTGTCGAGGATTGTGCGCCCAAGACAACGCCTTTGAGGTCTTCGTCCGTCATGCCAGTCAGCGGGCTGTCCTTAGGGACCATGATCGCTGGGCCAGTGTTGTAGTATTTGTTGGTGAAATCAACCTGTTCAAGGCGCTCAGGTGTGATCGACATGGAGGCGATTACAGCGTCGAACTTACCAGCCTTGAGCGCCGGGATCATTCCATCCCAGTCTTGCACGACGAATTCGCACTCGACCTTCATCTGTTCGCAAAGGGCGTTTGCAATGTCGATGTCAAAGCCGACCAACTTGCCGTCAGATGTGAGTGAGTTGAAAGGGGGGTAGGCGCCTTCCGTTCCGATCCGGATTTTGGACCAGTCCTTGGCCTGAGCACCGCCGACAGCGGCAAGAACGAGTGCTGCAGCTGCAGCCAAACGAATGATACGCATATGAAATTCCCCTGTTTATCTCTGCAAGGACTGAGGCAGGTTCACTCTGCCATTCTTGTCCTGAAGGCCCATTCCATACACTTCCGCCTGAAATTCAAGCATGCCTATTAAAAAAACACAGAAAGCGATCTGCTTCCCTGATTTATATTGTTATTTTTACCTATTTATATTTTCAGGTCTGACAATTCAGGATTGAACAGGATCTCTCCAATCCCGCGCTACTTGTTGATCGAAGAACGCCGTAAACTCATCAACGAACCGGCGTACTTTCAGTGGGATATACCGGTTGGAAGGATAGACGGCATGGAGTGGCTGGGGATCATACAGCCATTTCGGCAGCACGTGCTCCAGCTTGCCCTCGCGCATGAGCGGGTAAAGCATCCAACTGTGCATGACGCTTATGCCCAATCCGGCCAAGGCTGCATGCCTGAGCATGGCCGAATTGTTGGAGCGCATGGTTGGGGTAATTCTGGTTATCCTGCGCTCGCCGCCGGGGCCTGTCAGCGGAATTTCCCGTTGGTTAAGGAAATTCGAATAAAGCAGATAACGGTGCTCGGACAGATCTTCCGGCGTCTGTGGCCTACCGTGAGTGTCCAGATACTCTGGTGAGGCGGTCAAACATCGCTCCGCTGTTCCCAGTTTTCGTACGATCAGCCTGTCATCGTGAAGGTCGCCAAAACGGATTGCAACATCCAGGCCTTCGGCTTGAAGATCCTGAAAGTGATCATGCAGGGATAGGTTGAGGCACAGTTTCGGGTAGCGTTTTTGAAAGGCTGTGAAAAAATCTGCGAATGCTCCAACGGTAAAGCCCTGCGCCGCGCCGATGCTAAGGCAACCGGTCATCTGTTCGTCCAAGCTGCGCACAGACCTGTCTGCTTCTTGCAGCTTTTCTAGAATATCGCGCGCATAGGCATAGTAGCGGTCGCCCGCTTCCGTGGTGCCCAGCTGGCGGGTGGTTCGATTGAGCAATCGTGTGGCCAATTCCTGCTCCAGACTGCGAACATGTTGGCTCACGGCTGGCTGTGAAATTCCAAGAGTATTGGCCGCCGCAGAAAAGCTGCCCATGTCCACGGCGGTGACGAAACTGGTAAGTGCTACGATTTTATCCATCCATCATATATAAGCCAGACGAATAAGAAATATAAGAATAGGCTCACTTCAAAATTTGACGTAATAGCTCATCTATCTCTTGCAAGGACGTATTTGGCGATTGGAGTGCTCCCACTCCGGTCTCACTGCAAGAAGGGTTACAAGATGACTGAACAAACAAATTTCCTGAGCCGCCGTGGCTTTTTGAGTGCTGGCACCACTGCTGTTGCTGGCGTGTCAGTATTGGCCGCAAGCGGTCTGTCCATCCCCTCCGCCCAAGCAGCGGCTCCGCTTGTTGGTCACCCAATGGCTGGCGCGATCCGCCGCAAGGTCGGCGCTTTTGAAATCACTGCGTTGCTGGATGGTTACCTCGATATCTCCGGTGAAATGGTGATTGGCTATGACGAGGCGGCGGCAGCCAGGTTGCGGCAGGACAACTTTGTTCAGGTCGATGGCTATCGACTGCCAATCAATGCGTTTCTGTTGAATACAGGAGACAAGCTCATCCTGATTGATGCTGGCACGTCAGACAAAATGGGGCCGACCCTCGGAAAGCTTGATCAGGCTCTTGCTGCAGCAGGCGTGACGGCGAGCCAGATTGATGCGGTTTTGATCACGCATATGCATCCGGACCATCTTTTCGGTGTACTGAGGTCTGATGGCAGCAAGGCATTTCCAAATGCCGAGTTGATCCTGCCAGAAGTCGATCATGCGTTCTGGTTTGATGATGCCGCGATGACTGCTGCGCCTGATGCCATGAGAGAGTTTTTTCAGGGCGCACGTCAGGCGGCGAATGCCTATCAGGGGTCTCAGACGCGCTTTTCCAGTGGTAAGGAAATACTTCCAGGGATTACCAGTGTGGCGCTGCCCGGTCATACACCCGGACACACGGGCTTCCGCATTGAGAGCGGCAATGAGGGGCTCTTTATGATCGCCGATTCGGTTCATGTCAGCAGCCTGCAGTTTGCAAAGCCAGACTGGGGCATTGCCTTTGACATCGATCCGGCCCAGGCCGTCATCAGCCGCAAGAAGGTCCTGGATCAGGTCGCCAGCGATGGACTTCTGGTGGCAGGATCACACCTGCCATTCCCGGGCTTTGGTCATGTGGCCAAAGCCGGAGATGGATACCGCTTCGCGCCAGCAGACTGGCAATACGATTAAAGCTATTGGCAACACATCAAAGTGAGACGAGAATTGAGGCGGCGGCTTTGCGGGCCGTCGCCTCGAGCAGAGCTTATGAAATCCCGACTTATCCGATCAGGCCGCTGGTACCCTGAACTTGTTGCGCTTCTTCTTCCGTTACTTGCCCAAGCTGCAAAATGGCCTTGAGCGTGAGAACCGGGCTGCTGAGCGTATCGCCCTTTGCATCATTTGCAACGGCAAGGCTGATCTGTGTTTGATCGCTTAGTTCAGCGATTTTTTCCTCGTGAAGGGCCTTGTCTGCTGGGGGGAGTGCGTCAAGCTTTGACTCGCTCAGGCCGTGGCTGCTCAGGTAATTCTGCCGCAGTCTGGCATCGTCCGGCATTTGCACAAACTCTTGATAGCGCTTCATGAGTTCCCTCCGGAAGAAGCCTGTATCAAATTTAGGGCTGCTCTCCTTCGGCGAAGGTGCTTCGCTGTCGGTCTTTGCTGCTGGGGTCGCCGATGTAGCAGGCCGCGCAGAACCTATGGTCATCTTTTTGAACCTCTGCTTGCGCTGGGCGCATAGTGTTGACCTGGCTTTTCAAGCAAACTTCATGCCTTTTGGATTGATGAAACATTTTCATTCAAAACATGAACTTGTTGAATTGGAAGTTTGCTGAATTGCCATTTAAACACAGGCAAGATTAGCCAAGTGGGACATTTCTGCCGGTTTGAAATTCCAACGCCTTTAAATCAGGAGCATGTAATGCGCGAATTTGAATTGTTTATCGGGAACAAGAATTATTCATCCTGGTCATTCCGCCCCTGGATCGGATTGAAGCACAAGAATATTCCGTTCAAGGAGGAGTTGGTGCCGTTTGATTTCGAGAATGGCAATCCCAAGTTCAAAGCGTTTTCGCCGACAGTCAAAGTGCCAGTCCTCAAGGACAATGATTTGACTGTCTGGGAATCCCTGGCAATTCTGGAGTATGCCGCTGACGCCTATCCGGGGGCGGGACTTTGGCCTACGGATATCGCAATGCGTGCCAAGGCGCGGTCAGCGTGCTCTGAAATGGTGTCCGGCTTTTCAGCCCTGCGCAACGCCTGTCCGATGAACATGCGGCGAGAGCCGATGCCATTGGCGGTTGATGCCGCCGTTCGCAAGGATGTCGCGCGGATTGTATCGCTTTGGCGCGAATGCCTTGAGGCTTCCGGCGGGCCATTCCTGTTTGGCGACTTTACAATTGCCGATGCCATGTATGCGCCTGTGGTTAGCCGGTTCGAGACATTCATGCTCACGGATGATAAAGTCGCGCTGGCCTATATGGATCGTATGATCGCATTGCCCGCATGGCAGGAGTGGCGTGCTGCAGCTCTTCAGGAGAGCTGGATCGTTGCTGAAGATGAAGTCTGATTTTTCCATCGGCCCCAAGGTCTATCTGCGGACTTCAGAAGGGCAGGAAGTCAACCAGGCTTCCATGTTCGACGGATGTGGCCTCTTCGGGGATCTCGATCAAGCCATCTGCTTCCCGAAGTCCTGTGATTAGCCCTGAACCATCGCGTTCAAATTTGCGCGCGACGGTTCGGCCCGTCTCATCCGTCGCCAGAATACCGCGATAGAATTCTCTGCGATCCGGCTTCTTGCGGGCAACCGAAAAATCGGCTGGGACTTGAAACCGGCGTGGTTCGAGAAACGGCCCACCGCCCAGAACACTCAGTACGGGCTTGGCATACAGCACAAAGCAGACCATCGCGGCGACCGGGTTGCCGGGCAGGCCGAGAAAGACGCAAGAGCCTATCTGCCCGAACATCATTGGTCGTCCGGGTTTGATCGCCAATTGCCACATGTGCCGGCTGCCCAGCTTGTCGAGGGTTGCAAGCACGTGGTCTTCCTCGCCCCGGCTGGCGCCGCCAGTTGTCAGAAGCACATCACATCGTTGGCTGGCGGCCTGCAAAGTGCGTTCGATGACATCGGCCTGATCGGGCAGGACCCCAAGGTCCTCGATCTGTGCCTCCATGGTCTCGGATAATGCGCGCAGCAGAAAGTGGTTGGAATCATAGACATTGCCGGATCCAAGATCCGATCCCGGTCGGCGGATTTCATCTCCGGTCGAGACAATGCCGATCCGCAATTTTTCATGCACCAGAACGCTTGCCTTGCCCGTTGAAGCAATGGCCGCAAGGTCTTGAGGGCGTAGATGTTTGCCTGGTGACAGTAGTGCCGTCCCCTTGGTGACGTCCTCACCAGCCCTTCTGCGGTTTGCACCGGCCTTCAGCCCTGTCGGTACGATGACGAAAGCCTTGCCATCCTGATCATGCAACTCGCAGTCTTCCTGCATGGCAATCGTGTCAGCGCCAGGAGGCATGGCTGCACCGGTGAAGATGCGGGCAGCGCCCCAGGGGCCGAGCGTCTTTTCGCTTGGGTGGCCAGCGGCAATGCGTTGTTCCAGCCGAAAGAACCCGCCAGCAGCATCATGATCGGAAAAACGGAATGCGTAGCCGTCGACTGCCGAATTGTCGTTCTGCGGAATATTCCGGTCGGCAATGATGCCTTCGGCAAGTGTCCGGCCATGGGCCTCATGCAGCGCAACGGTTTGTGTTCCAGCAATGCAAGACATGCGTTCTTTGAGAATGCGCAACGCCTCATGATGACGCAGCCGCTCCTTGTCATGCAGGAAACAATCGTCCAGCAGCGTGCGGGTCTCAACCATGTGTTTCTTTCAGGCCTGTATGGGCGGCGATGAAGTCTGCAACTGCGGGGATGTCATTCAGATCGAACACAGGCAGGCTTTCATTGGCAAGCGCATGATCGCTGGCGATGGCTATGATGGCCGGGTCTGTGGCAGCCAGCGGCTCGGATTTCGCGCTGTCGGTGCGCCGGGCCTCGATCTTCGGGTGCCCTTCGCGCTTGTAGCCTTCGATGATGACCAGGTCACAGGGCGCGAGGCGGTCCAAAATGGCCTCCAGGGGCGGTTCGTCTTCGCCGCGCAGCTCATGCATCAGCGCCCAGCGGCGACCGGATACGAGTGCCACTTCACCAGCCCCTGCCTGACGGTGCCGATAGCTGTCGGCACCTTCCTTGTCGATGTCGAAGTTATGATGCGCATGTTTCACGGTCGAGACGGTGAAACCGCGCCGTGTGAACTCCTCCACCAACCTGACCACAAGCAGGGTCTTGCCGGAGTTTTTCCATCCGGTGACACCGAAAACACGGTTCTTGCTCATGCCGTCAGTTTCTCCAGCGCGCTGCGCGCCACGTCGATGTCTTCCGGGCGGTTTGCATTGAAGAAGGGGTCTAGGCCCGTTTCAATATCGTTTTCAAAACTGACTTCGATACTGTCATGGCAGTTAACCCAAGCCAGTACCTTGCCGCTCTTGCCTGCCGCAAGCCAGTCTGTCAGGTCATCGGCAAGCGCAACGGGCCAGAGACCGAACACCGGATGCAGTTTGTCATACGATGTGGCCAGTGCAATGACCGGTTTGCTCGCCGGAACTGCTGTGCATAGCCGGTCGATCAGGTCTCTCGGGAAAAAAGGCGTGTCGCCAGCCACGGACACAACATGGGTAACTGTTGGCATATGCTGCTTAGCGTGGTTCAGACCTGCTAAAATGCCAGCAAGAGGTCCGGCAAAGTCTCCAACCGTATCGGGCACGACAGGTAGTTGGTAATCAGAGAACCGTTCAGGATCACCGTTAGCGTTCAGGATGATCTGAGCGCTTTGTGGCCGCAGCCGGTCGATAATGCATGCCAGCATCGGCTTCTTGCCAATATCAAGCAAGGTCTTGTCACCGCCGCCCATCCGGCGTGACTGGCCGCCCGCCAGGATGCAAGCTAGAACGTGATCAGGCGAAAGGCTATGGGCTGAGGTGAGGGTCATCCGGCCGCAAGGCTCCCTTTTCGTCGACTGCGTTCCGGCTCATCGTCAGCGCTGTCAGGAGCCGCATCAAAGGTAATCCGCTCCTGTCCTGCAAGTGCCACGAAGCGCTTGCCTCGGGCGCGCCCGATCAGGGTCAGGCCAGCTTTCTTGGCAAGCTCCACACCCCAGGCTGTGAAGCCGGAGCGCGACACCAGGATAGGGATGCCCATCATCACAGTCTTGATCACCATTTCCGAGGTCAGTCGTCCGGTTGTGTAGAACATTTTGTCGTCGGGAGAAACATTGTTCAGCGTCATCCAGCCTGCAATCTTGTCGACCGCATTGTGACGCCCGACGTCCTCCATATAGACCAGTGGTGTGTCTCCCTGGCACAGCACGCAGCCGTGAATTGCACCAGCTTCTAGATAGAGAGATGGGGTGGTATTGATCGATTTGGTCAGCGCATACAGCCAGGATGTTTTGAGCTCGGCGCCTTTGGGCAGCTCGATACCGTCGAAACTCTCCATCACATCGCCGAAGATGGTGCCTTGGGCACAGCCGGACGTGCGGACCTTTTTCTTGAGCTTTTCCTCGTAGTTGGTCTCGTGCTCGGTGCGCACAATAACCACTTCCAGATCATCATCATAATCGATTCCGGTGATGACATCGTCAGGCTTGAGCATATTCTGGTTTTTCAGATAGCCGACAGCCAACAGGTCAGGATGATCACCAATGGTCATCATCGTGACCACTTCCTGAGAGTTCAAGAAAAGGGTGAGCGCCTTTTCGGTCACCACCTTGGTGGTCACTGGTTCGCCGTTCTGGTCAATGCCCTCCACAGATGTGGAAAGGCCTGCGGCCAGAGGATCAGGGCGCAGAAGATAACTGTCGGTCAAGAAACGACTCCATTGGTTCTGGGGGCCAGATTAGGGGAGCCGTCAATTGTTGCGCAAGAGCGCAGGCGCAGGTGTGGAGATCAAAGACGATCAAATCGTACTTTGGTGTCCGGTCAACGTTGGGCAATTTCTAGAAATCCCAACTCTTGAGATGCGGTTTAGCCTGCCGCTGCTGCCTGCCCGTTTCCTCTCGGCGCCATCAGGGTCGCAACATTGCTCAACACCACCATTGTATCAGCATAGGTTAAATTGCCTCCGGCATCGGCAATTGCCGAGCCGATCTCACTGAAAAGGGTGTCATGGGAAACCGCATGTTCAGAAAAGCCCATCCAGCTATTTGGAAACTTTCTGCTGTCCAGTTCACCTTCGCTGAGAATCTGGATGTCCTGATGTCGTGTATCCTGACGGATCCGGTCGAATGTCGCTCGAACGGTTTCCTCAGTGCCTTCCAGCACCTGAAAGAAATAGTCCTTGGTGAACAACAGGCATCCGGTCACGTTCTCGGCACTGTTTTTGCGGCGCGCCGTCTCCACGATATTGCTGACCTTGTCATCATGGGATTCAAAGTCGCTTGATATTGAAATCGTGCTTTTATAGCAGAGATAAAAAAGGTCGCTCATTTCATCACCTCCTTCGTTCAAAAGCTCCCAAAGTAGGGTTCTTTTTGACTGTGAATCGAATGAAAGGTGTGGGGCGTAAATATATTCTGAATGTACACTTATGAAATTTCAATATTTCTAAGTTTTTTAGATTATTAGTGTCCAATTGCGGTAATTTAATTGTTTGGAAATGTTATTTTTTACAGTTATTTTGCTATAGTGCCTGCTGCGGTTTAACCGCGGGGTTTTGCAAGTTGCCATTCCAGGTGGTTTTTTATCGACGGCCATTCGCAGGCAATGATCGAATAAACCACCGTGTCGCGCAGAGAGCCGTCTGCCATCTTCTGATGCGAGCGCAATATACCATCAAGCTTTGCACCAAGTCGCTCGATTGCGCCGCGGCTTTGCTGGTTCATGAAGTGGGTGCGGAATTCAACGGCAATGCAATTCAATTCCTCGAACGCATGGGTCAGAAGTAACAGCTTGCATTCCGTGTTGAAGGGGGAGCGCTGCACGGCTTTGCGGTACCATGTTGATCCAATTTCAACCCGGCGGTTCAGTGCATCAATGTTCATGTAGGTTGTCATGCCTACAGCTTTGCCGCTGATCTTGTCCAAAATGGCGAAGGGCAGCATGGAACCCGCTTTCTGGAGGGCGAGACGACGATCAATCTCTGCGGGGACTGCATCGGGAGCTGGAATGCTGGTGTACCAGAGCTTGTACACTTCACCATCATTGGCTGCTTCTGTCAGATCCGCTGCGTGGTCCTGGGATAGTGGTGCCAGTACGACAAAGTCACCCTGCAGGGAAATTGGATCAGGCCAGCTCATGGAAAAACTCTCTAAGTTGAATCGGTATGTCTTGAGAAGAGTTTAGAATGGGCGTTCATCACCCGTCCACTTAAAGAATTTGCCCGTACCGGATATTGTCAGTGTGTCGGCAATCGCAATGATTCCTTTGGCGACATCAGAGGCGGGGTTATCCGCCTCTGCACCGCCCATGTCGGTTTGAACCCAGCCCGGATCGATCAGGCAGACGGAGACGCTATCAGCTTCCAGATCTGCAGACAGCCCCTGCATGACTTTGTTTACTGCGGATTTTGATGCTCGATAAGCAATCCTGTCAGACTTGGAATAACCCATCCATGCCATCTGGCTGGACACCGTCAGGATCCGCGCAGCCGCTGATTTTTTGAGGTGAGGCAGAAAGGCTTGCGCCACTGCCAGAGGCGCAAGCGTATTGACGGCGAGAGTCTGGGCAAAGCCATCGAAGTCCATATCCAGTGTGGACTGTCGGTCCGGCCCAATGATGCCGGCATTGTTGATCAGGATATCAATCGGCTCTTCCAGGCATGCAGCTGCTTCTGCAATTGCTGCTCGGTCGGTCACGTCAAAGATGAGAGGGAGAATGCCGGGGTGATAGCGTGCCATCTCATCGCCCTGTTCCGCCGTGCGGGCGGATCCGTACACAGTCCAGCCCTTGTCCAATGCGGACTTGGCAAGTTCCAGCCCGATGCCCCGGTTGGCACCTGTGATGAGAATTGCTGTCATGGAAAGGTCCCGTGTGAAGAGAGCTCGGAAGTTGAAACTAGCTGACTTTTGGTTTGTGACTCAAGCCCTTGGCCATTTGAAAAACAATTGCCTTGTGAAATGGCATGATGGCAGTTAGGTAAATTCTGCCCATCAGGTTGTTTCGATGAACCCAGGTCGCTAAGAATATACGACCTGAGGCAGGCTCGGGTTTAAAGAGCGTGATGCGGAAATTCAGATGCCTGTCGTCTTCGCCCAGAATAATTTCGCTCTCGTGGACCTCCTGAACGCGAAAGAAAGACACATAGTCCCCTGATGTGAGGTCTGTGCTCGCTTTGCTTTGACTGGAGTTTGAGAGTGCGGCTTCGCTCGTCAGAATATCTTGTGTCGTTTTGACTCCAAAGGGCGCCACAAGTGCGTCTCTAAGAGCAAGTAATGCCGGCATCCAGCTGGGTTTTGAGGCCATTAATTGGCGTGCCAACGCGCTGATCGACAAATTCGGGTCGATCGGATTGGTTTCGACGCAATCAATGAAGTCGCCAGGTTTCATGTAGCCGTGCAATCGGCTTTCTGGAGGAAGCATCGTAAAACTTGTGGTCATTAGGACTCGCAGGTGTAGGGTTTGTTCGCAGGCAGGTAACTTTGTTGCATGGGCGTGGGGAGTTGAATAGCACCCGCGACGATATGGCCGGGCAAGTCTTCATCTTGTTGTAAGCACTTTTCTCGGGTTCGAATTTTGCTGGTTAAGCCCATTCATCTGCTGGCAAAACCGTTGCCTGTCGGCATGCCCAAGGGACGTCTAGCATTGACGCCATGTTTGATTGATTGACGACGGCGTGATCGTGACTACGTTAAGCGCACATGATTTGGCCTGTGAATAGGTCATGCATCGGACGTGAATTCAGGAAGATTTAATGAGCGAAGCGATCAAGAAGGCGGTTCTGGACCGGCTGTCCAAGGTCAAGGGGCCGGATCTTGAAGGGGACCTGGTGTCCCTTGGTCTGATTTCAGACGTGTTTGTGTCTGATGGCCGGGTGGCCTTTTCCATCACGGTTCCGGCTGAACGGGCCCAGCAATTAGAACCGCTTCGGCAAGCCGCAGAAAAAGTGGTCAAGGAAATTGACGGAGTCGAGGCGGCAATGGTCGCGTTGACCGCTGAAAAGGCGGGGGGCGGCACAAGCGCTTCGGCCCCCGCACCTGTGCGTCCTGCTCCAAGCAAAGCCCAGATGGGCAGCGTTCCACCTCCCATGCAGGCAAAAATCGCGGCAAAAGGTGGAGAAGAGCAGACAGGCCAAAAGCCTGGTGTGCCTGGTGTGAAGACCATTATCGCAGTTGCTTCGGGCAAAGGTGGTGTCGGCAAGTCCACCACAACGGCCAATCTGGCGCTGGGCTTGCAGGCAAACGGCTTCAAGGTCGGCGTGCTTGATGCGGATATATACGGTCCATCCGTGCCTCGGCTGTTTAATGTTACCGGTCGTCCAGAGCCAGTGTCGGGGCGTATTTTGAAGCCGCTGGAAGGCTATGGCATCAAAGTCATGTCCATGGGCTTCATGGTCGAAGAGGAAACGCCGATGATCTGGCGTGGCCCGATGGTCATATCGGCCTTGACCCAGATGCTGCGTGAAGTGGCTTGGGGTGAGCTGGACGTTCTGGTTGTTGATATGCCACCTGGAACAGGTGACGCGCAGCTTACCATGGCCCAGCAAGTTCCTTTGGCGGGAGCTGTGATTGTTTCGACGCCGCAGGACCTAGCACTGATTGATGCGCGCAAGGGACTAAATATGTTCCGCCGTGTTGATGTTCCAGTCCTCGGCATCATCGAGAACATGAGCTACTTCCTCTGCCCTGACTGCGGCGGGCGTCATGACATATTTGGTCATGGCGGTGCGCGTGCGGAAGCTGAAAAGCTCGGCGTGCCGTTTCTCGGGGAGGTGCCACTCGATATGCAAATTCGTGAGACGTCGGATGCCGGAACGCCAGTCGTCGTGTCTGATCCGGACGGGCAACATGCCAAGGTCTATCGCGAGATTGCTGCCCGGGTGACAGCTGAAATCGACAGATACGAAGGTGATGGCAGCCGGGCTGCGCCGAAAATTGTTATCGATTGACCAGTCTGCTCCTGACATTGTTCATCGAAGTCAGCTTACGAGAATACTGAACATCAATCCTCGCTCTATGGCTGCAGTCCGTCGGCCCTTGGGCGGGGATTTTTTGTGACTTCCGGTGAATGGGCCTCCCACGAATTGGGCATGTTGCTGGTGGTCGTCAATTCAGCCCGAAATTGCCAGCTTGAACTCCTTTAACTTGATGTCTTTTTGTAAATGTAATGGAATTTAACTTGAGTATTTGTGGTATCTTTAACTTGAGCGAATAAATCTTTTTCAAAATAAATATTGTGCAATGCAATATTGAGCTTTTGGAGGCGGTTCTGGAGCGGATTAAATATAAAAAGGCGTCTGTTCCTGAATGTGCACGCTGGTGTTGATTTTGAGTGTTTTGTTAAAGATTAAGTGACTGATTTTTATGGATTTATATAGATTTCACTCTTCTTCTGTCAGGCTCTTTGTCCTGGTAGAACAGGTGGTAAATACTCATGTTTTGAGCTATTAACTCTTCAGTTACTGAGTTGCGCCTCTCTTTTCTATCTGAGTCTGTTGATAATGCGGCGCAGCATAAATTGTTGTTTATATGTATTTTTATGTTTAATTTTCCTAATATATAAAAAAATAACGTAAATAGCGTAAAGTAACATCTATAAGTGCGGCGCAAAATTGATTTCATTTGCGACTGTTGGACTTCGGAGCAATTATCGGCGCTGAGGGAGACTGTATAGATGTCGCATTTGACGTCGTTGAGAGAAGTAATCGCGCCCGAGGACGTTGATCGGGCGGTGCTATATGGCTTTATTGGCCGTATGCTTCAGGCTGCGCCGAGCGATGCAGACCTTACAACAATCCGTAATCTTGAGTCCGATGACACAGCTCTTGGCGGGGAACTGGCTGCGCTTTCAAAAGCTGCTGCCGGATCGACGCCAGAAGGTTTGTCGCGGATCTATCAGGATCTTTTCATTGGTGTCGGGCGCGGCGAGCTGCTTCCCTATGGCTCCTATTACCTGACCGGTTTTCTGCATGAAAAGCCGCTTGCCGATCTGCGTGCAAGTATGGCTCGTTTCGGCATTGAGCGCTCTGAGGGTGTTTCCGAACCTGAAGATCATATCGCTGCTCTCATGCAAATGATGGAAGGCTTGATCATGGGTGAATTCGGTCAGGTCGCGACGCTGGAAGAGCAGCGCAAATTTTTCATTGAGCATATTGGTTCGTGGGCGGGGCACTTTTTCAAAGACCTCGCCGCAATCAAGTCTGATCCGTTTTATGCAGCGGTAGGCGTGCTTGGAACTGTTTTCATGGCGGTGGAGGCGGATGCCTTCGCCATGACGGAATAATTCACTCTGAGCGGTGCGTCGCGGTGCTGCTCAAGTCTTTGAAGTCGAGGTCCTGATGCTTGGAGAGGCGGGGACACCGAAACGTTTGAGAGCTGGAGAGCAACGATGACGGATAAGAAAACCCAGGACCCTGCCGATCGGCGCAATTTTCTAAAGCTTGCCGGGCTCGGCACTCTTGCAGGCGGTGCAACCATCGTCAGCGGTGGCGCTCAGGCAGCTGTGTCATCGGATGATGCCGGTGCTGGCTACCGGGAAACCGACCATGTGAAGAAAGCCTACGAAACCGCACGCTTTTAAAGCAAACAGCCAGCTGCTTCGGGACGCGACCAGGCGGCAGGTTCGGGATCAGTAGGGGGCTTTCCCTGCAGTGTCCCGTTTGAGGGAGAAACAAGAATGCTTAGGAAAAAGACAAGTGGAGTCGCTCGGCGCGGCCGACTGTCCTCAGCCTTTGCCGATTTTAGTTCGGCAACAATGGATCGGCGAACCTTTCTGCGACGCTCTGGCGTCGCGGCAGGCGGTCTTGCTGCTGTAACGGCTGCATCTGGTGGCATGGTGCAGAAGGCACAGGCGCAGGCAGCTACGGTTGGTAAAGTCGACATCAAAAAATCGGTCTGCACCCATTGTTCTGTTGGCTGTACGGTTCTGGCCGAAGTCAAGGATGGTGTCTGGGTCGGTCAGGAACCTGGTTTCGACAGCCCGTTCAACCTTGGTTCTCATTGTGCCAAAGGCGCTGCGGTGCGTGAACATGCGCACGGTGAACGTCGGCTGAAGTACCCAACCAAACTGGTTGGCGGCAAATGGGAACGGATCTCCTGGGATCAGGCGATTGACGAACTTGGCGACAAGATGCTCGAAGTGCGTGAGCAGGATGGTCCGGACAGTGTTTACTGGCTCGGTTCCGCCAAGCACAATAATGAGCAGGCGTATCTGATGCGCAAGTTCGCGGCCTTCTTCGGCACGAACAACGTCGATCACCAGGCTCGGATCTGTCATTCGACCACAGTTGCAGGTGTTGCCAACACCTGGGGCTACGGCGCAATGACAAACTCCTACAATGATATTCATAACTCCCGCGCCATCTTCATCATCGGCGGCAACCCGGCTGAAGCTCATCCGGTCTCATTGCTTCATGTGCTGAAGGCGAAGGAAGAGAACAACGCTCCGCTGATCGTTTGTGATCCGCGCTTTACCCGTACGGCGGCTCATGCCACCGAATATGTCCGCTTCCGTCCAGGTTCGGACGTTGCCCTCGTTTGGGGCATCCTGTGGCACATCTTCGAAAATGGCTGGGAAGACAAGGAATTCATCCGCCAGCGTGTCTGGGGCATGGATCAGATCAAGGCTGAAGTTGCCAACTGGAATCCTGAGGAAGTCGAGCGCGTCACTGGCGTTCCCGGTTCCCAGATGAAACGCGTCGCCAAGACGCTTGCGAACAATCGTCCGGGCACCGTGATCTGGTGTATGGGCGGCACGCAGCACTCAAACGGCAACAACAACACCCGCGCTTATTGCGTGTTGCAGCTTGCTCTTGGCAACATGGGCAAGGCGGGCGGCGGCACCAACATCTTCCGCGGCCATGACAATGTTCAGGGCGCGACCGATCTTGGTGTTCTGGCTGATACCCTTCCAGGTTACTACGGCCTGTCCGACGGCGCTTGGGCTCATTGGTCCCGCGTCTGGGACGTGGAAAACAGCTACATCCGGGGTAAATTTGCGACCATGAAGGGCGCTGATGGCAAGGACGTGGCCATGATCAACCAGAAGGGCATTCCCGTGTCCCGCTGGATTGATGGTGTTCTGGAAGACGAAGACAATCTGCAGCAGCCTGCAAACACCAAGGTCATGGTGTTCTGGGGTCATGCCCCGAACTCCCAGACCCGTTTGCCGGACATGAAAGTGGCGATGGAGAAACTCGACACTCTGGTCGTGATCGATCCATATCCAACCATGTCTGCAGTGTTGTCCGACCGTAAGGACGGTGTCTATCTTCTCCCGGCCACGACACAGTTCGAGACCTCTGGTTCGGTCACAGCCTCCAACCGCTCCCTGCAGTGGCGTGAGAAGGTCGTCGAGCCATTGTTCGAAAGCCTTCCTGATCACACCATCATGTACAAGCTGGCAACCAAGCTCGGCTTTGCGGATGAGATGTTCAAGAACATTGAAATCAATGGTGAAGAGCCTTTGATTGAAGATGTGACCCGCGAGTTCAACAAGGGCATGTGGACGATTGGCTATACTGGCCAGTCTCCAGAGCGGATGAAGCTCCACATGGCAAATCAGTACACCTTTGACCGCACCTCGCTGCGGGCGTTGGGTGGACCTTGCGATGGCGAGTTCTACGGAATGCCTTGGCCGTGCTGGGGCACTGCAGAAATGGGCCATCCAGGATCTGCGAACCTGTATGATCCGTCGATGCCTGTTGCTGAAGGCGGCATGCCATTCCGCGCCCGTTTCGGTGTCGAACGCGACGGCGACAATCTCCTTGCAGAGGATTCATGGCCGGTCGATTCTGAAATTCAGGACGGCTATCCAGAGTTCAGCATGGCGATGCTCAAGAGCCTGGGCTGGGATGGCGATCTGACAGACGAAGAACGCTCTGCCATTGAAGCGGTTGCCGGTGATAAGACCAACTGGAAGACCGATCTTTCCGGTGGTATCCAGCGCGTTGCGATCAAACATGGCTGTGCCCCTTACGGCAATGCCAAGGCCCGTGCCGTGGTTTGGACCTTCCCGGATCCGGTCCCTGTCCATCGTGAGCCGCTCTACACAAACCGTCGTGACCTTCTCGACAAGTATGCCACATATGAGGACAAGACCTTCTGGCGTGTCCCGACGGCCTACAAGTCGATCCAGGAGAATGATTTCTCCAAGGACTTCCCGATGATCCTCACATCCGGCCGACTGGTCGAATATGAGGGCGGCGGCGACGAAACACGCTCGAACCCATGGCTGGCTGAGTTGCAGCAGGACATGTTCATCGAGATCAACCCTGCTGATGCGAATGACCTTGGTATTCGTGACGGCGAGATGGTCTGGGTGCATGGCCCTGAAGGCGGAAAGGTCAAGGTCATGGCGATGACGACCCATCGTGTGGGACGTGGTGTGACGTTCATGCCATTCCACTTTGGTGGGCATTATCAGGGCGAAGACCAACGTCACAAGTATCCGGCGGGCTCTGATCCGTATGTCCTTGGGGAGGCGACCAACACGGCGCAGACCTATGGCTACGACAGTGTGACCCAGATGCAGGAAACAAAAGCCACTCTGTGCCGCGTCGAGCGGGCAGCTTAAGGGAGGAAAAACTCATGGCACGTATGAAATTCCTCTGTGACGCTGAACGCTGCATCGAGTGCAACGCCTGCGTTACAGCGTGTAAAAACGAAAACGAGGTGCCTTGGGGCATCAACCGTCGCCGCGTTGTGACGATCAACGACGGTAAGCCGGGTGAGCGTTCGATCTCGGTCGCTTGCATGCACTGTTCCGATGCACCTTGCACGGCTGTTTGTCCGGTGGATTGTTTCTACCAGTCAGATGATGGCGTGGTTTTGCATTCCAAGGATCTATGCATTGGCTGTGGTTACTGCTTCTATGCCTGCCCATTTGGTGCGCCGCAGTATCCGCAAGCGGGCAACTTTGGATCCCGCGGCAAAATGGACAAGTGCACATTCTGTTCCGGTGGTCCGGAAGAGGACAACTCAGCAGCAGAATTCCAGAAGTACGGTCGCAACCGTCTTGCAGAAGGCAAACTGCCACTCTGCGCGGAAATGTGCTCGACCAAGGCGCTCTTGGCTGGTGACGGGGATGTCGTTTCCGCGATCTACCGCGAACGTGTTGTTGCACGTGGGTTCGGATCCGGCGCTTGGGGTTGGGGCACTGCTTATGAGCAGAAAGCCGGCAACTTTTAAGCCGTATTGAGATCCATGGATTTGAGCCCAGGCTCAGGTCGCCCGGAACTAGAAAATAAGGAGGACGGAGGCAGCCATTTGGCAGTCTCCGTCCTCTGCCATGAAATTTCAGGAAAGCATCGAGGACCAGAGATTTGACCAATAGATCCGCAAAACTGCTTTTGGCGGCGACTCTGATCTGTCTGACAGGCTTGGCCGGGTGCCGCGAAGCGGAAGAGAACCGGGTCATTACGCTCGAAAAGGGCGTCTATGCCGGGAGACCTGATACCAAGTTGAGCGAAGAGCAGCGCCATAAGTTGCGCGCTCGTGGGCAGCTGCAGAAATTCTGATCGGTTAAGTGCCGATAACAAGATTGAATGTGGGTTGATACCGGCGATTGTGATGGCTTCCATCGCCGAGACAGCCTCAGCACGAAAAACAGGCTCAGCAGAATTATGACACAGGAGAATCCGATGAACGGCAAGATGAACGGGAACCGGATGATGACAGGTGCAAGAGCTCTTTGGAGCGCGGCCGCGCTGCTTTGCCTGCTGCTGGCATTTGTGGCCATTTTGCCGGGGCAAGCATCCGCCCAAAGCTCAGTGCGCCTTGATCCTGTTCAGACGCAGAGCCCGACTGGCGGTGCTGTTCCAGGTGATGTGCTTGGGGTGACCTCCGATGCTGATTACTGGCGCGCGGTTCGCGGCGGCGTCAACGGCAATGTTTCGATCCCGGACAAGAAGGCCGGGACTTTAATACAGTCTGAGGGCGAGGCCTGGCGGTCATTGCGCAACGGGCCGCTGTCACTCTATGCAAGCTGGGCCATGCTGGCCACAATCGTGCTGCTGGCGCTGTTCTATGCCATTCGTGGGCGCGTTCGGATTGGAGCCGGACCGTCAACGCAAACCATTACGCGCTTCAAGGCGATGGAGCGGTTTGGCCATTGGATGCTTGCCATTTCCTTTGTTGTACTGGGTCTGACAGGTCTCAACGTGCTCTACGGCCGATACGTGTTGAAGCCATTGATCGGCGATGGCGCGTTCGCCTTCATCACACAAATGGGTAAATATCTGCACAACTACCTCGCCTTTGCCTTCATGGCTGGTCTGCTGATGGTCTTTGTCATGTGGGTCAAGCACAATTTGCCGGACCGCACCGACGTCAAGTGGGTCCTGCAAGGCGGCGGTTTGTTTTCGTCAAAATATCATCCGCCTGCCAAGAAGTTCAACGCGGGTCAAAAGGTGATTTTCTGGTTGGTCATCGTCGGCGGTGTGTCTCTGTCAGTTTCTGGGTGGGCACTGATGTTCCCATTCACCACCCATTTCTTCGCGGGCACCTTTGGCAAGATCAACATGATCTTTGGGACTGAGCTTCCAGCCGCCTTGTCGGTTCTGCAAGAGCAGCAACTGAACTCGCTTTGGCACTCCATCATGGCGATCTTCATGGTCTGCGTGATCATGGCGCACATCTACATCGGTTCCATTGGGATGGAAGGTGCCTTTGATGCCATGGGGACCGGAGAAGTGGATTTGAACTGGGCCAAGGAACACCATTCGATTTGGGTCGATGAAGAACAGTCCAAAACGCAAAAGGCCCCGTCAGGTGGCGCGTCGCCGCAGCCCGCCGAATAGGGGCGCTCTCATGGCCCATCTCAGGGCATGTCCCATGGTACATGAGCCGATCCGCCGGTTCTGGCAGCTGATGGCGATCTCCGCCGCCGGTGTCTTGGCGGGCCTTTGCAGCGCTCTTGCCCAGTGGCCGGAACGGCTCGAAGGGCATGGTGGGCCGGTCAAGTCGGTGGTTCTGGATGAGACTGGCGAGCGCCTGTTGTCAACGTCGTTCGACTACACGGCTCTGCTGTGGAACAAGCCGGATGACAACAGCCAGATATCAGCGCCATTGAGACTGACAGGTCACAATGCTGCGGTGAATGACATTCGGTTTTTGCCGGGCAACAGGGCCGCCTCGGTTTCCGATGACAGTGATCTGATCGTGTGGGATCTGGCGACAGGCAACATTTTGCTTCGGTTTCCCGGACTAGGAGAGAAGGTGCTCAGTCTGGAAGTGTCGCCGAACGGTCGTTATGTGGCGGTCGCTTCCTGGGAAAATCAAGCCAGGCTCTATGATCTGGAAGCCGATGATCCCGGATTGATTGCGAGGCTTGATAATCACCGGGGCAACGTCAACGATGTGGCGTTCTCATTGGACAGTGACAAGCTCTTCACGGCCTCCTATGACGGCGGCATTCGTCAGTTTGATGCAGTCAGCGGGGCCATGGAACGTGAGCTGATCAACTTGGGTTGGGGCGTCAATACCCTTAAAGTGCTGCCGGATGGCAAGAGCTTGTTGTTTGGCGTCACGGATGGAAAACTCGGCGTGCTCGATATTGAAAGTGGTCAGGAAACGAAAGTTCTGCCACTGCACAGCAGGCCGGTCTTGTCTCTGGCGATTTCGCCGGATGGCAAGCGTGCGGCGAGCGGCGGAGGAGAAGGAGTAATCCGGGTATTCGACACGGTGTCCTGGGAGCTTCTGGAAGAGTTTCAAAACCCCTATGGTCCGGTCTGGGGCCTTGCTTTCACGGGCAATGGTGACCAGCTCTTCTATGCAGGCCTGGATGACCAGCCACATCTTTGGCAAGTCGCACCGCGCAAACCATTCGAGCCGGTCGACGTGCACTTCCCACGCAGGTTTCAGGTGTCTGATGCGGATGATCCGGGCGAGCTGCAGTTCGCGCGTAAATGTTCGGTCTGTCACACGTTGACACCCAATGGCGGCAACAGGGCAGGGCCAACTTTGTTCGGCGTCTTTGGTCGGCAAGTCGGGACACTCCCGGGCTATCCCTATTCCAAGGCCTTGCTTGATGCTGATTTCGTCTGGAATGCGAAATCCATTGCAGACCTTTTTGATTACGGCCCGGATGTTATCACCCCGGGTTCAAAAATGCCGATCCAGCGCCTGAAATCGGTAGAGGATCGTGATGCTCTTGTGGCATTCTTGAAACATGCAACGAACCCGAACGGTTCGAAAGCAGAACATGGAGGAACCGCCCAATGAAGGCGTTCATTTCTGGCCTTTGCGCCACAGCGGTGATTGGTGTCGGGGCTTGGTTTGTTTTGACACAGGAGCTGGATTATTCATCGATGACGGTGAACACCAGTGATCGGAACGACTCAGTACGCTTGGACCCGGATATGGGTGAGCGTGGCGGGGAACATTGATCCCATATAAAAATCAATAAGTTGTATCTGTGATCTGAATCAGGTTGTCAGCGACTTTAATCAGTTTCTGATTGACTTGAATCGCTTTATCAAAACTGCACGAAATATCGAAATGGACACCTGATCCGAATGGGTCAGTGGGCCATTCCTTGAAAGGATATCAAATGACCAATGACACATTCAACATGTCTATGCGCAAGTTTCTCAAGCAGGTCGGCGTGACCTCCCAGCAGGCGATTGAAGAGCATGTTCGCAAGTCCGGCCTCACCGAAGGTGCTTTAAATGCTAAGGTTACCTTGACCATTGAGGGCGCTGATTTCTCTCACGAAGTCAAAGGCAAAATTGACCTCGGTTAAGTGTTGAGAAGAACGACCGATAGAAAGTGTCCATGTCCGACCCGCTAAATTTTGATCCTTCTTTTCCGCCCTTGCTAAGTGGCAGACCAGTGCTGCCGCCGCTGGATCCGTTTGACACAGCGGTCACAGCTGTGCGCGAAGGTCAGGCAGAGGCGGGGAACGTTTTCTGGTCCTGCGAGACAGAAACGATCTCTTTTGCCGTGGTGTTGGAGCCTGACGTCGAGCGCGCGCGCGTCCAGGAAATGCTGTTCGTGCTGATGGTGTCCTGCGCTGATGCTCTGGGTGCGATTTGCCCGCCGGAAACAGCCATAACCTGGAACTGGCCTCTTGCGGTCTACGCTAATGCTGCCCGTCTGGGAACCATCCGTATGCAAATCAGCGAAGGCGATGACGACAATGGTGCGCCGGACTGGTTGGTTCTGGGGGCGAAATTTGCTTTGAAACCTTTGGGCAACGTGGAGCCTGGAGCTGACAGGGACACAACGACTCTATGGGACGAGGGCGCTATCGACGTCGAGGCGGTGCCTGCGATGGAATCCTTGGCCCGGCATTTCCTCACCTGGGTTCATCGGTGGGAAACCGATGGCTTCAAACCTGTTCATGAGGCCTGGCTGTTCCGCTGCGACGGATACCAGAAGGTAGTGCAGGTCGGTGAGGAGGGCGTTGGTCTTCAGGGGCAATTCATGGGGCTGGACGACACAGGAAACTTGCTCTTGAAAACAGATGGCAGCATCAAAGTGCTTTCGGTTGTCGACCATTTGGCGACGTCTACGCTTGCCAGCCCTTTGCCGGGTACTGGCATTGAAAAGCCTGCCTGACCGGCGCGAAAGGGACACGCTTCATGCCGCGACTATTGCGCGCCATCCGTTTTGACGCTTCCGATAGCCATGTTTTCCCAAGGGCCGCGGGCGAAAACGAGTGGGCTATTCCGGGCAGTTTCATGTTTGCCTCCGGTCGTTTTGGCGATCCTTCGGACCTTGGCGGCAAGGAACGTCAGGCTTTTGTAAGTGGTTTTCTGGCGCTGGGGTCTTTCGGATTCTCGACTGTCGTGAGCGTGGCTGAAGCAACTGAGGAAGATGTCGCTGTGTGCGAGCGGATACTGGCTGACCATCTTGTCGAGCACTATGGCGCGCCCGATTCAAACTCGGCGCTCAATGCTGCGCGCGAGGAAATATCTTTTGGGCGGGAGCTTGCCGAAGGCGTACCGCTCAACACCTTGCTTGCCTTGCAACGCGAAATCAGCGACGAGGGGCAAATTGAGGAACGTTTTCACATTGTGAGCCCTCCTGGAGACAAACCGCATACGCGGGTCTGGGACGTGGTGGAGGAACCCTGATGCGGCCATTTTGGAAATCTGCCGGATATCATCTCGTCGAACGGGAAGCCAATGGCTGGCTGCGGGTGACGCCTGACCTGGTCAAGGCGTATTTGACCCGGCCTGAAATTCATCCTGTCGAAGAATCCTGTCCGGTTGAACATCAGCTGTTCGATCGGCTGATGAGCAATCCCTTCTGCGAGATTAGCGAAGAAGATCTGGAACCCATGATTGACCGCGATACGGCGGACAATTACCGGATTGTATTGGCGTTCCGAGATCACCTGATGGCGCATAAAACCGTGGAGGCGGCCTACGCTGCCTTGTTCAAGGAAGGGGCGATCACGATCCCGCCTGTGTTCATTGGGCAGATGGTGCATCTGATCCTTAGTAACATTCTCAGAACCTGTCAGGATCCACTCCGTCTGCGCGCTGCTGAATTGTTCTTTCGGGAGCAGGTCGTCACCCTCAACGAAGGCATGGTCACAATCGCTGATTCTGAAATCGTTGAGATGATGTCGGAGACCGGAGGGCTTGGTGGCTTGGGGGCATTGTTGATGGAATCAGGCACTCCCATGCGCGAAGTCGCGCTGGATGTGCTGGGCGAAGACAATGCTGAGCTCTATTGGGAGCGGTCTGACCGGTTTGATACGGCATTGGACTTTCGCTTCACGCAACCGGGCCCTGATGCTTTCGCCCGTGTTCTGGAAGACTGGATCCGTCATTTCTCCAAGGTCGATGTTCGCATCCAGCCGGTTCAAAAAATTCGCGATGAACATTGGTCATGGCATATTGGTCTTGACGCGGATAGCACGTCTATTCTCAACGCCCTTTACAATCAGGAAGGGCTGTCTGAGGAGGAAAACATGCGCATTCTTGGACTGTTCCGTTTGGATTTCCAGACCCGGAGTGATATGCGCTCGGACCTTCGTGGCAAGCCGGTCTGGTTGGGGATTGCCATGACCAAAGACAAGAAGATCCGCATGAAGCCACAAAATCTTCTGGTCAATCTGCCGCTGGCCTCTGGCAGCTGATGCAATGGAGCGTGAGAAACCGCGCGATTTTTAAAACGACCTGCAAAGCCATTCGTCCTCGTTGAATAAATCCAAGTCAACCAGGCAGCTTTTGCGCGAGGAGCAGCTTTTGGATTTTCGCGAAAACAGCCGAGCGGTCATGGCCATGCTCGTGGCAAACGCTGGCTTCATCATCAATGATTCTTTGATGAAACTTGTTTCGGGCCATCTCCCGCTCGGTCAGATGATCTTTGTCCGCGGCGTCATCAGTATAGGCCTTCTGTTGGCTATCTGTATGGCCACAGGTGTGTTTCGCAAAGCCCATCTCTTGATGCATCCGAAGGTTCTGATGAGAAGCATTGGTGAGGTCATGGCAACCCTGCTTTATCTGACCGCCTTGATGAAAATGCCCATTGCCAATGCGACGGCTATTTTGCAAGCTCTGCCTCTTGTGGTGACCGCAGGCGCAGCTATCGTGTTCAAGAGTTCTGTCGGATGGCGGCGCTGGACGGCGATTGGTGCAGGCTTCACCGGCGTCATGCTGATCATACGTCCGGGCTTTCAAGGCTTCGATGTTTGGGCCCTGGTCGCACTGGCTGGTGTGTTTTTCATGGCGCTACGGGATCTCAGTACCCGCCAGATGCCTGCGGAAATTCCGACATTTGGCGTGAGCTTGATGACGGCGATAGGTGTTACTGTTCTGGGTGGTGGCCTGTCCTTGTCAGAAACCTGGCAGCCCATGACGACTTATGACCTTATGGGCCTTGCCGGTGCTGCCGGTTTCATTCTGCTCGGTTATGTCTTCATCATCCTGGCTATGCGGTCTGGTGACATCACTCTGGTTGCGCCCTTCCGTTATTCCGCCGTTCTATGGGCCTTGACGCTGGGGTTTCTGATCTGGGGCGATGTCCCCGATGCCATGACGATGCTTGGCACAATGATCATCATCGCGACCGGCCTGTATACATTTTTACGCGAAAGAAAGCTGGCCAATAGCTGAGGGGTGGTTCGCTCAAAGGTTGCACTGTCGGGTGCTTGTTTTTGCGGCTAGGTACTTCTATGGTCCACCTTTAATCCTCGCCCAGAGGTTCCCACCAGGCATATGACAACCGATACATCGTCAGCTTCAGAGACGCTTCCCAAGCGGGTGCCGTCTCTTGCTATTCTCATCGTTATTTCGACCGTTTCTCCGGTCTCGATGAATATCTTTCTGCCATCCCTGTCGGGCATGGTGGATGCATTCTCGACGACAACGGCGAAAGTGCAGCTGACCATGTCGCTCTACTTTGTTGCGATTGCCATCGCTCAGATCTTTCTGGGGCCGCTCTCGGATCGATATGGTCGTCGACCTGTGATTCTGCTGGGAATGGGGCTTTATACGGTTGGCAGTGTAATGTGCCTGTTGGCACCAACGATTGAGGCTTTGATCCTTGCCCGTCTTGTTCAAGCCGTCGGTGGGTGCACTGGCCTGACGCTCGGCCGAGCGATTATTCGCGATCTCCATGAGCGCGACAAGGCCGCCAGCATGATCGGCTATGTCACCATGGGCATGGCAATCGGACCGATGCTAGCCCCTGTTCTAGGCGGGTTTCTGGATGGGTTTTACGGTTGGGTCGGGGGCTTTTACCTGATGGTCTTGTTGGGTGTGGGCGTCTTTGTTGCCGCTATATTCAACCTGCATGAGACCAATCACAGAAAAGCGAAAAATGGCGGGATTTCAGGCCTTTGGCGCAATTATGCTTCTCTGGGATCTCACAAACTGTTCTGGGCCTATTCCCTGACGGCGATGTTTACGTCATCGCTCTTCTTTGCCTATATCGGCGGTGCGCCATTTATTGCAGCCGGTATGCTCGGTATGAGCCCAAAAGAGATGGGGCTCTACTTCATGTTCGTGGCAGCTGGCTATATTATCGGAAATGGCATATCCGGTCGCGTCTCGGGACGTGTCGGTGTTTTGAAAATGGTCCTCGTCGGATCCGTCTTGCCGGCCTTGGCGATAGTCGCGCTCGTCTTTTTGTCCTGGGAGGGGTTCGCCCATCCTTTGGCGCTGTTCGTGCCAATGTTCTTCATCGGCCTAGGCAATGGCATTTGCCTTCCAAGTGCCTTGTCCGGAGCGGTCAGTGTTCAGCCTGAGCTGGCAGGGGCTGCTTCTGGTTTGAGCGGCAGTCTTCAGATTGGGCTTGGGGCTCTGACAAGTGCGCTCGTCGCATGGATGCTGTCTGATTCCATGTGGCCGAACACAGTCTGGCCAATGGTGGCCGTCATGGCCGTTTGCATGGTGGCTGCATGGGTCTGCGTCGGCGCTGCCATGGTTTTTGAACGGCACGATTCAAACTGAGAGTAAATTGCTGTGATCAGCATCCGGAGAGGGGGGTGAGCCTCTCCGGATTTTTCGTTCAGTGCTCTTTCAGGAAGTCTTCGACAGTCAGGCCGCTTTTCTCTGCGTCCAGATAATCATCCGTCGTGCGCAGGCGTGGGCGTTGGCCTGAACCTGGGACAGAGCCTGAGCGCAGTGGACTGTCATCCATGTTCCATTGGGCATTGATGCGGCAATCATCGCACATTTCGATCAGGCCAATCTGAGCCTCAGAGCGGAACATGTGATGCTTGCCTGCGAGTTGGGTCTTGATCCGCTCAATTGAAGACTTGGTGCCGAATTCCTTGCCGCAAGATGTGCAGGCGGCAGGTTCTTCTGAATGCAGAACTTTGGATTGCATCGCGGAGACGTCGATGTTGAACCTTGCCTCCAGCGTAATGACATTTTCCGGACAGGTCGTTTGACACAGACCGCATTGCACGCAGGCCGATTCGGTGAAGCTGACCTGCGGGCGATCCGGATCATCGCTGAGGGCACCTGCCGGACAGGCTGAAACACACGAAAGGCAAAGCGTACACCCTTCACTCGCGATCTTGATCTGGCCGTAAGGCGCAGTCTCGGGCAGGGGCAAAACGATTGGGGCATTGGGCGAAGCATTGTGCAGGGCCGTGATCGCAAGCCGCGCCACGTCGCGCTTTCCGCCAACAGGTGATATTCGTCGCGGTTCTTCGACGATTTTGCCCGGTGTCGCCTGGCAAAGAAGCGCTGACAGATTATGCGGGTCGCTGTCGCTGAGGATATCAATTCGATGTTCTTGGGAATGTCCCATGCCGGAGATCAGCGCCCGGGCAAGCTCTGCTTCGGTTTCCAAAGGCAGCAGCTCGTCGCGCTGCGCCGGGTCGCTCAGAAACACGATCCGCTGTGCCCCGGCCAGAAACGCCGCTATCATCGCCTCGTGCCCAAACCCGGTGATTCCATGAACACCCAGTGGCAGCACATTGTCAGGCAGGCCGTCGCCGAAGCGGGCCAGAGCGCTTATGACAACTGAACCATGCTCATTGCCGTGAACCAGAAGGACCGGCTCAGAGCCGCCTGCATTTTGATAAAGTCCCAACAGCCTCTGCACGCGGTCAAGCAAGTCGGAGCGATAGGGGTACTGATAGCTGATAGCGCCAGTTGGACAGGTTGCCGCGCAACTGCCGCAACCACCGCAGATTCCTGAATCAATAGCGATCTTTTCGCCAGTCGATTGAATGGCTCCAGCCGGGCAGGCATCAAGACAGTTGCTACAGCCGGCTTTTCCCGCATGGCTGTGGGCGCATATGTCGGCTTGATAAGCAACGTAAAGCGGTTTTTCAAACTCGCCGATGAGCTCTTCAGCTTCCCGCAGGATCTTGGCGACCTTGATGGTGTCCGAGGGATCTGCACGCAGATAGCCGTCGCGCTTGTGGGAGGCAGTGATCGGCGCAGTCTCGCCGCTGAGGTCGATGACCAGCGAACATGAGGAGCGCGCACCGTCCCGTGGCATCAGAAATTCAGGCTTGCTACGCGAAGACGGCAGCATCGGCGCATAGCCATTTAATTCCACGTCAAATAAACCAAGCGATCCTTTCAGGCGTTTGATCGTGCCACGGAAAATCGGAAACGGCAGCACGGACGGCAAAAGCACATCGTCGACAGAGGTGAGAACCAAGGTGACGGACAGCTGGTTTTCCAGAGCCAGGGCGGCATCAAGAGCGGTTTGGCCTGCGCCATAAACAAGGCAAAGCCCGTCAGACACCAGCGACTTGACCGGGGTCGGACGAGCATCCGCCAGAAAGTCTGCATCGGCGATCAGTGCCTGAATTTTTGCGGTCGGGTTCGCAGGCTTTCCAGCCCAGCCAGCTGTCTCGCGAATGTTGACGAAGCGAATACGGTCGCCAGCCTCTGCATCTTCTGCGATTTCACGGAAAAGTGGTGCTTCTTGAGTGCAGGCCACAACAAGTTCACAATCGTCCTCAAGAGCGGTTTCAAAAACACCGATTTCGTCCCGGCAAAGCTGGCTGCAAAGCGGGGCTGCCAGGCGATCGCCAAGGCTCTTCGCTGTTTCATCAAGCGCCATTGTCTTGAAGCAGTTGCAGATTAGAATTTTGCTGTCGCTGGCTGGCGTTTGAGCGGTTGACATCTGCTTCCTCCGTCGGGGCTATGCCCGTTTTTATAATTGTTCTAAGTTTAGCTTGCCTTGATGCTTTTGCAAGGTGGAATCGCGTTGGAAATCCTGTAGCTTGCGGCAAATCACCTGATTGCAGAGCGGGTTGCATTCAACGGTTTTTCCAGATCGTTTGATGGGCTAGAATAAGACCTGAAATTGGGAGTTGGACTTTGGAAGCAGAGATCACGCGGCAGGTCGGCATTGTTCTGGAACAACGCATCAGCAAGCATCCGTGGGCAGACCATGTCTGGGTGCCCGTCGCCGTTCTCTCCGATCCGCCAGAGGGCGCGACTTGGATCGAGATGGAACCGGAGGGCGACACTCGTGTGTTCCACTATGGCCCTGTCCCCGTTAATCTGCATCGGCGTATGGGCGAGGCCTATGATGCCAATATAGAGACTGAAGCCCCGGCGCTTTGGGTGCTGCTGGACGATGCGGACACAGATCCGGTCCCGTTTAAGGTGCGGGGTGTAACCGCAGATCCCTATGAGGCGATGGGCGTTCTGGATTCAGGTGAGGGCCTTGTGGAACGGTTGCCTGTGCCGGTGGATGTCCTGCACTGGATGGTCGATTATCTGAAGCAGATGCCCGACCCGGAGAAATTCCGCAAGCGTCGGCGCGTGCCGCACGAGACGGAGCAGCTGAAGTTCGGCAAAGAGCCGATTTTCGCTCCCGGCGGTCGGCGTGAGGAGACATCCCGAGATGACACGTGATGAGGACACATCTGGCGAAGGGTTTCTGCAGCGCTGGTCGAGGCGTAAGAGCGGTACTCTGACGGAAGTTGAAATTGCCGAAGAAGCTGCTGTTCAAGCTGTACAACTGCCGGAAGCAGATGGCGATACGGATGTCGAACCAGAGGAAGATCCGGAATTGGCGGCGAATCGGGAGGCGGCCGAAGCTGTTGATATCGATGCGCTGACTTATGAGTCGGACTTCACTCTCTTCATGAAAAATGGCGTGCCAGAAGCGGTCAAGAATGCTGCCCTCAGAAAGCTTTGGCGCAGCAATCCAGTGTTGGCTGTGCTGGACGGATTGAACGACTACGACGAAGACTTCCGGCTCGCAGAAGGAGCTGTCAATCATTACGCCAGCGCCTGGAAAGTCGGCAGAGGCTATGCGGACAAAGCCGAGCAGGTCACCGCTGACATGGAAGAGAAATCCGCAAGGCTGGCTGCAGAACGTGAACGGCTGGCATCCGGGGACGCTCAGGAGCCGAGCGATGTATCTGTCGAACGGGCAGAAGATCTTCCTGACGCCGATCAGCCGCTGAACGAGATCGCGGACGAAGATGAGCATGCCGAAACGGATGAGCAGTTAGTGTCGGATGACGATATTGCGTCAGAAGCTCAGCCCATGGATGGCGAGCTGGGCGCGGAACTGCAGTCGGAGTTGGCAGAGCTACAGCCAGAGGACACATTGATGGAGACGCCAATTGAGAATAAACGCCCCAGCCAAAACCGCACCAGTCGCAGGCGCATGAGTTTCACGACTGAATAGTCGGCGGCAGTGCTTATTGCCTAGTTGCGATAGGGAAACTGCGTCTCGCAGTAGGATGTGGCGCGGCGGCTGAAAGCAGAATACTGGCTTTCCTTGATCATGCCTTCGGCCAAAAGCTTGTCGATGTCGCCCACCCGTTTGGCAAGACAGGCATCCAATTCCGGATTTCCGGTACTTGCGGCCTCGGGTTCCTGGCCTGTTATGGCGGACAGTGTTGCCCTGACAAAAGGGACGTCCTCGCGACCGAGCCAGACCATCAGTGCAAGACCTGAAACAGCAATCGCCAAGGCCAAAAGACGCCCGTTGCGGCCATCCAGTCGGGATTGTGGTGAGTGCTGAGCGGACACCTGCGCCTAACCGCCCGTGACGCTCATATGGCGGGTGACAGCCGGTTGTTTGGTGCGCCGATCAATAATGAAATCATGGCCCTTTGGCTTGCGCCCGATGGCTTCATCAATGGCAGCGCTGAGCAATTCATTGCCCTCTGACGCCCTCAAGGGAGCGCGCAGATCCGCCATGTCGTCCTGTCCAAGGCACATGTAAAGCTGGCCGGTGCAGGTCGCCCGTACCCGGTTGCAGCTTTCGCAGAAGTTATGGGTCATCGGCGTGATGAAGCCCATCCGTCCGCCGGTTTCCTTGACCTCGACATAGCGGGCAGGGCCGCCAGTCTTGTAAGGAATGTCTTCAAGCGTGAACCGCTCACCAAGACGGCTGCGGACCAACGACAGTGGCAGATACTGATCGGTGCGGTCACCGTCAATTTCGCCCAGCGGCATGGTTTCGATGAGTGTCAGATCATGGCCGTTGGCATGGCACCATTCCATCATGGGAATGATCTCATGTTCGTTGACGCCCTTCAGGGCCACCATGTTGATCTTGATTTGCAAGCCAGCAGCTTTTGCCGTCTGGATGCCGTGGAGCACCTTGTCCAGATCGCCCCAGCGGGTGATCGCCTTGAAGCGTTCAGCATCCAGCGTATCGACGGACACATTGATGCGCCGGACGCCGCAATCATAAAGCTCTGTAGCGAGCTTGCTCAACTGCGAGCCATTGGTGGTGATGGTGAGTTCTTCAAGCGCGCCGCTGTCAATATGGCGGGACAAGCCGCGGATCAGGCTCATGATGTTCTTACGCACCAACGGTTCGCCGCCGGTCAGCCGAAGTCTCCGAACTCCCTTGTCGATAAAGGCGGAGCACAGACGGTCGAGCTCTTCCAGCGACAGAACTTCGCGCTTGGGCAAGAAGGTCATGTCTTCGGCCATGCAATAGACACAGCGGAAGTCGCAGCGGTCTGTCACGGAAACGCGCAGGTAGGAAACCGCCCGACCGAACGGGTCAATCATCTCCGGTCTGGCTAAGCTGCCAGCTGGAGCCAGATTGATCTGTGAGGAGCTGGATTTTGGTCCATCCGTCATGAAAGTCTCCCTCGACTGCGCTTGTCCAATCGCTTGGAGCGCTATTCTCGCCTCTTGCATATCAGCTTAAAGCATATCGCTTTCAAGGCAATAGCGCGTGATGACAAACAATCTTGACTGAAGGGTCAGGAAGAAGGGCTCCAAATTGAGGCCAATAGCGGCATCAGCTGCGTACTCAAGCCTTCAAGTGACGCTCACAACGCAATGGAATGTGATCTGCCGGAGCTAGAAGCCGTATAGGGTAATAGATAATGAAAACAGTACCCCATCAATGATTTGAGCCGTTATACTCGCCCATGACCTCACCAAAAATAACAGTTGTCTGGTTTCGCCAAGACCTCCGCATTGCCGACAATCCTGCGCTGGTTGAAGCTGCCCAACGGGGCAGGGTTCTGCCTGTCTTTGTGCTGGAAGATCCTGAGACAAGCGGCGAAAGCCATCCGCTTGGTGGTGCAAGTCGCTGGTGGCTGCATCACAGCTTGAAAGCGTTGGCCAATGATCTGGGCGAAATGGTCTTTCTGCGTGGTGATGCTCGGATTGCGATCCCCAAACTGGTAGAGAAAAGCGGCGCCAGTGCAGTCTTCTGGAACCGGTGTTATGAACCCCATGCGATTGAGCGGGACAGCAAGATCAAGGTGGACCTGAAGGCCAGTGGCATCGAGGCGCAAAGCTTCAAGGCATCATTGTTGTTCGAACCCTGGGAGCTTGAAACCCAGACAGGCGGGCCTTTCAAGGTTTACTCGCCTTTCTGGCGGGCCGCCCAGAAGCAGATCTCACTCAGCCCATTGCCTCGACCGGAAAAGCTGGACATGGCTTCTGTCTCATTTGGAGAAAGCCTTGATGACCTGGGTCTGTTGCCGACAAAGCCGAACTGGGCCGAGGGCTGGGAAACGCTCTGGTCGCCCGGTGAGAAAGGCGGGTTTGAGCGGTTGACGGCATTTCTGGAGGATGGCCTGAAAGGCTACGGCGACCTGCGCAACCGACCTGATCTGCCCAATGTGTCGCGCCTGTCGCCGCATTTGCACTTTGGCGAGATTTCACCGCTTCAGGTTCAACAGGAAACCCGTGCTCTGTTCGGTGGGGAGGGCGGGCTCGATAAGGACGCTGGTAAATTTATAGGCGAGATCGGCTGGCGAGAGTTCTCTTATCATCTGCTCTATCATTTCCCCACCTTGCCACAGGCAAACTGGAAACCGGCTTTCGATGCCTATCCATGGCGCGACAGCCTGGAAGATCTGGTAGCCTGGCAGAAGGGCCAGACCGGCTATCCGATTGTCGACGCAGGCATGCGCGAGCTCTGGCAGACCGGCGTGATGCACAACCGGGTCCGCATGATCGTCGCAAGCTTCCTGGTCAAACATCTGCGGCTGCATTGGCATCACGGCGAGGCCTGGTTTCGCGATACGCTGGTGGATGCGGATCTGGCAAGCAATTCCGCCAGTTGGCAGTGGGTGACAGGCAGCGGAGCGGATGCTGCGCCGTATTTCCGGATCTTCAACCCGATGACCCAGGGAGCGAAGTTCGATCCCGAGGGCATTTATGTGCGCAAATGGGTTCCGGAGCTCAAGGATCTGGACACTGCTTATTTGAATGCGCCGTTTGATGCGCCAGATGCGGCGCTGGAAAAGGCAGGCGTCAGACTGGGCGAGACCTATCCAAGACCCATCGTGGAACACTTTGCAGCCCGGGACGCTGCGCTGGAAGGTTACAAGGCTGTCAAACAGGCAAAAGAAGACGCCGCTTGATCTTTGTTCGCATCCGATTATCGTCCCGCCAAACTCTTGGAGAAGATGCACGTGAGCGATCAAAAAGCCTGGCCGACGGAAATTCGCCTGAAGAACGACAAAAAGACGCTTTTTGTCTCCTTTGATTCTTGCGAGACACATGAATACAGCGCTGAATACCTGCGAGTCTGTTCCCCCTCTGCCGAAGTGCAGGGCCATAATCCGTCGCAGAAGAAAACGATTCCGGGTAAGATCGACGTTGGCATCATGAAAATCGAGCCGGTCGGCAATTATGCCGTTCGAATCCATTTTGACGACCTGCACAACACCGGCATCTACACATGGAATTACTTCCTGGAATTGGCTCATGACAAGGACAAACACTGGGGTGTCTATGTCAAGGAACTCGAAGAAAAAGGTCTCACCCGCGAAAGGTAAAGCCTGATTTTACGATGTTGAATTGGCTAAGCATTCTTTCAGGCCCGCATTTTCCTGTTCAAGTTCGAAAATGCGGGTGCGCAGAGTGTCAAGCTGAGGTTCGAGTTCCGACAGCGTATAGCGTTGCGGGATGTGCTGCGGGCAATTCCAATCAAGGGCCTCGACAGCGAGAAGCACGGCGCGTTCGGGCAGAGCACGATAACCTCCCGGCTGCAGGCGCTTGATCAGTTCGGGATCGTCTTTCGCAGAAACCTGGGTAGCCCTGGCCCAGATCTTCAGGCGTCTACGGTTTGGGTAATCCATCAGAATCAGACTGACACGGTCATTATCGGTCAAATTGCCAGAGCTGATATATTGACGGTTGCCGCGAAAATCAGCGTAGCCAATGGTTTTGTCGTTCAGCACCTTGAGAAAACCGGCTGGGCCGCCACGAAACTGAACATATGGCCAGCCGGTTTCCGATACAGTTGCCTGAAAAAATCCGTCCCGCGCCTCAATGAATGACACTTCCTCGGGCCCCAGGGTGTTTAACTCTTCAATGTGCGGTTGTTCAAACCGGGCATAGGAGGATCGCGATCCTTCTGCTTCCTGTCTGGCCTGAACAGCTGGTGTGAAGGCGATATCGGCAAAGGCGCGGGCCATGAGAGTTATCCCTTTTGGTGGGCTTAAAGCCCCAGGTCGCTAAGGCCTGGATGGTCATCAGGACGGCGGCCTTGTGGCCAGTGGAATTTGCGCTCGCTTTCGCTGATCGCAAGGTCATTGATGGAGGCAAGGCGCAACTGCATCAGGCCATCAGCATCGAATTCCCAGTTTTCATTGCCATAGGAGCGGAACCAATCTCCAGCGGCATTGTGCCATTCATAGGCAAAGCGGACCGCAATCCTGTTTTCAGTGAAGGCCCAGAGTTCCTTGATCAGGCGATATTCATGCTCTTTCTCCCATTTGGCCGTCAGGAAGGCTTCGACGGCAGTCCGTCCGCTCAGAAAGTCGGACCGGTTCCGCCATTTGGTTTCAGGCGTATAGGCAAGCGCCACTTTCTGCGGATCGCGAGAGTTCCAGCCATCTTCGGCAGACCGTACCTTGGCGGCAGCCGTCGTTGCATCAAAGGGAGGAAGTGGTGGGCGTGACATGATGAGATCCTTGAACTTACAAAATAGAGAAGAATGTTTGGGAGGCGCCGAGTGCCACCAGATAGAGCCCGAGTGCGCATGCCAGCCAGATGAGTGTATTGGGCATGCGGTAGGGTAATGCTGAGGCATGTCTTTCGTTGCGCATCTGGTGATCTCGAACTGTTTGATCGTTGATGAACTGATCGGTTCATTTTGACAATATTTATATGAACCGATCAGTTCATTTATTCAAGGGTTCGCCGTGTTTTTTTCTGCGAATGTTTTCCGAGCGTGTTTGAGACAGAAGTTAATATGTTGTAATTATTGATTTATTCTAGATATCTTGAAGGTTTGTTCGGTATCAGTTAAATTACAGATCGGTACATAAAAGGAAAATTGATGCGTCCGAGCAAGCGGGATGAGTTGGTGCGGGAGGCTTTGAAGGTCTTCTATCAGGGGGGATTTCACGCCACGGGCATGGATGCGCTTGTGGTTGCTACCGGCATTTCAAAGACCACCATGTTCAAACACTTCAGTTCAAAGGAAGAACTGATCCTGGCGGTGCTGCGCCTGCGCGACGAGAACTTCCGAAACTGGATCATTCGCCGTACTTCAGAGCTTGGCCGCACACCACGTGAACAACTTCTGGCGCTTTTCGATGTCCTGGCGGAGTGGTTTGCCGAGCCGGATTTCCGAGGCTGCATGTTCATCAAGGCCTCAGCGGAATATCAGGAGCCGGATCACCCGGTCCATGTTCAGTCAGCTGAGCACAAGCGTTTGTTGTTTAATTATGTCAGATCACTGGCGATTGCTGCCGGTGCATTGAAACCGGACAGTATTGCCCGGCAGCTCCTGCTGTTGAAGGAGGGAGCAATCGTTGCAAAGCATATGGGGTATGAAGATGACCCTGCGAGCGATGCCAAATCTGCCGCACGCATTCTGCTCAGCCAAGCTTTTGGACCACAGGCGGCAGCGGCCTGAAATTGGGGCTTATTCGCTGCGGGGATGCCCAAGGTCTGCGGCCATTCGGTCCACATAAGAGATGATGGCTTCGATGTCGTCCTGGCTCAGGATGACTTCGTGAATGGTGGAGGGCAAGTGCTCGGGCCGCGGCTCGTCATCTTCAAGCCGGATGTGGGCCGGGTGGGGGTTGCGCGCCATGAAACTGTCAAAGCGATCATCCCAGTCTTTTAAAGCCACAATCATGATTTTGAATGAGGGGCTTGCCGAGGTTCCCGTGAAACGGTCCTTTTCGCTCACGATGTGGCAGCGGGCGCAATGAAGCTTCGACAGCTCCAGCCCGCGTTGCTCCAGCTGGTTGAGTGGTTCGCTACTGGCCGTCGTCGCCATCAATGACAGAACGGCAAGTGCGCTTAATCCAAGTGAGACCCTCATGGCGGGCATTGTCTTCACGGATGGCTGACGACTGCTTGTATGTTTCCACAGCATCCGGCTCTCCCTCTTTGGAGGCATTTAGCCAGAGAATTCCGCAGAGTGCCAGCTCGACTTTTCGTCTTTAAAAGCAAAAAGCCGACCCAGGGGCCGGCTTTTCATATTAGCAAATGCGAAGGTTCAGCGTTTGACGACGATCTTCGATCCAACCTTCACGTGGCTATAGAGGTGGGTAATGTCATCGTTGGCAAGCCGAATGCAGCCAGAGGATACGGCGCTGCCGATGGTCCAGGGCTGATTTGTTCCATGAACCCGGTATAAGGTGGAGCCGATGTAGAGGGCGCGTGCACCAAGTGGGTTGTTCGGGCCACCGGGCATATGGGCAGGAAGGATCCGTCCCTTGGCGCGTTCACGAGCGCGCATCTGTGCTGGAGGCGTCCAGCCTGGCCACTCGGCCTTGCGGGTGATGCGGTTCGTTCCAGACCACTGGAATCCGTCTTTGCCGACGCCGATGCCGTATTTCATGGCCTTTCCGCCTGGCAGCACATGATAAAGGCGGCGCTCATCCGTATCAACGACAATCGTTCCAGGGCTATAAGGACCGTCGTAGCTTACCTTTTTGCGCTTGACCGGCGACTTACCACCGTAGGATGGGCCGAATTGAACCCACTGCTTCTTGTCCGGGTCGAAAAACTTTCCGCCGGGTGTTGCCATGGCAATCCCGCTGACCATCGTAAACAGCAGCGTTACAACTGCCAGAATTCCTTTTCCCATGCCAATTCCCCCAGGCGATCTGTATAAACCAATAGATACATAAAACTACCCGAAGCCTAGGGAATAGGACTTTCTGTTGCGTTAACAATAGAATTGACCCGGGGGTATTTTTATGTGGTTAACGGTTTTATGAGGTGCTGGAACCGAGATTCTTGCAAGTGACGTTCGCGGGAAAAAGCCTTGATGGCAGCGCATCATAAGAAAACTGTAGCCTAGCTGTATTTCTCAATAAAAGCGTCGATCTCAAGACTGCGGAAGTCGGGTAGGCGGGCCTTCATGGTCGCATGATCCCAATCACACCATGCAATGTTTTGAATGGCATCGGCCTGGTCTTCTGTGAACTGCCGTTTCAGTTCCGTTGCAGCCACGTCGCCAACGATGGTGTAGGGAGCAACATCCTTGACACCACAGAGCCTGCTGCGACCACTGCGCTTGTGCCAATGGTCACACAGGCCAGGACATTCACACCATGCCCGATCCACACATCATGACCAAAGGTGACCCAGTCTTTCTTCGGCTTTCACCAAGACCTCCAGCCTGTGTACGAGTGTGACTTGCTGGGGAGAAGGAAATAGAGCCATGGACAGAATGATGTCAGAGAGAGAATAGTTTGATGGAATTATTGAAGTATTGAAAATTCAATCATTTAATACAGTGACTGGTAAAATAATAGGCCAGAGATACTGTTGCTTTGTTTTGATTGTGGAGGAAAATCGTTATTTGGAATATTTCTGTTCGGTGTATTGGTGTTTGAGCGAACCTTTTTCTGGATAGCGGGCACTTAAGTCTATCAACGTACCCAGAACCAAGGACTTTTCATGAAGTATTCAAAGCTGCACTCCAAGCTCAACAAGGCGACAATCCTATCGTTCAGAGAGTGGTTGAAAAAAAGGGGAAACGGCAATCAGTTCGATGCTCTTCTTCATGCTGCAAACCCTGAAAAAGTCTTTACTGGCTTTTTGTACGGAGATTCCGCAAAAACGGAGGGGTTTGACCCGGCACAATTGAAATCAATCAACGACATGAGGTTGGTGTCGCTGCAAGCGATTCACACAGAAACAAACAAGTCTCTAGACGACGTGACGGTGAAGGAACTCGTCCAGGATTCCTTTTTGCGCGGTGCCATCATAGATGTTTTGAAGGACTGGGACGAGCGTCTCGGAAACCTACACGGCCAATACAGGGGCAGCGATGACTTCTATAATCTGATGCACAAGAACATAAACGGTTCGAAGCTCGTGCAAGAAATGGATATGCCGAAAAAGTCCGAAAAGAATTTGGTCGCAGCGGCCGCCGCGCTAAAGACTGGAAACACGCAAGCAGCGACGAAAGCTGTGTCGGCAATCGTCAAGGAGCATGGCAAAGAGTTGCCGCCGAAATCGGGAGTTAAGGATCTGGTCGCAGCCATTGAGAAGAAATTGAAGAGTAAGAACGTCCTCAAGGTCCCGAATCTTTAGAATTAATGCTGATCAATAGGTGGGAAGTCCGGATCTGATCCGTAAAGGGTCTTGCTTACCGGTACTTCTCAATGAACGCATCGATGGGCAAATTGCGGAAATCGGGCAAGCGCTCTTTCAAATCCGCATGGCTCCAGTCCCACCAAGCAACATCCATGAGCCCTTGTTCCTGGGCATCGGTAAACCGGCGTTTGATCGGCTTGGCAGCGACGCCGCCAACAATCGTGTAGGGCGGCACGTCCTTGGAGACTACAGCTCCGGCGCCGACAATGGCGCCGGTGCCGATCGTGACACCGGCGAGCACCGTCACATTGTGTCCGATCCATACGTCGTGGCCGATGGTGACCCAGTCATCTTTGCGCCACTGGAAAAACTCTTCGTCGTCAGAGCCAAGGTCATAGGCCGCCGCGCGATAGGTGAAATGATGCTGTGAGGCGCGCCAGGTCGCATGATTGCCGGGGTTGATGCGAACGCGCCGGGCAATTGAGCAGAATTTGCCGATGGTGGACCAGACGACATCACCTTCCTGCACAATGTAGGAATAGTCGCCCATCTTGCTTTCCCGCATTTCCGTATAGGCACCAACTTCAGTCCATTCACCGAGGTCACAATTCAACACAACAGCATCGGGATGAATATTAGGGGTGGATGTCAGAGTGGGTTTGTTGGCAGGGGAGACCATTTCGCACCTTTGTACGGTTTCAAGTTGCGTGTGTTTCTGGTCCTGAATAGGCGCTCACGGTGCGGTCTGTCTTGACGATTAGATGATAGTTTCATGACGATCCTGCGTTTTGGTTTTATTCAAACGGATCTGTGCTGCGAATAATCTTCTGTATTCGCGGTGGAAAAAGGTTTCACGGCTTGTTTTCTACTTCGCGTAAAAATCAGGCTTCATGTCTTCGTCATTTAAAAGTCATTAAAACTTCAAGATCCCAAATCCTGACTGTCATTGGGCTGTAATATAACCGTGGCTCTTGTCGCTTCAGCAAACAACGACAGCGACAGGGCCTGCGGGTGATTCATTTCGAAAACGTCACGAAAACTTTCGGCGATCGCGCAGCGGTCAATAACGTCAGTTTTTCTATTGATAAACCGCAGATGGTTGGCATCATTGGTCGCTCCGGGGCGGGCAAATCAACGCTCTTGCGCATGATAAACCGTCTGACGCCAGCCACTTCGGGTCGCATCCTGTTCAATGGTGAAGATATTCTCAGCCTGAAGGGTGGCTCGATGCGCCGCTGGCAGCGTGATTGCGCCATGGTGTTTCAGCAGTTCAATCTGGTGCCTCGCCTTGATGTTGTGACCAACGTCATGCTCGGTCGGCTCAATGCACAGTCAACCTTCAAGAGCCTCTTCAACATATTTAGCGCCGAAGACGTGAACCGGGCGCTTGCTGCGCTGGATCGTCTCGGCATTGTGCAAGAAGCGACCAAGCGCGCCGAAGAGTTGTCCGGTGGCCAGCAGCAGCGCGTGGCGATTGCCCGGGCATTGACCCAGGAGCCGCATATGGTCCTGGCCGATGAGCCGATTGCCTCCTTGGATCCAATGAATGCGAAGATCGTCATGGACGCCCTTCGTGAGATCCACGAGCGCGATAATAAGGTCGTTATCTGCAATCTGCACACGCTTGATACGGCGCGTCATTACTGTGACCGGGTGATCGGCATGCGGGACGGCGTCATCGTGTTTGATGGCGCGCCTGAACTGCTGACCACAGATGTCGCCCGTGAGATTTACGGTGCAGACGAAAGCTTCAACGAGGCGGCAACATCCACCTCCATAGACACTCCGGGTCTGTCTGCCCGGCCAACAGATCCTGCCGGTGCGGTGACGCCGGTAGCTACGGCTGTGTTGTAAATCCAGTCGCTTTTCCCAGTCATCCATATCCATCCTTTTTGGGAGTGCCCCAGATGAACGTCGTTTCAAAGTTCGCCGCCCTGGCCGCGGTTAGCATGCTTGCCCTGAATGCAACTTCCGCAGTTGCTGCAGACAACATCACTGAATTCCGCATCGGCATCCTCGGCGGTGAAAACGCTTCCGATCGCCTTCGCGCATACACATGTCTTGAAGAGAAGACAGCTGAGCTGCTCGGCGTTCCAGTCAAGCTTTTCGCTCCAGCCGATTATAACGGCGTGATCGAAGGTCTCCTTGGCGGTAACCTCGACATGGCTTGGCTCGGTGCTTCCGGTTATGCCAAGGTATATCTGACAGATCCTGAAGCTGTTGAGCCTGTTCTCGTCAAGGTCAACAACGATGGCGGCTACGGCTACTACTCCATCGGCTTTTCTCGCGTCGACAGCGAAATCAATTCGCTGGAAGACATGAAGGGCAAAGTCTTTGGTTTTGGTGACCCGAACTCCACATCCGGTTACCTGATCCCGTCCATCGAAATTCCTAAGCTTGGCTACTCCATGAAACCGGGCGAATATTTCTCTGACGTCAAGTTTACTGGCGGTCATGAGCAGACCATCGTTGCGGTTGCCAATGGCGACATTGACGGCGGTGTAACCTGGGCCGATGGCCAGGGCGAATGGGAAGACGGCTACAACTCCGGTGCTCTGCGCAAGGCGTCTGATGCTGGCCTCGTTGACATGACTGAAATTCACGAAATCTGGCGTTCGCCAGTAATCCCTGAAGGTCCGGTTGTTCTGTCCAAGAAGCTGCCTGAAGACGTGAAGCTCAAGATGGTCGGTCTTATGGCCAGCCTGAAGTCCATGGACGAAGAGTGCTTCTACGGCGTTGCTGCTGGCGAAGCCAAGGGCTTCATGCCGATCACGCATGCTGCTTACGAAAGCATCGTTGCTGCGCGCGAAGCCAAGAGCAAAAACTAAGGCTAACGCCTGATGTTGAGACGCGGGTCGGTTCTCCGGTCCGCGTCTTGACTTTAAGTACTGCGCTTCGATCCCAACGCTTTTAACAAACGCTTACAAAGGTACTTCGAAATGGCCGTTGCAGCTCTTGAACAGGAAATCCTGTCGATGCGCAAACGGCGTCAGTTGTATTCCATGATCGGAATTTTGCTGCTCGTCGCCGTCCTCGCTTCCGGTTATTCAAAGTCCAACGCGATGAATTCCGGTGGCTTCACGCAAGGGCTGTCCAAGTTTTTCGATTATCCCAGCGAGATCGTTGCGGAAGCCTGGAATGCTGGTCCGGCCTTCTTTGGTCTGATCATCCATTTTCTGCCTTTCATGCTGGAAACCTTGAATATTGCCGGTGTCGCGACGCTGATCGGCGGCGCGCTCGCAGTCGTCCTGGCGATGGCCTCGACCCGTAATGTTGACAGCTACGGCCCCTTGATCCCGGTTGTTCGCCGCATGATGGACATGATGCGGGCGTTCCCGGAACTGATCATCGCCCTGTTCCTGATTTTCGTCCTCGGCTCTAGCCCGATCCCGGCGATGATCGCAGTCGCGTTTCATACAGCCGGTGCGCTGGGCAAACTATTCTCCGAGGTCAACGACAACATTGACCGCAAGCCGATTGAAGGTCTCTCTGCCTGCGGAGCCAGCTGGTTGCAGCGGATACGCTATGCCGTGCTGCCACAGGTTGCGCCGAATTACCTCAGCTATTTTCTGCTGCGCTTTGAAATCAACGTGCGCGCCTCCGCCATTCTCGGCTTTGTCGGGGCAGGGGGCATTGGCGCTGAGCTCCGCCGGACGATTGGGTGGGGCAAGGGCTCTGGTGATGAGACTGCCGCGATTTTCGTTCTACTGTTCGTCACCATCATGATCATCGATCAGACGTCTTCCTATCTGCGCGGCAAGCTTGTCGGCGCAGGCCGGGCACATTGAGGGGCTCTGACATGACCACAGCGACGCTTCAACACAGTATCGACAGCGCTACCGTTCTGGGCCAGATCCGCAAACGGACCGCCTTTGCCATCGGTTTGCCGTTTATTGTCCTAGCCTATTTTGCCTACACTTGGTTTGCCTTTGATGTGCCAACACTGCTGGAACGAGCCCAGCCGAACCGGGCTGTGATCCTGGCGACTGATGCGGTCGCCTATAAGGTTCATGTCACAAAGGACATGCGCCGGGGCGGTCTGTCTGTCGCCATTGAGGGCGAGCGAACCGCAACCTTTCCCGAGGGAACGGCACCTGACTGGGTGGACATTGACGGCGACAACGCTGTCATTGATCTCAGCGATGGTTATCTGATCGAGATCGTCGGCAAGACGATGAATTTCACCGTACCGGATTATGGCATCATCAAGGTGACAGCCACAAAGACCGGCGTTGAGACCGTTCTACCAAGTGGACCAGTGCCTGACTGGGTCAAGGATGATCCGCGCAAGTTCGATGCCCGTCCTACGCTGGATCGTCGTGTCCAGGTGACCAAGACCAAGATCGAAGTGCATAATTATTTCGGCGGATGGGAGAACTTCTGGTTCGCCTTCAATTCACCGCTGCATGGCAAATCCTTCGGCGAGCTTGTCAGCCTTGCCATGAGCAGTAACCGCATTGAAGCGGACCGGTCCAACCTCTCGTTCATTGTCCATGAGTTTCTGTCCAACACGGACTGGCAGCATGGCGAGGTTTTCACGGCTCTGTTCGAAACCATCATGATGGCTGTGCTAGGAACCTTCACGGCGGCTCTGGTCGGTTTGCCGCTGGCCTTTCTGGCAGCTCGCAACTTCACGCCGTCTTTCTTGGTACGCTTTGGCATTCGGCGCGTGTTCGATTTCCTACGCGGTATCGACATGCTGATTTGGTCGCTGATTTTCATCCGGGCGTTCGGTCTTGGACCTTTGACTGGTGCGCTGGCAATCGCCTTCACGGACACCGGAACGCTTGGCAAGCTATTTTCCGAAGCGCTTGAAAACATTGATAATCGACAAGTTGAAGGCATCCGGGCGACAGGTGCCAACCAGTTGCAGCGCTATCGCTTCGGCGTGATCCCACAGATCTTGCCGGTCTTCGTGTCCCAGGTGCTGTATTATCTGGAATCCAACACCCGCTCAGCAACCGTCATCGGTGCTCTTGGTGCTGGCGGCATTGGCTTGATGCTGGTGGAAACCATGCGGACCTCCCGCGATTGGGAAAACACCACCTACATCATTTTCCTGACCATCATCGTGGTCATTGCAATGGATCAGGCATCCAGCTGGCTGCGCCGCAAGCTGATCGAGGGCTAAGAGTTTAATCGCCGAGAGTTGCCGTGATCATGGCGCATTCGTGATCCAGTTCGAGAGTGCCGTTGGTATTCTTGAATGTCTGGGAGACATGACTTGGTACAGAGCGGATTTGCGTGTCCGTCGGAGACCAGACCTCTGTCATGGATCCGAGGAAATTGACGACGTCCTCCTGGCTGGAAACCCGGTAGACATCGACAAAAAGCTCTTTGTCGACGGTTTGGAAATGAGGCGATAGCAACGTCTTGGCAGTATCAGGATCGAAAGCGTGTGCACCCGGATCGACACGGACACCGGATTGGCCGAAGGCCTGATAGGCGGTCTCGAAAATCGGCTTCATGTTGCGGGTGGTGTTGCTGGTTAGGTAGAGCTTGCCGTTTGGTCGCAACACACGGGCAAATTCGGCAACGGCTTTGGGCTGGTCCTTAACGTGATAAAGCATGTGCAATGCGAGCACCGTGTCGAAGCTGTTGTCCTCGAACGGTAAATCCTCCGCATCGCCAACCAGGCTGGTAAGTGCGCTTTTGGCTTGCATGAACTTCAGCACTTCAGTGCTTTTCGACAGCATCGCGGGGGATTTGTCGTAAAGGGTGAGGGTGCCGGGATATTTCTCATGGTGTGACAACACCAACCAGATGTTTCCGGTCCCGCATCCCACATCGAGGACTTTGTCCGAGGATGTGATCGGCAGTCGTTCCGCCAACCAGCCCAGCCAGTTCTTGGTGCTGTACTTCTTGGCGAAATTGACACGAATGTCGAAATTGCTGCTTGTGGCATATTGTGAGGTCATAGTGCGGCACACGAGAGTTCACCAAGCAGCAGGGCCGATAGGCGGTTTGTACAGTTCAAGATACAATTTACCTATGCCTGATTGCAAGAAAAGCAGGGACAAGGTTCTCTTTGCGTCAGTTTTGCCTCATTCTTTGCAATTCCATCGGGCATCCTTAAATTTCGACTGATGATTCTTTGAGGCTATACATGCTGCTGTTCGCAAACTTCTATCGCTTCACGCTTTCCGGTATCGTCTTGGCTGCTCTTTTTGCCGCCATGTCTCATGCCGAGGCCGCGTCCCTAGAGAGTTGCGTGTCGGGTCTGAAGGCTCAGGCGATAAAAGCAGGCGTGCGCTCCGAAGTGGCCAACCAGATGCTGTCCGGCGTAAAATACGACGAGAAGGTCATTCGGTTCTCGACCTCTCAGCCGGAATACAAGACGCAGATCTGGGACTATATGGCGTTTCTGGTCGACGCCCAGCGGATCAAGGACGGCAAGGCGCTGTTGAAGAAGCACAAATCCACATTGTCCTCAGTCGAAAAACGCTATGGCGTAGACCGGCATGTGGTTCTGGCAGTCTGGGGCATTGAGAGCGATTACGGACAATTCCGGGGCGATTTTTATACGCCTCATGCCTTGGCGAATCTCGTCTGTGCAGGCGGGCGCAGAACGAAGTATTTTCGTGGTGAGCTGATCAAAACCTTGCAAATTGCCTCGCGCGGCGATGTGCCGATCAAGTCTTTTCAAGGCTCCTGGGCCGGTGCTTTCGGCCAGACCCAGTTCATGCCGACCACCTACACCCGCCTTGCTGTGGATTTCGACGGCGACGGTCACAAGGATCTGGTGAATTCCATCCCCGATGCCTTGGCTTCAACCGCGAATTTTCTGAAGGACGCAGGCTGGAGAAATTCACGTCCCTGGGGCTATGAAGTCAAATTACCGAAGGGCTATAACGGCCCAACCGGCCGGAAAAAACGCTCGGCCCTGTCCACTTGGTCCAAGCGTGGGCTGACCCATGTCGACGGAAAACGTCTGTCCGGCAAGCTTGAGGCCGGTTTGATTTTACCCGCTGGCCGCAGCGGTCCAGCCTTTTTGGTGACGCGCAATTTTGATGCGCTACGCTCCTACAACGCCTCTCAGTCTTATGGTCTGGCGATTGCTTTGCTGTCCGAGCTGGTATCAGACGGCAAGCCGTTCATAACGCCCTGGCCAACCAATGATCCGGGGCTGTCCCGCGCGCAAAGGCTTCATTTGCAGAAGCTGTTGAACAAGGCCGGGTTCCACGTTGGCGAACCGGATGGCAAGGTTGGCCCGGCCACCCGTAAAGGCATTAAACAGGCTGAAGCCCATCACGGCCTGCCAGTGACAGGCCGTCCTGGCTATTCGGTTTATCTGAAGGTCGGCGGACAGTAGAGTTTACTGCTCCTCGAACCGGTCATTGGCTGGAGGTGGGGTGCGCGAGAGAGCGGCAATCTCGTGGCGCAGTTCAGCGCTCATGTCGATGTCGACGGATTTCAGTGCTGCTGCCAATTGGTCCGTGTTGCGAGCGCCGATGATCGGCGCGGTGATGCCATTATGCCCGCCAACCCAGGCAACGGCGAGAGACACGGGGTGAACCCCCATTTTATCTGCGAAGACGCTGAACTTCTCGGCAACATCATAGACCCAGGCTTCGCCGTAGCGTGCCGCATACATGGCGTTTTGAGCCAGGCGTGTTCCGTCGGGTTTGACGCCTGGCCGGAATTTTCCGGAAAGAAGCCCACCGCCCACTGGGCTATAGGAGATGACGCCGAGGCCCTCTGACAGGGCCAGCGGCAGAATTTCGGTCTCGGCCTGACGTTTTACCAGATTATACATTGGCTGCAGTACATCAAACTTGGACCAGCCTTCGCGTTGGCTGATGCCAAGTGCCTTGGCGACCTGCCAGGCCGCATAATTGCTGGCACCAATGTAAAGCACCTTGCCTGCCCGAACGACATCTTCCAAGCCGCGCAAGGTTTCCTCAAGCGGTGTTGCATGATCAAACTGATGGACGAAATAAACGTCGAGGCGGTCTGTTCCCAGGCGGCTCAGGCTTGCATCAATCGCCCGCGCCACATGTCGGCGGTTGGTGCCACCGGAATTCACGTCGTCGCCCATTTTCCCCTGAACCTTGGAGGTGATCACCAGTTCGTCGCGCTCATGAGCAACCAGGCGCCCCAGAATTTCCTCCGAAACGCCATTTGAATAGACATCGGCACAATCGAAAAAGTTGATCCCGGCCTCGCGGCAATTGGCATAAAGCGCAGCGGACGTCGCCTCATCGGCATCGCCGCCAAAGGACATCGTGCCAAAGCAGAGTTCGGACACCTTCGTTCCGGTACGTCCAAGTGGTACGAGTTTCATGGCGGATCTCCCAATTTGGTTTATTAGTAATTTTGCGAGGTGATTAAAACCAAACCTCTACAGGTGGTCCAGTGGTTGTCTGAAAGAAACTCCTTTGTCGAAAGATGCCTCTGACGCGACCTGTATGGCGTTTTTTCGGATTTTTGCCTTTGCATGGACATGTTCACGTGTACCTTTACCCATCGGCAGGTTTGAAAGTGCCAATGGGGTGGGGAAGTCACGATGTTTCGGCGCAGTACATTGGGTTTGGCAAGTTTTCTTTCAAAGAGGGTGATCGCAGGAGCGATGCGAGCAGCAGCTGTAGGGGCATTCGCTGGCTTTTTTGCCGTCTCGCCGCTGAGTCTGCAAGTCAAAGCGCAAAGCGCTACTCAGGACAAGCGGATCGTGACCATTGAGGACGCCGATTTCTTTGGCTCCGATTATCGCACAGTTAAAGACGTCGACCTTGAGGGTTGTAAATCGGTTTGCCTCGCCGACAATATCTGCCGTGCCTTCACCTTCAACACATCTGCCAACTGGTGTTTTCTGAAGTCTGACTTTGGTCAGCTGCAGAGCTTTCAAGGTGCTGTTGCCGGACGAGTCGTGGCGGTTCAGGCTCCGAGCGAAGACCAACAGGCCGACCGCAAGGCAGAACTCGTATTTCTGGATCGCAGTCTGCTTGATACTGCTGAGACATATGCTGCACGTTTGCAGCAACGCTCAACTTCAATCAATTCGACTGCAGATCAGCTGCGCCGCAATGGGCGTCAGGCGATTGCCAATAAGAGGGGTGAATTGGCTGAGGCGGACTTCGGCGCTCTCATTGCCTTGATGCCAGGTGATGTTGAAGCTTGGGCGCGCCTGTCTGTGGCACAGATGATGCAAAACCCAGAGGACTGGCAGAAGCGCCAGACCAAGCAGGAGAATGCGACATCGTCTGCAATCAATGCGTATTTGCGTTCATCCGGTCAAATCGATAGAGCCCGCGCGCTTGATCTCATCGGCACCTCCCTTGCCAACAGGCAGCAATGGAAACCGGCGATCAAGGCTCTGCGCGCAGCGCTTGCGTTGGATGAAACACCAGACCTGCGCCGACGGTATGATCAGATGGTGGCCGAGCACGGCTTCCGGATTGTCAGTAACACCGTGTCTGCTGATGCCGCATCACCGCAGATTTGCGTTGTGTTTTCCGAGGGCTTGGAAAAGGGAATAGACGTCTCTCCCTATGTAATTGTGACCGGAAATGGATCAACTTCGGTTGAGGTTGAAAGTGCGCAGGTCTGTGTCGACGGGGTTGCTCATGGCGAGCGTTATCAGCTGACAGTGCGAAGTGGCCTTCCATCCGCAGATGGCGAGAAGTTGGAAAAATCTGCAAATTTGAACGTTTACGTCCGGGATCGGGCTCCGGCAGTTCATTTTCTGGGCCGTGCCTATGTCTTGCCAGCTGGTGGGGATCCGACCATTCCGGTCGTATCGGTCAACAGTTCCGAAATTGAGGCACAGATTTTCCGCATTGGCGACCGTGGGCTTGCGAGCGCCGTGCGAGAGGGCAAGTTCCTGCGCCAACTCGGCTCCTATCAGGCCGATGAGATCGCCGATAATCTGGGCGAAAAGGTTTGGTCAGGAACCGTGGAAACGGAAAACACCCTCAATCAGGATGTCGTCACGGCGATTCCCTTGAATGACATCGGCCTTGAAGTCAGGCCTGGCGTCTATGCGATGACGGCCAGATCGAAACTGGACACGAAAAACCAGTGGGGCCCTCTGGCAACGCAGTGGTTCATTGTATCTGATCTGGGTCTGAGTGCCCTGAGTGGCACAAGCGGTATTGCCGTCAATGTGCGCTCGCTGACCAGTGCAGAGGCTCTGTCCGGTGTGGCGCTCAAGCTTTTGGCGGTCAACAATGAAGTGCTCGGCGAGGCGATCAGCGATGACGCTGGGTTCGCTCAATTCGCGCCCGGTCTTGGACGGGGCCACGGCGGAATGGCTCCCGGACTGGTCATCGCGGAAACGGACGCCGGGGATTATTCCTTTCTGGATCTCAGAAAGCCCGCGTTTGATCTGAGTGATCGCGGCGTCGAAGGGCGTCCGGCTCCGGGACCCCTTGACGTTTTTGCCTGGACGGATCGCGGAATTTACAAGGCTGGGGAAACTGTCCACGCGCAGGCTCTGATCCGCACGGCAAAGGCCGTTGCGCAGGAAGGCCTGCCGCTGACCTTCATTCTGGAACGTCCCGATGGTGTTGAGCAATCCCGTGTGCTGGTTCAGGACGGCGGGCTTGGCGGTCATCTGCATGATTTTGACCTTGATCAGGGCGCGCAGCAGGGTGTTTGGTCCTGGCAGGTCTTCATCGATCCAAAAGGCGATGCCCTGTCCCAATCGACATTCCTGGTTGAGGACTATCAGCCGGAACGGGTGGATTTCAGCCTCGATACCGCAGCAACAGTTTTTGAGCGGGATGTCGCGACGGATGTTTCCCTAACAGCACGATATCTCTATGGCTCACCCGCCAGCGGCCAGTCGCTTGAGGGCGACATCATTGTCACCCTGGCTCGTAAACTGGTAGGACAGCCCGGCTATGAATTCGGATTGCTCAGTGACAGTTCCTATCCGACCCGCGAAGCGTTGCCGTCCGGGCTAAAGACCGATTCTAGCGGCAAAATGTCGTTTCAGGTCTCGTTGCCCGAGATCGCCAGCACCACCGGCCTTCATAAGGGCGAACTCGTTGCCCGGTTGGTGGAAGCAGGTGGTCGCTATGTCGAACGCCGCCTGAAACTCCCTGTTGCCGTGGATCGCGAGAAAATCGGCATCAAACCTCTGTTTGACAGTGGCGTCGATGAGGGCGGTCCGGCTGAATTCAATGTGATTTTGCTGGGAGCTGACGGTTCGCTTCAATCTGCGGACGGTCTGTCTTGGACCTTGTCCAAGATCGATCGGCGCTATCAATGGTACCGCGCTGACGGAACATGGCGTTATGAGCCGATCACGACGACCAAACGTGTGTCCAATGGTGAGCTGAATTTCTCAGCCGATCAACCAGGCAGCCTTTCCGTGCCGGTTGACTGGGGCAGATACCGTCTTGAAATTCAGTCAAGTGGCCCCGGCGCAACGGCGACCAGCCTCGAGTTCTCTGCCGGTTGGTACATGGCAGACGCAACCTCGGAAACACCGGATTATCTGGATGTTGGCCTGGACAAGAAAAGCTACCGCCCTGGGGACACGGCAGTTCTGCGCCTGATATCACAGGCTGACGGCATTGCCGTTGTGAATGTCGTTTCCGGCGGGCTTGTCAGCACGCAAACTTTGGAAGTTGTTGGTGGGCAAGCAGAAATTTCCTTGCCTGTGACCGGAGAGTGGGGGGCAGGGGCTTATGTGACCGCCAGCTTGTTCCGCCCAATGGATCTGGCCAACAACCGGATGCCATCACGCTCCATTGGTCTGTCCTGGCTTCAAGTTGATCCGGGTAAGCGCAAGCTGGATGTTGACCTGTCCGCGCCAACGCCCCTTCGGCCTTCCACGACACTGAGTGTTCCAATCGCCATTGCAGGCCTGCAATCTGGAGAAGGTGCCTATGTCACCTTGGCAGCTGTAGACCTCGGCATTCTCAATCTGACCGGCTTCAAGACGCCTGCGCCAGAGGATTGGTACTTTGGTCAGCGTCGGCTGGGCGCGGAAATGAGAGATCTTTATGGCCAGCTCATTGACCGGACAGCCGGAACACGGGGCCGTATCCGCTCTGGCGGTGATGCCATGGCCATGCGTTTGAATGCGCCGCCGCCCGACGAGGAGCCAGTCGCGCTGTTCTCAGGGTTGGTGAAGCTGGATGATGAGGGCAAGGCCGTTGTCGACTTCGAGGTGCCTGAGTTCAATGGCACGCTTCGGCTGATGGCGGTTGCGTGGACCCAAGAAGGCGTTGGGCACGGCACACAGGATGTTGAAGTCCGTGCGCCGATGGTCTTGAGCGCAAGTCTTCCCGGTTTCCTGGCTCCAGGCGACGCATCTCGTTTGAGGCTGGATATCGACAATGTCGAAGGGCCTGCCGGCCTGTATGATCTGACGATCTCTTCGGAAGGGCCGTTGGACTTGTTTGGTCGCGTTCAGACACAGCAGATTACGCTGGAGCTGGGCCAGAAGGCTGACGTTCTTGTCCCGTTGCAAGCGATGAACCGCACCGGAAAAGGCCGGATCTATGCCGCTCTGACTGCGCCTGATGGCACTGAAGTTGTCAAACAGATGTCGCTGGATGTCCGTGATACCCAGCCCAATGCCGTGCGCCGGTCGTCTTTTGCTCTTGGAACAGGTGAAAGCCTGACCCTTGATACGAACAGTTTCGCCGGACTTCGTGCCGAGACCGTGTCTGTCACGGTGACAGCAGGCGGCGCTGCGCGGATTGATGTTGCCGGACTGCTGGATGAGCTCGACCGCTATCCGTTCGGATGCACGGAGCAGACCACCAGCAGGGCATTGCCGCTGCTTTATCTCAACCAGGTCGCACGTGCTGCCGGTCTTGGCGATGATCCTGCGATTCGCGATCGGGTAGTGAAAGCAATCAGAGGCATTCTGGCCAATCAATCGGCGGACGGGTCTTTCGGTCTCTGGAACAGTTACAGCAGTTTTGACCCGTGGCTCGATGCCTATGTGGCTGATTTCCTGACCCGCGCCCGCGAGGAAGGCTATGTCGTGCCGGATCGTGCTTTCGATATGGCCCTGAGCAATCTTGAGAATCGTCTGGCCTATGTGTCTGATTTCACTGAGGGCGGCGAAGAGATCGCCTACGGTCTCTATGTCCTGGCGCGCAATGGTCGCGCCTCCATGGGAGACCTGAGGTATTATCTTGATGCCAAGCTGAACGCCTTTTCGACGCCACTTGCAAAAGCGCAACTTGCGGCAAGCTTGGCTCTTTACGGAGAGACCGAACGCGCAGAAGAAGGCTTCCGGGCGGCCGTCCTTGCGCTGGGCAATAGGCAGACCGCAAGTTCTGCTAGCGGGTATCGGGCGGACTACGGTTCATCGTTACGCGACGGCGCAGGCGTCTTGTCCTATGTGTCAGCTTCTGGTGGCAGCAATCAGCTGGAAACTGAGGCGAGTGATTTTGTCCGGACCGCACAGGACAGCCGAACTCATTATTCCACGCAGGATATGGCATGGCTGCTCATGGCAGCGCGTGAGTTGAACGAGCAGGCCAGAACATCCCGCATTGTCGTCAATGGTGAGGAAATACCGGGACGACTGGTATGGGCGTTTGATGGCGGCGACCTGGAGCGGGAAATGGCGCGTGTTGAGAATCGCAGCGCTGAGAACACAGAGCTTCTGGTGTCCGTGATCGGTCAACCCATTCAGCCTGAGCCTGCTGGCGGAACAGATTATGCCATTGAGCGGCAGATGTTTGATCTTGATGGCAATCTGTTGGTTCCGCAGGCCATCCCCGTGAATACACGGGTTGCTGTCGTTGTCACGGTTCGGACGCTGAGCGACACAACCGGTCGGTTGATAGTGGTCGACCGCCTTCCGGCAGGCTTTGCCATCGACAATCCTCGGCTTGTCCGCTCGGGAGATCTTGGCGGCTTGAAATGGTTGAAGACGGTCGATCAGACTGATTTTGTTCAGTTTCATTCAGATCGGTTTGAAGTGTCAGTCGATCAATCGCGCAGCGGCGGCTCCGAGTTGACTTTCGTCTATCTGGCGCGTGCGGCAACGCCTGGTGATTATGCCCATCCACCAGCATCTGTCGAAGATGCCTATCGTCCTGAGCGGCGGGCGATCACAGCCACAAGCCGGGTCAGCGTGCTCGGTCCGGTTCGCTAGGCCGTTATCTTGGCAACCTCGGCGAAAGGACGTTTCTCATTCATGCGGTTCTCCGCTAAGGGGATCCTGCCGTTTGCTTTCGCCGGGGTGATGGGCTTTATGATTGTTGCTGCCGTTGGCGGCATTACCGTCTGGTCGGACTATGCGAATTTACCTCGGGCGGAGCGTCCTGAGGCTCTTTCCCTGTCCCACGTCGTGCTTGATCGGCATGGCCAGTTGCTCAGGGCCTTCACCAGCGCGGATGACAAATGGCGCTTGCCGGTCAAGCTGGGGGACATCGATCCGCTCTATCTGCAAATGCTGCTGGCCTATGAGGACAAGCGATTTAAGACACACAGTGGTGTCGATTGGTCGGCGATGGCCCGTGCATCCTTGCAGATGCTGTCCTCCGGGCAGATCGTCTCGGGAGGATCAACTCTGACCATGCAGGTCGCAAGGCTTCTGGAAGAGCGACCAACGCGCAGTCTTTCAGCCAAATATCAGCAGATACTGGAAGCGTTTCGCCTTGAAGAGGATCTGACCAAAGACGAGATCCTGACTCTATATGCCTTGCGCGCGCCCTTCGGCGGCAATCTGGAAGGCATTCGCGCCGCAAGCCTTGTCTGGTTTGGCAAGGAGCCCAAGCGACTGACGCCCGCGGAGGTCGCGCTGCTTGTCGCTTTGCCACAATCGCCTGAATCGCGACGCCCGGATAGACATCCGGCGTCGGCGGAGCGCGCACGCAACCGTGTTTTGGCCCGCGCTGTGAGCGCCGGGGTTCTGAGCGAAGACGATGCGCGGGGCGCGCGGTTGGAGAAAATACCGGAAATCAGGCGAGATATGCCGTTTCTGGCCGCTCATGCGGCGCGGCAGGCGGTGACTGACGATGCCGATCAGTCGATCCATTCGCTCACGCTTGACCATGATCTTCAGGCGGCTCTTGAGCAGTTGGTGCGTGAACGAACTCCGGCGATCGGACTTCGAGCTTCCGCAGCTATCATTGTGGCTGATCATCAGAGCGGTGAAATTCTGGCGTCTGTCGGATCTACCGGGCTGATGGACGAGGCGCGATTCGGTCATCTCGACATGACCAAGGCGACGCGCTCTCCCGGCTCGACGTTAAAGCCGCTGATTTATGGTCTGGCGTTTGAGCAGGGTATCGCGCATCCGGAAAGCTTCATTGATGACCGGCCGATAGATATCGGTGGCTACAAGCCAACGAACTTTGATCGTGCCTATCAGGGGCGGGTCAGCGTTCGTGATGCATTGCAACTGTCTTTGAACACACCAGCGATCCAGCTGCTGGAAGCTGTGGGTCCAGCCAAACTCGTTGCGCGGCTGAAGCGATCCGGGGGGAGGCCTGTTTTTTCGGGGCATCAGGCAGCTGGCCTTGCCATCGGCTTGGGAGGTCTAGGCCTCAGTCTGCTCGATCTGACACAGCTTTATGCAGGCCTCGCCAATCAGGGGAGGGCGGTTCATCTTTATATAAAAGGGCCGGATGGAGAGCTTCGCAGTGACCTATCTATGGGCAAAAGCGTTGGCTTGCGTTCTAGCTCAAAGGTTCTCGATGAAATCGCAGCCTGGCATGTCAGTGACATTCTATCTGGACTGCCGCAGCCGCAATCGGCTGGTACGGCCCATATCGCTTATAAAACCGGAACGGCCTATGGCTATCGCGATGCTTGGGCGATCGGCTTTGACGGTCGCCATGTTATTGGTGTCTGGACAGGCCGGGCCGATGGAACGCCGGTTCCCGGAATGACGGGTACCAAAACTGCGGTTCCGATTCTGTTTGAAGCTTTCCAACGTCTGAAACAGGCTCCCGATCCATTGCCATCAAGCCCAAAGGGCACCTTGAAGGTTTCCGGAGCGGAGTTGCCCTTGCCGCTTCGGGCCGCGCGCGTGTCTGATGGCGGCGGTGAAAACGGCCAGATGCCCTTGTCGATCATTTATCCGCCGCAAGATGGCATTGTTGAACTCGGGTTTTCAGAAGAGGGCGCATTGCAGCCGCTAGTGGTCAAACTTCAAGGCGGACAAAGGCCCTATTCCTGGTTCGTCAACGGTACACCGGAGCAGAGCAGTACATTTGCCATGCAGCTCCATTGGCAACCCGACGGACCTGGCATGGCGCAGGTGACCGTGGTTGATTCGGTTGGCGAATCCCAAAGCGTCGAACTTTTCCTGCGCTAGAGCTGATTTGTTTGAGCTAAATCTCCTGAAATAAGCTTTTTCGACTAAAATCCAAGCTTTCACAGGTGTTCATGCAGCACTGAGAGCTTGGCGGTCTCTCTGTGAGTGACGACTTGTCCAACCCTTGGGTTTTTGAGGAAGCCGCCGTGGAAATTATAAATTGGCACTCCATGGACTATGGCCCAATGTATTATTTTTCGCGGGAAGATTAATTTCTTTTTTCTGAATGTAAGCTGGTGAGTAGAATAATTTTTATAATTAGAATGTAAACTAACTAGTGTAATTTCGACTGTTTTTATAGTGCAAATGTCAAAGTAGACTTTTGTTTTATTGGCTTGCGAGCTTGATGCATAGGTTGAGGGTGCATGTTGATAATATTGAAGGGATTTTTTGAGGGGTGGATTTTAATTAATACTATAAAACAATGACTTGCAAAAATGTCACACTACACTGTTTAGTTCACTTATTGAGCGTTTGAGCCTTGAATGAGTAGGGCGTATCTGCTTTTTCTGCTCGTGCTTGTAGACAAGCCGGGTCTGTAAAACAACGAACGGTTATCGAAAACCCAAGTTTTTTGGCGATGCGAATGAGTGCCCTCTCCATGCGTGGTGGGCGGTGTTACCTAAAATATTCAGGAGTTCATAATGAACCTTAAGAGCCTTATGCTCGGCGCTGCGACTGCTGCAGCTGCTGCCACCGGCGCCCAGGCTGCCGATCTTCCGGTTGCTCCGGAGCCAGTAGATTACGTACGCGTTTGCGATGCATACGGCGCGCGCTTCTTCTATATCCCTGGCACAGAAACATGCCTCCGCGTTGGTGGCCGTGTTCGTGTTCAGTATGTTGCCAACAACTTCGCTGACAATGGCAACTGGAGTAAACGTGAAGACAATGGTTATGATTTCTTCGCGCGTGGCTACCTGTATCTCGACAGCCGCACGAACACCGAATTTGGTCTTCTGCGCACATACACAGAGATCTACGGCACAAACCAGACAAGCAAAGACTCTGAGGCTTTCTCTCTCGGCAAAGCCTACGTTCAGTGGGGCGGCCTGACATTCGGTCATGCAACATCGTTCTTCGATTACTTCACTGGTCAGACTTTCATCGGCGTAGTTGATCGTAACTGGTCTGATACGACGGTAAACCTCGCTGCTTATACAGCTGCGTTCGGTAACGGCTTCTCGGCCACTGTCTCTGTAGAAGATGCGACTTTCCGCGAGTCTGGTGACTACGCTGGCACACGCTATCCCGATCTCGTTGCAAACCTGCGCGTAGATCAGGCTTGGGGTAATGCCCAGGTGATGGCTGCTCTGCATGATGTTCGCCCTAAAGAAGCTGCGGTTGACGGCTCCGTTGGTTTTGCAATCGGTGGCGGTGTAACGATTGATCTGCCAATGCTTGCTTCCGGCTCCAACGTTGCTTTCCAGGCGACTTATGTTGACGGTGCTCTGGCATACCTCGGAACGACTGATTATTCCGACTATGCAGACAACGGCAACACATCAACCGGTTATTCCCTTGCAGCTGGTCTGTATCATCAGGCAACAGACACAATCGGCCTTGCTCTCGACGGTACCTATATGGACCTCGATCTGGCGGGTTCCGAAGCAGATGTAACTCGCTATGCTATTGACGGTTCTGTTCAGTGGGCTCCAATTTCCGGTTTCGCACTTGGTGTTGATGTTGGTTACGCCAACACAGACGTCGATGGATCTGCCGATCAGGACGAAATCTTGGCTGGTTTCCGCGTACAGCGTACATTCTGATCTTCAGAATCGATAAAATTCTGACGTGACGATCTTCTGATCTTCAAGTCAGTCATGCGGCCCGGCGGCTTCCAACCCGCCGGGTCGTCCCTGTTTTAAGCGCATAAGATTCGGTTTTGATCTTTTCTGAACGGTCGTTTAGGCGTTCATTTGGCTCTATCTATTACCGAAGTCTTAAAGCTGACCCTGATTTTGTGTCATTCAAGCAACACCCCATTTCAAACAAAGCCTTGAAGGTCCCCGGCGAGTGTTTCCTGGTTGCGTCAGAAATGCTGATGGGTATGTTCACTTTGCGAGTGGCTTTCGGGCCGCACTGATTTGCCTCCCAGACATCCAACACCTGGGCAAGGCGCATCAAGAGATTTTCGCGGGGATTTGGATGACAATGCGGCACCCGTCGCGCCTCACGTGAGGTGGTCATCTTCAACATGACTGTATTTGGAGGTCAGAAATGAACTTTAAGAGCCTTATGCTCGGCGCTGCGACTGCTGCAGCTGCTGCCACCGGCGCCCAGGCTGCCGATCTTCCGGTTGCTCCGGAGCCAGTAGATTACGTACGCGTTTGCGATGCATACGGCGCGCGCTTCTTCTACATCCCTGGCACAGAAACATGCCTCCGCGTTGGCGGCCGTGTTCGTGTTCAGTATGTTGCTAATAACTTCGGCGACAACGGCAACTGGGGCGACCGTGCTGAAGATGGTTACTCCTTCCTTGCACGTGGTTACCTCTACCTCGACAGCCGCACGAACACAGAGTTCGGCCTTCTGCGTACTTACACAGAAATCTACGGCACAAACTCAACAAGCAATAGCGAAGGCTTCTCTCTCGGCAAAGCCTACGTTCAGTGGGGCGGCCTGACATTCGGTCATGCAACATCGTTCTTCGATTACTTCACTGGTCAGGCATTCGTCGGTGTTGTTGGTCGTAACTGGTCCGACACAACATCGAACGTAGCAGCCTACACAGCTGCATTCGGTAACGGCTTCTCTGCTACGATTTCGATCGAAGATGGCAGTATCCGTGAAAGCGTTTCTGCTGATTACGCCGGTACACGCTACCCAGATCTCGTTGCAAACCTGCGCGTTGATCAGGGTTGGGGTAACGCACAGATCATGGGTGCATTGCATGATGCTCGTCCTTCAACAGCTGGCGTAGACGGAAATGTTGGTTGGGCAATTGGTGGTGGTGTTACCATCGATCTTCCGATGCTTGCTTCCGGTTCCAACATCGTGTTCCAGGCACAGTATGCTGATGGCGCACTTTCTTACATCGGCGCTGGTGCTTACAAAGACTTCAGCACTGTAAGCAGCACAACATCTTCTGGTTATTCCCTTTCCGGTGGTCTGTATCATCAGGCAACTTCGACAATCGGTCTGGCTCTCGATGGTTCCTACATGGACCTTGATCTTGTTGGCGCAACAGACGTAACTCGTTATGCAATCGATGGTTCCGTACAGTGGGCACCAGTTTCCGGTCTCGCGATTGGTGCTGACCTTGGTTACGCTAACACAGATACAACGGGTTCTGCTGATCAGGACAACATCTCCTTCGGTGTACGTGTACAGCGCACATTCTAAGTCAATCCTTCATCTGATGGTTTGAAGAAAAGCCCGGCGGTAACGCCGGGCTTTTTGCATGTATAGAGCTTTCTAGCTTTAAAGCCGTTTGCATTCGAGTTTTAATTCTTCCGCAAGAAGTGTGTGTTTCAGCGCCTGGCTTGCAGACGGGTTGCATATAACGATGCGATGCCCGGTTTTCGCAAAATTATGGCTTGAGAAACAGGCCGACTTTTTCCTGAACCGGTAGATCCCACAAGAGTGGGGCATGGCCTTCTCCGGGCACGGTCATGAGATCAGCGCGCGGATGAAGAGCAAGCATCTTCTTGCATGTCTCCTTGCTCAGAAGATCAGAGTGCTCCCCGCGTAGGATCAGCAGCGGGATTGGCAACATGGTTTCAAACAATGGCCAGAGATCCGGCAACTCTGCACCTTCGTCCATCACAGCGAGCGTTTTTCCAAGCTCAGGATCATAATCGAGGGTGAAGCCTTTAGGTGATGCACTATCTTGAGAGGCTGAGCCAAGCTGACCGGCAAACCGGACCCAGTCTTCACCCTTTAGTGCCGGAAATTGTCGCCCAAGGCCTGCCTTCAGATGTTCTGCACATGCACCTTTATCCGCGAAGTGCATTGTTTTGCCGATTGTTGCGGCAAGGCGGCCAATCGAATCGATCTCGATATGCGGCCCGATGTCATTCAAGACAATCCCTGAGATCCGCTCTGAGCCAAACCGCGCGGCCATTGCCATGGCATGCAGTCCGCCGCGTGAGGTTCCAAGGATCGAAAACCGATCGATTTCGAGTTGCTCCAGGGCATCATCAATATCTTGCCCTTCAACAGGAATAGAATAATTCTGCCAGTCTGCATCCCAGTCACTCTGCCCACGACCACGGTAGTCGAGCGCGATGACGCGTTGGCCCCTGGCTTGAAGATAGTCTGCAATGCTGTTGAAATCCCTTGAGTTTCGAGACAATCCAGCCAGGCAGAGGACGGGTGGAAACTCTGGCTTGCTCATGCTTGCCGGAGGGCACCACTCGGTTCCCGAGAGGGTTAATCCATTCCGGCTGATCCAGGTGAAGCGGCTTGCGCAGCCAGGAAGATGTGCGTCAGCAGGAGGAGAAGTTGGCCCGCTTGGCTGGTTCATGAAATCTATTCCTTGAGTGATATGCGTAGCATGAAGCAAATCGTAGGAGACCTGAACGCCATTGGCTACCGCCAGATCGACATCCGGGCCACAGATTGCCTAAGAACTCAGAGGGCTAAAGGGTTTGGCATTGCCCCGGCGCGGGCAGGCTATTATGGTGCCGGTCCGTCTGGGCGTTCGCTCAGGCGTTGTCATTACATCGATTGAGGAAACCGGAAATGTTCAAGGGATCGATTCCAGCGCTGATTACCCCGTTCTCAAACGGAGCGCTTGATGAGAAACGGTTTCAGGACTTTGTTGACTGGCAGATAAAACAGGGCAGCAATGGCCTTGTTCCTGTTGGCACGACCGGTGAAAGCCCGACCTTGTCTCATGATGAGCACAAGCGCATTGTCGAACTCTGCGTTGAAGCTGCGGGCGGGCGGGTTCCCGTCATGGCAGGGGCAGGCTCCAACAACACGGTTGAAGCCATTGATCTGGCAAAATTCGCCGAGAAGGCAGGGGCGGATGCGATCCTTGTGGTAACGCCTTATTACAATAAGCCAAATCAGGCTGGTTTGAAAGCACATTACCGTGCGATTGATGAGGCCGTTGGAATTCCGATTTACATCTACAATATTCCAGGCCGATCCATCATCGACATGACACCGGAGACGATGGCCGAGCTCTACAAGACATGCAAGAATGTAGTTGGCGTGAAGGATGCGACCGCCAACCTTGCAAAGGCGAGCCTACAACGCCATCTGTGTGGTCCTGATTTTGTGCAGTTGTCCGGTGAGGACATCACCGCTCTTGGGTTCAATGCGCATGGCGGCACGGGGTGTATTTCTGTCACGGCGAATGTGGCGCCTAAATTGTGTGCTGAGTTCCAGGCTGCTTGTCAGGCTGGTGATTTCGTAAAGGCCCTGACCATTCAGGACCGGCTGACACCCCTGCATCAGGCGCTGTTCATCGAACCGAACCCGGCTGGATCGAAATACGCGCTGTCGCTGCTCGGCAAGCTGGACAATGAAGTCCGTTTGCCAATGGTACCGGTGTCTGAACCAACGCAAGGCCTCATCAAGGCGGCCATGGTACATGCTGGCCTGATCAACTGATCGCGGGAATTTATTTGAACGAATAGATTGGCCCCGGTGATATTGCCGGGGCCAGCCTTATAAGGATTAGGAATATGGCTCCCAAACGCGGAGGGATACCAGGTCAGAAGATTATCTCCGACAATCGGAAGGCCCGTTTCAATTTCGAGATTGAAGACACGCTGGAAGCGGGTATCGAGCTAAAGGGAACAGAGGTGAAATCCTTGCGCACCGGCAAGGCCAACATCGGTGACTCTTATGCAGCCGAGCACAACGGCGAGATCTGGATCTACAACGTCTATATTCCAGAATACCTGCAGGCCAATCGGTTCAACCATGAGACGCGTCGTCCGCGGAAAGTCCTTCTGCATAAGCGTGAAATTGGCAAGTTTGCCAGCGCTATTCAAAAAGACGGTAAGACAATTGTTCCGCTGAAGCTCTATTTTAACGACAAGGGCAGGGCGAAGCTTGAGTTGGCTGTCGCCCGGGGTAAGAAGCTGCACGACAAGCGCAATACCGAGAAAAAACGGGACTGGGATCGCGAGAAATCCCGGATCATGAAGAACCAAGGATAAGCTGTGTGTCGTCTGTGGGGAGTTTGTGGATAGATTTGCTGGGAAACCAGATCTATCCACAGGCAGAGCTTCGAGTATTTTCAGCTGATTTTGATTGTCTTGTGGTCAGTCTGAACGGGCGAAATTAGCCTATCGCATTCATATATCGAATGAATTTATCAGTCTCAGCTGAAGTAGGGCCATTCAACTGGGATTAATTTAGCTTCAAGTTATCAACAGCTCCAGGGCTGCGCACATTTCAGCGCTTAGCTGTACAGGTCGGCGTGTGGTCCTGTCAGTCAAAACATGCACGAAACGTCCTTGAGCGGCGGCGCTCTCCATACCTGGTTTGAACAACCCAATTTCATAAACAACCGAAGATGAGCCAATTTTCGAGATTGATAAGCCGACATCTATGGTCTCTGGAAAGACAAGTTCAGCAAAATAATGGCACCCTGTCTCCACCACCAGGAAGATCTCACTTGAGGTTGCTGAGTCGAGTAGACCCTTCTCGATATTCCAAGCGTTCACGGCCGTATCAAAGAAGCTGAGGTAATGAACGTTGTTGACGTGTCCATAGACGTCTACATCCATCCAACGCGTGGCGATTTGACGGAAGGCTGGGAATGCATCACGGTTTTTTGGAACAGGCCTTATTGAGGCTTGGCTTTCAGAAATCTCGTCCGTCATAGAGCTGCCTGATAGATTGCCAGAGCATCGTCTTCACAAATGGGTCTTGGGTTGTTCACCAGCAGTCTGGTTTGCTTCATCGCATCGCGGGCCATCTTAGGCAGATCATCGGCCGTAATCCCCACTTCCCGAAGGGTTGTTTGAAGGCCCAGGCGTTCAGTCAAGCGACCAAGTTCGTCAGCAAGAGCAGCAGCCCGATCCGGTTTGTCTTTGAACATGGCCAGTTCCGGGAATATCTGGGGGGCAAGCTCTGCATAGACAGATGTGGCCTCGATTGCATTAAAACGTAGAACATGTGGGAGAACCAATGCATTGGACAGCCCATGTGGTACATGAAACGTGCCGCCAATCGGGTAGGCGAGTGCATGAACAGCCGCAACCGGTGAGTTGGCGAAAGCCATGCCAGCCAGCATGGAACCAAGCAGCATAGCACCGCGCGCTGCCTCATTTCTCGGTTCGAAAACGGCGGTCTCGATATTCGTGCCGATGAGTTTCAGCGCTTCAACAGCGAGTGTCCGGGACACAGGATTGTTGTTGGTACTCTTTGAGGCATAGGCCTCTATGGCATGCACCATGGCGTCAACGCCAGTCGCCGCAGTGACATGGGCCGGCAGGCCGAGGGTGAGCTTGGGGTCAAGAACTGCCAGATCGGGCAGGAGAAATGGAGATACGACGCCGCGTTTTTCATCCTCTCCAACGGTTATGATTGAAATTGGTGTGACTTCTGATCCGGTGCCTGAGGTGGTGGGGACGAGAATGAGCGGCAATCTTGGGCCCTTGGCATTGCCGATACCCCATGCGCCTTCAAGGTCTTCATTGCTGCCAAGCAGAAGTGCAACAATCTTGGCAACATCAAGTGAAGAGCCGCCACCAAACCCGAGCACGGACGAGGCACCATGTTGCCTGGCTGCATCGACAGCTTCCTGAACGAGGGCGAGAGGCGGATCAGCGGTCACATTAGAGAACAGATCGATCTCATGGCCGTTTTTCTTGATGTCTGTCAGGCAGTTATCCAGGAGGCCGGCGTTGATAATACCCTTGTCTGTGACAACGAATGGTCGGGCCCCAAGAAATGGCGCACCTGATGTGCTGATGCGTTCTGCAGCTCCGTTTTCAAAAAGGATCCTGCCGCTGGTATTAAACGCAAAATTGCCGATCATTGATTCCCCCGAAGTCTTTGGAAAGCTTTCTGAGCAGAATGGACAAGACGGGCTCTAACGTCGAGTGAAAAGAATGGATTATGTATCAGGCGTGCATACGCGCGCCTTTGCTTATCTTGTCAGCAATTTTCCTGTCTGTATGAAAAGCAAGCCCGACGACTTTGGCGTCATCCGGTGTGAACCTTGAAAAGACAGCACGGTTTGCCTCATCATGTCCAGTTGAGAACATCTCCTCAATATACAGCGAGGTTTGAACATCGCGCTCTAGCGCCCGCCGGTGGATGCTCGCCAGTTTCTCACTGGTGGCACTCAGGATGATGATGGGTTGAACGCTCATCGGATGGTAGACATGGCCAGAGGCGTTGCGGTAGGTCTCGCCGATGATATCCGGTTTACTGGCGGCGATCCCGGTTGAGAGAAAGGCTGTGACATTCAGTTTCTGCCAAGTGGCAAGATCTTCTCGAACAACAATGACAAATTTGGTTTCGAACATGAGTGATAATTCCATGCGTGGGTTGCAGGTGGTTGAGAACAACCGGACCCTAAGGTCGAAGGCAGATGACTGTCTTGAATGTTCGTGCAGTGCTCAGAGCGACGGGATCCGCTTTGCGCCGCCAGAAACCGGTGTCGAGCGGATCGAAGCTCAGTTCCACGGCAATGGATTTGCCCCGCATCGCCACGACACTTACGCAATCGGTCTGACCCTTGGCGGGGTTCAAACCTTCAGCTATCGAGGGGAAACGCGGTTCTCTATGCCCGGACAAATCATCGTGCTACATCCAGATGAGGTGCATGATGGAGGTGCTGGAACGGACCTTGGGTTGCGATATCGGATGATTTACATTCAGCCCGAACAGATTACGCAATCATGTGGGCGACCTGGCTCAGGCCTGCCGTTTGTCCCGACACCTGTTGTGGAGGATTCGTATTTCCAGCGCTGCCTCATCGATGTCTTTGAGGATCTTGATCAGGAAATAGGCGCGCTCAAGCTGGATAGTTTTCTCAGCGACTTGGCCTGCGGCCTGAAACGTCATTCTGATATTCCAGAAAGAGGCGCTGTTGGGGACACACTCGATTGGAAAGCCGTGACTGCTTGTCGAGAATATTTACGAGAGAACGCAGAAGATGCCGTGTCTTCAGTTCAATTGGAAGCCATTGCAAACATGGACCGCTTTTCGCTTGCACGGCAGTTCCGACAAGCATTCGGAACGAGCCCGCATAGGTATCAGGTGATGCGGCGGCTGGACCGGGTGAAACTTGCAATCGTAGACGGAGAGTGTTTGGCATCCGCAGCCGCAACCGGTGGATTTGCCGATCAAAGCCACATGACACGGCATTTCAAACGGACCTATGGCATGACACCCGGAAATTGGCAGCGTCTGTGTTCAAAAGGACGCTTGCTATCTTAAATATTTATCATGAGACTCGCTTGAGGTTCATGATCTAAAGCGCTTTTTTTCCAAATTTATTGGTCCGGGGGAAGCCGGTTGGTGGCAGGCGTCCGGCCTGACCGCGCTCGCCGCACCATTCTGCCAGATCTGCCATCGAGCGGTTGAACGTGCGTCCGGAACTATCAGTCCAGGTCAGGCCTTCTTCGCCGTTGAATATGCTGATATCGGACAGATCACCGTCTTTATACCGCTGAAGGCGTACGCCGGTTCCTCGGGTCATTTTGGTGATTTGCGCGCGTGGGAAAACCAGAAGCTTGCGATTCTGGCCAATTACAGCGACCTGGTTACCGGATGCTTCAACACACAATGTCGCTTCAGCTGGGGCTGACAGGTTGAGCACCTGCTTGCCTTTTCGCGTGTTGGCGATCACGTCATTTTCACTTACGATAAAGCCACGTGCTTCATTGCTGGCGACCAGCAGCTCCCGTCCAGGTTTGTGGACGAAGGCGCTGACAATATCCTGGGATTCATCCAATTCCACCATGAGACGGACAGGCTCGCCATGGCCACGCCCACCCGGTAGCCGGTCGGCAGCCAGCGTGAAGAACTTGCCACCTGTCGTGAACAACAGGACCTTGTCTGTTGTCTCTGCATGGAAGGAGAATTTGAGCTTGTCATCCTGCTTAAAGGTCAGGTTGTTAAGCTCAGCCTGATGCCCTTTCAGTGTACGGATCCAGCCCTTGTCGGAGACGATGACCGTGATCGGTTCTTTTTCAATCATGGCCTGTTGGATATCTAAGATGTCATGGGCAGGAGCATCGGCAAATCCGGTTCGGCGCTTGCCAATCTCGGTATCTGGTCCGTAAGCCTTGGCGATTTCGCCGACTTCCTTGTTGATCCTCGTCCACTGACGCGTATCCGACCCTAGCAGTTTGAGCAGCGCGTCTTTTTCCAAAGTCAGCTTTTCATGCTCTTTGCGGATTTCCAGTTCTTCCAGCTTGCGCAAGGAGCGCAAACGCATGTTCAAGATGGCTTCAGCTTGAACATCTGTCAGTTCGAACGTGCGGATCAACTCCGCCTTCGCATTGTCTTCCTCGCGGATGATGCGGATCACTTCATCCAGATTGAGGTAGGCGACCAGATAGCCGGCAAGAACTTCAAGTCGGTGGTTGATCTGGCCAAGCCGGAATTCTGATCGCCGAACCAGAACTTCCTTACGGTGATCAAGCCACTCGCGCAGCACCTGCTTGACGCCCATCACCATGGGCACCTTGCCCTTGGACAAGACGTTCATATTCAGGGAAAAGCGATTTTCCAGATCTGTCAGCTTGAACAGGCTTTCCATCAGGATCGCCGGGTCAACATTGCGGGAGCGCGGGATCAGAACAACGCGTACGTCTTCTGCGCTCTCATCGCGAATATCGTCCAACAGAGGCAACTTCTTGGCAATCAGAAGCTCTGCTATTTTCTCAATCAGGCGCGATTTTTGAACCTGATAGGGAATTTCTGTGATGACGATCTGCCACTGACCACGGTCCAGATCTTCGCGTTCCCATCGGGAGCGAACTCGGAAGCTGCCACGCCCAGCCAGATAAGCTTCGCGGGTCGCGCCTTTGTCCGTCACCAAAATGCCGCCAGTTGGGAAATCCGGCCCTTTGATGAATTGCAGCAGCTCTTCAGCATCGCAATCCGGGTTCTTGATCATGTGCTGGGAAGCTTCGCACAGCTCAAAGGCATTGTGCGGCGGGATCGAAGTCGCCATGCCAACGGCAATGCCCGCGGACCCATTGGCCAGCAGGTTTGGAAAGCCTGAAGGCAGAACGATGGGCTCCTTGTCCTCACCGTCATAAGTCTCGCGAAAATCGACGGAATCCTCGTCCAATCCGTCGAGCAGCCGCTTGGCCGTGTCTGTCATGCGCGATTCAGTATAACGCATGGCAGCTGCGCCATCGCCATCGACATTACCGAAGTTGCCCTGACCGTCAATTAGCGGATAGCGTTGCGCGAAATCCTGGGCGAGGCGCACCAAGGCGTCGTAGACAGACTGATCACCGTGTGGGTGATACTTACCAATCACGTCGCCGACGACACGGGCACATTTCTTGAACCCGGAACCCGGGTCGAGTTTCAGCAGGCGCATGGCATAGAGCAATCGGCGATGAACCGGCTTTAGCCCATCGCGAACATCGGGCAGCGCGCGGTGCATGATGGTCGACAGCGCATAGGCCAGATAGCGCTCTTCCAGCGCTTCACGAAGATCAATGCCTTCAATTTCACTCGGCGGTATCAACTCTTTTCCCATGTAACAGGAGGTAACCCGTCTTGAGCGACAACACAATCTTCACAGTTGGATATGTCTTGTGAAGTCGCAGGTTTTCCCCGTTTTGCAAGTCTTCCAGACGCGGGAGTGCGGCCTGTATATGAAGTGATGCGGCTTTGGTGCAGTGGCGCAGCATGCTTGTTTTCGTGTGTGGGAATTTTTTGCCGGTCGCATGCCTCAATTTAATTTTAAATAAATTACCTTAAGTCAAATTGGCATTGTTGCAGAAATATCATTCGAATTTAGGCTCATGAATTGAAGTGAAATTCAGTGAAGATTTTACACAGTTTAACCATTCCAAAAGATAATCCAGATCTGCTTGTGGCTCAGCATAGGGCCAGCGCAAGACAAATACCGCTATTGTATTTCGTGACACTTATTAATGCCTGGGCGTTGGCGCTTTCATTCTTTGACACTGCACCAGTTTATTTGACCATATATCTTCCGATCGTGCTCACAGTCGTTGCGATAATACGCATGTATGGCTGGTGGAATCTACGGGATGCTAACCCGTCGCTGCAGCACATTATAAGGGACCTGGGAAGAACCAATCTTGTTGCGGTTCTGTTGGCTGGTTGCTTCGCGTGCTGGGCTGTTGTGCTCTTTCCCTATGGAAATGCTTATGCACAGGGGCATGTCGTCTTTTTTTTAGGGATCACCTTAACCGGCTGCATGTTCTGCCTCATGCATGTCCGCTTTGCCGCATTGGGCGTTACAGTCATTGCCAACATTGCATTGCTTTTTGTTGTGGTGACATCCGGCAACACGGTTCTTGCTGCCAAGGCTCTCAATGTTCTGCTTGTTTCTTCGGCCATCCTTGTGATCCTCTGGGTAAGTTACCGCGATTTTGAAGATCTGATTGCCTCGAGAAAGACACTCTTGCAGCAGCAAAAAGAACTGGTCAAAAAACAGGAAGAGACGCAACGGCTGAGTGATGACAATTTCCAGTTGGCCAATCTGGATAGCCTGACCGACTTGCCCAATCGGCGCAGTTTCTATGCAAAGCTTGAAGAGTTTCTGGCTGAAGATGCGTCTCAATGCGGCACTGTCACCGTTGGGCTGCTTGATCTGGATGGCTTTAAGGCCGTGAATGACATCTATGGGCACAGTGTGGGGGATCAACTGCTCAGGGAAGTTGGGACCAGGCTCGCATCAGTTTGTGCCGATGAGGTCTATCTGGCTAGGCTCGGCGGAGATGAATTCGGCCTCCTGTTGCGCAATGCAGAGAACGATCAGAGGGTACAGGACCTCGGAGATAAGATCTGCTCCATGTTGCAGGTTCCCTTTGAATATCTTGAAACGGTTCTCGTGATCGGTGGATCAATCGGTTTTGCCAGCAAACCTGAGGAATGTTGCACTGGCAACAAACTCTATGAGATGGCCGATTATGCGTTGTACCGGGCCAAGAAAAACAATCCGGGAACGGCTCAGTTGTACGGTGCCGAGCATGAAAGCGAAATATGGCGAACTCGTAAGATTGAACAAGGCTTCTACGCTTCTGATTTTGCCAGTCAGATTTCCGTTCACTTTCAACCCGTTGTGAGTGTTGAAACAAATAGAATATTGGCCTGCGAAGCCCTGGCACGATGGGATCACCCGAGTCTTGGTTCTTTGTCACCTGAGGTCTTTATTGGCGTTGCCGAACGCTGCGGTTTCATCGAAAAACTGACCGAAATCCTTTTCAAGAAAGCTCTGGCCCATGCTGAGCTCTGGCCAAAAGACATCCGTTTGTCCTTCAATCTGTCGGCCAAGAATGTAGGGTCCCTGCAATATGCATCGCGCTTGGCTGGTTTGATAAGAGAAAGTGGTTTCGACCCTGCACGGATTGATTTCGAAATTACGGAAACGGCAATGATCCGTGACTTCGATATGGTTCTGACCGTCATCTTCGCGTTGAAAAAGATTGGTGCACGGATTTCTCTTGATGACTTCGGTACAGGGTTTTCCAGCCTCAAGTATCTTCACAACATTCCACTCGACAAGATCAAGATTGACCGCTCCTTTGTCACGGGCATTCAAAAGGGAACCACGGGCTATGGCATCGTAAAATCCCTGATCAAGCTTAGTCGGGACATGGGCATCGGGTGCATCATCGAAGGCGTCGAGACAGAAGATGAATTCAAGGTCGTTCGAAACCTCGGGGCATCCATGGTTCAGGGCTATTATTGCTATAAGCCAATGCCTGCGGAGCAGGCCCGAGAACGGCTCAACAGTCAAAAGTCGACGGCAATGGCCAATTTCGGTTGAGTGCTGGTATCTGATCCATCACCCTGACAGAGGCGGGTCGTCAAAAAAGTCCCATGGCTGGGTCGTGCGATAGCTCTTTTCAAGCGCAGCAATCATGGAGGATCTGAGATCCAGTGTAGATGCATTGTTCGTGGGGCCATTGCGTTCCAAAAAGAACGCGGTTAGCTGAAAGCCGTCCTGAATGTCCTTGTAGCTGATCTCGCTGCCACGCTGCCGTTGCCCGTTTACCAGAAATGATGGTAGGGGCAGAAGCTTGTCATGATAGGGAAGCCCGGCCTCACGGCTGACGGCGCGTGCTGACTTCGGCGATACATAGGCAAGATCGTCCGTTGAACCGGTGGCAGCGCATTTGGCCAAGTCCAGCCCAAAGCCGAGTTCAGCCAGCATTTCAAGTTCGAAGCGAACCAGCAGCGGTGCGGCGATCGCAGGGTCATCCAGATGGTCAAGAAGCAGTTCTAATGCGTTGTGAACACTCTGATGTGCATCGCGCTCAGGCAACAGCCTGACCAGGCTGGCAAGATGCTGAACACCATGCAGCCCGAGGGCCGACGTCATGAGGTTTGCAGCCCTGGCCTTGGCTAATTCAACCGCAAACACGCCCAGATGATCAGCGAGGCGCGCGCGCCAGCTGAGATAAACTTCATTTCCAGGTTGGAGCACGGGCTGCCGGCGGCGGGAACGACCGCCACGCACCAGACCAAGGTGACGACCGTGCTTTGCGGTCATCACCTCAAGGATCACATCAGCTTCGCCGTGTTTGCGTGTGCTCAATACGACGCCGGTCTCAGTCCATTCCATGGCGACAATCTAGCTGATTCCGTAGGCTGACGAGGAGTTAAAGCTCGCACATCTGAAATTGTCTTACTTGTGGAATTCAAGACCCATTTCGCGGTAGCGCTCCGGATCATCGGCCCAGTTTTCACGTACCTTCACAAAGAGAAAGAGGTGCACGGGAGTTTCGATGATTTCAGCAATTTCCTGCCTTGCCGATTGGGAGATCTGCTTGATGGTCGCGCCACGTTTACCCAGCACAATGCTCTTCTGGCTGTCCCGCTCCACATAGATGGTCTGTTCGATGCGGGCCGAGCCATCCTTGCGCGTCTCCCAGCGTTCGGTCTCGACAGTTGAGATGTAAGGCAGCTCTTGGTGCAGCCGTTCGAACAGCTTTTCGCGGGTGATTTCAGACGCCAGGATCCGTAGGGGAAGATCAGACGGCTGGTCTTCAGGATACAGCCAAGGGCCTTCAGGAACCTGCTTGGAGAAATAATCCAAAATGGTATCGATGCCATCGCCATTGACGGCAGATACCATGAATGTCTCGTCGAACCTGATCATCTCGTTGGCCTTTTGGGCCAGCTTGAGAAGCTTTTCGCGATTGGCCACATCGGTCTTGTTCAGGATCAGGACTTTGGGGGTTTTGATCCCTTCCAGCTTTTGCAGGATTGCCTCTGATTCCTCGGTCAAACCTTTGCGTGCGTCTATGAGAAGGGCGATCACATCTGCGTCACGCGCTCCGCTCCAGGCAGTGCTGACCATGGCGCGGTCCAAACGTCGCTTGGGCTCGAAAATGCCAGGCGTGTCAACGAAAACCAGCTGTGACTTTCCATGCATAGCGATCCCGCGAACGATTGTGCGGGTGGTCTGAACCTTGTGGGTGACGATAGAGACCTTTGTGCCCACCACCTGGTTGATCAACGTGGATTTACCGGCATTGGGCGCCCCAATCAGGGCAACGAAGCCCGCGCGCGCATCACTCGGCACGACAGATTGGTCAAGATCTGGAAGGGGCATGTCGAAGCGAGGTGCCTTTTGCGGCAGGTCGTCGTCGTCGAAATTCCCATCATCTGGGTCGATATGATCGTTCAAGTCAGGTCCTATTCGTTCCAAACGCCTTCACGGCGTAATACGGCTTCTGCCGCGCTTTGTTCTGCAATGCGTTTCGATCCGCCGCGCCCTTGTCCCTGGGCCAGCCCCTGAACGGTCACGCCGACAACAAACATCGGCGCGTGATCGGGGCCATCTCGGGTGATGACGTCGTAGCGAGGTGTCGGCAGTCCTTTTGACTGCGCCCACTCCTGCAGGGTTGTCTTCGCATCACGCAAGGGGCCGCTTAAGGATACCATACGTGACTGCCAAAGGCGTCCTATGAACTGCTCGGCAGCTTCAAAACCTCCATCGAGGTAAATAGCAGCGATGACGGCCTCACATATATCGGCCAAAAGAGCTGTCTTTTTACGGCCACCCGTCTGGGCTTCACTCGGTCCAATGCGCATGGCTGAGCCGATATTCAGCTCAATTGCAATCTCTGCGCAAGTTTCGCGCTTGACCATATGATTGAAGCGCCTGGCAAGTTCACCCTCATCAGCTGCCGGAAAGTGCCGGTGTAGCATGGTGGCAACGACAAGCCCAAGAACACGATCGCCCAGGAACTCAAGACGCTGGTAACTGCCTGCAACGCTTTCTGAAGGATCCAGTGCACTTGCATGTGTCAGAGCGACGTCCAAAAGGCTGTCGTCGGAAAAGTCATGCCCGAGGCGCTTCTTGAGCTCGCTCAGGGCATTGCCGTTTTGATTGCGCCGCATAGCTGCGTCCTTGGTGTGGTCATGACCTGTATCAAAGCCTTGTCCTTATGGGCACAAGCTGAAACAGGTTATACTGGATGCTCTAGAGCGTTCTGAAAATACGGTCCCAGCGAACGCTCCATGGCCATGTCCAGACCATCCACGCAGGTTGGCCGCCCTTGATAGAGAAAAATAGGATCTCAGCGCGGCCGACCAGATTTTCATAAGGCACATAGCCAACATTGGACAAGACCCGGCTGTCGCTGGAATTATCACGGTTGTCGCCCATCATGAAATAGTGGTTTTCAGGTACTTCATAGACGCGCGTGTTGTCGAGGGTGCCGGTTTCGGTCAAATCAAGCGTTTCATAGCTGACGCCGTTTGGCAGTGTTTCCTTGTAGCGAGCCACCCTGCGGACGCCAAAACCTGTGTCTTCGATATAGTCATCAATCCGCTCGCGTTCGACGGCGACGTCGTTGATGTAGACAATGCCATCGCGAACCTGAATGCGGTCACCAGGCAGACCAATCACACGCTTGATGTAATCGGTCGAATTGTCCTTGGGCAGCTTGAAGACAGTAACATCACCGCGCTCAGGCTCTGATCCCATAATCCGGCCAGAAAAAGGGCCAAGACCAAAGGGGAATGAAAAGCGGGAGTAGCCGTAACTGAACTTGGAGACGAACAGATAATCGCCGATCAGGAGCGTATCTTTCATTGACCCGGATGGGATGTTGAATGGCTGGAACAGAAAAGTTCTCACCACCAACGCAAGCAGAAGAGCCTGTACGATGATCTTGACCGTTTCAAACAGGCCACCGTCATTGTCCGTCTTGCTTTTCGTCACGCTCTTGTCGTCCCTTGGTTGATGGCTGCTGGCAGTTCTGCCTACAGCTTAAGTCACTTCCACGATGCCCCGCGAAACTCTTATCCGCTTGGAACCGCAGTGGCAATGCACCAGCTTATCCTGATCAGTCCAGCTTGGGCGCTTCTGGCCAATCGGCTGGCCAGGCTGTGATCACCACAAAAGCTTGTGCCAGCGGATAGTCATCAGTGATCGTGAGGTCGATGCGGGCTTTGAACCCATCGGGGGTCATTGCAATCAACCGCTTTGCGGCGCCCCCGGTCAAAGCGACGGTTGGCTGACCTGAAGGTAGGTTTTTAACCCCCATCTCACGCCATGCGACCCCCATCCTGAGACCTGTTCCCAATGCTTTGGAGCAGGCTTCCTTGGCTGCAAAGCGCTTGGCATAGGAGGCTGCACGCTCTGCGCGCCGGTCGGACCGTGCTCGTTCAACTTCCGTAAAAACCCGATTGGTGAAGCGATCTCCGAAACGCAACAAGGTCTTTTCGATCCGACGAATATCAATCAGGTCACTGCCAATACCGATAATCATAAGCCGTCCAGTCGTTGTCTCAGAGCGTTGTTAGATTGCGTCGAATTATATTGCAGTCGGGCAAGGAAAAATTGCCGTTACTCGTCTAAGAAATAGAGGAAACCTTGGGAACCTTTGGGTTTAGGTGTCCACCGCGGCCTGAATGCATCTTTCATACGATCCGGATTGAGCTGGCAATACTCTAATCTCCGGCTGTTCCGGGTGTATCATTTCCAGAATTAGGCGTTGCCCTGCGCCTTTTAGCCAGCGTCATGCGTCGGCGAAGTTGATAAACCTCAACGCTTTTTAAAACAACAAAGTAACTCACCGTTGCAACGATCAGGCCCAGAGGGATTGCTCCAACGAGCATCGGTTTGAGCATTGGCAGCAGAGCGTCAATGGATTTGGTCAGGAGGCGTGCTTGAAACTGCGCATGGACCTGATGGGTGCTTGCAGCGGGTTCTGAATGCAAAACCCAGCTGCCAATTTCATAGGTCGCGGCCCAAATAAATGGAAAGGTCAGCGGATTGCCTATCGAGGTTCCAAGTGCCGAGGCTATGAGATTGCCGCGCACGAGGTAGGCAAGGCCAAAAGCGATCAGAAAATGAAAGCCTATCAACGGGGTAAAAGAAGCAAAAGTTCCGGCTGCAAAGCCAATTGCAATGGCATGAGGTGTGGCTGTAAGTCGCAGGACCCGTTTGCTATAGTAGCGGCTAGATCGAAGCCAACCTTTGCGCGGCCAGACGGCAATACGCAAACGCTCTATCCTTGTTGGCTTAATTCTGCGGCGAAACAGCATCTGCTACTCTCAGAAACTCGTGCTCAGCGTCACCCGTTGACACGCGTAACGCTCGAAACATTGGGCCTGGATCGAAGTTGATTGATGATTCGATTCAGGTGCTTCAGATCCCATACCTCAAGATCAATGATCATCTGGTGAAAATCAGATGCTTTTCTCCCCATTTTTACATTATCTATGTTTCCACTGTTCTCACCGATGGTCTGGGCAATGGCTGCCAGTGACCCTGGTTCATTAACAGCGGAAATAGACAACTTGGCTGGGAAGCGTTCTTGGTTATCTACATCAATATCCCAGCGTACGTCGATCCAGCGCTCGTTATCATCGTCGAATTCCTGAAGAGCAGGCGACTGGATTGGGTAGATCGTCAGGCCATCTGACGTGGTCAGGATCCCGACAATCCGGTCGCCAGGAACTGCACCACCGTTGGGGGCGAGCGTCACAGGGATATCCCCAGAGAGCCCGCGAATGGGCAAGGCCGGACCATGTTGTTCATCATCAGCAGACATTTCCGCCTTGACCGAAGCGTTGAGTTCGTTGGCAGGAATGCGGAATTTGAGGCCTGCGCCTTTTTCCAGTTTGAACCAGCCATCTTCAGGAAGTGGGCTGGTTTGAACAACACGGGTATCCTGATAATCGGGGTGGGCCGAAGTCAAGACAACCTGCGCGCCTATATCGCCGCGTCCGACGGCCGCCAAAAGGTCTTCCACACTGTCCTGATTGTGGTCGGCTAGAGTGGTCTGCAACAATTCCTCTGAATAGATCTTGTCAGCGCGGTTAAAGGCGCGTTTGAGGATGTGTTCGCCCAGAGCCCCATATTGAGTGCGAACAGACTCGCGCGTTGCCCGTCGAATGGCAGCCCTGGCCTTGCCTGTCACGGCAATTGCCTCCCAGGCTGGGGGCGGTGTTTGCGCCTTGGAACGAATGATGTCGACTTCATCGCCGTTGCGCAGTTCAGTGACCAGCGGCATGATCTTGCCATTCAGCTTGCAGCCAACACAGGTGTTGCCGATGCCGGTATGAACAGCATAGGCAAAGTCAATGGGCGTTGCTCCGCGTGGCAATGCGATCAGGCGGCCTTTCGGTGTGAAACAGAATACCTGATCGTGGAATAGTTCCAGCTTGGTGTTTTCGAGAAACTCTTCCGGATTGTCGCCCTCGGCAAGCAGATCGATTGTCCGGCGGAGCCATTCATATGCATGGCAATCTTCAGTGTGACGGGCAATGTTACGGCCACCTGTCTCACCGTCTTTATAGAGCGCATGGGCAGCAATACCGAGTTCAGCCACACGATCCATGTTGATCGTTCTGATCTGCAGCTCCACACGTTGGCGGGACGGGCCAACGACAGTCGTGTGAATAGAACGATAGTCGTTTTGCTTCGGCGTTGAAATATAGTCCTTGAACCGGCCCGGAACTGTGGGCCAAGTCGTGTGAATCACCCCGAGTACCCGATAGCATGCCTCAAGCGTACCCACTGTTACGCGGAAGCCATAAATATCGGACAGTTGCTCAAAGCCGAGGGATTTCTGTTGCATCTTGCGAAAGATGGAGTAAGGGCGCTTTTCCCGGCCCTTGACAACGGCAGCCATACCGCGTTCGGCAAGGCGTTCTGTTAGGGTCTTTTCGATCTGTGTCGTCAGGCCTTCATTGTTGGCACGTTGATTTGCCAACCGCTCTGCAATCGTTTCATAGGCATCCGGATTGAGGGTTTTGAAGGCAATGTCTTCAAGTTCCTCGCGGATGTCATGCATACCCATACGCCCGGCGAGCGGCGCATAAATGTCCATTGTTTCTTCTGCAATACGGCTGCGCTTATGCTCCGGCATGTGATGCAGCGTACGCATGTTGTGCAAGCGGTCTGCGAGCTTCACCAGAAGTACGCGCACATCATCCGCGATTGCCAGAAGAAGCTTGCGGAAATTTTCGGCTTGTTTGGCTTTTCGAGATACAAGATCCAGACGGCTGATTTTTGTCAGCCCGTCGACCAGTTTGCCTATCTCCTCGCCGAAAATCGTGTCGATTTCGGCACGGGTCGCGTCGGTATCCTCGATGGTATCATGCAACAGCGCGACTGCAATTGTCGCGTCATCCAGATGCATACCCGTCAGGATCGCAGCGACTTCGAGAGGATGGGAAAAATAAGGGTCGCCAGACGCGCGGATCTGAGCCCCGTGCTTCTGCATTGCGTAAACATAGGCCTTGTTCAACAGGCCTTCGTCCGCATCCGGGTTATATCGCGTTACCCGTTCGACCAGTTCGTATTGCCGCATCATGGCCGTAACCGACTCACATGATAGCCGGGAAAGATAGAGGACTGCTGCCCTCGATGAAAACAGGCGACCCGATGGGGTCGCCTGTGATACCGCAAAATGTTGCGATTAGACGTCGTCTGTGCGCTCTGGTGGAACAAGGCCTTCGAGGCCGCGCAACAGATCTTCTTCTGTAATGTGATCAAACTCGACAGCACTGTCGTCAACACTGTTGACCTGTGGCGCCTGGGATGCATTTGAAGGAACAAGCGGAACTGTTTCAGCCTCAGGCTCGTCAACTTCGACGAACTTCTGAAGGGAATGAATCAGATCTTCCTTCATGTCTTCAGGGCTAACGGTCTGCTCAGCGATCTCACGAAGGGCAACAACCGGGTTTTTGTCGTTGTCGCGGTCCAGTGTTAGCGGCGAACCGCTTGAGATCATGCGAGCGCGATGAGCAGCAAGAAGTACCAGCTCAAAGCGATTCTCGACCTTGTCGATGCAATCCTCGACGGTCACGCGCGCCATACGACGTCTCCATAAATTAGGGAACCTAGGTGTTCAGCGTATAATGTTCAGCCAACGCGAAAGCAACCCCTGAGGTAGCTGCAATGTAGTTATTGCAAGATTTGGTCACAAAAAGGCTGTAGAATAGTCTTGGTGAGCTAGTTTTGCATTGCTTGCTCAGGTTAAATTGGTGTAGGGCCACCGTGTCGGTCGCTAAAAACAAATAAATTTGGGCCGTGCGGGTTTGGAAATAAAGCGAAGGGCCACTTTAAAAAGGCTCCGCCAATCGAAAGTCCAGCGTGATTCCGGTCACATGGCATGCATTCTTATATAGTTTGCTTGTGCCATCGTGATCGTTCTCCGGGAGGCTTTAGAAAAATAAGAAAGGTTCCCTTGAGAATGTTTGATGCACGCGAGAAAGTTGCTTTATTTATTGATGGTGCGAATCTTTATTCGACTGCAAAAGCCATCGGCTTTGACATCGATTATAAAAGATTGCTGAAAGAATTTCAGGGGCAGGCATATCTACTGCGTGCCTACTACTACACAGCATTGATTGAAGATCAGGAGTACTCCTCCATTAGGCCTTTGATCGATTGGCTTGACTACAACGGCTATAAAGTCGTGACTAAGCCAGTGAAAGAATTCGTTGACTCCTCCGGTCGCCGTAAGGTCAAGGGCAACATGGACATCGAACTGGCAGTCGATGCCATGCAGATCGTCGAGACAGTCGACCATATCGTTCTATTCTCCGGTGACGGAGATTTCCGCTCGCTGGTCGAAGCTCTGCAGCGTAAAGGCCGTAAAGTGAGCGTTGTGTCGACACTCAAGACACAGCCGCCAATGATCGCTGACGATCTTCGTCGCCAGGCTGATCACTTCATTGATCTGTCAACGCTTGCGAATAAAATTGGTCGCGACCCGTCCGAACGTCCTGTCCGCCCAGCTATGCCTGTGCATGACGATGTCGATGAAGACGACGACTACTAAGAGACCTTTATGATCGGCAATATTCCAACCGATCCGCCATCCGATTGCGATGTTTGCCCTCGGCTCGTTGACTTTCGCAACGAGCTGAACGGGCAGCATCCCGATTGGTTTAACGCGCCGGTGCCTTCTTTTACGGCGCCTGACCCTCGGCTTTTGATTGTCGGTCTTGCTCCGGGGATGAAGGGGGCAAACCGAACTGGTCGCCCCTTTACCGGCGATTATGCTGGTGATCTGCTCTACGAAACCATGATTCATTTCGGCTTTGCCACTGGCCGCTATGAAGCGCGCCCGGACGACAGTCTTGAGTTGCGCGATGCCATCATCACAAATGCGGTTCGCTGCCTGCCACCGCAGAACAAGCCAACCGGACCTGAAATCAAGTCTTGCAGACCGTTTTTGCTGTCCACTCTGGATAAGACACCGAGCGTCAAGGTCGTTCTAGCTCTTGGCCGGATCGCACATGAGACTTTCCTGTCAGCTCTGGGGCTGCGGCGCGCCCAATTCGCGTTCAAGCATTGTGCGCGTCATGAGTTGGGAGTCGGCAAACTTGTGATGTTCGACAGCTATCATTGCTCTCGCTACAACACCAATACTGGTGTTTTGACGACCGAGATGTTCAGGTCTGTTTTTGAGGCTATTCGCTGCGATATTCCAGACACTTGAGCGCTTCGCTTTAAGCAATGCCTGATGGTTTGTTACAAAAGCCCAAGTTTCCTCAATCGACTTTTGCCCAACCATCAGGGCCGAGATGTTCCTGAGGTTTGAAGCGTACCTTGTAGGTCATCTTAGGCGACCCATCGACCCAATATCCCAGATAGACATAAGGTAGTCCGAGTTTTTGCGCGCGCACGATGTGGTCCAGGATCATGTAGGTGCCAAGGCCAATTCCGTCGAAATCCGGATCATAGAAAGAATAGACCATAGACAGTCCATCGCAGAGTTGGTCTGTCAGGGCGACGCCAAGCAGCGGACCTTGCCCTATGCCGGTTATGAAGCTGTCGGGACCCTTGGAGCGATATTCGAGAACCATAGTGTCCACATGGGTGTCTTCTATCATCATGGCATAGTCGAGAACACTCATGTCTGTCATACCGCCGTTTTCGTGGCGCGTGGCAAGGTAACTCTTGAACAGATCATATTGTTCTGACGATGGAGACGTTGGCAGTCTTGCACCCAGGATGTCTTGCCCTAGCTTCCACTGGCGTTTCAAAGACTTCGTCCATTTGAACTCAGCGACGCAAACCCGAACGGAAACGCAGGCGCGGCAATCCTCGCAGGCTGGGCGATAGGCGATATTCTGGCTACGGCGGAATCCGCCATGGGTCAGCACGTCATTAAGGGTGGGCGCGTGTTTGCCGATGAGGTGTGTGAAAACCTTTCGTTCCTGCTTGCCTTCCAGATAGGGACAGGCAGCCGGCGCCGTGAGGTAGAATTGAGGATGTTCGGTCGGATGACGTGTCACGTGCGCTTATTTAGCTCCCGCTGTTACAGTCCATAATACCATGGCGCGACAAACGAGAAGGTCAACCATAAAATAATTGCAAGCGGTGTACCTGCTTTCAGAAAATCTGAAAACTTGTAATGTCCGGGGCCCATGACGATCAGGTTCGTCTGATAGCCAATAGGGGTTGCGAAGGAACAATTGGCAGCAAAAATCAGGCCGACGATGAAGGCTTCAGGAGGTTGTCCGATCTGGTTGGCAATATCGATGACGATGGGGGTGAACAAAACAGCGGCGGCGTTGTTGGACAGGAAGTTGGTCAGGACCATTACGATCAAAAACAGCGCTGATAGCATGATCGCTGGAGAGCTGCCGTCCAGGAGCGACACAAGGCTCGTTGCGATAAAGCTGGCGCCTCCAGTCGCCTCAAGCGCAACAGCACCAGCCAATGAAGCGCCAACCAGCATGAAAATTCTACTGTCGATGGCCCGCATGGCCTGGCGAATGTTGAGGCAGCCGGAAGCGATCATGGCGAAGGTGCCCGCGGTGGCTGCGGCTACGATCGGAACAATTCCAAAAGCTGCCAATCCGACGACAGCTGCAAAAATCGCAAGTGCCCTCGGAGCATAACGCCGCCGGGGCACTTCGGCTGTTGACCAGTCGAGCAAGAGAACGTCACGGTTACCGCGCAGGCGAGCGATCTGTTCGGCACTTGCGGCGACCAGAAGTACATCTCCGGCTTCCAGTCGCATGTCGTTCATGGCCATGCGTGGCATGCGGCTGCGCCGCTGGATGCCCATGACCACACAATCCGTTTCTGCATGGAAGCCGGACTGCAGCAAGGTTCTGCCCATCATACGGGAGGCCGGTGCAATCACCACTTCTGCCAGTGTCATGGTGCCCGGCGGGGTGGATGCGGTTTCTACGTTGTCCGTCTGGCCGGTTGTTTCTGTGTCCAGAAGCGGTTGTCTGCTGGCCAGTGCGTTGGCGAGGGCTGTTCGGGTGGCCGCAACAATCACCGTGTCTCCGGCAGACAGGGTCAGATTTTCAAACGGTGGCAGAATTGGCTTCTCGCCCCTTTGCACCAGCCTGACAGTCATGTCTTTGAGAGCCGGGAACATGCCGGAGACGGACTCTACACCGATCAAGGGGTGCCCGTATGTGATGTTGATCTGGGCGATGAATTGTTTGCCGGAAGATCCTTTCAACTCGTCCGCCATTGTTTTGCGGGCCTTGAGGAGCCGGGGCATGATGAACAACACATAGATTGAGCCAACGCCTGCCATCAACAATCCGATTGGGGTGAAGCTGAAGAATGTCAGCCTGATCTCGGAGGTTTGCGCAGCGAAATTCGCCACCAAAAGGTTCGTTGACGAGCCGATCAAGGTCGTCATACCGCCGAGAATGGCAATGAACGACAGGGGCATCAAGACGCGGGAAGGCGAACGGCCCATGGTTGCAGCAACAGCACTCAGGATCGGTAGAAACATGACAACGACGGGGGTGTTGTTCAAAAACGCACTAAGAATTGCGACGGCAAACAGGACCGGGATTGTTGCCCATTGAGAGCGGCCCCGGCTCCAGCGGACGATTACTTGCGCGGGTTTTTCAAGTGCATCGGTCTGAAATAGCCCCTGTCCGATGATCAGCAGGCAAATGACTGTGATCAGAGCCGAGTTTGAAAAGCCTGTCAGGAAGTTGGCGGCGGTAATGAGTTCCCCGTCGACGTATGTCGGGAAAATCATGAAAATTGCCATAAAGGCGACAACTGATCCGAGGGCTATAATCTCGATTGAATAGCGCTCGGTCGCGTAAAGGACGACCGTTGACGCCAGAACCAGAAAGGTCAGCGCCATTGGGAAATCTGTTAATAGCATTCACCAGCCTCTTGCCACTTAGCCGAAGCCAACAGCGCACACCATAGAACAACCGCCGCACCAAGGGAAAGAATCAAGTCCGGCGTTACAAGAGAATGTGGAAATAGTTTGCTTTGTCTTCGTTGTTAATCGCGCAATGGTTCCGCATTCATGACGATGGTGCCCAGAACAATATCATGCAGCAGGCGTTTGCGATCCGAGAACAAAGATAAAAGCAGCACAAGCGGTGTCAGCAGGCTGATCGAGAACCAGAACAGCAGCACATGCACGGCTGCCAACAGCGGATAGGGCTTGGCGCCATACCAAAGCCGCATCTCAAGCCCCATGGCGCGCATGCCGGGTGTTGCTGCAGTTGGACCGCCAAGGGTGAGTGCGGTATAGACCAGGGGCACTGCAGGCCCCAAAATGGCAAAGAACAACCAACCAAGACCCAATGTGAATATACCGACAAAAAACACTAACACCGCTGCTGCCGCGGTCAGAAGTCCGACAGCAATCACATCAATCAGAAACGCAAAAATTCTGCGCGTCCGGATGCTCTCGAACAGCTCCGGACGATCCAGTGCATCGAAAGCATCGCGGCGATCTTGGGGGGGGACAACGTCAGCGGACATATATGCAATCTCCAATTGGTGCCCACCTCATGTGGGGACGGAGGGGCGATTTGGCAAATATTGGTTGGAGAGTACATCAGTCCATGCGTTCACCAATTTCCAGATGGCGGACTGTGAAGCCCTTGTTCCTGAGGGCGGCGACAATTTCTGCACCATGGGGACGATCGAAGGCCTCGAATGACACATCCAGCGTTGCGCCCTTGGCCGGAACATTCAAAAACAGCCGGTGATGGGCCACATCGACCACATTTCCTTGCATATCACCAATCACGGTGGCGATTTCGCCCAGGATCCCGGGGCGGTCCGGAGTGTCAATGCGCATGGAAACGAGTTTGCCATCACGTGCCAGCTCCCTGACCACAATCTTGGACAGGAGGCGTGGATCAATGTTGCCTCCGCATAAAACCAGCCCGACACGCTTGCCCGCAAATCGATCCGGATCTGTCAGCATTCCTGCCAGGCCTGCGGCCCCCGCGCCCTCTGCAATGGTGCGCAGCAGCGTCAGATAAGCGTTGATGGCTTGTTCAATCGTGCTTTCCTTGGCCAGGATAATGTCATCGACAGATTGCCTGACCACTTCCTGTGTCAACAGACCGATGTCCTGAACGGCAATGCCTTCGGCAATCGTTGCTCCCTCACAGCGGACGGTCTTGTCTTTCAGTGCGCCCCACATGCCCGGATAAAGCACTGTTTCAACGCCGATGACTTCAATGTCTGGCTTGATCGCCTTGGCGGCAACTGCCATTCCCGAAATCAGCCCGCCACCGCCAATAGGGACCACAAGCATGTCGAGATCAGGCTGTGCTTCGAGCATTTCCAGCGCGATGGTGCCCTGGCCATGAATGACGTGAACATCATCATATGGATGCACCCAGACGAGATTTTTCTCGTCAGCCAGTCTGTCTGCCTCTGCCTTGGCTTCCGCCAGCGTGTTGCCGATCAGCACGACTTCAGCGCCATAGTCACGCGTTGCTGAAATTTTCACAAACGGTGTCAGTGCTGGCATCACGATAGTGGCCGGAATGCCAAGCCTGCCTGCGTGATAGGCAACGCCTTGTGCGTGATTACCCGCAGACACTGCAATGACACCTCGCCGACGTTCGTCGTCCGTCAGGCTGGAGAGTTTCGTCAGGGCGCCGCGTTCCTTGAACGCGCCTGTGACCTGCATGTTCTCGTATTTGACGAACACATCTGCTCCGGTCAGGCGGGACAGACGCGGTGCTGGCAGGCATGGTGTCTGCAGGACAGAGCCGTGAATGAGGTCAGCTGCTGCGCGTATCCCCTCAAGAGTGATCTGCGCGGGGTTAGAATGCTTGGCTTCCTGGCGCATTAGCCGCGTGCCAGAAGTTGTGCAACACGCGGGGCGAAATAGGTCAGAATTCCGTCTGCACCTGCGCGCTTGAAAGCCATCAGGCTTTCCAGCATGGCGCGGTCGCCGTCGATCCAGCCGTTGGTGCTTGCAGCTTCAATCATCGCGTACTCGCCTGAGACCTGATAGGCGTAGGTCGGCACTTTGAGTGTGTGCTTCAGGCGATAGACGATGTCGAGATAGGGCAGGCCCGGCTTGACCATGATCATGTCCGCCCCCTCATCTATGTCCAGTTCAGCTTCCCGAAGGGCTTCGTCGGTGTTGCCGCAGTCCATTTGATAGGCCCGCTTGTCGCCGACCAAGGTTGCGTTTGTGCCAATTGCATCTCGGAATGGTCCATAAAAAGCAGACGCATATTTAGCCGTATAGGCCATGATCTGGGTGTCCCGTAAATCATGGCGGTCCAGGGTGGCGCGTATCGCGGCGATCCGTCCGTCCATCATATCCGAAGGACCAATTATATCTGCTCCCGCCTCAACCTGTATCAGAGATTGCCTGCACAGTTGGTTGACTGTTTCGTCATTGAGGATTTTCTCGCCTTCCAGCAAGCCGTCGTGGCCGTGGCTTGTGTAAGGGTCAAGTGCCACATCTGTCATAAGGCCGATGTTCAGGCCGAGTTTTTTGATTTCCCGGCAGGTCCGGCACACAAGGTTGTTCGGGTTCAGCGCCTCGCTGCCTGCGGCATCTCGCAGGGCGTCATGCGTGTAGGGAAACAGCGCGAGCACTGGAATACTAAGGCCCTCAGCCTTGACGGCATCTTTGAGGGCTTCATCAATCGACAGGCGCTCAACGCCCGGCATGGCCGCAACAGGTTGGCGAACGCCTGTGCCTTCTGTGATGAAAATGGGCCAAATCAGGTCATCTACGGTTAAAACAGTTTCCCGTACCATTCGGCGAGACCAGTCTGACTGTCGGTTTCTGCGCATGCGGCGACCGCCCAGAATCTCATCCATTGTCTCCGAGGTGATCAACGGGGTGCGGGCAGACGAGGACATGTTGCTCTTCCTGACACTTCATGAAAATGGCGCGGCGATATAATGCGCTCGCAACCTTCACGACCTGAATGGCGCGAGCAGCGGGCTTGAGTCAAGGGAGACTGCTATGACCAGGGAATTGCGCGAGTGAATTACGCGTGGTGATGGGAGGTCTATGGTCGCGGAGACGCGAGATTCCAGATCGCAATTGTCCGTTATATATACTGCCCGATTATTTATGCTGGTTCGCTTTGTTTGGCGCCAGTCTGATTTTCGGAAGGCCTAGCTGCTAGTGATTTGGCAAAGGAAGGGAAGACGCTCGCTGGAAGGGGCTTGCTGAAGAGATAGCCTTGAAAAACCACGCAACCGAGCGACATGAATTTTTCCAACTGCTTTTCATCCTCAATACCCTCAACGACAATAGAGATCCCAAGAGAATTGCCCAGTTCAAGGATGCTCTTCACGATGACTTCATTGGCATTGGTCTTTGCTGCCAAGGTCAGGGAGCGATCGATCTTGATCGTGTTGAGCGGTAATTCTTGAATGTAATGCAGGGACGTATGCCCCATGCCAAAATCATCGAGAGCGATTTTGACACCTGAGCGGCGCAAGTCTTTCAACGCTTCGACTGACCGTTTTTCAGGTAAAAGCGCGTTGGACTCAGTGATTTCCAGTTCGAGGTTGCGGGGCTCTAATCCGTGTTTATGTAAAATACTGTGAACACTGGCTCCGAAATCAGGATTTCGCAGCTGATGAGGAGAGACATTGACTGAAAGCTTGAAGTCTTCTGTCAGGTCACCGTCCCATTCCGCGCGCTGTCGGCATGCTTCGTTCAAGACGAAGAGACCAAGGTTATCCAATTCCCCCAATTCTTCCGACAAAGCAACAATCAATGGCGGTGCAACCCGTCCGTAAGTGGGGTGCTCCCAGCGCAAGAGAGCTTCGACGCCGCAAACGGCCCATTTGCTGGCATCAACCTGTGGCTGGTATTCCAGAAACAGACCTGTGTTGTTTTTCAGGGCGGTCTCCAGGTCATCTGCCAGCGCCGCTAACAGCCTTCGTTCTTGTCGGCTTAATCTCTGGTAGCGGCTGAAATGAGCTGGAGGGGAGGGCGCCTCGGTAAAATTCTGCAGGTCGCTGAGGAGCTTCTTGCTATGTTGCTTTGCTACGCGCTCTGACAGAAACACAAATGGAGCATAAAAAGCAGTGCCGAATGCGAGGCTTAATGCCTGTACCACGGCCCCTGAGTATGAGCCTGTAGAGAGATATCCGCTGAAAAAGACCGGAGTGGTCCAGCTGATAAATCCGGTTATCTTCGGCATATAGTCAAGAGCGATCGCAGCATAAGCGAACAGTGTCTGTAAGATGGGAGTAAAAATAAACGGAATGGCATAAAGCGGGTTTAGGATCAGCGGAATGCCGATCAGCAGCGGTTCATTGATGTTGAAAATACCTGGGATTAGCGCCAGAATCGCAAATTTCTTGACACTCAGGGAACGCCCGAAAATCAACAGAGCAAAGATCAGGCATAACGTGCTTCCTGCACCACCTATGCGGGCAAAAAAATCGAAGAATTGTGACGTGAAAATCAATCGCGGTTCAGTACCGTTCATTACGGATTCAAAGTTTATCTGCATCGCCGGAAAGAAAACAGCATCGTGAAACGTCGTTAGCGTGTTCGTACCGTGAATGCCGAAAAACCAAAAAACTTGAACCAGAAGTGTGTAGAAAAGCGGAAGTTCCAATCCGTCATCATATCCAGCGAAGGCAGAGATCACGACAGCTTCAATTGGTGCGAAAACATAAGGGTTGAAAAGAAAAACAAAGCTTGCTTTGACCAGAACAAACAGAATGATGGTCAATATGGCAGCCGGCAGGACCTTTAAAACATCTCCTATCAGGGGATCTGTATCGAGCTCTCCAAGCTGTAGCCTCAACTTTTTCGATGCCGAGAGTTTCAAGAACAAGGATGCGCTCACCGAAGCTGTGATGATCGCGGCGAGAAAGCCGTTGTTCATAGACAGATATGTTTGCATAAGGTTGCTGTCGGTGGGTGCGTGGATAACAAAAAAGCACGATAAGACCACAGAGGTTGTCACCGCCGGGTTAGCGTGGCGCTGGCCATACTTCTCAATATAAAGATTTGTCAGTGTGAATGAGAAACCTATGAGTGTGACAAGTGTTGCAACACCGAATGTTGCGCTTATCACCATGTCGCAGGCTTCTAAAAACACTTTGCCGTAGAAGAAATCCGGAGCGTTAAACGGAGGGTGTCTTAGTAGAAATGCAATTGCACCAAGCATGAGCAACGGAAACGCCAGAGCCAGGCTGCGTTGTATTGCAACGAGAAAGCTGATTTGGCTTATGCGTTCAGAGGCATTCAATACTCGCATGCCGATGTGCGAATTATTCAAGGCGTCTTGTTTTTGGAAGAACATTGTCGCCCTACTGATGCGATTACATGAGTTGTAAGTATAAATGGCATTGTAATTTTTACTAGTTATTTATGAAGATGGAGATGCTTTTGGGTGTTCAATTATTTAAAGGTGGTTGTTTTTTTTAGTGCATTCATCGAATTGATGGCCTTTTTGTGCTGCATTATTCTGTTTCTGGATTTTAATACTTACTCTGAGGTTAATCGGAGGGTGTCTGTTGCAGACAAGTTTGTTTTTGGGCTGAGATTTTTTCACAACACACTGAAAATAATAGGCATTCAATCTCGTTTGACGTTAACGTCAAAAGGGCGTAATTGCTGGGCTAGGTGGAGTGGTGAGCATATTTTATTTGCAAGCTCGTCTATGGGAGGACAGCAAGCTATGGATTTTTCTCTAAGTGAAGATCAGCGTGCGTTTCAGGACATGGCGTCAGCCTTTGCCCGCGACGAGATGGAACCTCATGCCAGAGAATGGGATGAGAACAGCTTTTTTCCCATCGAGACATTAAGGAAGGCCGCAGCCCTTGGGTTTGGGGGTATCTATGTTCATGAGAGTGTTGGCGGCTCAGCCCTGACGCGAACTGACGCTGCGATTGTTTTCGAAGAGCTTGCCAAGGGGTGCACGTCTACTGCGGCCTATATTTCAATCCACAACATGGTCGCCTGGATGATCGACACATATGGGTCGGATCAGCTGCGCCATGCCTATCTGCCTGAGCTTTGTTCAATGGCGCGGTTTGGCAGCTATTGTCTGACCGAGCCGGGATCAGGGTCAGATGCGGCCAGCTTGAGCACCTCGGCCAGGGATGATGGCGATCATTATGTATTAAATGGCTCCAAGGCTTTCATCTCTGGCGCTGGAACCAGCGATGTTTATGTCACCATGGTGCGGACGGGTGGCGAAGGGCCGAAGGGCATCAGCTGCCTCGTTGTCGACAAGGATACGCCCGGCCTGTCGTTTGGCGCACAGGAGGTCAAGCTAGGCTGGAAAAGCCAGCCAACGGCCCAAGTCAATTTCACCGAGTGCCGTGTGCCAAAGTCAAACCGGCTTGGTGCGGAAGGCGAAGGCTTCAAGATCGCCATGGCTGGTCTTGATGGTGGCCGGCTGAACATTGGAGCCTGTTCTCTGGGTGCAGCCCAGATCTGCCTGGATAGATCCATTGACTATTTGAAAGAGCGCAAACAGTTCGGCAAGGCTCTGGCGGAGTTTCAGGCGCTGCAGTTTCGTCTTGCTGATATGGCGACAGAGGTGGAAGCAGCTCGGCTTTTGCTGCATAAGGCAGCAGGCCTCGTGGATGCCAAGGCTCCGGGTGCAACGAAGATGGCGGCAATGGCCAAGCGGCTGGCGACAGATACCGGCTTCAAGGTGGTCAATGAGGCCTTGCAGCTTCATGGAGGCTACGGTTACTTGCGCGACTATCCGATTGAACGCTACTTGCGCGATGTTCGTGTGCACCAGATCCTGGAAGGCACCAATGAAATCATGCGTCTGATTATCGCCCGTCAGCTTCTTGCTGACTAAGGCATAAATCCAGCTTCTTGCTGACTGAGATCTCAGGCATAAACGTTTTATAATCGGATCCTAGGGAGGGCCGGACTTGACTGAAGACATTCTTTTTGAACAGCGGGGCGTCGCGGGCATTGTCACGCTGAACCGGCCGAAGGCCCTGAATGCACTGAACCATCCGATGGTGAGCGCATTGGTCGCTCAGTTGAATGCATGGGCAACGGATGACAGTATTCATCATGTGGTTGTGACGGGGGCAGGAGAAAAAGCCTTCTGTGCGGGTGGCGACATTCGGCGCATCTATGAAATGAAGCAGGCTGGTGAGGCTGGGCTTGCCGAGTTTTTTCGTGACGAATATCTGCTCAATGCTCAGATCAAGGCTTACACAAAGCCTTATGTGTGCCTGATCGACGGAATCATCATGGGCGGCGGCGTTGGTTTGGCCATGCCAGGCAGCCACCGGGTCGGGACCGAGTTCACGATGTTCGCCATGCCAGAAACCGGCATTGGCTTCTTTCCAGATGTTGGCGGGACGCACTTCCTGCCGCGCATGCCGCGCTTTACCGGAACTTATTGTGCCATGAGCGCTGGGCGGATGAAGCAGGCCGACACTTTAGTCACGGGTGTGTTGACCCATGCCATCCAACGAGAAAGCGTTGAGGCTCTGTTGAAGGACCTGGAGACGGCCTCTGACGTTGACGCTGCTATTGCACAATATGTGTTTGAGGTTGGACCATCTGATCTAATGAGCCATGCTGATCTTATAGAGACAGCTTTTTCAGCAGGATCCGTTGCTGACATCATGGCGCAGCTTGATTCTGCTGACGATGAATTTGCTGCAAAAACAGCAGCTGCGATCCGCGCTAAATCCCCAACGAGCGTTCACTTGGCCTTTGAGCAGATGCAGCGTGGGCGTGAGCTTGATTTCAACGCCTGCATGGTGCTGGAATACCGAATTGTCAGCCAGGTTCTGGAAGGGCATGACTTCTTTGAAGGTGTCAGAGCTGTCCTTGTTGACAAGGATCATGCCCCGAAATGGAAGCCAGATAGCATCGATCTGGTAGACAGCGCTGATTTGCAAGCGTATTTCGAGGAACCTGCAACAGGCGACCTTCCCCTTATCTGATCGGACCCGGCCATGATCACCAGTTTTGAGGACCTTTTCAAAACGCGCCCACCGTGGAGCACTGTTTTGGTCTGGTACTTGCGTGCTATCGCACTGCTGTTGATTGGCGGCGGCGTGATCCATTGGGCGCGGATTGTCGGCTTCGTGCCTTGGCGGGGCCAATGGTTCTGGGACATGCCGGTTGAATGGCAGGCGGCAACGGTCTTTTTTGCAGTCCTTGATCTCGTGGCGGCGACGGGGCTCTGGCTTGCAGTCTCCTGGGGCACGGTCATGTGGCTGTTCCGGGCGATGAGCCAGATTGTAATGCACTCGCTGTTTTCCGACATTTATGGTCGCCGACCTTATGAGATCTCTTTCTACATTCTGACAATCGCGATCTATCTGTTGCTGATGTATCTGATGGAACGCGAAAACCGCACCAATTAGCGCGCCCAAATGGCTTTAGCTTAAGAACCGCTGACGTGAGGAAGAACCCCGCGACGCGTTCTGTTATTATATTAGGAGGGAAAATCATGGCATCCAGCGTCGGTTTCATCGGACTTGGTAATATGGGTGGCCCAATGGCTGCCAATCTGGTCAAGGCTGGTCACAAGGTTTCGGGCTTTGATCTTTCCGATGCCGCGCTCAGTGCGTTGGAAGCGGCCGGTGGTTCGCGCGCTGGCAGCGTTGCAGAGTTGGCAGCCGATGCCGATGTTATCGTCACAATGCTACCCGCTGGGGCACATGTAAGAAAAATCTATCAGGGTGAGGGCGGTATTCTCGACAATGCCAAGCCTGGAACGCTGCTGATTGACAGCTCGACCATCGACGTGGACAGCGCCCGCTCGGTTGCAAGCTCTGCGGCAGACAAGAACATGCCAATGGTCGATGCGCCGGTCTCTGGTGGTGTCGGTGGTGCGGCGGCCGGTACGCTGACCTTTATGGTCGGTGGCCCAGAAGATGCTTTTGCCGCCGCAAGTCCCTATCTGGACATCATGGGCAAGACCATTGTCCATGCTGGCGATGCGGGAACAGGGCAGGCGGCCAAGATCTGCAACAACATGCTTCTCGGCATCTCGATGATTGGCGTCAGTGAAGCTTTCGTGCTCGCAGAAAAATTGGGCCTGGACCCACAAAAACTTTTTGACATTTCTTCGACCGCATCTGGTCAGTGTTGGGCGCTGACGTCTTATTGTCCTGTTCCGGGACCATTGCCGAGCTCTCCGGCCAACCGGGACTACCAGCCAGGCTTCGCAGCAGAGATGATGCTGAAGGATCTGAAACTGTCTCAGGATGCTGCTCATTCGTCCGGAGCCGCCACACCGCTAGGCGCGCAGGCAGCTGCGCTTTATTCCATGTTCTGTAATTCGGGCGGTGAAGGTGTCGATTTCTCAGGCATAGTAAAATACCTGCGTGGAACATGATGAATAGAATCTTTCTGGTTTTGTCATTAAAGGATTGAAATATTTAACGCTTGATTCAGCGTGTCTCTTAAGCAGATTTTAGAAGCGTGCGTGTAATGTCTGTCTCAAGGCGGGAAGATATCCACCTACTGACAGGCATAAAAGAGGCGCAAGCAAATGATCACCGCAACAAGGGCAGCAAATGCAGTCATGCAAGATGAAGGTGAGGCGGAAATCAAGCCGCTCTACCTTGAGGCACTGACACTTGTCGAAAGACTGCATAGAAGACTACTTGATGTCGTCAAAGATGAATTCGATCGGATGGGTCGATCTGATGTAAATGGTGTGCAAGCATTGCTGCTCTTTAACATCGGAGACGCAGAACTGACTGCAGGTGAGCTGAGGACGCGTGGTTATTACCTTGGTTCAAATGTGTCATATAATTTGAAGAAACTTGTAGACACCGGCTACATTCATCACCAACGGTCAAAGATGGATCGCCGATCAGTTCGCGTATCATTGACTGACAACGGCAAGGAAGTCGCGAAGATTGTCAATGAGCTCTATGAGCGTCACATGCTGTCCGTAGAGCAGGTCGGCGAAATCGGACCGGAAGATTTTGTAACGCTCAACAAATCCCTGCGCCGTCTGGAGAGATTCTGGACTGATCAGATCCTATATCGTCTGTAAGATCGCGGTGGGTATGAATGCCTTGAAATGCCGTTCCGATCGTCTGGGGCGGCATTTCGCGTTTTGGACATCAAGCGTTGCGATGTGAATTTGTCACGGTTGCGTGAGCTGTTGATGGTGCGCGCATTTGTGACATCTTGTGAACACAATAGAATGGATCTGTAGGTATAAATTATGGCTGGAACCGTGCTTTTTGCGCGAATGAAAGTCAATTTGTTAAACAAGACAATAGTAAAGTGACCTTGTTTAATCATGTGGTGAGATTTTGACTGGTGATATGCACAATGACTGTTTTTAGCCGAACCCGAACTATGCATTTTCGTGACACTGCCGCTAGGTCGATAACAACTGGGCGCAGAGTAATGCAGTTGGCATTGGGGGGGGCAACCCTGTCGACGATGTTGTTGGGTTTTGCGTTCGAAGCCATGGCCGAATCTCAGTCACCGCTAGAGGCGCTACGTCAGCATAGTCAGAGGGTCGAGTGGGAAGATCGTTTCGACGCCACGATGGAATCGCTCTTGGCGATGGAAACATCCAATCCGACACTGTCGCCAAAGACTGCTGATTATATCTCCGCTGCAATTGACCAATATTCTCGCATCGTTCAAATGGGTGGGTGGGGTCAAGTCAGCGCAGGCGGGAAAAAGGCGTTACGGATTGGCGCCAAAGACAACCGCGTTGTCGAGTTGCGCAAGCGTTTGATCGGCTCAGGCGATCTTGAGCAGACTGCGGGCCTTTCCAATACTTTTGATTCCTATGTTGATGCCGGTTTGCGCCGGTTCCAGATGCGCCACGGCCTGACGCCGGACGGAGTGCTCGGAAAATCGACAATCGCGACCCTGAATGTTCCAGCTCAGGTACGATTGCAGCAGCTTGAAACCAATCTGGTGCGCTTGCGTTCCATGTCCGGCTTCCTTGGTGATCGCTACGTGATGGTCAATATTCCAGCTGCGGAGATTGAAGCTGTCGAAAATGGCCATGTTCGCTCACGCCACACTGCGGTTGTTGGCAAGATTGATCGTCAGACACCAATCCTGAACAGCAAGATTTATGAACTGAACTTCAACCCATACTGGACTGTTCCGGTGTCGATCATCCGTAAGGACTTGATCCCGAAGATGAAACAGGATCCTCAGTATCTGGCAAAAAACAAAATCCGCATCTTCGACTGGAAGGGCAATGAGCTTACCTGGCAGGAGATCGACTGGAATACGGAAGAGGCGACCAAGTACCAGTTCCGCCAGGAGCCCGGCGAGATCAATTCACTTGGCAGCGTTCGGATCAATTTCCATAACAAGCACCAGGTCTATTTGCACGATACGCCGTCCAAGAGCCTGTTTGGCAGTGACTACAGGTTCAATTCCTCTGGCTGCGTGCGTGTGCAGAACGTCAAGGAACTCGTGACTTGGCTCCTCGAATCGACCACGCCGGACTGGAACCGCTCTCGTGTCGATCAGGTGATCCGTGTTGGTGAACGCGAAGATGTGAAATTGAAGAGCAGTATTCCTTTGTATCTGACCTACATCACCGCTTGGTCAAATGAAGACGGCATCATTCAGTTCCGGGATGATATTTATAATCGTGATGGTCTTTATTCCGGAGAAGCTGTGACACAGGCCCGCCTTCAGTAATTCTGCCTTTCATCGTGTTAATTCTCAACGGGCTGCCTCTTCAAGCGGCCCATTTGAGGTTTAGAAAGGCCAGATTTCCCGCTCTGGCTTGCCAAATGGCCTTTGTCATGGCTTTGTGGCGGTTCAAGTCCATTTAAGTCGTGTTTATGAGTCGAATTGATGAGCCCCGGAAACCAGATTGAAGGTGATGTTTATCTGGAGTTTCATACAGTGGGGCGGCAGGTGAAAGTCACGGCCATTCATGCCAACACCGGTATTGAAGTTGTCATCTTTGGCCCTGCCTCGACACCACCCGATTCTCTCAAAAAACTGGCTGCCCAGAAACTTCAGCGCCGCATAGAACGCGAAGAAGGCAATCAGGCTGAGCCTGGGAGCGGGACTTTCGCCTAGCGTTACTCAGAACATGTCGCATTTGTCTGAGGCTGCGACGGCGTAGCTCTTGGATCGCTCTCAGCTCTATGGTACGTCCCATCGCAAGAGAGTGTGATCGGTCGTCGCTGGTCCGCTCGCCGGGGGGCGAATTCCCGGATGTGTATAGCTCCAGCTGAAAAGGAAGGTGCGATGTCTTTGACGGATTCCGCAGCCAGCCAGTCGTCTTTTTCCGATTTTTTCAATCGTCCGCTTTCCCAAAGCGACCCGGTGCTTTTTGGCGCGATCGAGAAGGAACTCGGCCGTCAGCAGAATGAGATCGAATTGATCGCATCGGAGAACATCGTGTCCCGCGCTGTTTTGGACGCACAGGGCTCGGTGCTGACCAACAAATATGCCGAAGGTTATCCTGGACGTCGCTATTATGGCGGCTGTGAGTTCGTCGATATTGCAGAAGAACTGGCGATTGACCGCGCCAAGCAGCTGTTTGGCTGTGACTTTGCCAATGTTCAACCGAGCTCCGGTAGCCAGGCCAACCAGTCCGTCTTTCTCGCACTGATCAAGCCGGGCGATACCATCCTTGGCATGAGCCTGGACGCTGGCGGTCACTTGACCCATGGCGCAAAGCCAAACATGTCCGGTAAATGGTTCAACGCCGTGCCTTATGGTCTGGATCTGGAAACCGGTCTTATTGACTATGATGCGATGGCCGAGCTTGCACGCGAGCATAAGCCAAAGTTGATCATTGCAGGCGGATCTGCATACTCCCGCCAGATTGATTTCGCCAAGTTTCGCGCTGTAGCTGATGAAGTCGGCGCGTTCTTCATGGTCGATATGGCTCATTTCGCAGGTCTTGTGGCGGCTGGTGAGCATCCCAGCCCGTTTCCTTATGCCGATGTCGCGACAACGACCACGCATAAGACTTTGCGCGGCCCACGTGGCGGCATGGTCGTGACCAACCGTGAAGACATTGCCAAGAAGATCAATTCGGCAGTTTTTCCTGGTCTTCAGGGTGGTCCTTTGATGCATGTCGTGGCAGCCAAGGCCGTAGCCTTTGCCGAAGCGCTTCAGCCTAGCTTCAAGTCTTATGTTAAGTCCGTGCGCGAAAACGCTCAGGTGCTTGCGGAAACGCTGCGCGAAGGTGGCGTTGAGATCGTTTCTGGCGGAACGGATACGCACTTGATGTTGGTTGACCTGCGCCCCAAGATGCTGACGGGCCGTGATGCGGAAAACAGCCTCGGTCGCGCAGCTATTACTTGCAACAAGAATGGTGTGCCGAACGATCCGCAGAAGCCGATGATCACATCCGGTATCCGTCTTGGTACTCCGGCTGCAACCACACGGGGCTTTGGCGTTGCAGAATTCCGCGAAGTCGGTTTGCTGATCACGGAAGTGCTCGACGGTCTGAAAGCTGCCAACAGCGATGAAGGCAACGCTACCGTCGAAGCTGCAGTGAAAGCCAAGGTCGCGGCCCTCACGGCGCGCTTCCCGATCTACATGGCTTAATCCAAGCCGCTTTACGGAGAACAGCATGCGGTGTCCCTATTGCGGCGGTGAAGAAACCCAGGTCAAGGACTCTCGTCCGACCGAGGACAACACCGCCATTCGTCGGCGCAGAGTGTGCAACACCTGCGCTGGCCGCTTCACCACTTTTGAGCGCGTGCAATTACGTGAGCTAATGGTGATGAAGCGTTCGGGGCGCCGTGTGCCGTTTGACCGTGAAAAATTGATGCGCTCTGTCCAGATAGCGGTGCGCAAGCGCCCGGTTGAACCGGAGCGGATTGAGCGGATGGTTAGCGGTATTGTGCGTCAGCTGGAAAGTTCCGGTGATAGCGATGTGACCGCTGAGGCCATTGGAAACCATGTCATGGAAGGCCTGAAAGGCGTTGATGACGTAGCTTATGTGCGGTTTGCATCCGTTTACAGAAATTTCCGAGAAGCCAAGGATTTCGAGGACTTGCTCGACGAACTGAGCGGTCCTGATGGTCAGCCTTTGGCTGAAAACTGAGCATTTCATAACGCCTTCGTCAGAACTCATCTCCACCTGCCAAAATCCGGGACGTCTAAACCCAATGACCTCTGGTGCAATCACCTCAAGTTCCGGGAACGACAGCCGTTTCATGCTTGCTGCCGTGTGTATTGCTGAGCGCGGACTTGGGCGCGTCTGGCCCAACCCTTCAGTCGGGGCGCTGGTTGTCAGCAAGGATGCGGATGGAAGGGATGTGCTGGTCGGGCAAGGTGTGACCTCACCACCGGGCGGAGCCCACGCCGAGATCAACGCTCTACGCCAGGCAGGAGATCTTGCAAAGGGCGCGACTTGTTATGTCACACTTGAGCCTTGCTCCCACTTCGGCCGCACGCCGCCTTGTTCAAATGCACTGATCAACGCTGGTATCGCAAAGGTGGTCATCGGGATGCGCGACCCCAATCCAAGGGTGGCGGGCCGTGGCATTCGCATGTTGGAAGACGCTGGCATTGAAGTGATTGTCGGTGTTGAGGGAAAAGCCTGCCAGAACCTCCATCATGGCTTTACGCTGCGCATTCTCGAGCAGCGTCCCCATGTGTTTTTGAAGCTTGCTGTGTCTCGTGACGGTTTTATTGGCCGCTCCGGAGCAGGACAGGTGAAAATATCCGGAGCTCTGTCCATGCGCCATGTTCATGGGTTCCGCGCCAGTCATGATGCGATACTTGTTGGCATTGGAACAGCGCTGGCGGATGATCCTCAGCTGACTTGCCGTTTACCGGGAATGGCGGACCGTTCTCCGGTTCGTGTGGTGCTGGATGCAGCGGCCAAATTGCCACTCACATCAAAGCTGGTTCAAACGGCAGCGGAATGGCCTGTGTGGCTGCTGGCTGGGAATGATGCTGATCCGGACCGGATCAAGGCTTTGGCGGGGGCGGGCGTTCTGATCATTCGAGTGCCGCTGGAAAAAGGCCGTATTGCGCCTGCTGTTACTCTGCGAGCTCTTGGATCGCGAGGCATCACCCGGCTGATGGTAGAAGGCGGTTCGCGAATTGCCAGTGCCTTTGTTGCGGCAGACTGCGTTGATGACCTGTGCGTTGTCACCGGTGCAATGGAAGTCGGGGAAGGGGGCATTCCCCCTTTGCACGGTGTCAGACTTGAAGAGGTTCTGAACAATCCCAGATATGAGCGGGTTGAGAGTGGCTATATGGGCGATGATGCCTTTGTCTATTTGCGCAAGCGCGCTTGAAACCTACCTGACCTAAAATTATTGCGGACAAAGTGAGGCCTGAGATGTTCACCGGTATTGTCACTGACCTTGGCGAAATACTCTCCGTCGATAAAATTCCTGCGGGGATCAGGACACGCATTCGCACCACTTATGAGCCGGACAGCATCGACATCGGCGCTTCGATTGCTTGTGGTGGTCCGTGCCACACAGTTACTGCGAAAGGGCGCGACGATGCTGGAAATGCGTGGTTTGAAGTGGAGTCTGCCGCCGAAACCCTAGCGCTGACAACAGCCTCTGAGTGGCGCGCCGGCCAAAAGCTCAATCTGGAGCGGTCGCTGGCCATGGGCACTGAACTGGGCGGGCATCTGGTGCTCGGCCATGTGGATGGCACAGCGAAAATCACCAAGCGGGTTGATCACGACGACAGCGTCTATTTCCAGTTTGAGGCCTCCAGAGCCAGCGCGCCATTTATCGCCAAGAAAGGCTCGGTCTGTCTCGATGGAACATCCCTAACGGTAAATGAGGCAGACGGGCTGCTTTTTTCCGTTTTTCTGATCCCGCACACCATGTCCGTCACAACTTGGGCAGATCGACAAGAGGCAGATCTTGTTAACCTCGAAGTGGACATGATGGCCAGATACGCTGCGCGACTTGCGGAATTCAGCCGCGAGGCGTAACAGATGGCCCAAGTGTTTTAGGGGCAGCCGTCGGCTGGCCGTATTTACCAGACTTTCCATTTCTCCCCACCCCAGCAGGTTGGGCTGCAGGAATAGGCTAGACAAATCCGAATGGGCGTGGTTCTAGTCGCGGCCCCCAAGAAAGATGGACCGACCCATGAGCTCAGCACCGAAAATTCTGATCATCGAAGCCCGTTTCTATGCAGATATTGCTGATGCTCTGGCGGAAGGAGCAATCCAGGCGATCGAAGGGGCAGGCGGCAGCTATGAACGCATTGAAGTTCCTGGTGTTCTTGAAATTCCAGCAGCGCTTTCAATGGTCATGACCGCGATGGAAAATGAGGGCGTGCTATATGATGGCTTTGTGCTTCTAGGCGCTGTAATCCGCGGCGAGACTTCCCATTATGATATCGTCGCCAATGAATCGGCGCGGATCATCATGGATTTGATGGTTGATGCGGATCTGGCCATCGGCAACGGCATCCTGACAGTTGAGAATTCCGATCAGGCCTGGGCACGTGCCAAGGTCAGTGAGAAAAACAAAGGCGGCTCGGCGGCGGAGGCAGCTCTTGCCATGATCGCCCTGCGCGAGCGGCTTGGAGTATAAGAATATGACCGACAAGGTCGATCAATCGAAACCGAAAGCAACTGGACCTCGCCCTGCCAACAAGCGCGGAGTGGCCAGGTTGGCCGCTGTTCAGGCGCTGTATCAGATGGATGTCGGCGGCACGCCGCTCAGCGATGTGGTGAATGAGTTTACTGCGTTTCGCCTCGGCCAGGAGCTGGATGGCGAGCAGTATCTGGATGCTGACGCTCAGTGGTTCTCGGATATCGTCAAGGGCGTTTATGCCGATCAGAAGTTTCTGGATCCGTTCATTCACACAGCTCTGACCGATGGCTGGCCGCTGAAGCGGATCGACAGCCTTTTGCGGGCCATCTTGCGCTCCGGCGGCTTTGAACTTCTGCGCCGCAAGGACGTGCCGGCCCGGGTGATCATTTCCGAATACATCGACGTGGCAAAGGCATTCTTCCAGGATGATGAGCCAGGACTCGTCAATGGTGTTCTGGACCGTCTGGCCAAGGACCTGCGCGATAGCGAGTTCGCGGCACCAGACGTTTCGAAGGATGAAGGTTCGGCGACCACTGAAGTTCAGGTGGAAGCCGACGAGGTCGGCACTGCAAAGGCATGACCATGACTGGTGAACACCCTAAGGGTGATCGCCCGCATGAATTTGAGCTGATCAAGCGCTTTTTCGCGCCGCTGGCCAGCGATCCGGGCAGTCTTGGACTGACCGATGATGCCACTGTCTATACGCCTCATGACGGACATGAGCTCGTCCTGACCAAGGATATGCTGGCAGCAGACGTGCATTTCTTTGCCGACGATCCGCCCGAGGCGATTGCGGCCAAGGCCTTGCGAGTAAATCTGTCAGACCTTGCGGCCAAAGGCGCAGTCCCGACAGCCTATCTTCTCGGGCTGGGCCTGCCGGACGACTGGAGTGAAGACTGGCTGGAGCGTTTTTGCAGTGGCCTGTCAGGCGATCAATCGGCCTTTAACGTGGTACTGGTGGGGGGCGATACCATTCGTTCCGGCCATGGCCTGCAGATTTCGGTAACGGCCGTTGGCGAAGTGCCGACCGGCAAAACTGTGCGTCGCAATGGTGCCAGGGCAGGCGATGTTCTTTATGTCACAGGAACTATTGGGGACGCCGCTGCTGGTCTGAAAGCGCGGCTGGATCATGGTTTTGCCAAGCGTATGGGCTTGTCTGACAGCCAGCACCGCCACATCCTTGATCGCTATCTGTTACCTCAACCGAAGGTGAAACTCGCCGGAACCATTCGGGACTTCGCCAGCGCGTCCATGGATATCTCCGATGGTCTGCTTGCCGATGCTGGCCATCTTGCCAAAGCCTCTGGCATTGACCTCTTGCTGGATCTGGCAGCTATCCCATTATCGTCGGCCTTGCGTGCACTGTCCAAGGCCGATGAGGCCATCTTCCACGCTTGCCTGAACGGCGGCGACGATTATGAAATCCTAGCAACTGTTCCGGCCGACAAGGCACAGGCCTTTGAGGTCGCCGCCAAGGCCATTGGCTGTCCGGTCACCCGCATCGGCACGGTGCAGGCGATCAAGGGCGAAAAGGGCGCAGACCGTCAGGCCGCCGTCCAGCTCCCCACTGTCCACCTCCAAGGCCCAACCGGTCCCATCGCCCTCAATCAATTCCCCGGCTTTCGTCACTTTTGAGGCCTTGCGGGAAGCTGTGTACCACCAAGGCACGAACGGCTTCTCCCCTATAGCCGGTCATCCCCGACTTGATCGGGGATCCAATCCACCAAACCAACCGGCAGGCAATTGCGATTAGGCCAAAGAGATGCCGCGACCGCAGTGGCCGTTCCCAAACGGTTCAGGCACCAATGGATCCCCGATCAAGTCGGGGATGACCGGCAGTGTGAGGAGAGGAAACTAAGCATGTAGAGCGGCATCAGAGTTGAGTTTCAAGCTTAAACATCTTTGATTAAACCCAACCTCCACCTCATCTTGAGGAGGGCTATGGGTTAAGCCCGAGGATCCATTCCGTGAGGTGTTGGTAGGCAATGTCGCGGGATCTGTAAACAACCCATCCCCGTCCCACAATCAATTGCTGCCTCTTGCCCAAAGCTGGTGTAGCATCCGCCCATCTTTCCTTCCGCGCCCCGATTCCGCCGCGCGGTCCTCCATTCTGCCTGATCACGCGTCCGGAAGTCCCATGTCCTTTGCAAATCCTGCCCCCGCCATTGATGACCGTCTGGCGAAACGAAATGCGCTTTTACTTGCCATGGCACAGGCCGTGGGTGCTGCCTCAGCTTCCATTGTGATCATCTCCGGGTCGCTGGTTGGCTATATGCTGCTGGACGAGAGCAAGTCGTGGGCAACCGTGCCTGTGTCGGCCATGGTGCTGGGGACGGCCATCGGAACATTGCCTGCGGGCATGATCATGCGACGCTTCGGGCGAAGGGTGGGCTTCATGGGGGCATGCCTCGTGGCAGTACTGGCCGGTTTGCTGGCCGCCTTTGCCATTTTCATCGAGGATTTTCTGCTCTTTTCCATCGGCGCGGCGCTGACCGGCTTTGCCAACGCCTTTGCACAGCAGTACCGTTTTGCCGCCGCAGACACGGCCAGCGATGCTTTTAAGCCCAAGGCAATCTCATGGGTAATGGCTGGCGGGGTTCTGGCTGGGATTGTCGGGCCGCAGACTGTGATATGGACCAAGGACGCCTTCGATCCTATCCTTTTTGCCGGGACCTATGTGGCGCAGGCTGGCCTCGCGCTGGTCGCGCTCATGTTCGTCGCATTTCTGAAAATTCCGAAGCCTGCATATGTGCGGGGTGCGCCCACTGGCGGCCGTCCCTTGCGGGAAATTCTGAGGCAGCCCCGGTTTATCGTGTCGGCAGCCTGTGCCGTGACGACCTATGCGCTGATGAGCCTTGTGATGACGGCAACGCCTCTGGCGATGATTGCCTGCGGCCTGTCGGAAACAGATGCCGCACTCGGCATTCAGTGGCACGTGCTGGCCATGTTCGGCCCAAGCTTCTTCACTGGCAGCCTGATTGCCCGCTTCGGCAAGGAACGGATTGTGGCGATTGGACTAGCGCTGCTTGCGGGCTGTTCCATCGTGGCGCTGATGGGACTTGATCTGGCTCATTTCTGGATTGCGTTGGTTCTTTTGGGGCTGGGCTGGAATTTCGGCTTCATTGGGGCAACGGCGATGTTGACCGAAACCTATCGGCCCGAGGAACGAAATATGGTGCAGGCGACCAATGACTTCTTTGTCTTTGGCGTTGTCGCCTTTGCATCTTTTTCCTCCGGCCAACTTCTGGATGTGTTCGGCTGGGCGACCATCAACTGGATGGTGTTCCCGTTCGTTGTGCTCTGCATGGTTTTGCTTGGCTGGCTTCTTACCCATGAAAGAAGAAACCTCCCGGTCTGAGTTTTGCCTTGCTGCTGCGGTGCAAGTTAAGTTTTATCTGATATTGCGGCGCAACTGAAAATGCCTTTAGGGAATTTTTAAGTTATTCGTTTGGGTGACTTGACGAGACTTGCCTGAGTGCTGCTATCGTGTGACGTGTTGACGCATCGGGCGACCGGTGTCGTCGAGGGCGAGTCAGGTCAAAAGAAAAATCAGATGTAAAAACGCTAAGACACTGCTGACTCGTAAAATTTCTGGGAGGAACTATGAGCGAGTTAGTCGTCATTATTTTTTGTGGGCTGCTGTCGTTGGCCTACGGAGGCTGGGCCATCCAGTCGGTCATGGCCGCCGATGCCGGATCGGAGCGCATGCGTGAAATTGCCGGAGCCATTCAAGAGGGGGCAACGGCCTATCTGACCCGCCAATACACAACGATCGCCATTGTCGGGGCGGTCGTTTTTGTTTTGGCTTGGGTGTTGCTGTCAGGCACTGCAGCCATCGGCTTTCTGATCGGGGCTGTCTTATCCGGTCTGGCCGGGTTCATCGGAATGATGGTCTCGGTACGGGCGAACGTTAGAACCGCTCAGGCTGCCAGCCAGAGCCTGGGTGCAGGGCTGGAAATTGCGTTCAAGTCCGGCGCAGTTACGGGGCTGTTGGTTGCAGGCCTCGCGCTGCTCGGTGTTGCTGTCTATTTCGCGATCCTGACCGGTCCGATGGGCCATGCAGTCACTGATCGTGTGGTGATTGATGCGCTCGTCTCGCTTGGGTTCGGCGCATCGCTGATCTCTATCTTCGCCCGTCTGGGCGGCGGCATTTTCACCAAGGGCGCTGATGTTGGCGGTGATCTTGTCGGTAAGGTTGAGGCCGGTATTCCGGAAGATGATCCCCGCAATCCGGCGACCATCGCGGACAATGTGGGCGACAACGTTGGTGATTGTGCCGGTATGGCAGCCGATCTGTTCGAGACCTACGCCGTCACCCTGGTGGCAACCATGGTTCTGGCGTCGATCTTCTTCACCGGCGCTGTGGCGGATCAATTGATGCTTCTTCCGATGGTAATCGGGGCTGTGTGTGTGGTGACCTCGATCATCGGCACTTTCTTCGTCAAACTTGGCAGCAACAACTCGATCATGGGCGCACTCTACAAGGGCTTCATCGCCACGGCGGTGCTGTCAGCAGTGGGTCTCTTGCTGATCACATTCGGCTGGCTTGGGGCCGGAACGGTCTACACGACGGTCAGGGGCGTGACCTTCACCGCGATGGATCTGTTCTATTGCGGCATTGTCGGCTTGATCGTCACCGGTCTGATCATCTGGGTCACGGAATACTACACCGGAACCCAGTATCGTCCGGTGCGCTCCATAGCCCAGGCGTCTGTCACCGGTCATGGCACCAATGTGATCCAGGGCCTGGCCATCTCCCTTGAGGCAACGGCACTGCCAGCGATTATTATCATCGTCGGCATTCTGGTGGCGCATTCTCTGGCTGGTCTGTTCGGCATTGCCATCGCCGTCACCACCATGCTGGCTCTCGCGGGCATGGTCGTTGCGCTGGATGCTTTTGGGCCTGTGACGGATAATGCAGGAGGTATTGCTGAAATGGCGGACCTTCCAGCAGAAGTCCGCGCAACAACGGATGCTCTGGATGCGGTTGGCAACACCACGAAGGCAGTGACCAAAGGCTATGCGATTGGTTCTGCCGGTCTCGGCGCTCTGGTGCTCTTCGGGGCCTATACAGAGGATCTGAGGTACTTCGCCTCAACGGCGCAGCCGGGGTCCATCTTTGAGGGCGTTAACGTAGACACGTTGTTCAGTCTGTCAAATCCATACGTGGTGGCGGGACTGCTGTTCGGTGGGCTCTTACCGTATCTGTTCAGCGGGATTTGTATGACGGCGGTTGGCCGGGCTGCGGGTTCTGTGGTCGAGGAAGTTCGGCGTCAGTTCAAGGAAAAGCCCGGCATCATGCAGGGCACTGAAAAGCCGGACTATGGCCGTGCGGTGGACATGCTGACCAGAGCTGCGATCAAGGAAATGATCGTTCCTTCGCTGCTGCCTGTTCTGTCTCCGATTGTGGTGTTCTTCGCGGTGCGGGCTGTTGCTACGCCTTCCGAGGCATTTGCTGCGGTTGGTGCAATGCTACTCGGCGTGATTGTTACGGGTCTCTTTGTGGCCTTGTCCATGACAGCAGGCGGCGGAGCATGGGACAACGCCAAGAAATCCTTTGAAGATGGCTTCATCGATAAGGACGGCGTGACCCATCTAAAGGGCTCAGAGGCGCATAAAGCCTCTGTGACTGGGGACACGGTCGGCGATCCTTACAAGGACACTGCCGGACCTGCTGTGAACCCAATGATCAAGATTACCAATATCGTGGCGCTTCTGCTGCTTGCGGTTCTGGCTCACGCTTCCTGAAGGCAAGTGCAGAGCTGTGCACAAAAAGAAAGCCCCGGCGGATCGCCGGGGCTTTTGCATTTCTTCCGACCTGGGACAGGCTCTCTAAAGACCGATGCTCGGGCTTGCTGCCCCGCGCAGGATTTGCGTTAGGAAGCCGTAATCCGAACCGCCAGTCAGAGTCTTGCGGGTGATGAAGTCGACGACCTTGCCATCCTCCATGCCGTAGTTCCCAATATCTTTCACATAGCCGTCAGTGTCGAAATAGACGGCCACAACCCTTTGCCCGACGATATCCGGTGCCAGGAAGGCTGTGGTTTCGGTTTCCTGCGAAATATAATAGTAGGCATCGCCGTTCAGGCTTGATGTTGTTGACGGAGAGCCCAGCACCAGTTCGACCTGCTCCTTGCTGGAGCCGACCTGAACCTGGGACAGCATGTCGTTGGTGACAACATGGCCGTGGGTATAGGTCTGCGTGAAGCATCCGCCCAGTGGCAGGGCAAGAAGAAGCGGGACGAGGACGGCATGCGCCTTGATATTCATGCGGGTCTTCCTGTAGGGCCGTCTTTATATAGGCGGCCAGTGTCAACAATCGTTCCTTGGCAAAGTCCCTATCGTGCGATAGGGCACATGGCAACACCAGTTCTCATGGAGAATACCATGCTCTTCGGCCTTTTTCGTCGCAAAACACGCGACTCAGAGCTCAAAGTATATAGTCAGATCGTGGCTCAAGCGCGGCAAACCGCCTTCTACACGGCTTTCAAAGTGCCGGACACGATCGACAGTCGTTTCGATATGATCGTGCTTCACGCTGTGTTGCTGTTTCGCCGTTTGCGCGGGGAGGGAGCCGAGATTTCAAGGTTTTCCCAGGATGTGTTCGATCTGTTTTTCCATGATATGGACGCAACCTTGCGCGAATTGGGCGTGAGCGATACGCGCGTTCCCAAGAAGATCAAAGCCATGGGCGAGGCTTTTTATGGCCGTGCCGATGCCTATATGCCCCACATCGATGGCAAGGATGTTGGAGAGTTAGCAATCGCCTTGAAGCGAAATGTTTATGCACAGACCGAAGAGCCGACCGAAGAAAAAGCCCTGGCGCGCTATATGATCGCTGCGGCAGAGGCATTGGAAGCGCAGTTGGTGGAGAAAATAATCGCCGCAGAAATGGTGTTTCCCGATCTCGTCCAGTTCGTCGGAAAGGAAGACGAAAATGGTAATTGAATCCATCCCTTATTCGTACAAGGTCGCAGGAGATCGACTCGGCAACGAGGAACGTCCTGTCGTTTTGGCACCCAATGAGGCTGAATGCCAAGATATCGCCAAGGTTTATGAGGTTGATGCTGTGGAAGAGCTGACCGCGAACCTGGTCCTTAAACCGTGGCATAAGGCTGGCATTCGCGTGACCGGTAAGGTGACCTGCAAATTGCATCGCACCTGCATTGTCACGCTGGAGCCTTTCGTACAGGATATGGTGGATGATGTTGATCGGACGTTTGAGCCGGTCTCCAGCCGTCCGCGCCGCGCCCGTGACATAAATGATGACGGAGAAATCGAAATTGATCTGGAAACGCTTGATCCACCCGACGTGATGGTGGATGGAGTTCTTGATCTCGGGGCTGTTCTGTGTGAGCAGTTGGCGCTCAATATCGATGCTTTCCCGCGCAAGCCTGGCGCAGAGTTTACAGAAGTTGTGATCGAAGAGGCGGTGGAAAGCGAACCTGCACCCTCGGCCTTTGCCGCTTTGGCAAAGCTCAAGAACGACCCTGAAGGCTAAAACCTCAGGATTATGAATTGAAAATGGTTGTTTCAACGCTGGAAACAGTTATGTTCTCCAACGTTTAGGAGCCAAGCTGATGCGGTGAGGCAAGGGTCTTCGCAGCGGTTCCCAAACGCCTCGGCTGACCAAGGAAAGCACTTCAAAAGACCGGCTATGGCGAAAACAATTGTAATCTCTCTTGATGTAATGGGCGGTGATAACGGTGCGGAAGTCGTTCTTCCAGGCGCTGAAATTTCGCTCGTCCGTCATCCCGATATCCGTTTCCTGCTTTATGGCAACGAAAAAGTTGTTCTGCCGCTTCTGGAAAAATATCCAAGCGTGCGGGATGCCTCAACGTTTCACCATTGCGATGTATCAGTCGCAATGGATGCCAAGCCAAGCCAAGCGTTGCGCCAGGGGCGCTGGCGCTCAAGCATGTGGCGGGCGATTGAAGCCGTGAAGACGGGCGATGCAGCAGTGGCTGTGTCCGCCGGGAACACCGGTGCCCTCATGGCGATGTCAAAATTCTGCCTGCGCACAATGGCGAACATCGAGCGGCCAGCCATCGCGGCGATCTGGCCCACGACCCGGGGTGAGTCTGTTGTGCTGGATGTTGGGGCAACCATTGGTGCTGACGCACAGCAGCTGATTGATTTTGCTATACTCGGCGGCGCCATGGCACGGGCCTTGTTTGGCATTGAAAAGCCGACAGTTGGTTTGCTGAACATCGGCGTTGAAGAAGTGAAAGGTCTCGAGGAAGTTCGTACGGCTGGTCGCTTGCTGCGCGAAACGCCATTCCGCTCCTTGTCTTATGCGGGCTATGTCGAGGGCACTGACATCGGCAAGGGGACTGTTGATGTGGTGGTGACCGAAGGCTTCGCTGGAAACATTGCGCTTAAGGCAGCGGAAGGAACCGCCCGGCAGATCAGTGGCTATCTTCGTGCAGCCATGAGCCGGACGTTGATGTCCAAAATCGGCTACTTTTTTGCCAAAGGTGCCTTTGACTTGCTGCGGGAAAAAATGGATCCGAACAAGGCAAACGGCGGCGTATTCCTCGGGTTGAACGGCCTTGTTATCAAGAGCCATGGCGGAACAGATGCAGAGGGTTATGCTGCTGCCATCGATCTGGCCTATGACATGGTTCGCAACTCTCTGAGCGACAAGATTTCGAACGATCTTGTCCATTATCATCGCGGTCGCTTCGACGATGCCGCGTCTACTTCGGAAGGTGACTTGTGAGCGTGATACGTTCGATCATTCTAGGAACCGGCAGCTATCTGCCAGCCAAGTGCCTCACCAATGAAGAACTTGCAGAGAAGGTTGATACCTCGGACGAATGGATCGTTCAGCGTACGGGGATTCAGCAGCGCCATATTGCAGCAGATGGTGAATACACCTCCGATCTGGCGGTTCATGCGGCCAAGGCTGCCTTGGAAAGTTCGGGCGTTGATGCGCAGGATATCGATCTGATTATTCTGGCGACAGCAACACCAGACAACACCTTTCCGGCCAGTGCCGTCACAGTGCAGAACGCCTTGGGCATTCATCATGGCTTTGCCTTTGATGTACAAGCTGTGTGCTCCGGCTTTGTTTTTGCCTTGACGACAGCAGATGCCTATTTGCGCTCGGGTATGGCCAAGCGGGCCTTGGTGATCGGTGCCGAGACATTTTCCCGCATTCTTGACTGGGAAGACCGGACCACCTGTGTCCTGTTCGGCGATGGCGCTGGCGCTGTTGTCCTGGAAGCGCACGAAGGCGAGGGGACTGTTGCTGATCGCGGCATTCTCACCTCCCATCTGCGCTCGGACGGTGTGCACAAGGAAAAGTTATTCGTCGATGGTGGTCCATCCTCTACCCAGACGACCGGCCATCTTCGGATGGAAGGACGTGAGGTGTTCAAACATGCCGTGGGTATGATCACCGATGTCATCGAGGATGCTTACAGCGCCACCGGCTTAGCGTCCGAGGATCTGGATTGGTTCATTCCTCACCAGGCAAACAAACGCATCATTGATGCCAGCGCCAAAAAGCTGAAAATAGATCCGGCCAAGGTCGTGACGACGGTTCAGCTGCACGGCAACACGTCTGCAGCCTCGATTCCACTTGCGCTGGATACAGCTGCACGTGACGGTCGTGTAAAACAAGGCGATGTTGTTTTGCTTGAAGCGATGGGCGGCGGATTTACATGGGGCTCTGCTATTTTGCGTTGGTAAAATCCCAAATACTAAGACAAAAGAACGAAGGGTTAATTTTACTGAACTGCAGTCTTGCTGTTGACCAGTATGGCTAGAGGCAATAGCCTAGCTGTGTACGGTGAGTTCTATAGTGAAATCAGCCAGATCGCTGGTTTTGTCGGGGAGTTGACATGGGCAGCAAAACTATCACGCGCGCCGATTTGTGTGAGGCGGTTTATCAAAAGGTCGGTCTGTCGAGGACAGAATCGTCTGAATTGGTCGAACGAGTCCTTTCGGAAATATCAGAGTGCCTGCTGACCGGAGAGTCGGTCAAACTATCTTCTTTCGGGTCGTTTGTGGTCCGGTCCAAGGGGGAACGTATTGGTCGTAATCCCAAGACTGGCGAAGAAGTTCCGATTTCTCCGCGCCGGGTGATGGTTTTCAAGCCCAGCAATGTGCTGAAGCAACGTATCAATGATGCATTGACCGGCCAGATGGCTTGATCGGCCAATTTATTCCATGACGCCGATGTCTTGATGGGGCGGCAGTTCCGAACAGTGATTAGGCCAGTTTGCTGGCCTTTTATGGTTTTCCAGATGAACAAGTTTTCCAGGTCATGACTCTTCAGGACAAAAGCCCGGATGCGTTCCGGACCATCAGTGAAGTCGCGGATGATCTTGATCTTCCACAGCATGTCCTGCGTTTTTGGGAAACACGCTTTACCCAAATCAAGCCGCTGAAGCGCGGTGGTGGTCGGCGTTACTATCGCCCTGATGACGTTGAACTTTTGCGCGGCATTCGTCATCTGCTGTATGGAGAGGGCTACACCATCAAGGGTGTTCAGCGTATCCTGAAGGAACAGGGCCAACGCTTTGTAATGCAGGTTTGGCGTGAGGGCGCCTTGCCCGTACCCGTGGCTCAAAAATCGGCTGCGCAAGATAAAGACGTCGACCACGGAGCTCATGATGCCAAGGCGGAGCCGAGTGGACCTGTTGGGCTTTCATCCGTCGAAGAAGAGATTGCTCCACGCGACGTACTGCCGGAAACCGATGCGCGCAAGACGGCAGAAAAATCATCTGTATCCCTGCGCTTCATGGATCGTTTCCGTTCTGACAAAGATGTTGAAGCAGGGCCAGATCAGACACTCTCCCTTTCGCGAGACGATGTACGCCGCTTGCAGTCCACGCTTTTTGAGCTGCTTGAATGCAAACGCGTTCTGGATCAGGCGCGATGACCAACGTCACGATATTTGGCAAGTCATAAAAAAGCCCGGACAATGATCCGGGTTTTTTTGGTTCTGGCTTGTAGATGCCTATTTGCCCATGCAGTTAGCGTAATAGGTCACAGTCGCAGGCCAGTCGGAGAAAACGCCTACAACACCAACATCTTCTGCAAGAACGTTGAGAACCTCATAGAGCTTGCCATCGCCTCCATCTTCCCCGGCAATCGCATCTTTGACGGACTGGAAATACCAGCCGCCGCCGGATGCCAGCGGGCCGGAGCGCTCAAGTGTCCATGTGATCATATTGAGGTTCGCAGCCTTGGCCGCAAGAGCATAGGCGGATGGCTCCATGTTTCCAGAATCATCAAGAGTCAGCAGCATCCAGAGAGGTGGAGCGATGAAGTTAAGCCCCATGTCCTTTAGCTCTTCCATGGAAGGTTTGAAGGTGGCCGGGTCGTTCGGGTCAATTCCGCCTTTGCTGTAACGACCGTCGAGGTAAACCGCCTGTTTGCCGAACTCCGGTTCATTTTTGATCCAGTAGCGAATGTCCTGCAGATCAAACGACTGTGCCCAGACGTCTTCAGGTGGAATGCCTGCTGCTTTGTAGTCGTCGATCATCGCCTGGGCATAATCTTCGCGGCTGTAACCGTCGAAAGGCATGTCCACTTTCGGCGCTTTCAGCTCAGGCGTGAACTTGCCGCCAAGCGACTTAATCAGTTCAATTGACTCAGCATGGGTCATCAACGTGCCGGTCTGGGCATAGAGATCTGTGCGCCAGCCTGAAGTGGCAGCCATATAATCTTGGATGGTTTCCGCTTTTTTGTTGCTGCCATCCATCTTGCCTTTGAGGGTCTTGAATTCGGCAAGGGTCAGGTCGCTGGTCCGACATTCTGCCCTGGCATCTGTGCCATCTGCAGCAGGAACGAAACCTTGCGTGCATTTGGCAGCAAGCTCTGTGGTCAGAATGTTGGTTGATGTATGAAGGTCGTTCTGCGCATGGCGGCAGACCAGTTCCTTGTCCTTGGTGAAGGTCACATCACATTCGATGATGCCCGCACCCATATGGGCTGCGGCCCGGTAGCCTTCGACAGAATGTTCAGGAAATTGCAGGGCTGCGCCGCGATGGCCGATGGAAAAGAGGCTCTGCTCCGCCGGGTTGGAAGCGCAGGCTTTCAATTTTTCTTTCAGCGGTCCCTCGTTCATCTGGTCGACCAGATAGAGCGGCCGGGGCCCAAGGCTTGCGTCTCCCGTAGCCAGAGCGGGCATGGGTGCCGAAAAGGCTGTGCCGATCATCAGAAGGCATGTCAGGGGCAGATGGCGCATAGAGAGTTCCTTGGTTCGAAGGTCGCTGCACTGATACTTGTAGAACATGAGAGGCCTGTATCGGTATTCATTTAGTTTGCCAGGCAATTTTCAACGCTTTTGGTCCGCGAACGGACAAGCCGGACTTGTATTCCGGCTTCTGGTCAATGAGCTCTATCGACCTGAAGCGCCTCAACAAACTTGAAAAAATGATATCCATGTCGAGTCGCGCCAGATGATTGCCTAGACAAAAATGCGCTCCGCGCCCAAAGGCAATGTGCCAATTGGGACTGCGGCTGACATCGAAACGGTCCGGCTCAGGAAATTGCGAGCCATCCCTGTTGGCAGAGCCGTAAAGCACGCCGAACTTTGTGCCTGCCGAAAAACGTTGACCGGCAACCTCTACGTCTTGTGTACAGTAGCGATGGAAAAAGGGCAGGGGGCTCTCAAACCGGAACATTTCCTGCACTGCGGTCTTCATCAGGCTGTTGTCCTCGCGCAGCTGCCGCATCTCTTCCGGAAAGCGGATCAGCGCATGGAGACCGCTGCCCAGCACGTCGATGGTGGAGCCATGTCCAGCCATCAGGATCAACATGGCAGTCGAGAAAAGCTCGTCCCCTGACATCAAACCAGATCTTTCAGCAGCGATCATGGCTGTCAGCAGGTCATCTTGTGGAGCCTTCTCGCGCTCTGCCTTGAGTTGCTGCAGGTAATGATAAAATTCGGTTGTGTTGCGTTCCGCCAATTCTTTGCGAGCATCAGAGCGGTCAATATCGAAGAACTGAACGATGTTCTCCGACCAGATGCGAAGTTGCGGACAGTCCTCGTCTGGAACGCCCAGAAGTCTACCGATGATGTGGCCCGGCACATGGGCGGCAAGATCCTCGACAAAGTCGATTTCGTTTCGCTCAGCAAGGCTGTCGATCAGACCATCCACGTAAGTTTGAATCTCGGTGCGCAGGGTGTTGACCAGCTTGGGCGTGAACAACTTGAACACCTGTTTGCGCAGCCGGTCGTGCACGGGGCCGTCGCTGTCGAGCAGGGAGAACTGAACAAAACGGGCGTGATGGGGCATGTCGTGCCAGTTTGCTGCACGTTTTTGCTCTGCGATCTCATCCGAACTGGCAATGTCGGCCATTGATCGCACCATGTTCTGATCCATGACAATCTGGGACACATCCTCAAATCGGGCCGCCAGCCAAATATCAAAGTCCTCGAAATAGGCCAGACCTGGCTTTTCGCGCAGGAACGCATAGGCCGTATAGGGATCCTGCGCGAAATCGTCGGAGAGGGGATTGAAGCCCGATTGTGTCTGTATTGTCATGGCATCATTTATCGCCCTGATTGTGGCTGGTCGCAAGACAGAGCTTGAGTGCGGCTATCGCTTTGTCGCTGAAGTCCGTTTATTTGGCGTCTTCCTCCTCAAAGACCTCCAGGGCTGCGTTCAGGGCATTGATGGCTGCTGGCATCCCGCCGTAGAGCGCCATTTGCCAAATGACCTCTGCGACCTCTATCTGACTGAGTCCGGCCTTTCGACCTGCTGCAATGTTGATCTTGAGCTGTGGACGGGTTTGGCCGCCCTGGGCTGTCAGCGCGGCAATCGTCGCAACGTAGCGGGTTTTGAGATCAAGGCCTGGTCGTCCGTAGAACTCGCCGTAGGCGACATCCGAGATCGTCTCGGCCATTCCGGGCAGAATATGGCCGTATCGCAACGTCAATGCCTCATGGACACCCGGGTTGAGGTGCTCGGCTAGTGCGCGGCCCGATTGTTTTTGCGGTCTGGTCATCGCAGTGCCCCTCCAAGAGTGAAGCCTCCATCCACGGTAATGTCCTGTCCGGTCACAAAAGCCGCATCTTCGGACAGGAGCCATGCGACTGTGCCCGATACATCATCAGGTTGACCATTGCGCCTAAGTGGCGTGTGGTCAGAAAGACGCCTGGCAATCTCGGGGTCGAGGACTTCCTCTGCCATTGGCGTCAGGATAATACCTGGGCTGATTGCATTGACCCTGACACCTCGCGGGCCTTCTTCTGTGGCCCAAATTCCCATCATGGCGATCAGACCAGCCTTGGTCGCAGCATATGCGCCGGATCCGGGCATCACGGCACTGGCTGTCCAGGATGCATTGATCACGACAGACCCTGCCTCCATGCGCTTCAGGCTTTGGGCGATCGTTTGCTGGGTGCCGATAAGGTTGATGGCAACAAGGGCTGTAAAGTCTTCAGCTGTGGTGTCGCTCAGGGGTTTGAACTCACCCAGATGACCGGCATTGGCAAATACGCCGTTGAGCTGTCCAAAATGGGTGATCAGGTCATCTAGGCACTTGGTGATTTGCAAGGGATCGGAAATATCGCAGACTTGCTGGAATGCAGATCCGCCGCGTGCTGAAATCTCATCAGATAGTTCAGCTAAAGGCTCAGTACGTCTTCCCCAAAGAGCGAGGCGAGCGCCTTTTTCGGCCAAGTGCAGGCAGACTGCGCGGCCCATGCCTGTTCCTGCACCTGTTACAAGGATGGTTTGATTGTCAAATCTGGATTTCATCATGATCGGCCTTCTTGTCTTGAGATGGCCGAACTTTATTTGTAAAGCTAGAATAGGATAATAATTGAAGTACTTTCTCCATATCCAAGGAATGCTTTTGAATGGATCTCTATGTTGCGATGAGCACGTTCGCTGAGGTTGTGCAGTCTGGCTCCATGAATGCCGCCGCGCGGCGCCTGAATGTGACAGGGGCATTGGTTGGTCAACGGATCGCTGCACTAGAAGATCGGCTGCAGACACGGCTCTTGAATCGTTCCACGCGGCATCAAAGCCTGACAACCTTCGGTGAGAGTTATTTTAAACAGTGCCTCGATATTCTGGAGCTTGTCTCGATGTCTGACGGGCTGGCTTCGGAACAGCAAGTGCATCCGCAAGGAAAGTTGCGGATCACAGCCCCCATGAGTTTCGGATCCGAGGCCTTGATGCCTGCTTTGCCGCGCTTCAGAGCGCTGGCCCCCGACGTGGAAGTTGAAGTCATCTTGTCGGACCAGAATCTTGAACTGATCCCCGAAAGCGTGGATGTCGCGTTTCGGATCGGTCCGCTGGATGACAGCACCTTGATCAAAAGGAGGTTGGCTCCTTATCAGATGATGATTTGCGCAGCGCCGTCCTATCTTGCCGAATTTGGGATCCCTCAGCATCCGCACGACCTTGATGGACACAAAGCTGTACTTTTTTCCCGCACGGCTGGTAAGCCATGGCGACTGCAGAAAGGTCCTGAAAAGCATGTCTGGTCCCCTGATGTTGCAGTGACGGTCAATGCAGGGCAGGCGGTCCGCATGGCGACGCGAGCGGGCATTGGGATTGCAATGCTTCCAAAGGTTCTCGTCGAAAAGGATGTGTCCTCGGGCGAGCTTGTTCAACTTCTGCCTGAGTGGACACTGCCTGAGCAGCCAATGTCATTGCTTTATCACCGTGACAGGCACATGCCCTCACGGCTGGTTTTCTTCCTCGATTTTGCATCAGGCGAGTTCGGCTAGGGAAAGGCTTCGGTGCAATTTTTCGGCGCCATGCATGCTTGAATTTAGCAGGCAAAATTTAATGGCACGATCAACTTTGTTTGCCCGTTGATCGCAGGTGACATTCCGTTTTATTCACTTGAATCAGAGCTTGGTTCGAGACCACTCGGTCCCGCCAGAAAGTCCAGGAAGCTTCGGACTTTGGTGGGGAGATAGCTGCGGTCAGGATAGATCGCGTAGAGAGGTACCTTTGGCCAGACTGTTTCTGGCAGTACAGGCTCTAGAAGCCCATTGGCCAAATCCTCAGTCACAAGCCAATGTGGCAGGAACGCGTACCCCATGCCTTCGCGTGCAGCCAGGTGGATCAGGGTTTCGTTGCCACTTTGAAGCACTGGTGCAAACCGGATGTCCCATGCGTCCGCGCCGTCACCGAAGCGGATGCGACCGCTCGTTCCCATCTGGGTGTAGATCAGGAAAGGCGCACCAGTCAGATCATCAATCTTGTTTGGCCGGCCAATCCGGTCCAGAAACTGAGGTGAGGCCAACAGTGGAAAGTCCACTTGTGTCAATTTCCGTGCAATCAGGCTGTCATCAAGCGTGGTTGCCACGCGCAAAGCCAGATCGATCCCTTCCTCGACCAGATTGATCTTTCGACCACTCAGGTCCAAATCCAATATCAAGTTTGGGTTTTCCGCATGATAGGCCGTAATGATGCGGGCGAAAGCAGGGTTGGCCATCCACACAGGCATGCTGACCTTCAACGTGCCGTGAGGCGTCATTGCCGTCTCTGTCAGCTGCGCCTCAGCCTCAACCAATCCCTCCAGAAGTGGCCGCACTGTCGCAAGATAGTGCGTGCCAGCTTCCGTCAGGCTGACATTGCGGCTGTTACGGTTCAGTAGTCGTGCACCGACCCGTGCCTCGACATGCTGCACATGCTTACTGGTCATGGCAGGCGAAAGGTCAAAGCGATTAGCTACGGCAGCAAAACTCTTGTGTTCGGCGACTGCTGCAAAAACTCGGAGGCTGAGAAGAGTGTCCATGATCATTCACTCTCAGGAGATGAAGTGTCAATAAAACCGAAGATGATCCGGTCAGGGGAAACTAATAGATATTGCTTCATGGATCAACCGCAGCATGTCACGCGACATGGGCACTTTGAATGGAGACGATAATGACAATGGCAACCGAAACACAGGCACCATCCGTGAGCAAAGGCTGGAACATCGGTCTTTGGGTGGCCCAAGTTGCGCTGGCAGCGCTTTATGGTATGGCCGTTTACATGCATATTCTGATGTCCCCTGCAGACCTCGCCTCTATGGGCGCTGTCTGGGCTGAAGGCGCGCCCCTCTGGCTCGTTCGCTTTATCGGATTTGCCGAACTTGCCGGCGTGATCGGTCTGATCCTGCCTGCTGCAACCCGCATCATGCCAAAGCTTACCGTCTATGCAGCTGTTGGTCTGCTCGCCATACAGGCACTGGCGATCCCTTTTCACCTGTTTCGTGGAGAGTTCGCGGCTCTGCCGTTTAATCTGATCTATGTTGCGCTAGCTGTCCTCATCATTTGGGGCCGTTCCAGCAAAGCTCCCATCGCTCCGCGCGATTAATCAGGACATGCAACACAAGCGCCCCGGGATTATGCCGGGGCGCCCGAGAGGGGACTTCAAGATGCAAACTGATGCTCTGACACTTGCTGAAAAGACCGCTGAAATGGGCCACTCTGAGCGCCTGTCCTGGGGTGTTGTTGAGTTCCAGGTTACAGACCTGCACCGCGCGGTTGCCTTCTGGACAACAGCCCTTGGACTTCAGCTGCGAGAACAAGATAGCCAGATGGCAGCACTGGGAACGCAGAGTAAGACGCTTTTTGTGTTCCGGTCCGGCGCAAAGGTTCCGGTCAGCCCCCGGCATCTGGGAATGTATCATGTCGCTATCGGTGTCCCGGATCAGGCGGAGTTTTCACGTCTTTTGGCCCGCTTGATTACGAAGCGTGTGCGTGTCTCGCCGACAGATCACCTCATGTCAAAAGCAATCTATCTTGCAGATCCAGATGGCCTTGAAATCGAGATCGCGCTTGAAACACCAGAACGGTTTGGCCGGTTTGGCGATATGTCCAAAGGTCTGGTCCTCTACGATGCAAATGGGCAACAACACAGCGGCCGCGCGCCTCTGGATGTCGATGCAGAGCTGTCCCATGCCAAGAGGGCAGACCTTGAAACGCCGCTTTCTAATGGCGCTTTTCTCGCGCATATGCATTTCAAGGTCGCTCAGCTGGAGGCTGCTGCAGCTTGGTACGAGGGGATCGGATTCGCTCGCAACCTGATGCTGCACAATTGGGGGTTTGCCGACATGGGAGCGGGGGCTGCCTACACACATCGGCTTGCCATGAATATTTGGGCAGGACCAAACCTGAAGCCTGCGCCCGCCAACATGGCGCGTTTGACTGGCTATGCCTTGCATGTTCATGATGCCGCGGTGATGGAAAACGCCCAAGGCTTGACACCATCCGAAAACGGGTTGTCTGGCACAGACCCAACCGGCGTAGCTATATCGCTGGCTCGGGCGTTTTAACAAGCACGATGGCCATTATCGCTTATAGCCCTCACCTTAGCGAAGGGCTCTAGTCGGTGGCATCCTTCTTTCTGTTCATTTCAACCAGCGCTGCGTCGCAAATCTGGTTGCGTCCGCGGTGTTTGGCGACATAAAGGCGCTCGTCACCGGTCTTCAGCAGGCTCGACAGGCGGTCTCCGTCTTGAGGGTAAGATGCAAGTCCAGCTGATATGGTGACTTCTCCCAGGGGACGACCTTCGAACATGAAGGGCAGGTTTTCAACGCTCAGACGAAGTGCTTCCGAAAACGCCATCGCCTCTTCATGGGGAATGCCAGACATCAGGATAGCGAACTCTTCTCCGCCGAGCCGGCAGGCGGTATGGGTTGCGGACGTATGTTGGTGAAACAGCTTGGCAAGCTGTGTCAGAACAAAGTCACCAGCATCATGACCGAATTGATCGTTGTATTTCTTGAAATGATCGACATCGATCATGAGCAGCCAGAAAGGCATTTCCTCTCGGTCGGCGCTGGCAATGAAACTGTCAAACCGCTCTTCGAGATAACGCCGATTGTAAAGGCGCGTGAGTGGGTCAAGTAAAGCTTGTTGTTCTAGGGTTTCTCTTAGTTTCAGGTTGGAAACGGCAATGGCAGTTTCCTTTCCTATTGATTTGGCGATGTCCAGTTCCATGTCCGTGAATGGTCTCTTGGGTGTTTCTTTGAGGTGGATGACGCCAACTACTTCGCCTTGCGCCATCAGTGGAATACAGACTGCATTGATCTTGCCTTTGTCCTTCAGGTGCTTGCAGATCAGCTCGTTCTTGCGCGAGTGGTGAACGATGTTCTTGCGTAAGGACCAGCAGCTGTCTGGAGACTTGAATTCGCCTTTCTTCCATGTCCCGCCCCATTCATGGCTGACAACCAGAAGATTGCGGGAGTTGTTCATCAGAGCCAGAGCGCCACTGACACCTGGTAGGAGCTGGGGCAAGTGGCTCTCAAGGATCTCACCAGCTTCAGGCAGATTGTTACAGATGGCCAGCAGGGATCCGAGTTCCTGCAGGGCGCTCAGCGTTGATGTGCGCTCGCGCACTTGTGAATCCAGGCGTTCTTCTCGTGACTGGATGGACTTTGCAAGCGCGCGGCCGAGCCAGAATGTAATCGCGATGATAAACAGCATTCCAAACGCAGCGCCGATGACGAGTATCTCCCTGAGGTTGTTTTGCTGTTGATAAAAATGCTTCAGGGGAAGAGCGACCCTTGCGATCATCTGGATGCCATTTCGTTCCAGGGGGACCGCAGAATAAAGAAAGTTGATATCGAGGGTCGCGCTGCGCCGCTCGGATAAACCAAACCCATGTTCCAAGGCCTGAATAACTTCAGGGCGTTTTGCGTGATTTGCTGCGTGTAACAATTGACCGTAGGACATATCCGTGTCCCCGAGCACCAGCCCATTTCTGGCGATGATGGTGATACGGGCACCGATCGTTGCGGCCATCAGTCCGATTTCTCTATGGAGCGCAGCGAAACGCTCGGATTTTACGCCGATCTGTTGCGGAGGAGGGCTGAAGTCTCCAGGCAGCAATGAGACAAAACGCGCAACGACCTTTGCTTCCTGGAGTGCCATTTCTTCTTCATGCTCGCGCATGTAATCCGACATCGTCTGATCAATGAAGAGTGAGAACATCAAAATGCAAGCAAGCATCATGATGACAGACAGAAATGCAATCGGCAGATAACGGAATTTTCTTATCCGAAGGCTGAGTGCACTGAAACACTCATTTCGCATATTTTCCTGCGATTGCTCCACGCTGTTTCCCTTGAGTTATCATCATTTAATTCGAGAAGATTGATGAATTAACCTAGGGTAAAATAGTTATTTCATTCCTATTAACAGATGAAAAATCTGGGGAATATATAAAATTTGAAAACTAATTACTTTTCTAATGAATAGGTTCTGAATGTGGGGTATTCAAAGGTGTTTTTCATTGGTAATTATTGTAATTTGAATGAGAAGTGATGTTGAGAAATAGATATTTTATTATTAGCCTGTTTTAGGATTGCCGAAAAGGCAGCGTCGGTCTGGTAATCTCCCCATTTTTAGTGGGGCTCAGTGGTAGAATTCACGCGGCCATTTTGAGTTTCATGGCGGGGGTGATGCCGCCAATGCCCATGTTGGGTCGCTCGTTGTTGTAAGTCCAGAGCCATTCAGTTGCTTGTTCCTGCG